>CAXTPR010000001.1:0-243642 GCA_964246235.1 uncultured Acidobacteriaceae bacterium
AGAAGTGTAAAGGATGTCACGAGACAACATGGAAACAATGTCATGAGACTGAACAAAGCGAGACGTGGGGCACCCACATCGGAGGAGCCTTGATGAGATGTGGCCACCCGCCGTAAATCTATGAAGGTGGATGAAGCTCGCTTGAACGAACCAATTTACCCGATGCGAGCAGTGTAGAAATCGCACGTGCAGCGAGAGCGTTAGAAATGCCGAGTTCCTTTGCAATGGTCTTGTGCATCGCGACAGGCCAAGGCTCACTTGGAACCAGCCTAAGAACCTCCTGCAAGAGAGCAGCGTCGGCAACGGGTGAGAAAGACTTCAAGGTATACCTTGACCAACTCGCCCACGAAACGCTCGTCCTGCGGCCAAAACCGGAAAAGACAGCCTTTGTTTCTGCCGTGAAACGATCATAGACACCGGTCTCACGTAGGCCAGTGATAATCGCGGTTTCGAGTAGCTTAATGACGTTTACCCTTCCGACACCGATAACCTTCTGCCGAGAGATGTCGTACTGGATCTCGTCATCAGCAGAAACATCTAGGTCGTAGACGATGGCTATCTTTTCTTTACTTTTTCCGAAAATTCGCGTGAGACCCTTGACAGACATAGAAAACCCATTAACGGAAAAACGATTGCCCGGGTAACCATCGAGATAGGTTCTTGGGTCCAAACCCAACGGGCCAATCCTCAGCGCTTTGCCATCTTTTTTGTGACATAGCTCACCACTCGGAGAGACGTGGAAGAACAATGCGACCGTGCCAGATATACGGTCACTCCAGCGGCCCAAATCTAAAATTGGCATCTCCACGCGCTTTGCAGCGAGTAGCCCTGATGTTTCGCTTCGGGGCTTGATTCGAACCGCGCTACTTAATGTAAGGCTTGTACCGCTGAGCTTTAGGGCGACAGGAATCTTTGGATGGGCGACAGCACTCTGGAGGTAAGCTAAGCACATCGCGCCAAAATCGATACGCTCTGAAGCAAATTCCTTCTTCATCAAAAGCCTGATCTCCGTCCCTTCCGGCAACACGTCGGCTTCTGTGACAAAGGCGAGCGACAGAATGCCTTCGATTCTTACGATTCTTCCTTGATGATCTCCACGGGGAGATTTCACGCTCCGAGTCCTGATCTCAAGCACATCGGCGATCATAAAAACTGCAGCTATGCCGATGCCAAATCTCGAAATCGGATTGTAGCCAACTGAGGTTCTCAAAAATTCTGCAGACCTATAGTAACTGTTTCCGAGGGTCAGGAAGTACTCGGAGAGCACATGTTCGTCCATTCCGATGCCGTTATCGGAAACAACTACCCAGTACCGCCCTTCTGCATCAATTACCTCAGAAACTTCGATCTTCGATTTGTAAGATGCTCCTTGCATACGTTCGCGAACTAAGCAAGCATCCAGTGAGTTTTGTAGTAGCTCACGAATGGCCGCCGCGGGATGATTGTAGAGGCGATCACCCATCAGAAGGTTAAGAATTTGTGATTGATTTAGAGACAGCGCTAAATCTCTGTACACGTATCCAATCGAAGTGATGTTGGCGCGAACTGTAATGGGAAGTTCGGGAAGATAAGTTACAGTTATGTCGTTTGGATTACGGCGTAGAACGGCAAGCGTATCTCGGAACTCGCGTTCGATTACTGCGCAAAACTCTCGAATAGACCGTTCAATGACAGGATGGTGTGATTGTGCTGATACAACAAATTCCCGCTGATCCAACTCCGTCGTGTGCACAGCTAGGTGCTTTTGCCATTCGCGAAGCGTAACATCAGCCCCCGGAAGTGATCGCTTCGCTATTCCAAGGCTTTCGAAGAGGATTCGGGGCGTGCGCTCGCGATCGAAATCCAAAATATCTGTGATCCGGAGAAGCGCGGCGCAAAACTGTGCATTGAAATAGATGCCTCCTATTGCATGGCGTCTCGGAAAACGTTCAGTGTAGGCGGACTTTGTCTCGGACAAGACCCCTACGTCTAAGATGTGACTTGCGCAAACCTCTATAAGGATGTCTTCGAACGATACTCCTTGATTTGTGAAAAGGTCTTGACGATCAGAAGTGCTGTTGATTCGAGTGAGTAACTCTCGATAGCGTGCCGGCTGGCCATGGCGCGGCCTGAGATAGCTGGCCAAGCCAGCCTCTTGTAACTGGTAGAGCTCTGCAGCGAGAAGGGATCGTTGGTCATCAGAATCTGCTGCTGACAATTTGGTGTTCGTTGAACGAAAAGCTTCAGAGAGCGCAGGCCAGCCTTGAACTTCATCTTGAAAATCTGCTGACTTTAGGATTCTTTCTCTCTCAATACTTGTGAGGGTCATTCCCATGTCATGGATGAACGCTGCGTATATGAAGAGCTGCAAATCGAGTTCAGTTAGCCCTTTGAGCAGCGCCGGCCCGAGTAGGTAACCTGCAAGGTGAATCAGCTTTTTGCTGTGGTCGCGGTTGTGGAGCGTGTATGTGGCGAAAGGTCCACTGATTGTCATGTCGACAAGGGGTGCAGCAGCCTTGATGAAGCTCGTGGTCTTCTCGTAAGTACCTGTATGGACGCTGCTTGCTGAAGCAAGTGCCTTTAGCAGGTCGCAGTCGAAAATGGAGGACGGAGGCGGAGGAATAATCGGCATGCTGACTCCGAAGCTCAACTTGAACTTGAGCAGAGTAACATCACCCAAACGTCTGATGGGTCATGAGAGCCAAATTCCAAACACATCTCTACTCGTTCTACCTTCCGAACCGCTGTCCGCCGCCCATTTGGCTCATGAGGCGTTGTTGCATTTTGCCCATGCCTCCGCCGGAGCCCATGGATTTGAACATTTTGGACATCTGGGCGTGTTGCTTGAGGAGGTTGTTGACCTCCTGGACGGAGGTGCCGGAGCCGAGGGCTATGCGCTTGCGGCGGCTGCCGTTGATGATCCCGGAGTTGCGGCGCTCCTTGGCGGTCATGGAGTTGATGATGGCTTCGACGCGGGAGAACTGCTTTTCATCGACCTGGGAGGCGGCCTGCTGCATGCCCGCGAAGGGGCCGACGGAGGGGAGCATCTTGAGGATGGATTGCATGGAGCCGAGCTTCTTGATCTGACGGAGCTGGTCGCGGAAGTCTTCGAGCGAGAAGCCGTCGCCGGAGAGGGCCTTTCTTGCGAAGGCTTCGGCCTTGTTCCGGTCGAGCTTTTCTTCGGCGCGCTCCAGCAGGGTGGCGATGTCGCCCATTCCCAGGATGCGGCCGACGATGCGGTCGGGATGAAAGGCTTCAAAGGCATCCGGTTTCTCACCGGTGCCGAGGAACTTGATGGGCGCGCCGGTGATCTGGCGGATCGAGAGGGCTGCGCCGCCGCGGGAGTCGCCGTCCATCTTGGTGAGAATGGCGCCGGTGATCGAAAGGAGATCGTTGAAGGCCTTGGCGGAGTTGACGGCGTCCTGGCCGGTCATGGCGTCGGCGACGAAGAGGATCTCGGAGGGGTTGAGCTCCTTTTTGAGCGCGGCCATTTCGGCCATGAGGGCTTCGTCGATGCCGAGGCGCCCGGCGGTGTCGACGAGGAGGACGTCGTTGGCGTAGTTGCGGGCCTCGCGGAAGGCTTCCTTGGCCAGTCTCAACACTTCCGGTGTGCCCGGAGCTTGGGCGGGAGCAGACGCAGACCCCCCATCGGGGGATGACAACAAAGAGGAAGAGGTCAGCTTGCCTTCGTAGATCTGGACGCCCACGGATTGGGCGACAACCTTGAGCTGCTCGCGGGCGGCGGGGCGATAGACGTCGACCGAGACGAGCAGGGGGCGGTGGCCGCCCTTCTTGAGCCACTGGGCGAGCTTGCCGGTGGTGGTGGTCTTACCCGAGCCCTGCAGTCCGGCCATGAGGATGACCGTGGGCGGCTGGGGAGCGAACCGGAAGCGGGCGGTATCGGAGCCGAGCAGGGCGACGAGCTCGTCGCGGACGATCTTGACGATCTGTTCCGACGGTGACAACGCTGTGGTCACCGAGGTGCCCAGCGCCTTGGCGCGGATGCGCTCGATGAGCTCGCGGGCGACGTTGAGGTTGACGTCGGACTCGAGCAGGGCGAGGCGGATCTGGCGGAGGGCGTCGTTGATGTTGTCGTCGGTGAGGGTGCCCTGGCCGCGCAGGTCTTTGAAGGCGCGCTGGAGCTTGTCGGATAGGTTCTCGAACATGGCTTAAGTTTACGAGATACGAGATACGAGATGCGAGAGAGATCGGGGACGAAGCGTCGGTCCGGAGCGCAGAGCTTGCTCCTTGGCGAGGTTGGTTCCTGCTGGCTGCGCGGAAGGCCGCCGGCTGGAGAATGGATGAATGGCAGGTGAGGCGGGCGATAGGCAGGCGAGCCGTTTGGGTACCAGCAATGCGGCGCTGCTGCGGGAGTACGCGATGGTGCTGCGGGTGGAGCGCGGTCTGCGGCCACTGAGCGTGGAAGCCTACGGGCGCGATCTGCTGATGTTTGCGGAGTTCCTGGAAGGCGAAAGCGCGACGCTGCTGTCGGCGCGGGGCGAGCAGGTGAGCGGGTTCCTGCGGCATCTGCGGGAGCATGGGATGGAGTCGCGGACGGTGGCGCGCAAGGTGAGCTGTCTGCGGGGGTTCTACAAGTGGCTGCTGAAGGACAAGCGGCTCCGGCACGATCCGACGGTGAACATCGAGTCGCCGGCAAGCTGGAAGGTGCTGCCCAAGAGCCTGGCGGAGGGCGAGGTCGGGAAGATGCTCCAGCGCACAGGCGCGGCGGCGCGGGCGGGGGACGCGGACGGTATCGCGCTACGGGACCACGCGCTGCTGGAGTTGCTGTATGCGGGCGGACCTGCGGCTGGAGGCGGCCAGCGTGCAGGTACGGGGCAAAGGCGACAAGGAGCGGATTGTGCCCTTGCACGCCAGGGCGGTGGCAGCGCTGGAGCGGTATGTGGGGCAGGGCCGGGCGGAGCTGCTGCGGGCGGCAAGGACTCGGGGCGCTGGCGGACAGGGAGATGGCATGGGGCCGCGGGCTGGCATGGGACCGCGGGCGCTCTTCCTTTCGGCCCGGGGACATGCGCTGAGCACGCAGGCAGTTTGGGAGCTGGTGAGGGGGATGGGGCAGGCGGCGGGGGTGAAGGCGAGTCCCCACACGCTGCGGCATAGCTGCGCGACCCACATGGTGGAGCATGGCGCGGACTTGCGCACGGTGCAAACTTTGCTGGGACATGCCGACATAGCGACGACCCAGGTGTACACGCACCTGGCGATCGACCGGCTGAAGCAGGTGCACCGGATGCATCATCCGCGGGCCAAGGTCAGGGGAGCGGGAGCATGAGCGGAGATGGAAAGCGGGCGCGCGGAGGTGCGGTGCGGAGGCTGGCGGTCGCCGCCAGCGCCGGGCTGCTGGTGACGCTGGTGGGGGGATGGTTTGCGTTCGGCTTCTCGCTGCGCACGGGCGGTGCGCGCAAGCTGCTGAGCTCGTTGTATTCGCCGGGGCTGCGCGTAGCCGGGCATCTGCATGTGCCGTCATTCGTGGGTTGGTTCGTGCTGGCGGGCGTGGTGGACTGGGTTCTGTACACGGCGGTCGTGTATGCGCTGCTGTGGATCGTCGCGCGAAGCGGGGGACAGCGTGCCGCGTAAGAGGAAGGCGGCACCCCCTGCCGAACTCGCGGAGCAGTACCTGGCGATGCTGCGGGATGAGCGGGGCGCGGGTGAGCATACGTTGCGCGCCTACCGCCGCGAGGTGCGCGGGTTTGCGGCGTGGCTGGTGGAGAGCTTCGGGGATGGTGTGGACCTGCGCGCGGTGGAGCATACACACGTGCGCGCGTATATGGCTGCGCTGTTCGACAAGGGGCTGACCAAGGCAAGCGTGGCGCGGGCGCTGGCGGCAGTACGGAGCTGGTTCAAGTGGCTGGCACGGGTGGGGCAGGTGAAAGCCAACCCGGCGGCGCTGGTGAGTACGCCCAGGCTGCCGAAGCATCTGCCGCGCGTGCCGGGCGTGGAGGAAATGAACCGGGTGCTGGATTCGCTTTGCGAGAAACGAGAGACAAGAGACGAAAGACGAGAGAACAAGGAACGGGGGACGGCGGGCAAGGAGAAGACAGAGGGTAAGGCGAAGAGGTGGGCAAGGGCGGAGACGCAGGAAGAGGCGGTGAAGTGGCCGGAGCGGGATCGGGTGATCTTCGAGCTGCTGTATGGGTGCGGGATTCGGAACTCGGAGCTGGTGGGGTTGGATACCGGCAGCGTGCTGTGGCGGGAGGACGTAGTGCGGGTGTTCGGCAAGGGGAGGAAGGAGCGGCTGGTGCCGCTGGGAGACGCGGCGGCGGCGGCGGTTCGGGGCTACCTGCCGGGGCGTGAGGAGCGGCTGAAGGCTGCCGGTAAAGGCAATCTGGTTGCGGATGGGCCGCTGCTGATCAACCTTCGCTGCCGGGGCGCGTGCCGGCTGACGACGCGGAGCGTGGGACGGATCGTGAAACAGGTGGCGCTGAGCCGGGGGCTGGCCGAAGATGTGCATCCGCACACACTGCGGCATGCGTTCGGAACGCACATGCTGGAGGAAGGCGCGGACCTGCGCGCGATCCAGGAGATGCTGGGGCACGAGCGGCTTTCGACCACGCAGCGGTATACGCAGCTGACAGTAGGGCATGTGCAGCGAGTGTATGAGGAGACGCATCCGCGGGCGCGATGAGCGAGACAGCGAGTTGGCCGGTAGCGAAGTGAGCCGTTGCCGTGAACCACTGGCCGCTCAAGATGGATGTGTCTGATCCCGGGTTAAGTCTTGAGCTTCTGAGATTGAAGTGGGCCTCTCCCTTGTGACTCCAAGACGAAAGCGGAACGAGCTCAGAGCGTTTTGAGGTTTCAGCTTAGAGTGGAAGCGTGCTGAGGCGAGCGGGTGTGCGCAGGTGGTGCGGTGTGACCTGGCTTTGCTTTGGCGTTGCCGGCGCGCTGGGGAACAACCTGGCCTGGGCGCAGAGCCCTTCTCGCGTGCTGGTGAGCCGGCGGTGAGGCTCGGCTTCCGGCGCTCGTGGGTTGTCACGCTGATGCCCGCAACGGCGTCGGTTGCGCAGACTCGGCCCGGCGTCACTCGACCCGGCGTCACTCGACCCGGCGTCACTCGATCCAATAGCTCGATGAACCTGGATGCGAAGTCCTTGACCCGCCGCACTGAGGACGTGGGGGGACGCGAGGCGATGGACCTGACGGTCGGGCTGTTTGCGACCCGGATGGTGGACAGGGTGGAGCTTGGCAGGGAAAGGCGCGCGGGTGCGGCTCTGCGCGGCGTGCGCGGGAGAGATGCTTGCCTCTCCGCTGACGCTGGAGGCCGCGGGGGCGGGAGGGTTCGCCTGGGCGGACGCGTGGTGGCAGGCGCGCCGGTGAGGCGGATACCGGCTGCATCGAGGTGGAAGCGCGTGGCGAGGATCGCGAGCTGGTGCGGGCGGCCATCGGCAGGGAGGATGGCTGCGAGGTGCTCGATATGGAAGGCAGGGTGACGCAGGCGCGGCCAGGCGAAGGCGGTGAGTGCGAGGAGGAGGACCGCAGCGGTGAGGCGAAGGTGCACTTCGAGTGCAGGGTAATACGAACGCGGGGGTGCGGCAGCGTATTCGGCGGGAGTCCAGCAGAGCAGGCACTAAGAGAAATTCCCGGGCCAGAACCGTGACGGAGCCGCGAGGAGAGCGGGTATGATGGCGTGCATACGGGCCCTTCTGCTCCAAAGCTGAGACTGTGATTGAGGGGGGGAGAGATGCGCGGCGTGTCCATGCTGATGTCGGCAACGCTGCTGGGCGGAACGCTCTGCGCGGCGGCTCAAACCCTCCCGGGCCGCATGGTGAGGCAAGAGCGCAGCCGCGAGTGGGAGACTTGCCACACCTACCTGGGACAGGCCCCTGCAATCATTGTTTCCGCCTGCTCCAAGCTCATCGACTCGGGCACCGAGGCGAAGGAGGATCTTGAGAGTGCCTACCTCGCCAGGGGAGAGGCCTATACCGCACAGGCGGAGTACAAGCAGGCGCTCGCGGACTTTCATCAGGCGCTGCAGCTCGATCCGTACAGCTGGCGTGTTCTGCTTTCCGAAGGCCGGGCCTATCGCGACAGCGGCTCGTTCGACAAGGCAATCGACAGCTTGAGCCAGGCCCTGGAGTTCGGCAAGGAAGCCAACGCGACAACGATGCTCGAGGCACGGGCCAAAACGTACTGGATGGCGGGCGAAGACGGCAATGCGGAGCGAGACTTCGATCGTTTGATCGAAGGCTATGCCAAGGCAGACCCCAAGAACATCATGCTCTCCGAGGCCTATAGAAGCCGTGGCCTGTTCTACCTGTCTACCGGTCGTTTCTCGTCCGCTGAAGCCGACTTCGCTTCGGCCACGGCCTTCAACTCGGGATGGACCGAGCAAGCCGAGACAGACTCCCTCTATCAGTATTTGGCGGCCATCAAAGCGCGGAAGGACGGGACCCCGATCCTGGAAGCGGCTGCGAAAAAGTATGGATTGACGAAGTGGCCGGGACCGCTGGTGAAGTTCTGCCTGGGACAGGCGAAAGCGGCGGATGTTGTAGCCGCCATCGACGACAAGTTTGCAATGGAAGCCAAGAGGCAGCGTGCCGAAGCGTACTTCTTTTTGGGCGAGATAGCTTCGGTTCAGGGCAGCACAGCCGAAGCGACATCCTGGCTGCAACGAGCCAGAGACGAGGACTATGTATCGTCCGACGCATACGTTACGGCCGGCCTGGAACTGAAGAGCCTTGCCGCAATCCGCGGGCTTGTGCCCACACCGGTGACCGTGGCTTCATTGCCTAACGGCAAATACTATGCGCTGGTGATCGGGATCGATCACTACCCGGCTCCCATGAACGAGCTGAAGACAGCAGTGCGGGATGCGGAGGCGATGGCGCGGTTGTTGCGGGAGAAGTACGGCTTCGAGGTGACATCGCTGCTCGACAAGGAGGCCACGCACGACAACATTCTGGATGCGATCACCCGGTACCAGGACACCCTGGGGCCGAACGACAACCTGCTGATCTACTATGCAGGCCACGGGCATGGGGTGCGTAATGCGGCGGGAACATATGAAAAGGCGTACTGGCTGCCGGTGGACGCCACTTCAGAGCGCAGTTCGCGGCGGATCATCGCGGACGACCTGACGACAGACATACAGGAACTGCCGGCGCGGCATGTGCTGGTCATCTCCGACAGCTGCTACGCCGGGGGCCTGACACGCTCGGCCAAGAATGCGCTGCGTCCCTCGATGCAGCCGGCGTATTTGGCAAAGATGCTGGCGGGGCGGTCGCGAACCCTGATGGCAAGCGGCGGCGAGGAGCCGGTGGCGGACGAGGGGCCGGGAGGACACTCGGTATTCGCGGCCGCAGTGCTGCGGGCGTTGGAACGGGAGGATGGGCCGATGTTCACAGCGAACCAGATGTTCGTAGAAGAGGTTCAGCCGCCGGTGGCGGGGAACGCGCGGCAAATTCCACAATATTCCTTTATCCGCGATTCCGGGCACGACAATGGCGACTTTGTGTTTGTGCGGCGGCGGTAGGCCGGAGCGTTTTCGCCAGCACGTTTCAGAAGGAGTACGAAGCTCCGATCAGGGGCACGACCGAGGCGCGGAGGCCGCCGTCGTTGAGCTTGATTGTGGCGTTGCCGATCAGCAGGAGCTTCTTCCAGGGGTTTGCCTTCAGGCCGAGCGCGAGGTTGGCGACGTCGTAGTCCGAGGTGAACGGCTGAACGCCGGAGAGCGTGCTGGGAAGTACGGAACCGCCGCTGCTGGTTACGGAAATGGTTTGCGGCGTGGTGATGCGCGGGGCGTTGAAGAAGTGCTGCCCGACCAGGTCTGCCGTGAAGGTGATCGGCTTGTAAGCACCGATATCCACGCCAACGGTGTAGCCGAAGAAGTGCGGCAGAGCGAGCGGTGTTCCGCTCGAGTTCTTGGTGAGGGCGGAACTGGCGTTCCACTGGTAGAGCAGGTTGATATGAGGCGCGATCTTTCCGCTGCGCGCGAGCACGAGATAAGGCTTGATGCCCACGGCTCCAGAGCCGAGAAGGTTCTGGTCGTCTCCGGTGGGCAAGCGCAGTTCACCGCCGGCGGCAATGCCGAGCTTCTGGTGCTTGTAGAGCGTTTCTTTTCCCGCCAGCACCACATCACCGAAGCCGCTGGCCTCGCCGCCCAAGAATTGCTGCTGGATGGCGACGGTTGCGGGGGTGGTCACGCTGTACTCATTGCCTGAGGTTGAGACGCCCAGGGAAACGCGGTTGATGGGCACAGCTACCGAAATATCGAAGTTCTTCGATAGTCCGTAGGAAATAAAAGTCACATACTGCAGAAGCTTGGCGTCGATGCGGTCGGTGGTTTGTGTCACCACCTGTGCGCCCGTTCCCGTGGTGGGATAAAAGAAAACCACCTTCAGATTGCCCAGGTTGTTTCCGTCGAGCTCGTCGAAGGCGAAACGCTGGGTTGTGAACGCCACGAACAGCTTGCCGGCGCCGATGGTTTCCGCCCGCTCGGCAACCAGCGGACCGAAGCTTTCCTGGGAGGCGCCGTTCACGCCGGTGCGCTTATCGAAGGTGTAGATGAAACCCGAGGCGGGTGTAGCCAGGGGCAACTGCCCGATCTGGGTGGCGAAGGTCTGGTTGAAGAAGTTGAAGGTGGGAGGGTTGGAGTGCAGCGCCGTGGGAAGGAGGCAGGCAAGTTTGTAGCTCCCGCAGGTAGTCTGGGCGTGCAGGTGGAGCGCGCCGACAAGGCTGATCGATAGAAAAACAGAATGCACACGACGCAACATCGGCTCTCCTTGTAGGTGCAAAACCGGGCCCGAACGTGCTGTTCTCTAGAACGTTTACTGAGCGGGGCCGACATACAGGGGCACGAGGAGTGTGTTCTGTACAAAGCCGGACGTAGTAGACGTGGCCGAAGTGTCCACCTTGATCAGGTAGATGCCCGGAGATGTCATCGCTGACGCCGCATAGTCGAATCCGCCGCCACAGGCAGTAAGATTCAACGCCAAGACCAGCATGACGCAAGCGGACAGGCCTCTTCGCAGCGTGCTAGACCGCTTTCGAAACCCTGCATTCAGGAGCAGCAAACCGGGGACCGCAAGACAAGCCAGCAGAGCTTTTGGGGCGTGTGACGTGAGTAAACCAAATCGCGATGCAACGCCGTTGGTCGTGATGACCACCGTGAGGTTCTGGCCGGCTACGGGCGATTGCGGCTGCCCAAACCCTTGCAGCGTTCTCGGGTTTGCAGGCAGTGTTTGAGGCCCGCCTTGCAGACTGCACGTGATGTTATAGGTCGATGCCTGTTGGCTCACACCGGAAGGATCGATAACGGTCGGGCACGAAACGTTCACAGAAACCTGCACATCGGAAGCGAAAGCGGCGCTCACTACTGCCTGTCGGCCGGAGAATACCGCTGACGGCGAAGACGGGAAGGATACATATCGAGCGACATCAGTAGAAGATGTGTAGGGATAGCTGTTAAAAGAACTAACCAAGACACGGTAAACCAAAGAAGAGTTGGTGGGGTACGTGTGGGTCGCAGTGTACGGAGAGCTGCCGCTCGAGACGACTTGACTTCCGGAGGGCCCGCTGGCTTCGCCCCAGTTGATGTTTGAGGTTGCCGGACCACTTACACCGATGGGCGGGCAAGTTGCTGTAACGGAGATCGTCGTCGATACCGTGAGCGTGCCGGTCGGGACTCCTTGAAAGTTGTCAAACGTGCACGTCTGGGCTCTGGCAATCCGCGGGATCGCAAGCAGCACGGCGAGACTCAGCGCAGGCCAAAGCATCCGGCAGAACCAACGCATACGGCCTACGGAAGAGCCGCTCCGTCTACGCATCTGTTGAGGAGGAGAGCAGGGACCTGAAGTGTACTTGTGCATACGCACCGCCCAGTGGCTTAGTCGCCGAATTCTGATGAGAACGGGGCCCGACGGACAGCAACGAGAACAGAAAATCAAGAAACCTAACCCGAACTGAGCCGGCTGCAGCGAAGAAGCTGCGAAGCAGAACTTCGCGAAGACTCGCAGGCTCGAGACATCCTAAAACACAATACACTGCCGCTTACTTTGCTTTGACTCCGTTGACGGCCCAGTTTCCGTGATCATCCTTTGCCAGCATGATCTCGACAGAACTTGTCTGTGGAGGCTGGCGTGTGCCGGTGAAGGTATAGATCATCCATTGATCGCAATCCGCCGTGGCGGTTTGCCCGTTGAGGAACATGTGACGATTGCGCAACTGAACCTTGACCGCGTTCAGGCCGGGCGCCTGAAACCCTCCCTTGATCTCTTTCTCCTGGGTCTTGGAGAGGGAAGGCCACACTTTGCGGAGCACGCGCACATCCATGCTCCCGTAAGCATCTTCGTAATTGTTCAGGGCTGCGTTCACAGCGTCCTTGTCGGGGTTGTCCACCGGCACGGGGGGCAGGACGTCCGCACGCAAGACCTCAGCCGGCGCCCCGGCGCCTGCCTCAGTTCCCGCCTGGGCAGTCACTTTGCTCGTGCGTATGAAGACAAAATCCCCGCCTTCATCGCCGGAGTTGGAGATGCCCCGATACGCGGGATGCTGATCGGAGCGCCCGCGTACGCGCTCATTGACGACCGTAAAAAGGCGATCCGTCGTGAACTCCCGGAGACCGATCTGGCTGAGCGCTTCAATCAGGGCATTGGCGAAGACAGAATGGTTTGCGACATGTCCCGCCGTATCACTGTCGGAAACCGGCTCATTGCCGCCACTGGCGAGAACATTCCGCGATTTTGTCTGGAGCATCTTTCGCAGCCAGCTGTCCTGCTCGCCGGCAAGCTCGACCTGGCCCACAGCGCGATGATCGACTCCGAACATGCCGGAGTAACAGCTGTCTGAAATGATGAGGAAGTGCCGCGCCGGGATCGCTCGCGCTTTGCCGGTGATGTCCGATCCGGTGATCCACCGGGAGTAGCTGTCCTGACGCGCGTCCACGGGAGCCCAGTAGGCCTCGTCCTCGGGCTTGTCATAGTAGCCGTGACCCGCATAGTAGATCAGGAGGCTATCGCTTTCGTTCAGCGTTCGCCGGTACTTGTCTAAGGCCTCGATAATCTGATCGCGATTGGCATCGAGCAGTGTCTGCGTCGTGAATCCATACTGATCGGTCAGAACGGCTGCAACCGCCTGGGCATCGTTCACGGGCGTTGTCAGCGCCGGCAACCCCTGGTAGCTTTTTACCCCGATCACCAGGGCGTAGTACTTTCCGGCGGCCGCAACAGCCTGAGCCGCTTCGGGCGGCCTCTCGAAATTCCGGGTGCGGGCGGGAGTCTGGGCAGAGCCTGCCGGGCCAACGAGCAGGGCCGCCACGGAAGCGATTTGCAAAGCGAGGTGGGAACGGGAACCCGTCATCAGTGTCACCTAATCGGGGGATGGCGAAATATTACTTTAGTGCGTAACCAATTTCCACTGCAATGCACAAGAAGAAAGTGACGTGAAGAGACAGATCGTTTCAACGGGCCTATAATTCGCGCCATGCCAAGCACCCGCCGCGAACTTCTGCGCAGCCTGTCGACGGCTGGTGCGCTCAGCACCTTCGGCTCCCTGGGCCCGCTGCTAGGCTCGCCGGTGTTCGCGGAGGCGGAGACAGGCGCCAGCGGAGGACCTGCGGCCGCACAGGAAGCCGACCAGGGCACCTACGATTTCTGGAGCTCGGGTATCCGGGACCTGAACTCTCCTAGAACCCGATCGCTGGATGCGGGCAGCGCGCCGCGCGCGGTCTTCGTGTACTACGACAAGCAGGCTGGATTCGTTACCGGCAGCGACATTGGCGATGCCGGCTTGCCGGACCGGGGAGACCTGAACCTGATCGTCAATGTGGACCATATTCACTTTTCCAGGACGGATGCAACCAAGCTGACAAGCCTGGAGGGTGGATCGCTGCGCATCGACCTGCAGCAAGCCGCTCCTCTGCCTTCGTTGCCGGAACGGCTGGCGTGGACCTCGATTGCGGGCTTCCTGCCCGACAACAAGAAGGTTCCCGCGCCCAAGGATCTGAAGTTCGATCCCGGCTCCACCTGGGGCAAACTGCAATCGGTGCCGCTGCCAGACGGCGGCGGCCGATGGACGTGGAACTTCTTTCTTCAGCATCGCAAGAGCAAGTGGATTCAATTGTTCGACATGATGAGACGAGGCAAGAGCCTGCTGCCAATTTTTGGCTTCGGCCTGCCGGCAATCGCGATCACGGCGCTGGAGACCATCGATACCATCGTCGCGGACCTCACGCGGGAGGCCAATACGGAGTGGCTGTTTCAGAGCTCGGACGTGTTCGTCTACGGAACGAAGCGGGCCAGGGACAGCTTCGAAGGATCGAAGCTGCGCCTGAAACAGGGCATGTACGTGATCGTGCCGAGTACGCAGCTCGCCTACTTTTCCAAGCAGGCTTCCGGATTCGAGATCAAGGATGGACTGATCGTGCCGAAAAATACGCGCAGCATGGACGCGCTGGATGCATCTACCCAGGCTTTGCCGGAGCTTACCTATGTGACCGTGGGTATCAGCGCCCGGCCGAGCCCGGTGTCGCGCGCAGGCTGACGAGCGCGCGAACTCTCATTAGCAGAACGGATGATGCTGGCTGGCTCCACGCGAATACTCAGGATTTTCGCCTCACAAAGAGCACCCGCTGCAATGTGGTCCATGTCCCAAGGTCGAGGGGCTTGCTCAGCACCGGGGTCAAGCCTCGCGTCACTCCCGATGAATCCATGAGCAGCTGCTGGATGGGATCAAGCTCGGTGTCTGCCGCCAGGCTGTCCGGTCCCTCAGCGCTGCGGACCCTGCCCTGGGTGAGCGGAAGCAAATCAATGGGCTTGTAGCTGGCGAACACCTTGACAACATCGATCACGGTAGAGCGGTCTTTAGGAAGAGTCGCATTGAAGGTTTGCGTGAGCACCGCTCCCGGCTTCAACACCTCGGCTGCACCCTGCTCGGCAGGGTAGAGGACGGAGATACTTCCGTCTGCCGAGAGATCGAGCATGCCGATGTAGAGGTCCCTTTCGGAGTGGTTCACCAGATTGAAAGTGACAGGGTCCCCTACCAGCACACCGGCGTCCGGCTTGCCGATTCGAGCCATCGGATCCCTTGTTCGCGGACCCTTCAGATCCAGACTCACGTCGATCTGGGCCTGTCCATTGCGAATGGAAAGAACGTTGAACCATTTCACCCATTGCTGCAGCTGGCTCACGAGCCGTTCCGTGGCGTTGGCATCGTTGGCGTTTACCCGCGGCGATAGCTCGGTTCTTGAATCCCCGGACAGCGTCTGTATGGATTGACCCACCTGTCGGAGCATGACATTGCAATTCATGCAGTTGTCGACTACTTCGATAACCTTCACCGGAGCCAAAGCGCCTTGCAATGCCTGCAGAGCTGGAGACTTGTCGACGTCCTCCAGGGAAACCCGCAGCCGCGCCGCGCCGTAGCGATGTTCCCGCTGCACCGCTCGTGAGGCCGGGGCGATCTTGCCACCCGACAGGACCGTAGCCTCCGAGGTGAAGGCGGTCACGGAAACCAGCTGCACCCGGCCCTCGGGTCTTTCCGGGGGAGCAAACTTCCGGCTGCCGGGCGGATAGACGTCGTAGGTGGAGCCGACCGTCGCCCCCTGCACCTGCCCGGTACCGAGCGTGACCCTTTTTGCATCCAGCAGCGAGGGCGATGCGACCACATAGTTGCCGGCCAAGCTGGTGGCATCGCCGAAGATATGCTGGTCCGCCTCGGCTCCTTCCAGCGAAGGATGTTGCGCGGGGTAGTTCGCGGTGACATTGCCTATCACGCTGTCCATCACATCGCGATAGGTCGCGCCGGCGGGCGCAGTCCGCAATTGCCGGGTCAGGAAGTAGGTCAGCGAGCCGTGATCCTGACCGTCCGCATAATGCTCAAAAGCATTCTCGCGGGAGGTCGCCGCGCTAAGCGAGACGAAGCGCGGAGAGACGTCCTCTGTAGAGGTGCTGGTGCTCAGGCCGCGCGTCGCGCTCACAACGGCGGGAGACACTTCCCGGGTATCGGCCGGGGTAAAGCGCACCCGCGCTCCGCGCACGAGGGTCCCAGAGTGGCAGCTGTCCAAGATGAAGGTGAGATTTTTTGTTCTGCTGGAAAGCTTCACGAGTGAGGCGTGGAGCTCCGCGCCGCTGATGTCGAAGACCTTGCCTTCGGGGTCGCGCGAATCGTACGGCACGATCGTTTCGTCGAGCCCGCTGCTCTTCTTGCCGGTCACGTCCTTCATCTGCGACCCATGGCCACTGTAATCGAAGACGACGATGTCGCCTGGCTGCGTCTTGTCGATCAGGTGAGTCTGAATGGCCGACATGATCGCCGCGTGCGTGGCTTGTGAATCCTTGAGAACGAGGATGTTCTCGGGCGGAAACTCGAACTTGCCGATAAGCACCTGGCGCATGTCTTCCACATCGTTCAAGGAACCGGCAAGGGGGGAGATCTTATCGGAGTACTTGTAGTTGTTGATGCCGACCAGGAGCGCGCGCTTGTTGGGCTTTCCCGTTGGCGCTGCAGCTGTGGGGTCAGGACGCGGCTGCGCCTGGGCGGCTACCCGGGCCGGTCTCCAGCCCGAATGCGACCACAGCGCGAGAATGACCATCAACAACGCCAGGACCGTGGGCACCCACCGTCTGCTCTTCATGAAACTCCTCCGTTCCTTTGCTTCTCTCAGTCGTCGAGGCCCTTGTATTGCAGCGGTATGTAGCCCTTGAAGCGAGACCATGTGGTGCGATGGCATATGACGCGGGCCGCACTTCCGGACGCTTCGCAGATGTTGATCGTGCCGTCAGGGTTGTAGCCGGTAAACAGGACCACGTGGGATCCGGACTTGTTCAGGGCGTCGCCGGGTTTGAGGTCGGTGAACCAGTTCGACTTCGGCTTGCCGGCGATCTCGCGCAGGGTGGTGGTCCCGAAGAGATGAGAAGTCAGGGCGATTCCCCAGCAGTAGGAGACAAAACCCGAGCAGTCGATTCCAGCGGTGCAGGACAGAACGCCGTTGCGGCTGTGCGATCCGGCAGCGACCCCTTTGGCGAGCTTGCGGTCAAAGGCCTCCGGACTATCGAAGCCGCCCCAGTTATAGGGAACGCCGGTGATGACCTGCCCTGAGGTCCAGTCGCTGCGGTAAGGGCCGTAGCAGGAAGCATGCAGGTTGGTGGCGCCGCAGGTCCATTTGTGGTCGGCAAAGGTTTTGGCCCGAGCCAGTATCTCGGCGCGCGTGGTAATCGGCAGCTGCGCCACGATGGAGGTTTGCGCCCCGCTCGACGCGGCCGCTGCGGCCAGAAGCAAAGCGGCCACCCCACGAAGCGTCCGGGCGAGGGAGCCGCAGGCGGTAGTGACGGAGAGCTTATTTCTCATTGGTGTCCCACTCATTGATCCGCACCTCGTTTCGCGTCGTCAGCAGCTGATACGCGACGCCTTTGTGAACCCGGATTTCATCCACAGGCAAGACGTAGTAGTCCAGCGGAAGTGCCGTGCTCTCGCAGACCAAGGCTCCCTGGAGCGAGTAGCGGCGAATGAACTTCCTTACGTTGATGGCCTCGGCACCACCGTCGGGAACCGAGGTTTCGATCGCGACGAACGTTCCCCGGTCGGGGTCCACGTCAAGACCCTCCAGCGAAAGCAAGGCGGAGCCGGGCTCGTCGTAGCGCACACTGAGTGGGCGGCCCGGACCGCTCCCCGCCGCCGCGGAGAGTGTTCCGCTCTTGCCTCCCGGAGGAACTTCCGCGTGGGGAAGGGAAGGGGGCGCTGCCGTTTCGTCCGGGCGAGCATTGCCTTCGCGATCGAAGACGCGCAGTGTTCCGGTGGTTTCCTCCCTCACCAGAACGAGTCCAGAACCCGTGATTCGCACGCTATCGGCTGCAAAGCCCACGTTCCAGGCGCGCTTGAAGGTTCCCTGCGCGTCGTACAGCGCGAGGCGTTTCAGCAGCGGATCCGCAATCAACACGCTGCCGTCCTCGAAGACATCAAAGCCTGCCGGACCCTCCGGCGGCTCGTCGGGAGCACCCGGCCACACACCCAGCGCAGCGGGAGCGGGGTGGGCTGCGGCGGCAGTGTTGCCGCCGCCGTCCACCGCGACCACTGCAATCTTCAAGGTGCGCGTCAGCGGCACCTTACGCACGGGCCGAGCTCCATTCGCCGGGTTTGCCTGGGGGCGCACCAAGGGGTTTGACGAGATCAGAAGAAGCATGACGAGCCCGGGATACTTTGCCAAAACTCACCTCACCGCGAAACGCGAAGAGTATAGATCAGACCCGAGAAGCATTCTGCCAGGAGTGTGCATTCTGTATATCAGCAAAGAAGCAGGAGGATAAGACGGTGGAGCTAGTCTTCTTCGTCGAGGATCACCACAAAGGGCGTGCCACCCTTTGCCGCGAGCTGCTGGGCAAGCCCATCGGCCTGCTCGATGCTGGGCAGCGAGCCCACCAGGACTCGCCAGGTGTTGTCTTCCGCGCGGAACACGAGTTTGGCGGTTCCATACTGTTTCCGCATGCCTTCCGCGACTGAACGAGCCTCAACCTCCGCAGCGAAGCTGCCCACCTGCACGGCGTAGTTCTGTATAGCCCGGGTGCGCGGCATGCTGATCACATCGAGACTGACAGTGGCTATCGAGGACATGGCGATCTTCCCGGCTGCCGCGTGGGATAGATCGATGATGCGGTTCGCTACAAAGGGACCGCGATCGTTGACGCGCACCTGCACTGTCTGACCGTTGCCCTGGTTCTTTACGAGCAGCACGGTGCCGAAGGGAAACGTCCGGTGCGCGGCGGTGAGCTTCTCCATGTCGAACACTTCGCCGCTGGCGGTCAGCCGCCCATCGAACGGATGGCCATACCAGCTTGCGATGCCCGTACCGGCAGCCTTCGCAGATGCGCCGCCGCTCGCAGAAGGAGTAGCTGGCGATTTGTTGCAGCTTGTCAGGCCAAAGAGCATCATCGCGCTCGTCACGGCGAGCTTCGCCACGTGTTGGCGTCGTTGCGATCTCATGAGAAGCGTCTCGTTTCGTTGAAGAAAAGGCCAGCCGTGCCGTGCATCGTCGAGTTGGTATGCAGGGAGCCAGTATGCGAGGCTACCGCACTCGGCTGCGTTCCAACAAGTGCGAGCGATATGGGAGACTCCACCGCAAGAGAATGCCGCATGCTGCAGCGCCAGGTTCTATCGCGTTCCTTCCAACTTTTATTTTTCTTGTTGTGCCCCGGTTCAGCGTGGGTTATATTTTCCCCATTCGCGGATGGGTAAGGATTTTGCTCCTCCGCTACGGGCCTCCTCCATCACACACAGCTTATCTCCGCAAGTCAGCGTGCCTCCGCGCGCGCTGATGATTTTGCCCACCTGCACGCGCTGCTCGAAACACCATTCGCGTACGACCCGAGTGACTTGGCATGGCCTACGAACTGGACGATCGGTTGAAGCGCTGGGTGGGCAGCGTGGCCGGGGAGACCGTGCTCTCGCTCAACGCGCCTCAGGCTCAGCCACAAGGCCGCGGGGTGGGGCTTTACCTGCTCGATGTGCAACGGTCCTCAGCCAACAGTACGGTAAAGCCGCCGCCACTTCTGCTCACCTTCCGGTACCTTGTGACGGTTTGGGCCGAAGAGCCCGAGGCGGCTCATGATCTGCTTGCGCAGCTCTGCTTCGCGGCGATGGAAAACGGCGAGTTCGAGATGGAAAGCGGAGCGCCTGCCCTGGACGTGTGGCGAGCCTTCGGGCTCCCTCCTCAGCCGGGCTTCCTGCTGCGCGTGCCGCTGCTGCGCGAGCGTCCGCGGTACCAGGCGAAGCTGGTGCGCCAGTCGGTGAGAGTGGAAGTGGTGTCGCGCGTGGCGTTCTACGGCAAGGTGGTGGGCCCGGGAGATGAGCCACTGCCCAACTGCTCGGTCGAGGTGCCTGCCCTTGGACTGACAACGCGCAGCGACTACAGCGGCAGGTTTCAGTTCGCGGGTCTGCCCGCGGAAGGCAACACGCAGTTCCTGCTCAGGGCTCGCGGTCACGAGCTTGCCGTGAAGAGCGAGCAAAGTTTTCCTGAAAGCAGAGCCCCGATGGTGATTCGCTTCAACTCAGTGGAGGATTGACGATGGCTTTCTACAGCGATAAGGCTCCCGGCGTATTCATTGTCGAGCAGCCAGTACCCAGGACGATCACACCGGTCGGCACCAGCACGGCGGCGTTCGTGGGCCAGGCACCCAGCGCCGACGCGCATCTGGGGGAAGCGATAGCCGTGAACAACTGGTCGCAGTTCCGCACGGAGTTTGCCCCGGGGAACGACGCGAAGAGCACCTTTCTTTCCCACGCAGTGAGCGGCTTCTTCATGAACGGCGGCAGCCGGTGCTTTATCGTCAACGTTCCGGATACGGAGTCCATCGCGGGAGGGGACCGGCCGCGCACGGGTTTGAAGCTTCTCGAGGAGATCGACGAGATTGCGATTGTGGCCGCTCCCGGCAGGACGGACGCCGGCTCCTACGAGGCCCTGCTGGCGCATTGCGAAGCCAGCGGCGACCGCGTTTGCATCTGCGACCCGCCCGATACCACCGACACGGAGCTTCTTAAGGTGGTTGGGACAGCCCCCGTCCCGGCTCCGGCTGCGGCGTCGACTTCAGGCCCGGCACGGACCGCAGGCGGCGACAGGACCACGGATCCGGCGGCGGCAGCTTCGACCACGGCAGCAGCTTCGACCACAGCGGCTTCGACCACGGCAGCGGCCGCGCCCCGCGCCGCCACGGGCGGTCCTGCCGGCGTGCGCCCCCGCGTTTCGCTGGAGGGCTACGGCGCGTTCTATCATCCTTGGATTTACGTGATGGATGCGATTACACCAAGCCAGCGGGACCCGGTGGCGGTTCCTCCGTCCGGGCACATGGCCGGCATCTGGGCGCGCACCGATGGCACACGCGGCGTCCATAAGGCCCCCGCGAACGCTTCAGTGGCGGGCGCCGTCAATCTCCGCTACTTTGTGACCGAATCCGAGCAGGGGGACTTGAACCGGCACGGCGTGAACTGCATCCGGTTCTTCTCCAACGGGGGCATCAAGGTGTGGGGCGCAAGAACCCTGGCCGAAGAGTCTTCCAGCCAGAAGTACCTCAACGTGCGCCGGCTGACGATCATGATCAAGGAGTCGATCAAGCGCAGCAACAGCTGGGCAGTGTTCGAGCCTAACGACCGCACGCTGTGGAAGACACTGCGCAGCGAGGTCACCGGCTTCCTTCGCAACGTCTACGCGGATGGAGCGCTCATGGGAGCCACCGCGGAGCAGGCCTTCTTCGTCAAGTGCGATGAGGAGACCAATCCCCCGGAAAGCATCGATCTGGGGCAAGTGGTGACCGTCATCGGCATAGCCCCGGTGAAACCGGCGGAGTTCATCATTTTCAAGATCGGCCAGAATGTCGGCGAGGCGGAAGCCAGCGCCGTATAGCACCCGCTAGAACAAGGGAGAATTCAGCATGCCAGAACCTGGTCAAACGCCGCCTCCACCAGACACCGGTGTAGCCCCCGGCTCCTTCTTCGATCCGTACCGCGCGTACAACTTCAAGCTCGTGGTCACCGGTCTGATCGAAGCTCACTTCACCTCCTGCAGCGGGCTCGGTATGCGGGTGGAAGCGATCTCGTACGCGGAAGGCGGGAACACCACGGTGTATCACGTGCCAGGGCGCACCCGCTTCGATCCGGTGACGCTTCACTACGGGCTTACGCGATCGAACGAGCTCTGGAAATGGATGGAAAGCATTACGAAAGGCGTGACACCGGTGCCGCGCAAGAACATCCAGATCCTGCTTCTTGATTCCGACGGGGTCGCGGAAAAGGTTCGCTGGACCTTGTACAACGCCTGGCCGTGCGCCTGGCGCGGCGCCAAGCTGGACGCCCTTGCCAGCGAGGTCGCCATTGAGTCCGTGGAGTTCGTCTATGAAACAGTGGACCGCCAGGACTGAACGCGAGCGGCAGGATAAGAAGCGAGTCTCGATAAGCAACCTGCGTGCGTGGATCGCCCGTGTGCTCCTGCGTTCGGCCGCGGCGCTTTCCGCGGAAAGCGTGCGCGGTCTGGTGCCCGCCGGTACCGAGGCACCTCGCGCCGCTGAGGCCGTTGCTGAAGCCCTTGTCCCCGCCGACGATCCTGCCGGACCGCCCGCGCACTGGCTGGCGCGGGTGCGAGACGGCGCGCCGGAACTGCTGCTACGCCCTGAGTGGGGTGGCACGCGCCCGGCAACCTTCAGGAAGCCCCCCGCGTGGGACCAGGCCGAGACGGCGCCACACGCATCGGAGCGTGGGAAAGAACCGGAGCGTCAGCACGCGGTGGAGACGGCGCTGTCTCGTTCGGCCTTATTTCCTGCGCCTCGGCAGCGGGCCGAAGACGGCGAAACGTCAGTTCCTCGGCGTTGGCGGCAGGACTCTGCTGCTGCGAACCCGAGCACGGCGACGGAGCGGGGCACGGGAGACGGCAAGGGAGAGAAGAAGCAAATCGTGCGCGCGGTTGGGGGAGAGTCGCCCGCGAGAGTGGAAAGACCGCGGCAAGCGGAAAAACTGACGGAAGCTCCCAAAGCCACTTCCTCGCGGACGGCTCCGCCACGCAGCGAGTACACCGTAGTGCCGTCCGGAGAAAGGTTCCGGCCCGTTTCTTCAGCCTCCACTCCCAGAGACGCTTCCTTTCCCAAAGAGAAGTTCCGCGCCGGGCGCGCAGCGACTTCGGACAGCGGCCCCCGCGCTGTACCGCTCCAGGCCCGGAGCGACAGGTCTGGGCCGGAACCACCCTCCGCGCCGCAGGGTGCTCGGCGCAACGAAGTGGACGGAGCGGTATCGTCCACGGGTCAGGAGCCAAACCGTGAGCCTCTGGCGGAGGAGGGGTACGCACGCCCGCGGACCAGCGAGTGGGTAGGGATATTTGCCAACGACCCGCAGAGGTCTGGCCCGAACGCGCGCTCCAGGTTTTCCGACAGCTTCGAGGATTCGGGTCATCGCAGGACGGAGTGGCCCGCTCTGGCTGTGTCGCGTTCGGCCGCGTCGCTCCCTCAATCCGCAGCGACGGCCTTTTCAGCGCAGCCATCGCCGGGCCAGGCTGAAACTTTGCAGCCGCCCCGTGTCGCAGGGGTCCTCGATCCGTATGCATCCTCCCCTTCTTCTGCACCGTCGCGCCGGACCGAAGAAGACGACCGGTGGGTTTCGCTCCCGGATGAAGCGTGGCCTGAAGAAGATCCCTGGCTGCACGCGATGACCGATGCCGACCACTGGGGCGCCGTGAGCGCCGAGCAGCGAGGCGGACGCTGATGGAACGAGTGGCCTTCCTGCTGGAGCGAACGGGCGAGCGTGTGTCGTGCCTGTTGAATCCCGCCAGCATCGTGATGCGCAGGGTGGCGGGCGTGCGGCCACGCAGTCCCTCGTCGGGCCCCATCACAGGTGCGGGGCTGGGTCATGATCCGCTGCTCTACACCGGCGGCGGGACGACCGAAATCCTGCTCGATCTGCTGTTCGACGTGTCGCTGGTGACGGCGCCGGATACGGTCGAGAACGTCCGCGACCTGACGCGTCCCCTCACCGGCCTTGCCGAAGGCGGCACGGATGAGAACGGAGCCGGGCAGGTGCCGCTGGTGCGTTTTATCTGGGGCAAGGCATGGAACATCCTGGGCGTGGTGGCCGCCACTTCGGAGCGCCTGGAGAGCTTCACGCCTTCCGGCGCGCCGCAACGATCATGGCTGCGCATGCGCATGCTCCGCGTGGCGGAAGAAGAGACCACAAACGCTGATCTGGAGGACTCGACCGACATCGAAGGCATCGGCGATCTGCCGGACGCCGCCGATCTCTCGCCGGACGAAGTGAACCTTCACCAGGTGCAAGGCACGGGCGATGATCCTGAAAATGGGCAGTCTTCCGAGCGGCTTGACCAGATCGCGTCCGCAAACTACGGCGATCCGGGATGGTGGCGGGTGATCGCCTCGTTCAACAACATCGACGACCCCTGGAACATTCCCCCCGGACAAGTGCTCATGATCCCGCCCGGACCCGCGGCCTCGGGAGGCATGGCATGAGCGGTGTCGCAACGCTTACCCAGGTGAAGGTGACGATCGCCGACGAAGAGCTTTCGGACCGGGCGGCGGCCACGCTGGAGGAGGTGCGGGTTCAGCAGCGGCTTTCCGAGCCGAGCGTGTGCGAGCTTCGCTTCTTCGTTCCTCGCGACCGCATTCAGGATCTGGAGAGTCTTGCGATCGGGTCGGATGTCGATCTGCAGCTGCCGCAGACCAGCGACGTGCTGTTTCGCGGGGAAATCACCGCCGTGGAGCATGTTTACGGCTCCAAGCACGGGCGCTCGCTTCGGGTCCGCTGCTATGACCGGCTGCACCGGCTGCGGAAGCGCCAGCCCATCCGGGCTCATGTTCAGGTCACACCGGCCGACCTGGCGCGGGAGCTTACCTCCGACCTCGGTTTCTCCGTGGAACAAACCGACGACGGACCGGTGTCGCCGTGGATGTTGCAATACCGGCAGTCCGACCTCGAGTTCCTGGTGCGGACCTGCCGCCGCTCCGGTCTGTACCTCGCCCTGCGGGAGGACGTGCTGCACGTGCTCACCCTCGAGGGCGTGGGCGGCAATATCGCGCTGGAGCTCGGCAAGGAGATCTTCGAAGCCCGCCTGGAGCTGAATGCCGGGCCCGCCTGCCGGGCTGTGCTGGCGAAGGGATGGAACGCGTCTCGTGTGGAAGCTCACGAGAGCCGCGTCGAGGGTGCACGTATCGGACGCGATGTGCCGGCCGAGGTCGCCGCAGATCATTGCGGTGAGGGCATCGTGGCCGACGGCGCGTTCGCCGACGACCAGCACGCCCACGCCGTCGCGCAGGGTGAGCTGGATGCCCGCGCCGCCCGCGAAGTCACCCTGTGGGGGATCGCGGAAGGCAATCCCGCCCTGCAGCCGGGCACGCGAGTGGATCTTTCCGGGGTGAATGAAGACTTCGAGGGAATCTATGTGCTCACTTCGGTGGAGCATCGCATCGACCGGCGAGGCGGGTTCGTGTCGGAGATCTCCACCGCGCTCCCGCCAACCGAGGATCAGCCCAATGGCGCCGTGGTGGTGTGGGGAACCGTGACGAGCGTGGAAGACCCGGAGAACCTGGGCCGGGTGCGCGTGTGGCTGCCGGCTATCGGCAAGGTGGAAACGGACTGGATGAGCGTGATGGCGGCAGGCGCGGGAAGCAGCAAGGGCTTGGTGATTCTGCCGGACATCGACGACCAGGTGCTGGTGCTGTTCATCGGCGGGGATCCTTCGCAGTCCGTCGTGCTGGGCGGAATGTACGGGGCCAACGGGCCCGGGGATTACGGCGTGGACGGCTCGGCGGTGCGGCGCTACTCCATCGGCACCTCCGGTGGCCAAAAGCTGAAGTTCGACGATGCCGGACAATCCATTCGCCTGGAAAACAAGGGCGGCAGCTTTATCGACTTCTCACCGGACAAATTTCTTCTCCATTCCTCGGTGCCGCTGGAAATACGGGCGCCGGGGCGCGAGGTCGTCATCAGCGGCAAATCGATCGATTTCAAGCAGGCATAGGCATGATGTTCCTTACCGAAGACGCGGGGCTGTTTTGCAAGCATGGGCCGGGCCACGTTTCAAACCGGCCCTCGCAAAAGCTGGTGACCGTCGAGGGCCGGCGCGTGTTGGTGGAAAAAGATCCAGAAGGCTGCTCGATCGCGGGCTGCCCGAGCGTCGTTCCCTTCAAGCCCTGCCTGCTTACGCTGCCGGTGATGAAGGGGTACTCGAGCTTTCTGCGCGTGGACGGCAAGCGCGTCTGCCTTGACACGGTTACAGGGCTCACGGATGGAACGCCTCCAGGCGTGGTGATGTACCTGGTGCGCACCCCCGGGCAAAGCTTCGTGTCGGAGCAAGCATGAGCACCACGAGATACAGAGCCTGGCGCTTCGTACATCCCGACCTGGACCCAAGCGGGACGGCGGCGGGGCTGGGCGTCGACAGCCGCGGAAAGATTGCGATGGTGGAAGGCGCGGCTTCGGTGCGGCAGGCGATCCTGCTGCTGCTCTCCACCCGTCCCGGCGAACGCGTGATGCGGCCTGCCTACGGCTGCAACCTGCACCGGCTGGTGTTCGCGCCCAACGACTACACGACGGCCGGGCTCGCGATTCACTATGTGCAGCAGGCGCTGCAACGATGGGAGCCCCGGGTCGACATCCTGCAGCTTGACGCCACAGCCTCGCCCAGCGCGCCTTCGCTGCTCGAAATTTTTCTGCAGTACCGTCTTCGCTCGACCCTGCAAATCGAGAACCTCGTTCTGCCCATGAACCTGATGAACGGCGATATCTAAATGGCGATTCCCTCTCCCAATCTCGACGACCGGACCTCTGCGCAGCTGGTCGCGGCGGCACGCGCCTTAATCGCCCTGCGCAGTCCGGAATGGACCGACCTGTCGCCGGGCGATCCGGGGATCACGCTGCTCGAGCTTTTCGCTTTCCTGACCGAGACACTGATCTACCGGTTGAACCGGATTCCGGAGAAGGCCTATATCGCCTTTCTCAATCTGCTTGGGGTGAAGCTGTTGCCGCCCGAAGTGGCCAGTGCGACGCTGGTCTTCAAGCTGGCCCATCCCGCGCAGAAGCCCTTCGACATTCCTCGCGGAACGCGCGTGAGCGTGACCCGGCCGGACAGCGGCTCCGAGGCGCCGGTGTTCGTCGTGGCCCGAACGCTTTCGATCCCCGTGGAGGGCACGGAAATTTCCGTTCCGGCGTACCACTGCGACCTGATCGATGGAGAGTTGCTCGGCAAAGGCACGGGCATCGGTGGCCTGGCGTTAAGCGTGGCGCATGGGCCCATCATCGCTGCGACACAAAGCGCACTGGACCTGATGGTCGCGGTGGAAGCCACGGCGGACGAGCTGGGTGACCGCGTACCCGCACGCGAGTTCGGGGGCAAGTCGTTCCGGGTGTGGCGCGAGGTGAACAACTTCACGCAGATCGGCGCCGATCCGTATGTCTATGTTGCCGACCGCGCCGCCGGAACCATCCTGTTTGCCCCGATGGTGCGAACGCGCGACGAGGGGGGAGGGCTGGCGGAGGCGCCGCAAGCCCTGGCGGCGGTTCCGGCCGCAGGACGCGAGATTCGCGCGTGGTATGGAAAAGGCGGAGGTCCGCTGGGCAACGTCGCCGCCAATACGCTCACGGTGCTGAAGTCTTCTCTGCCCGGCGTCACGGTGACCAATCCTGCCGCGGCGGTGGGCGGCCGGTCCGCAGAGACGGTGGAGAACGCGTTGCTGCGCGGCCCGCAGGAGTTTCACTCGCTGCAGCGCGCCGTAACCGCGCGCGACTTCGAACTGCTGGCCCGGCGCTTCGGCGCGGTGAGCCGCGCTCGCGCATTTACGAAGGCCAGCCTGTGGAACTTCGCCGCTCCGGGCACCGTGGAAGTGGTGCTGGTGCCCAACATCGACGAGCGCAAACGCACCGGGCGAATCAGCCGCGAACAGATGGAGGCGCTGCAGACCGACGACGCCCTGAAACGTATCCAGGAGAGCCTGGATGAGCATCGCCCGCTGGGCACGAAATGCGAGGTGAGCTGGGCTCACTACAAGACAGTGAAGGTTCGCTGCCGCATCGTCGCGCATGTGGATGAGGATCCGGTCGAGCTGCGTTCGCGGGTGCTCGCGCGGGTGTACGACCTGATCAATCCGCTGCCCGCAGGAGCCCATTCCGGCTGGCGCTTCGGCCAGGCGCTGCGGTCGTCGCACCTCTACGACGCCGCTCTGGCCGAACCGGGAGTGCTCTATGTAGACCGGATCGAGCTCATTGTGGAAGACCTTCCGGAGGACCAGATCCAATGCCTGGCCGCGGATAGCTTCCAGTCAAACACCTGGTACGCTGGCAGCCGTTCCACTCTTTACCGTTCCATGGACGACGCAGATGGCTGGGCCGCGGTGGGCCAGTTTCCCGGCCAGTTGGTGTCTTCGATTCAATCGCATCCGCTGGTGCCGGGCCTGCTCGCGGTTTGCACGCACAATCTCGGAGCGCCGGCTGGATCCCGCCTGCATGTCTCCTTCGACTGCGGCGAGAGCTGGGCACAACGAGCCGTCACGGCATTCGAAATTACCGACCTGGCGTGGGTGGCGCGAGATGGAGCGAGCTTCCTGGTGCTCGCCACCGCGGTGGGCGTGTTTGAGCTTTCCATGCAGCCGAACGCCTCCCTCGATCAGGTTTTTGTGCGTCCCGACGACGAGAAGATCGGCTATTACGCCATCGCGGCAGCGTATCTGAAGAATGGCGTGACGGTGGCGATCGCTTCCCGCAACATGGGCGGAATCTACCTTTCCGACGAGGGCGGCAAGAGCAATACGTTTCGCAACATCGGCAACGCCGGCCAGGACGTTCGCGTTTTGGCCGTGCAGACGACCGGCGGCCGCTCCTTTCTCTGGGCAGGTCTGGCCGCACCCGCGGCCGGCGATCCCGGCAAGGGTTGCTTCTCCTGGTCCATCCTGGGCGGAGGCCAGGATCCGCCGGAAGACTGGCAGGCGTTCAATAGTAAGTGGATCGGAGGAAGCTGCGTGGAACTGGCCTTTCAGGGCGACCGCGTCCTGGCCGCGACATTCGACTCCGGCGCCGTATGGCTGGAACAGCGAGCCAGCGGAGAAGCCTGGCACACGCCGGGCATCGATTGCGGGTTGCCGCAGTCCAGCCGCGAGCATCCTTTCGATCGAGTGGACGCCCTGGCCACCGACACGCAACGCAAGGTGCTGCTCACGGGCGGACAGACGGGTGTTTACCGCAGCAACGACGGCGGCGAGCATTACAGCAAGGTTTCCTGCAAAGTTTTCACAGACAAGGTGACGCTTCCACCGAACTGGCTTTTCTGCTCCGGCGAGCACGAGATCGAAGTGGTGACCGAAGATGAAGACGACGAGGATTAAGCGGCTGTTGCCGCATACGTTCCAAAGCGCCGCCGAAGCCGATGGCCCGCTTTCGGCCATTCTCGCCGTGATGGAGGATCTCCATGCTCTGCCGGAGTCGATCCTCGCGCAGACCGAGACCTACTTCGACCCCTACCGCGCCCCGGAAGCCTTTGTGCCCTTTCTTGCAAGCTGGGTCGACCTCGAGGTCGTTCTGGACCGCCCGCGCTCCGGCAAGAACTCACACGCGGCCTCCTTCCGCACGGGGCTGGGGCACCTGCGCGAGCTTACCGCGTCGGCTGCCACGCTCTCGCAGTGGCGCGGCACGAGAAAAGGTCTCCTGCTGTTTCTGGAAACGGCAACGGGGCTGTCAGGCTTTACCATTGAAGAAGAAACCCATACAGATGACGGACACATCATTCCGTTTCATATTCGCGTTACGGCCCCTGCACAAGGTTCTGACTACAAGCTGCTGATCGAGCACATCATCGAGCTTGAGAAGCCGGCTTATGTAACGTACGATCTGCTCTTCGCACCTCCGGCCGCGGCGGTGATCGATACACACCACAGCTAGTACCCATTCCGAGGAAATGAAATGGCCCGGTACTTCGAAATCAGTAGCAGCACACCAACCGTGAAGCTGGATACCCAGGGGCGCGGCAGCGTGCAATACAACGTCAAGAACGTAAGCGCTGCAGACATTGACGGACGTGTCGTGCTTCTCTCGATGCCGGTGACGAGCCCTGCTTCGGGAGCCGTACAAAACGGATGGGTGAAGCTGGATGGCGCGGCCGACCACCACTTCCAGAAAGATGAACAGGCCGTGTTCAGCGTGAAGATCGAGGTTCCCGCCAAGGACCGCAGCAAGACCGGCACGTACACCTTCCGCTTGGACTCCGTTCTGGTCTCGGTCCCGGACCGGGGGGACGAGGGGCCGGCAACCGCCTTCACAGTAGAAGGAGCTGCAAAGCCCAAACCCAACATGCTGCTTTGGCTGATTCCTGTGATCGTTCTGGCGGTGATCGGCATTGGTATAGGCCTCTGGCTCGCCCTGAGAAACACCGGGGTTGCGGTGCCCGATGTCACAGGCAAATCCGTCGCTGAAGCCGTGGCCGCGCTGACCGCGGACAAATTCACCGTCGATCCGGCCATGGGGACCGCAACCGACGCGGGAGCCGATCCGAACAAGGTGTTCTCGACGACGCCCGCAGCCGGCACCAAAGCAGCGCAAGGCAGCGCCGTGCATCTGACCGTGGGGGCAGCGAAAGCGGCCGCACCCTCGCCCGCCGCGCCGGCACCCGTGGCGCCCTCCGCGGCAATCCCGGTTCCTCCGCGGGCTGTGTACGTGCCGCCGCCCGCGCCAAGCTGCGCCTATGGTCCCGGCACCTGTCTGCCCGGCTACGTCTGGCGCGTTGCGAACCCCAACGACAAAGTCTGTGTGTCCGCGCAGGTGCGCTCCGATACCTACAACGACAACGCACAGGCCGCGGCCCGGCGGAACCCCGGCGGAGGAGCCTACGGAATCGACACCTGCCGCTATGGGTTTGTGTGGCGGGACGCTTTTCCCAACGATCACGTCTGCGTGACCGGAGCCACCCGATCCCAGGCCGCTCAGGACAATAGTGCCGCGGCCTCACGAACCGTTTGCCATTGAAAGCTTTTTCAAACCACAACTCTCTTTTTTCATTTAGAAATGATTCAACGCTTCGACTTTGAGTCGCAACTCTTTTGAGCGCTTCGATCCTGGAGCCTCGGAATCGGCCGAGCAGGCCCACTGGAGACACAATGGCCCGGTATTTCAACATCAGCAGCAATGCCCCCACCGTAAAGCTGGATAGCCAAGGTCGTGGGAGTGTGCAGTACACAGTGAAGAACGTGAGCGCGGCTCCCCTGGACGGCCGCGCCGTCCTCGTTTCACTCCCTTTGGCAAGCCCCCCAGCGGGGGCCGTTCAGAGCGGTTGGGTGAAGCTGGAAGGTCCCTCGGACCATCATTTCGAGAAGGACGAGCAGGCGGTCTTTACGGTGAAGATCGAAGTGCCACCGAAGGACCGCACAACAGGCGGCACGTACACCTTCCGCCTGGATGCTGTGCTCGTCGCGGTGACGGATCGCGGTGACGAAGGGCCGGCGACCGCCTTCACGGTCGAAGCAAAGCCGGAAAAGAAGTCGAACATGCTGCTGTGGCTGATTCCCGTGATCGCCGTGGCGGTGATTGGTATCGGCATTGGGCTATGGCTTGCGCTTCGCAGCGACAAGGTACCGGACTTGACCGGGAAATCGCTGGATGACGCTGTAACTGCGTTGGCGGCGGTGAAACTCGGGCTTGATCCGAACATCAGCATCACGTCTGTGGACGCAGACCATGCGGGCAAGATCACCGCCCAGAACCCCGCAGCGGGTACGGAAGTCGTCAAGGACGGCACAGTTCACCTGACGATCGGCGCGAGCAAGACAAAGGTGCCACCGCTCACTGGCAAAACGATCGAGCAGGCGCAGACGTCTTTGGCTCAAAGCCAGCTTGTCATGGGCACCGCCTTCAATGTGGCGGGTCATCCGCAGCCGGGCCAGATTTTCGATCAATCCATAGCCAACGGCTCGAGTGTGGACACCGGCACTGTCGTCAACGTCTCCGTTTCGGCCTTGCAGGTGCCCGTTCCTCCTGTCACAGGAAAGGTCTTTGGAGACGTAATCACCACTCTGATCAAGAACAACCTGAACGTTGCACCGGTTTGTCCTGAAAGCCCCTTCCCGAGCGTAAGTCAGAATCCTGCGGCTGGAACGACCGTCAACGTGGGAACTCCTGTCCAGGTGATCTTCCAGTGCCTGCCAAACGTCGCCGTGGCTACCCCCCCGAGGAACTCACCGATCAATAACTACAGAGTCTCCAGCGTGCTAGTCAATCCCAAGGTTCTCAAGTGAGTGCGACCAAGATCACCATCGTCGTGCTGGTGGTGGTGGCCGCGCTGTTCGCGGTCATGGTGCTGACCGGCCCCTGGCAAAGCTCTTCAGAAACATCCGATTCGTTTCCGAAGACCGAGCATCCCACGCTGCAGTCGATGAACTCGATCCTGGCGCCGTTTGCGCCAAAGGTCTCCGCGAAGTTCCTGGTCAGCGGGAACCCGGCGGTTCCCGCTCCGCTCACCTTCGACCTCGCCCTGGCTGCGGAGTACAAGGTGACTGTTCTTCCGGACCCCTCGCAGAAGTTCCGGCAGCTGGCTTTTACCGCAACGCCTGATAAAAGCTGCATGAACGTCACCTACACGCCCACCGACAAGAGCGGCCTCAACCAGGAGGAATCCTCGGCGAAGTCAGGCAACAGCAATCATCCGGAGAGCTTCGCCTTTATTCTGCTTACCGGTGGAGGGGAGCTGGATGTGAAGCGCGCCAAGTCTGCGAAGCCGAGCCTGTGCATCCTCTCCCTCCAAGTCGGCAAGTAGGTGTTGGCCGAAGGATTCGAGGGTGTTTCTCTAGGGTGTGAGGACGAGTGAGAGGCAGGCCTTTTGCCGCGCTCTGAAATACAGGGCTGGCTGCGGCCGCTAGAGCGCGGCCACCGGTCGAGAGGACACGGCTAAACCCACGCGGGAACGGCGTTAGACGATGACCTTAACTACGGAGACAACTCCGCCGATCAAGTAGACTACTGCCCATACGATCGCAAGGATGCAGATGATCAGTGCGGCGATGACGTCCGCGATACTGGCGAGGAATCCCGGCACCAGGCCGTACAAGAACGCGATGATCAGGTTCGCCAGGAATGAAGTGGCGATAATGAGGACAAAGCCCTTCATCTTAAGGAAGCGCTGCTGGGCCAGTACCAGGCACACTGCGAACACGATCTTGAGCAGCATGATGAGACTGAGCGCCTGCTCAGCGGTGCCGGTGCCGAAGTGCGCCCAAATCACAAAGTAGGCGATGGTTCCGAAGATGGGAGCGAATAAAAGGCTGACCATCAGGATCAATTGCGCCAGGTCTTTGAAGACGATGACGATCGTCGCCAGGATCAGGAGAATGGCGAAAACCAGGGTGACGATGCCTTGCACCTTGCTCTGCACCCGTTCAGGAACGATCAAGGCGATCCCCATGATCGTCGTGGCGAACAGCAGCAGGCCGTCAAGGCATGCCATGGCGGGGATCGCTTTGCCTGCGGTGGAGATGTCGAGCGCGGCTGCCGAGGCATCGACATGCTGCGTAACAAGCGCCACCGAACCGAGCTCGATGAGCACCACGAAGAGAAGCGCGATTAGCGCCACAATGAAGAACGGCTTCCGCATGGTGTCGAGCATGGATAGATCAACTACCTCCGTTCGTGGGCGTGAGAGAACGAATGAGATTGTAGACGATCAACCCACCTATGGCGATCAAGAGGAGAAGGATGCTGCCCGTAAAGGCGCCGAAGAAGACAAGGCCCAGCAGACCAACATAGATCGCCGACAAGAGGAACCAAAGCAGCCACATACCAAAATTGATTGTGGGTCCCGTGGTCACCCCGGCTGTATAGGCCCAATCTTCAAAACAAACCCTGTAATAGGCCTGCTCTACGATCCCGTCCGTCTTGCCAGTCACGAGGCGGAAGAGAAGATTGAGCAGCAAGCTGATCAGATAGGCCGGAAGGTACAGTGGTCCAAACAGCCGTGCCTGCCACACATGAACCTCTTCATGCGAGCACCAGCCGCCGCCAATGACCGTGCCTATCGTCGTCGCGCCATAACCTCCTCCTCGTGGATTCTCGGCGTAAACGAATGTGCCGGAGCGCCGGCTATCCGGGTCAGGATCGATGGCGCTTCCGCCGGCGATCAGACAAGCCGGCAGCCACACCAGCAACGAAGCTGTGGTGTTCAGCAGCGACCACGTCATGTCCAGCACATAGCCGATGATGCTGAAAGGGCCGACAGCATAAATACCGCGGCCAAAGGCGATCGCGCTGTACACGGCGCCGATCGCACCACAGATCAAAGAAAGAAGCAGTGCGGTCGAGCTCCCGACCTGAAGCACGAAATGAAACATCGAATACGCGAATCCGAACGCGAGACCGAAGCCCAGCGCAATGCCTAAGAGCACTTGTAGAAGGATCATGTCCTGTCTCCTTGAAAGAGAAGAAGCTACCCTCCTCGGCGAGGAGAGTAGGCTGCGATTTATGAGACAACCTGGTCGTCGGGAGACGGCGGGATGAGGTACGAGATCACGAAGGTCACGACGGTGGTGATCGCAATGGCGACAGCGGCCGGGACTGTGGTTTTTCCGATCATCTCGATAAGCCAAACAATGATCGTGGCCGCAGCGCCCGAGAGCGCACCTACGGTCACCTTGCGGGCAGGTTTGAGAGACTGCATCTGTGCCATGACGATTCCTTGAGGTAAGTTTTGTATGGGCCCTAATCGCGATTGTGTTTCGAAGCGCGAATCCGTTACAGAAGCGGTCTCAGCGGGAACACTCCGCTACCGTTTCGCCCGTGAAGGCGCTGGTGATTTCGCCGGCTGCTTCATGCTTGTGCCGTGAGGTGCCGGAGCGGACATGCCCCATACGCGATATGCGGTGAAAGCGCTGAGACCGAAGCAGATCAGAAAGAAGGGAATGGCCCACGCTACAACGAAACGCACTGGCCAGATCATCTTGCGGTCGTCGTCCGCAACACCATCGATATTGGTTCTTTCGGCGCCCTGAACGGCGTAGGCCCAGGCTTCCCAGGGATTGTTGAAGTAGCACCAGTTGTTCGGTCCTCTCACAATACCGCTCGCTCCGATGACACCAATCCCGGCGATAACAGAGGGGATCAGCCAGACCAGCATCCAGGCGATATAGGTCAGTGTGTAGAGAGGACCGAAAGCCCGGTCCTGCCATACATGGGTTCGTTCATGACGGTAAAGGTCAGCGCCGGGAGGATCCGCCAGATTGCTCATGACACAACCCTGGGTGAAGGCGTATTTCGGGTGGTAGCGAATGCCGAAGCCGTTGGCGTACCGATGCACGTTTTCACGCGTCTCGCTGCCATGGTCGCCCCAGCCGATGTTCACGAGATGCAGCAGGGCACCCAGGGTGTTTCCAGCCAGCGCCCAGGTCACGTCCAGAGGGAACGCGAGCCAGCCGAGGCCTTCCCAGTCATAAATCGCGTAGATTCCAGCCACCATGCCGGTGACCGCTCCGACCACACCGCCAAACATCATCAGCATGGTCGGGGTGGTCAGCACGGGCTGGCTCGTGAAGGTGTCGATGAGGCCGGGAACAATGAAAAATCCCCAGCCGATCGCCAGACCCGCACCCGGGGAGTCGTTTGCCGCGGACAGAAGAAAGCTGATGAAGGTCCGGGAGATCAGCCCTCCCACCAGGGCCAGGACAGCCGCTTCAATGCCCCGGGAAACGCCCGATGACCCGCGCACGGCACCCACGATCAGAGGTAGGAGGAACGCGAGAACGGCAATGCCGAGGACAAGAAGCAGTCCTGGAAGATCAAAAATTCTGGCAATCATTTGCTTCTCCTCCTGGATCCGTGAGGGGTGTGGATCCATACCGAGAGCCCGTGATGCAGATGCTTCTTCAAGCGAGGACGCGACGGGCGAAGACGCTACGGAGTAGCTTCAACGAATGACAGGCGCGCTCCAATGTTGAGAGGCCGCCAGTATACCCTCAAACCGCCGAGGGCTGAGAGCCATTTTTTCAGAGGGGATGCCATGCCGGTCCCGCCGCACGAATCACTACCGTTTTATCGCGAAGGCTCGTCGGGAGAAGATTTCCCGGCCGTTCGCACGGGCACGATCTCCAGGTTCCAGGTCGAGGATGCGGAGCGACGCGGTGAGCGGTACAGCCTTGACGCTGGAGGGCGACTTTCAACGCTCCCGTCCGATGGCACCTACCTCTTCGTCGTACTTGAGAACGATGGCGTGGAGATAGAGCTCGACGGAGCGGAGGTGGGCACCGCGCCCAGGCCGTTTGCGCAGGTGTGTGGGCTCGCAGGAAATGCCGCGCAGGCGATCACCCTTCCTGCCGCTCTTTGCTAGGGGCCGTCATCACCTGGCTGTGCACGAGGGCCATACTGCCGGACACGACGATTTGCACGTTCTCTGGCGAGGCCCGCACTTTGCGCTTCGTCCGCTGGAAGTGAAATAGGTCAATTACGCCTGATACTGTCTGGTGGCGTGACACGTGGGTCCGGGGAGCCGATGCATTCGGCTAAGCCGGTGTCCCGCTTCGCGCCCCTGCAAAGAATCAGGCGACAAGACAAGCAACCGTAACCAGAAGCGATCGATGTATCGAAAACGCCACGGTCCACGAAGACGCCGTCGCCGATCCTGTCAACCGGCCCGCCGGTGCAACCGATCAAACCTGTTCTGGCGTTGCAGGCGTCAATGTGAACTGGATCGTCTGCGTCCCAAGCACAGGATGCTTCGCGGTCAGAGTCACTGCACCACCCTGCTGCCGCGCTCGTACCCACACCGCACCGGTTCCGCCGATAAGGGAGAACGGATTGTCCCCAATGAGGTCGGCTGGTCCGCTTAGTGTGAAGTGAACAGGATCGTTGGCATAGGTGCGGACGGCGCCGAACTCATCTGTAACACGCAGCACAACGCGGGTGGTGTCCGCGCCGTCGGCCACCAATGTGGTGTCATCCGGCAACAGCATGAATTTGGTATCGACACCTCTGCCGGAGAGCGACTTCGAGATGACCAGCTGACCTTTGAGATAGCCATCAATGCGGAGATCTCCCCAGGGGAACGAAAGCTTACTGAAGTCGATCGCCTTGGTCTCCAGAATAAAAGGAGCATAGGCAAGATGCGGGAATTCCTGACGGTCTGGATCGCACTCTGCAACAAGCGTCCAGGGATTGGATTCAAGGCTCTGCGCGCGCATGGAAAACTTCAGGTGATCGCAATTGGAGCAGACAAGGATCTTTGTCAGTCCTACTGACTCGTCGCTGCGCGCCCAATGCAAGGATGGTTCGAGCACGATCTCTTCACCGGGGTCGCACTGCGACTTGTAAAAGCCAGCTGCCGGCTTCGGCTCACGAAAGATGTCCGCCACACCGTGATAGCAGAGCCGATCACCGGATCCAAAGTTCGCATGGGTGTTGTAATCGAACGCGCACCAGCCGATTCCGCCGGCATATTGAGGGTCTGAGGCAAGCTGGTTGTGAATCCGCGCATGGCGCAGCGTGTGTTCCCGCTGGCGCTCGTCGTCATCGGTGGTCTTGGTGGGGAAGGTGTGCCCAACGAATTCGGTGTTGAGATACCTGGGATGATTCGGCTTCTGCAGGGGAAAACCGAAGTCGTTCATCGTGAACACATCTTCCAGGAACTCCGATGACTGGAAGTAGCGGATGCCGCCGGTCTGATGCCCGGTGTCCAGCGCATGAGCCAATGCGTTGGTGCGCGTGTAGAAGTCATGATCATCTTTCGACTCGTTGATGCGGACCCCCCAGAGAACGATGCAGGGGTGGTTCCAGTCACGGCGGATCATGCGGCCCACATTGTCGATCGAGATCTGCTTCCAGGGTTCAGGCCCTATGTGTTGCCAGCCGGGAATTTCTTCCAGCACAAGCAGCCCAATCTCATCGCAGCGATCCAGGAAGTGGCGAGACTGCGGATAGTGTGAAGTCCGCACGATATTGCAATGCATGCCCGTGCGGAGAATGTCCGCGTCGCGACGCTGCACACGGGCAGGCATTGCCTGGCCCACAAAGGGAAATGTCTGATGGCGGTCAAGGCCACGCAACTTAACGATCTTGCCGTTGATTGAAAAGCCATGGTCGGTAAACATCGCCTCGCGGAACCCGATGCGGCGTGTGTCCTCATCAACGACGGTACCGCTCTCCAGCAGCCGCACTCGCACCGTATACAACCGCGGAGAATGGATGTCCCAGAGCTCGATGCCTTGCAGATTCTTCAGCGACACTAAATGTCCAGCAGGGTCGCTGGTGGTCTCGGTACTCGCGTAGACGTCCGCTCCTTCTACCGGGTCCAGGCTCGCACCAGGATCCGGCCGCCCGGCCGGATTGGCCGGTGCGGACCCATGCGCGATGACTTTGTCGCCGTCGAGCAACGCGACATCCAGGGTGTGCCTTGCCATTGCCGGCAGACCGGCAAGGAAGCACGTTACGTCGAGCGCCGGATGAGGTGTCAAAACATCCCTTGGCTGCGCGTGCAGGTTATCCAGATACACCGGAGAAACCAGCCGCAGGGAAACCTCGCGGTAGATGCCTCCGAACGTCATGTAGTCGATCTCGTAGCCAAACGGAGGAATATCCGTTCGTTCCGTTGAATCGAGCTGCACCACCAGGACGTTCTCCGCATTCGGCAGCAGGTGCGGGGTCAACTCGAAAGAGAACGGCGTAAACCCGCCCTTGTACTCGCCGAGGAGCTTGCCATTGATCCACACGGTGGAGGCGGTCATCGCACCTTCGAAGTCGACGAATACCCGCTTGCCGCGGGCGTCCGCTGGGTATTGAAATCTGCGGCGGTACGTGGAAACAAACTCATAGAGCTTGTCGTCGAAGTTGTGCCACGGAAGAGTGACGTTGGTATGCGGAATGACCACAGCTTCGAAGTTGGAATCGTCAAACGAGGGCAGATGAGCTCCCTCGACCTTGGCGGGATGGTAACGCCAGTTCCGATTGATAGGGAGGATAGTACGAGACGTGCCGCTACCGGCGGCGCGTGCAACGGGAGGCAGTGCAGTGGCCGCCACGAGGGATCCGGCTGTTTTGAGAAAGCTACGACGTTGCATCAAGAGGTCTCCATTCAAGCTACGCACTGACAGCAGAGAATCATTCATGTGGTATCGGCAACGTGCAGCTCCCCTAGCCTGTCGCCAAGGAGAGCAGCGCCGCAATGCTGATGGACGAGCTGGATTCCGTTCCACGCGGTAGCGTTGGACTGGCGACAAGCGCCTGTTGCTGACCTTCAAACCACACCAAAAAAGATGATTGCCGCTCCCCGGCAAGGCGCTGCTGGTTGATCCACTGGTAATAGGCGGCCATATCCGCATCGATCAGAGATCCCTCTGGATCCAGCTGCAGCGCGCCTTCATCGCCGGCCAACAGTTCGTTCATGGGCCGCTGGCGCTGCCGCGGCGCGAAGCGCGCCAGCAGTGTCAGAGGCTCGGCTCGGCGCAGCGCCTCTCGCGTAGCCCACTGGGTGAAGGTCGTGCTGAAGATCTGTGTGCCTGAACCTTCGGTCAGCACCTTCAGCTGGAAGCGGTCCAGCATCGAGTCGTCTGCCATCCCGAGTTCAGACGGCAACAGATGCATGAGATGATCGCGCAACTCTTCCGGCCCGACTCCAGGTTTATTCACCTGCTTTTGTATACGCTCGAACAGCGCCGCTCGTGCTGAAGCCAGCCGGTCGTAGCTTACCGTGGTGATCAAGTCGCTATGCTGCAGCGGAAGTCCTCCATCGATATACCAATGCCCGTATGGGATGGGTTGCTGCCGCGCCCGCGCTTCAAGACAGCCCACGAGAGTTGACAACCCATTCGCAGGATCAACGTTGGTGAACAGCGTACCGTGTGACCGAAGCTTTGGAAACAGCGGAAGCTGGTGCGGTGAAGCCCCCTGGCCAATCACCGCAAGACCCAGCCGCGGGATCGCCGGGGGAGTCAGCCCCAGTGCCTTGTGCAGGTGTTCGCCGTAAACGATAGCCGCGTTACGGAATGCGTCCATCTGGTGCGTTCGCCACAGGTATGCGGATAGCTGCTCCGTAAAGTTGATCGGCTGTCCACACCAATCGGAAGAAGTCTGTTCGGCGGTCAGCCGAATGCGCGAGAAGGCGTCGAAGCATTGCGCCAGGTCTGCAGCTGAAAGTGATTCCAGATAAACGAACTGCCGGTCGATCTGTGTTCTTTCTGCCGGAAATTTGTAATCGTAGTCGATGAGCTCCCGGAGCAGACTGGGGAGAAACGCGAGCGGTAGCTTTTGCAGCAAAGCCAGATGCGTAGACGCGAGGGTTCTTGCCAGAGGAGGGTACCTGGCAAAGTGCGATGCTGTGAGATTGGCCGGCAGCATCGTCTACAGTAGCTCCTGAATTGGCCTGCCCCTGGCCAGCTTAGGCGAGAAGCCCATCATCGACCCCAATGTGGGAACAAGATCGATGGACTCGATCGGACGGTCGTAGACCACACCGGGGCGGACCCCTGCTCCCAGCACCATCATCCACGTCGTACGCGAAGCGGCATCGCCGGTACGATGATGCTGGAATCCATTTCCTCCCGCCTCCGCATCGGCATCGCGACCAAAATCAGGAAGGATGAACATGGTGGTGTTTCCGGCATATTCCGGGTCCGCCTGCACCGCCCTCCAGAGCTCGCCGCATAACCGGTCTGTCCGCCGGATCGCATCCACATACAGCGAGTAGGCGCCGGAGTGCGCGATATCCATGTCATGTAGCGTAAGCCAAAGCATGCCTGGCGACTGCCTGCGCATCAACTGCCGCACGATGTACACAGACAGCTCATCCGGGCTGGTCACGGTGCGCGCGTGTGACAGAAATTGATCTAGGGAGAGATGCAACATGGAATTGAGTTGTTGCAGCTCGATCTCTCTACCGGCATCCCCGCCCGCTAGGTGTGGCGTGTAGAACGGTGTCTCATAGTTGTCGCGCAGCAGGTGGCTCAGGTCTCCCGCCCCGCTCCCCGCCGTCGCCGCCTTGAGCAGATGTTTCGGCAGGATAACCTGCGCACCCGTACCAGGACCGTAGCCGCGCGCCTCACTCTCGCCGATGCGGTTGAAGCCATTGCTGGGAGCCACGACCCACGCGTTCGACAGGGGCCGGTTCAAATCTTTGCGGAAGTATTCGAAAACCGTCGGATGCTCCGGCGGCACGGCTGAAAAGTTGTTCAGCGTCTCATACACTCCGGTGGCGAGACTTGCCGTCGCCACATAATGGCCTAAAATGCCCTGGTTTGTCACGTGTGTGAAGAAGGTGGATTGCGGCGCCAGCTCTCGCAGCAGGCAGGGGATATTCGCCTGTCCCTCGGGGGCGAACGTCTCCTGGTCGCGAGCGCCTCCGCCGAAGGTCACCACAATCATCTTGCGTTTCTTGGCCGCCGCCTGCCCGTGCAGGAAGGGACTGCCGCCTGCCAGGGCGGTTCCGAGCGCCAATCCCGAAGCTCCACGCAGGAAGTCTCTGCGGCTGCGCGCAAGCACCGCCGCGACCTGGGAATCAGGTACCTCGGAGACGCTCGATCTGAAAGGGAAGTGCACCGATGTTCCTCTTCGTTCCAGTGTCCAGTAGTTACCCCTTACGGGTTTGCGTGCAAGGCCGGACTGTTGGACGCAGCGCCCTGCGTCGCGATGACAAACTGCTGGACCTCGGCCCGTTCCTTGTCCAGCGCAGCCTGATGCTGGGCCTGCAGCGCTTTGAACCGATCCAGTTCAGTCTGAGCCTGCTCCTTCTTCCCAGACTGGAGGTACGCCCGGCCAAGCCGGAAGTGGGCGTCGGTCAGGGATGGATCCAGACGCACGGCGAGCTCAAACTCCGCCTGGGCCCTTTCATACTTGTGTTGATCGTTGTAGAGGATGCCAAGCTGTAGATGCACCTCTGCGTTGCTGCCGTTCAACGCGATCGACCGCAACAGTAGAGCCTCTACTGCAGGGTAGTCGATCTCTGGTGTATTGACTCGGCGGCCCTTCCACAAACTGACAGCGTAGTCGAATTGCGCTAAAGCGTTGTTCGGTTCAAGGGTTGCGTGTCGCCGGAAGCGTTCGATGACGGCTTCGGCCTGCGAGGGAGAGCTGAGGTACGCTTTGAACAAGAACAGATAGGCGCGGGGATCTTCCGCGTTCAGGTCCGTCGCCTTCAGCAACGCCTGGATGGACGGTTCGTAATCCCCCCGCGCATACAAGGCCATGCCCTGGCCGACCCACAGCCGTGGCGAGGCCGGATACCGCCGCGTTCCTTCTTCAAAAACCTTGATCGCCGGCTCATAGGCGCGGTGCGTCATCAACTCGCTTGCCCAGACGAACAGGTTTTCCTCGGAAGGGTCGAGGTGAGCGGCCGTGGAGAACTCAGTTACAGCATCAACGTACCGCGCCTGCTTTTCATCGATCTGCCCAAGCAGGGCGTGGAACTCTCCGGAATCCTTTTGCCGCAGCAGACTCTCAGATACTTCTCGCGCCTGCGCAAAGTTCTGCGTCATCTCGTACGCCAGCGCGAGATCATAGCCGTTATCGAGCTCCCCCGGACGGCTTTGCCGGGCAGCCTCGAGCAGAGGCACGGCCTGCGAAAGCTTGCCTTGCTGCAGGTAAAGTCTCGCGAGATTCCGATTCGCGGTATAGTCCCCCGGCTCTGCGCTCAGTGCCGCGCGCCACTCCACTTCTGCGTCGTCAGGCCTGTGCACGCGGATCAGCGTCGTGGCCAGGTTGTTGCGAGCCGAAACCGAGCCTGGCGAAAGTCGGACCGCCGCTTGCAGCTGCTCCACCGCTTTGGCGTCTTGCGACCGCGCCGCATACGTCAACCCCAACAGCTCACGCACATCGAAGCTGGCGGGCTCCTGTTGCTGCAGCTTCTCCAGCTGCGATGCCGCGTCGGCAAAGCGGCCACCCTGAAAGGCGTTGTATGCCTGCTCGAAGCTGCTCCTGAACTCACTACGAGAAGCCTGCGGCTGCTGGGCTGCCGCGGAGACTACCAGCGTAATGGAGAACAGCATCGTGATTGTACGCAAGGGCGGGAACCACTCCTGAATCAGTTTGTCACGTCGGTACGAGAGCTTTCCACTAGACCGGCGTTGGACAACCGTGCGAAACCGACCGCTGAACGGAAAACGTGGACGCCTCATTAGGAGGCGTCCACGCACAGGCAGCTTCTGCAGGGTTAGTAATACAGCTTCAGAGCGAATTGAATTTGCCGCGGATCGTAAGGAGCATCGCGCGTCGAACCAATCTGTCCGAAGGCAGAGCTGTTGAAGTTGAGCGAGTTACCGATGGCCACGACACCGTTGCCGCCAAAGCCAGGGGCGTTGAAGTTTGGATGGTTAAGTATGTTGAAGAACTCCGACCGGAACTGCAGACGATACCGCTCCGTGATGTTGAAATCCTTGAACAATGAAAAGTCGAACCGGTTGAAGCCGGGTCCGGGGACTGTTCCAGGCTTTCCACCCAGCGCTCCGGCCCCGGTCAATGGGATGCATCCCGTGGGTGAGTTCGGGATTGGTCCGTTGGCACCAAGCTGGCATGGTTGCTGGAAGGCTGCCGGATTGCCGAAATAGAACTTTCCTAACTTGCCGTTGACGTTCCGCAGCTGCAGGCCGAGCTGGGGGTTCTGCCCAGGAAGTAAGAATGAATTGCAATTGGTCCCCGACGTAGTACCGCTGGGGCACCCTATGGTGATCGGCTGGCCTCCCTGCAGCGTGACAAGATAGTTGACGCTGTACCCACCTAGGATAGCGTTTTGCAGCTTGGAGGCGTTGGCCATGTACTTCCTGCCCTTACCGAACGGAAGCTCATACCCTCCGCTGAGGTGGGCGACGTTACGGATATCAAACGTCGCCGGGCCCCAGTCGAAGGACGTACCCAATCCCGGAACATAGGGAGCCCGATAGCCACCCGCGCTGCCTCCGTTGAGCAAATCGAAAGCATTGGTCATTGTTTTCGAGTAGGTATACGTCAGCAGGTAGTAGAAGCCATGACTTAGCCGTTGTTCGAGCTTTGTCTGCAGGCCGTTGTAAACGCTCGAACCTAAATTTTGCTGATAGCTGGACCCCTGCCCGAAGTCCGGGAACGGCACGAACTTCGTGAGGTCCGTTTGTATGGGCAAAATCTGCGAGGGGCGATTGTCTCCAATGTCCACCTGCAGATGAGCAGCATGGGTATACACGTAGGCGACAGAGGCCGATATGTTCTGCGTGATGCCATACTGCACGCTCAGGTTCGAGCTGATCGTGCTGGGCGTTTTGAAGTTGAATTGCAGACCCTGCAGGCCAAGACCGGCCGCATTGACTGCGAGCGGAGTGAACGAAGCGCAGGCCAGTCCCGACTCAATCGTCGCGCTTCCACCCGGTCCAGCCGACGTGCACGTTTTATAAGGATTTGCTCCGGCCGAAAACGGCGCGCTGTCCGAGCCGTTGCCCTGGAAGTTGAAGCTATAAGCGAACGGATAATTGCGTCCGATGTTGGGTCCGAAACCGGCGTTCTCAAATGCATTGAAGAAGTAGCCGACACCCGACCGGATGACCAAACGGTTGGTCGCCTCGTAGGAAATCCCGAAGCGCGGTGCGAGGTTATTCTTCGAGGTCTGGGTAAGTCCCTGGCCATAGGCGTCGGTCGAAAGCAACGTGATGCCGTCCTTCGCCAGCAGGTCGATGAACCCATTCCCGGCCAGGCCCGGGTTGTTCGCCGTAGAGCTCAGCGCACGAACAGCCTTGCCGGAAGCGGGAATCAGGAACGTCGGTTTGTTGAGAGGTCCGCCGGCCTGCAGGAAGTTGGCCTGCGCGCCATTGGTCTCCGCGATCGGACTGAAATAGTCGTAGCGAAGACCCACGTTCACTGTCAGCCTTGGACTAAACTTGATGTCGTCCTGCAGATAACCGGCAAAGTAGGAACGCTTGTCGTAGGTCTTGCTGATGTTGGAGGCCTGTACCTGGTTGGCTCCACCGACGTAGCTGATGCCGTTCGGCACAGTAGTGGCGGTGGGGGTTAGCAGCAATTGGGCACGTCCGGTCTGATCCCCAGACTGCCCCGGGACGCCTGCGAAGTTGGCGGCGTTGCCGCTGAAGGAAATATCTCCACGCGAGAAGGCCGGCTGTAGCGTGTTGAAGTGCACGTCCTGATATTCGAACCCCGTCTTGAAGTTGTTTCTTCCGTAAATTTTCGTGAAGTCATCCACCACCTGCAGCGTCTGGCTCACCTCGTCGGAAGGCAGGAAGTCGTTGCTTCCGAGGGTGCTCAGACCTGCAATGGAGATCTGCGGCAAACCGCCATTTTCCGCTACTTGCGGAACGCCTTGAATGCCGAACTGCGCCGGGATGCCCATGACGTTGCCATCCGGCCCGAAGCGCGTGGTGCGCAGATGATTCGCGCCAATGCGCGCCACATTCACCATGCTGCTATTGAAGACGTGCGTGTAGGCGAGGACTGCCTGCTCCGAGCGTGCCGTTTGCGTGCCCTGCTGAAATCCACCGCCATCCGCTATACCGCCGAAGATGCCGGGGATGAAGTTCGGATCGTCGACGAAGCTGAAGCGGCCGAAGATTTGATTGGCTGCATTTACGTTGTAGTCGATGCGCGTGTCGAACGCGTTGCGGTGTTCGTATAGCGCAGGGCTGTTGGTGTAGTTCGAAGTGAAGCCGCTCGATGTTGGCGCCGGATACAGGTTCAATAATTTGATTGCGTTCGGGTCCAAACGGCCGGCGGGAATTTGATTCAACGTGCAATTGTCGTAGCTGCCCACGCTCGGAGCGCAGTTCGAATTGATCGGATCGCGTACGAATCCGTTCTGGGTTGCGATTCGGCCGGAAACGGGGTCTACGGTATTCAGCGTTACGGCGCGCGTGGTCGCCGGATCCATAATGGTCCCAAACGGTATCTTCCGACCAAGCGCATCGGTCCTATCAGTTGCAGGGTTCGCGTTATTCATGGTGTTTGGAAGAGGTGATGTCAAACTAGATTGACCGCTGATCAGATCTGCAAGGTTCGTGTACCCACTGCTGCGTTCCGCGGTAGTCGGCACCGTGCCGGACAGCACCGTCCCCTGTACGCGCCGCAATCCCTCATAATCACCGAAGAAGAAGAGCTTGTCTTTTACGATCGGCCCGCCAATGGCGCCGCCGAACTGGTTTTGCCGCAGCTTGCCCTTCTTGATTCCGCCGTTGTCTTCAAACCAATCGGCCGCATCCAGCTTGTCGTTGCGAAAAAATTCCCAAACCGCTCCATGAAGTTGATTGGTCCCGCTCTTGATGGTGGCATTCAGCACCGCGCCGGCGGAGCGGCCAAGCTCTGCGCTGAAATCCGCGGTTTGCACCTTGAACTCCGCGATCGCATCGACCGGCGGCAGAATGACGAAGTTGGTCCCATTCAGAAAGTCTGCGGCGTTCGAATTGTTGTCGATGCCGTCCAGCAGGTAGTTGTTTTGCGCGGACTGCAGCCCATTCGCGGTGAATGCACCGGAAGCCGCGTTGCCGCGCGTATCGGCCTGGGAGGTGTTCACCCCTGCGCTCAGCTGCGCCAGAAACGTAAAGTTGCGCCCATTCAGCGGCAGCGACTCCGTGGCGTGCTCGTCTATTACCTGACCGACGGAAGACTCGTCGGTCTGCAGCACTGGCGGTGCCGTCGTGACTTCCACCTGCTCGCCAGCGCCGCCCACCTTCAGCGAGACATTCACCTGCAGTTCCTGGCCTACCGCGACCGTCAGGGCGTCCTGTGTGGTCGTCGCGAAGCCCGGCGCGGTTGCGGACACGGTGTAGTGCCCGATCCGGACTGGAGAGAACGTGTAGTTTCCGCCTGAGCTGGACTTTGTTTCCAGCGTGATGCCCTGATCGATGTTCTTCAGGGTCACGGACGCTCCAGGCACAGAGGCCCCCGTCGGATCCTGCACGATACCGGTGATCGAACCCTGGTCCACCTGGGCACGAACCGCGAAAGGCACGAAGATAGCGAGGCAAACTGCTGCAACAAGCGACAGAACTATACTTTTCGGAAGCACAGGCTTTCCATTCCTCGTAACCATTCAAAACCCTCCGCTTATCGAATATTTTCTGAGCTGCTCCATCGTGATCACACGAACACTGGACTCTGCAACGAGCGGGGAACACTCGTAAGCAGACTCCAACCGGCCATAAATTGGTGCGGATCAGCGTAGGGCAGCTATCCCGCAAATGTCAATACGGAACATTGCAGCTTGTCAGCATTTTCAAGCACTCATCCGCTGCGCCTTCGTCCTGGCATTGACCGACGATCGCGGCTAAGTTTAGGGGTAGGAGATCCGAGGGGCCGATCGCCGGCCCGGCAAGAGCATGTCACCTGTGAAACCCGCTTCGCGCACCCTGAGCCGCAGATCGTTGATCAAGCAGCTAGGAATGGCTCCTCTGCTGCTTCGCCCAGCAGCCTTTTCGGTTTTGGCCGGGCCGTCAGCCTCTCGTGCAGTCTCCCCGGATAATCCGCTTCCACTCACGGAGGTGCGGTACACACCGCAGTATCCGGTCCGATCACCACTGGAGGATGTGCTGCGCCTTGTGGAGCCCGGGCTCGATGAGTTTCCCACGGAACGGGACGCCGCTCAGATCGAGGCCATTCTAGACACCTGGGCTCGGCACATGCGGGCGGGAACGCTTTCGGGCATTGCCCAGGGTCTAGCAGTTCGTCTGCAAGCTTCCCCCTTCGTCCCCTCGAAGGAGACAAAGCTCCGCAGCAGGCACGGCGTCGAGTGCTACTCACGAACTTTCAGCTCGGTGCAACCGATCTCAGCCAGCGCGCTGGTTAAATCCATGGGGCAGTGGCTGGGATCAGGTGCTCAGGTGGAGACGGCAGAATTCCAGCTCACCTCGCTGGAGGATCGCGGCGGTTCTCCCCGGACTCTGGCTACATCGGTGCGCTACAGCATAACCACCGTGAATCGGGACCAGAGCCGTGAACAGCGCGTGGGATCCTGGCTCTTGACGTGGGCTGCCCAGACGCCAGAGACCAAGTGGAAGGGCACATCCCTGGAAGCGTCCCCTGAGTCCCGGACCGTCCTCCGCGGCAGGGGATTTACCGACGTCACCCAGGGCGCTCTCGGCGGCAACGCTTCCTATGGGCAGCAGCTCCGCAACGGCTCGGACCATTGGCGAACCCTGCTCGACGGAGCTTGCGGCATTGACCTTTACGGCAACAATGGCGTTGCAGTTGGCGATTTCGACAACGACGGCTTCGACGACCTTTACGTTTCGCAGCCAGCCGGACTGCCCAATCGGCTGTATCGGAACCGCGGCGACGGCACGCTGGAAGACGTCACCGGAAAAGCGGGTGTCGGCGTGCTTGACAACACCGCCTGCGCGCTCTTCGCCGACTTTCGCAATTGCGGTCTTCAAGACCTCCTGGTCGTCTGCGGCAGCGGCCCCCTGCTTTTTGTCAACCAGGGCAACGGGACCTTCGAACGCAGACCGGACGCGTTCCGTTTCGCGCAATCTCCGCAAGGCACTTTCACACACGCGGCCGTCGCCGATTACGACCGGGACGGCCGCCTGGACATTTACTTCTGCCTGTACAGCTACTATCTGGGGCTAGACCAGTACCACTACCCGGCGCCCTACTTCGATGCCCGCAATGGACCGCCTAACTTCCTGATGGCGAACCAGGGTGATGGAACTTTCGTCGACCGCACCAAGGCTGCTGGGCTCGACGTGGAGAACGACCGCTACAGCTTCGCCTGCGCCTGGAACGACAATGGCGGCACGCATCCCGACCTATACGTCGTCAATGATTTCGGCCGGAACAACTTGTACCGGAGTAAGGGAGACGGCACCTTCGAGGCCATTTCCGCCGCCGCTCACGTTCAGGATGTAGGAGCCGGCATGAGTGCCAGCTGGGCCGACTATAACAACACGGGCCGCGCAGGCCTCTACGTAGCCGACATGTGGTCCGCCGCCGGCCAACGTGTGTCGCACCTGCCGGCCTTTCATGCCGGATCCACCTCAGCGGTGCGCGATCTGTATCAGCGCCACGCCCGCGGCAACGCACTCTACCGCAGCGAAGCCAGCGGCGTGTTCACGAATGTCAGCAGCCAGGCCGGCGTTGAAATGGGGCGCTGGGCCTGGGGATCAGACTTCGTCGACTTCGACCGCGACGGCCACGCCGACCTGTACGTCACCAACGGCTATATCACCGCTCCACAATCGCCGGCCTCACCCTCTCGCGATCTCGGCAGCTTTTTCTGGCGGCAGGTCGTCGGCCGGTCGCCGGACGATGCTACCCCGTCTGCCGCCTACGAGCACGGCTGGAACGCCCTCAACGAGCTTATCCGCACCGATAGCTCGTGGAGCGGTCACGAACGCAATGTTCTGCTTGCCAACAACGGCGACGGCACCTTCGCTGAGGTCTCCGGTCCTCTGGGCATGGACTTCCTGGAAGATGGCCGCTCCTTCGCACTCTCCGATCTCGATGGCGACGGACGGCTGGAGATCATTTTGAAGAATCGCAACGGGCCGCAGCTTCGTATCCTGCACAACGGCCTGGAGCAGCTCGGCGACGGCATCGCCTTCCGCCTTCGCGGTACCGCCTCCAACCGCGATGCCATCGGGACGGTCGTCACGCTTCGCTGCGGAGGACTGAAGCAAACTCGGTCCCTGCAGGCAGGCTCCGGCTTTCTGTCCCAACACACCAAGGAGCTTTTCTTCGGCCTCGGCAGCGGAGTGGAACCAGTCGCTGCAATTGTGCGCTGGCCGAGCGGCAAGTCACAACAGTTTGTTGATCTTCCCCGCAACAGCCGCGTGCAGCTTGTCGAGGGTGAGGCCGGTCACAAGGCGGCGCCCTTTGCCCCGACCCCGAAGGCCTACGACTCTGCAACGGCATCTGGACACGGATCGAGCCACCTTGCCGACCAGCAAACCGTCCCTGCCGTGTTCCGCACCTGGCTTCTTGACCCGCTCAAAGCACCTGCTTTTACGTTGCCGGATACCACGGGCAGGCCGGTTTCCCTTGACTCATTCCATGGCCGCCCGACTCTTCTACACCTCTGGTCCGCTGCGGCGCCGATGTGGCAGGAACAGCTCCGCATGTTGGACACGATCCCTCCCGGCAAACTCGCTCTTCTTGCTCTCAACCTGGATACGCCCTCTCGCCAACCCGCTCTGCGCCTGCAGGGGGTAAGGGTTCCGGTGCTCTTTGCGACGACCGAGATAGCCGGCATCTACAACATCGTTTTTCGCTTCCTCTTCGACCGCCGCGCCGATCTCCCGCTCCCTACGTCCCTGCTCCTCGATTCCCAAGGGATGATCGTCAGGGTCTATCAGGGTCCTGTTTCGCCGGAAGCGATACTCACCGACCTTCACGAGATCCCCACGACGCCAGCTGCCCGAATGCGCCTGGCTCTTCCGTTCGCCGGCACTTTGTATCAGGCTACTTTCCGCCGCAACGACTTCACCTATGGGGTCGCGATGTTCCAGCACGGGTATCTGGATCAAGCCGCCGCCTCATTTCAGCAGGTCATTGCCGCTCGCCCGGACGACGCCGAAGCCTACTACAACCTCGGCACCCTGAATCTGCGCCGCAACGACTTTTCTCAGGCGCGTCAGCAACTTCGCCAGACTCTCGCTCTCAGACCGAACTACCCCGAAGCCTGGAACAATCTCGGCATGATGGCCGCACAGGAAGGCCATACGCAGGAGGCGGTCGACAGCTTCGGGAAGTCGCTTGCCCTTCGTCCCACCTACCCGACCGCCCTGCTCAATCTCGGTAATTTGTACCGTCATGAGCGCAACTTCGCCGAGGCCCAGACGTACCTTGGGCGCGCACTCGACCTCCAGCCCGATGATCCTGAGGTGCTCTATAGCGTCGGCATGCTCTACGCGCAGCAGTCTCAATTCTCAAAGGCCGCAGAGTCCCTGCGGAGAGCCATCTCGCTCCGTCCTGACTATCCAGAAGCTCTCAACAATCTGGGGGTTCTCTACATCCGTCAGGGAGAGAACGACAAGGCCGAACAGCAGTTCCTCACCTGCGTCCGCCTCAGTCCTACGTATGAGGGTACCTATGTCAACCTTGGGCGTCTCTACCTGTCAGAGGGCAACAAAGAAAAAGCCCGCAAAGTTATCCAGGAACTCCTCCGCCTGAATCCTGAGAGCGCGGCAGGCAAACAGGCTTTGCAGGCCCTCGGTCCCGAGTAGCGCACCGGCTCGCAGTACCGAGCGACGGTTGCGGCGGGCTCCTATAATCACCGGGTATGCTCGTGCCGCGCCGCCGGTTTCTTGGTTCGTCACTCCTGCTCATGGGGAGTGCGCTGACCGAAGCTCTTGCCACGCCTTTGCACCGCTGGCGGGACACAACCCTCCTGCAGGCGGTCAAGGCGCCGATCCCCCCTCCGATCCAGTTCGTCGACGTGGCCAGATCCGCGGGTCTCACAGCCGTGAACGTTTGGGGAGGAACGGACCACAAGCGGTCCATTATCGAGGCCAAAGGCAGCGGCATCGCTTTTTACGACTTCGATCACGATGGCTGGCTCGACATCTACCTCACCAACGGCAGCCGGCTCGACACCGAGTGGCCTGACGGCAAAGCTCCTACTTCCCACCTTTACAAAAATAATCGGGACGGCACCTTCACCGACGTGACGGAGCACTCCGGCCTGGGCCTCACCGGCTGGCAAACCGGCGTTTGCGTAGGCGATTACAACAACGATGGGCTCGACGATCTGTTCTGCTGTTTCTGGGGCCAGAACCGCCTGATGCGCAACAACGGCAAAGGCACCTTCACGGACGTCACCCGGCAAGCCGGTCTGCTGCAAAGCCGCGTGCGATGGGGGGCTGGCTGCACCTTTCTCGACTATGACCGCGACGGTCTGCTCGATCTCTTCGTTTGCAATTATCTCCAGCTCGACTCAACCAGAATCCCGCCCGCGAGCGACACCCACTTCTGCCAATGGAAGGGTGTTCCCATCATGTGTGGCCCGCGCGGCTTTCCCGGCGATACGAACCTGCTGTACCACAACAACGGCGATGGAACTTTCACCGACGTCTCGGAGCGGTCCGGCATCCTGAAGCCGGGCCCTCGCTACTCCATCACCTCCGTCTCCTATGACTTCGACAATGACGGGTGGCCCGACATCTACGTTGCCGTCGATTCACAACCCAGCATGCTCTTTCAGAACAATCACGATGGCACCTTCACCGATATCGCTGTTGGCGCCGGTTGCGCCTACTCCGAAGGGGGCCATGAGCAGGCCGGGATGGGGGTAGCTGTTGCCGACTACGACTGTGATGGAGCTTTCGACATTTTCAAGACGAACTTTGCGGACGACACGTCAAACCTGTATCACAATGACGGCAAGGCGTCCTTTACTGACCTGACGTTTCCAGCCGGAACCGGCGTCAACGACCAGTTCGTAGCATGGGGATGCGGCTTCCTGGATTTCGATAACGACGGCTGGCAAGACATTCTGCAGGTCAACGGGCATGTCTACCCCGAGATTGACAGTTACCACTTCAGCCAGACGTTCAAGAACCCGCGCCTCGTCTATCGCAATCTTGGCGGTGGACGCTTCAAGGATGTCTCCGCCCAGATGGGGCCCGGCATCGGGGAACACTTCTCCAGCCGCGGCGCAGCCTTCGGTGACTACGACAACGATGGTGGCATGGATGCTCTCGTTCTGAACATGAATGAGACCCCATCGCTGCTAAGAAACTTGGGCGGCGGTACTGCCGGCAACTGGATCAAGCTCAAGCTCATCGGCACGCGTTGCAATCGCACTGCCATCGGGGCTCGTGCGCGTGTCACCACTGGCAAGCATGTGCAGATGGATGAAGTTCACAGCGGCACCAGCGTCATGTCGCAATCGGACCTGCGTCTGCACTTTGGACTCGGCCAAGCCGCAACTGTCGACAGCATCGAGGTCATCTGGCCGACGACCGGCAAGTCAGAAAAGTTCGCGCACATCAAGAGCAACCAGATCCTCACGATTCGCGAGGGCGATGGCATCGTTGCAAGCACATCTCAAGTTCTCTCCAAGTCGGGATGAAGACACTGCAACCTTCTTCGCATGGTGATCTTCTGCCAGATTGACGAAAGCGCGTGTTGAAGACTACGAGATGACTCATCGCTGCTCTCCTTGTCAGGAAAACAGCCTCAAGGCATTTTCTTACCGGACGGACTTCCGCCCGGCACCACCAGAAACTGCTTCACCTGACGCCGTTCCTGATCGATCTCGTCCGCCTGTTCTTTGATCAGAACCTCATGCCTGGCAAACTCGGTCCTGGCCTTCTCCGGATGGCCTGTCCGCTCGTAGATCGCACCGAGCCGGTAATGCGCCTCCGCCTGTGTCGGATCGGCCGCGATTGCCCGCTCGAAGTCGGCTTGCGCTGCGGCGTTATCGCGTTCGGAGGAAGCCAGGACGCCAAGTTGCAGATACGCTTCAGCGAAACCGGGTTTCAGGACCGCCGCGCGGCGAAGCAACTCCTTCGCGCGCTCGCGATCTCCGGGAGCATTTCCTCTGAGCAGCATCATCGCCTGGTAAAAGTTTGCGTCCGCATCCTCAGGACGCAGCTTCAGAAAACGCGTCAACTTCTCCTTTACGCACTCCTCAGGGGACGGAGAACCAAGACCAAGCTTTCCAAGAAAGAGAAACGTCTCGCGATTGGAAGGATCGAGATCAAAGGCCTCGCATAGACGTCCAGCGGCCTCGTCATACTTTGCACTGGCGAACAAGGCCGCTCCCCAACCCGTGCGCAGCCGCTGGGACTCTGGATGCAGCTGAACTCCCTTGGCGAATACCTCTGCCGCTTGCCAGATGGCTCGGTGCAGCAGCAGCTCCGAAGCCCATGCAAAATAATTGTTTTCACTGGGATCCAGCCCCGCCGCTTTCTCATACTCATGGGCCGCGCTCAGCGGATCGCCCAGCCTTTCGTAAAGCTGACCGGCCAACTGATGGTAGTCCGGCCTATCAGCTTGGGCGAGGGCATGCGTGACATGCTGATGGGCTCTCGCAATGTCACCCTCCCCTTTGCAAGCCAAGGCGGCGATGTACTCATCGGGCGCGGTCTCTCCATGTAGCTGCGAGGCCCGTTCCAACAAGCTGGACGCCTCCGCGTACCGATCCTCCTCCAGGTATAGATCTCCAAGGGAGTGGACCGCCGCATAGCTCTGCGGATTCTCGCTCACCGCCCTGCGCAACGCAGCTTCGTGGAGGTCGTCTGCTTTCATCGTTGCGGGAGAAGCCACCGGAGCCGCGTGTTGCAGAGTGGCGGTCTGACGTGCCAACTCTTCACTCGTTCGCAACGTCGAGTCCGAGCCATGACCGCCGACTGCGGTCCAATCCGTGATGCCTGCCACGGTGAAGGCCGGGGTATCGGCAAAGTCGATCTCAGGTTGTGTCCCGCCCGTCGGCCTGACCACGATTCGCAGCGCTGCTTCGGGCTGCTCAACTACCACTTGGGCACGCCGGTGATCGGCAGTTTCGACGCTCACTTCATAGTGGATCTGGTGCGGCGTCCGCAACTGGAACATGCCTGAGGCATCGGTGCTGCCAATCACGTCCTTGGCTGACGGTTCGTGCAGCATCACCTGCGCACCGGCGACCGCATTACCGTCCCGGTCAACTACCTTCCCGCTCAGGAGGACGACGGGCTCCGCCTGTCCTAATAGGGGCAGCGTCTGTTGAAGCGCGGAGACAGCCAGAACGAAGGCGCACAGCAGCAAGCGAGTTTGTTTCCCGCCGATCCTGCAGCCGCCCTGCTGTGCTCCGGCGTTGCCACTTTGAACTGCTGATGACCTCCGCATGCGTGTCCCCGTGTGGATGTTACCGTGTCCATTGATTGAAAGTCTCGCGTCCACAGTCCAAACCGGATTCCCTGCGCCGATTGCCCCGGAGGCTGATACTCGCCGCTCCATGTCCCGCGCTCAGACTTCGATCTGCCCTGCTCCCGCGAAACGGCAAGGATATGTGGTTGCTGACGCCCTTCCTCACGGCACGGCGCACGATGTGAGATCGATCGTTGCAGGCTGGTGCCTCCGCCTCGACCCTTGGTGAGCTGGAATTGAGTTCCGTTCGCTACTGGCTTTGGCGACTTCCACGCCGAAGACATACGTCGGCCCGAACATGTTAGACCGGAAAATGACCATCCTGCTGTCCGGTGTAAAGCTGACGTTGGGCTCGAGCGTGTAGTTGTGCTTGCCCATGTTGACCAGCTTTTCGGAGTGCAGAACGCCGGGGGATCACGGAAGAAACCCAGGTTGGGATCGAAGTGGAACTCGCGGATGCCGAAGGGGACTCTTCGCCATCGAGTACGACGAACGGGCGGGCGGATAGGGAACCACAATCAACTGCTCGCGGGTGATGGCGAGCATGGGATCGGCCGGGACTGAAGCGACGTTGATCATACGCCAAGAATGTTTCCGTGCAGAACTGATTTCCGCGGAGAATCATCGCATCGTGGTATTTCGGTCCGTGGGGGAGGTATCTTCTCTAGTGAGTCCGGGCGGCTGCGGGTGAGGTGAGCTTTTGCGGGTTGCGGTCTTTATCACGTGCTACAACGACACCCTGTTTCCGCAGACCGGGCAGGCTATGGTGCGGGTCCTGGAGCGGCTGGGTCACGCGGTGGAGTTTCCGGCCGGGCAGACGTGCTGCGGGCAGATGCACTACAACACCGGCTATCAGGCGGATGCGCTGACCCTGCTGCCGCGGTTTGTGGAACAGTTTCGCGGAAGCGAGGCCGTGGTCGTGCCTTCGACAAGCTGCGTGACGATGATGCGCGACCACTACCCATCGATGGCGCGGAAACTGGAGGCTACGGGGAAGTATGACGGCATTGTGGCGGATGTGAATGCGGTGCTGCCGCGAGTCTTTGAATTTTCGGAGCTGTTGACGAAGAAGCTGGGGCTGACGGATGTGGGCGCGTACTTCCCGCATCGGGTGACGTATCACGCGAGTTGCCACGGACTGCGGGGGTTGGGTCTGGGTGATGGGCCGGAGAGCCTGCTGCGCGCGGTGAAAGGGATCGATCTGGTGAAGCTGCCGGACGTGGAACGCTGCTGCGGCTTTGGCGGCACGTTCGCAGTGAAGAACGCGGATGTGTCCAGCGCGATGCTTTCGGAGAAGGTGCAGGGCGTGTTGAGCACAGGTGCGGAGGTGTGCACGGCTTGCGACAACAGCTGCCTGATGCACATCAACGGCGCGCTGCATCGCCAGAGAACGGGCGTGCACACGATGCACCTTGCGGAGATCCTGGCGAGCGAAGAGCCACCGGAGGTGGCGGCGGAGATCGAGCGCGGCGACGTTGTCGCGGAAGACGCGGAAGCGGTGGTGTGGGTATGAGCGAGGGGCAGGCGGGACATGTTCTGGACCCGAGGACCGCGCCTGCGTTCCCGGTGGCTGCGCGCGGCGTGCTGGAGGACGCGCAGCTGCGCAAAAATGTGCGGCATGCGACCACGGTGATCCAGAACAAGCGCGCTAAGGTGGTCGGCGAGCTGCCGGACTGGGAGCAACTGCGCGAAGCGGGTAAGGCGCTGCGTGAGCACACCCTGCGGTACCTCGATGCGTATCTGGAGCAGTTCGAGGAAAACTGCACGCGGGCGGGCGGAGTGGTGCACTGGGCCCGCGATGCAGCCGAGGCGCGTGAGATCGTTGTGCGGCTGTCGCGGGACTCGATTGCGGCCGCTACAGCTCAGGGCGGGGCGGAACAGTCCGAGATCATCAAGATCAAGTCAATGACGACCGAGGAGATCGGGCTCAACGCGGCGTTGCGGGATGCCGGCATCACGCCCTATGAGACGGATCTCGCGGAGTTGATCATCCAGCTCGGGAATGACCAGCCGTCCCACATCGTGGTTCCGGCGCTGCACAAGAACCGCGCGCAGGTGCGGGAGATCTTTCAACGCGAGATGAAGCTGCAGCACCTGGGCGATACACCGCAGGACCTGGCCGACGCGGCGCGGCATTTTTTGCGCGAGAAGTTCCTGCGCGTGCCGACGGCGGTAAGCGGGGCCAATTTCCTGGTGGCGGAAACCGGCGGCGTTTGCATTGTGGAAAGCGAAGGCAACGGGCGGATGTGTCTGACGCTGCCCCAAATCCTGATCGCCGTGGCCGGCATAGACAAGGTGGTGCCGCGGTTCGCCGATCTGGAAGTGTTGCTGCAGCTGCTGCCGCGCAGCGCGACCGGCGAGCGCATGAATCCGTACAACTCGATCTGGACGGGTGTGCACGCGGGTGATGGACCCACGGCGTTCCACGTGGTGCTGCTGGATAACGGGCGCACCGATGTGCTGGCCGATGAGCATGGCCGAGAGACTCTGCATTGCATTCGTTGCGGGGCGTGCCAGAACGCGTGCCCGGTGTACCGGCAGACGGGCGGGCATGCGTATGGGAGCGTGTATGCGGGGCCGATCGGAGCGATCCTGACGCCGCAGCTGCAGAAGATGGAGCACGCCGACAGCCTGCCGTATGCGAGCTCGCTGTGCGGGGCCTGCTATGAAGTCTGCCCGGTGAAGATCAACATCCCGGAGGTGCTTGTGCACTTGCGCAACCGGGTGGTGGAGAAGAAGACCAGCGGGCTACACGTGTTGACCAGCGCCGAAGCGCTAGCGATGAAGATGGCAGGCTCGCTGTTCCGCAGCGAACGGCGCTTTCGCGCGGCGCAGCGGCTGGGGCGCATGGGACAGGGCATGCTGGCTCGGGACGATGGCCAGGGCGGCAGGTGGGTGTATTGGCTGCCCGGCCTGCTGGGCGGGTGGACGCAGGTGCGTGACTTGCAGGCGATACCGGAGCAAAGCTTCCGCGAGTGGTGGGAAGAACGCGAAAAGAACCGTGCGGCAGCCCACCACGCGTTGCAGGATGGGAGAACAGTTTGAGTGCAGGGACGGGAACGGACGCACGCGCGGCGGTGCTCGGGCGCATCCGCGCGGCGAAAGGCGGACCGGCTGACCTCGCCAGCGGCAGCGGCGCGTGGGCTTCGCTGCCGCGCGGCTATCACCGCAAAGGGAACTCAGACAATGAAGCCATGCTGGAGAGGCTGGTCGAACGCCTGGAGGACTATGACGCGCAGGTGGAGCGCTGCATGAGCGGCGAAGTGTCTGCGGCGGTGACGCGGGCGCTGGAGGGATGCGCGGCGAAGCGGGTGCTGGTGCCGGCTGGTCTGGACGTGAGCCTGCCGCGCTCCGTAGAACGGGTGGAAGATGCAGCGTTGCCGGTTTCGGAGCTGGACAGGGTGGATGCGGTGGTGACGCGCTCGACCCTTGCTATTGCGGAGACGGGGACGCTGGTGCTGCAGGCGGTGCCTGGGCAGGGGCGGCGCGCGGCCTCACTGGTTCCTGATGCGCACGTGTGCGTGGTGCGCGTGAGCGATGTGGTGATGACGGTGCCGGAAGCGTTTGATCGCATGGCGGCGACGGCAACCTTGGCAACGACCTTTATCTCCGGGCCCTCGGCAACGGCGGATATCGAGATGACGCGCATCAAGGGAGTGCATGGGCCGCGCACGTTGTTCGTTGTGCTGGAAGACGGGGCCTAAGCCATGCATAGATGGTCCTTCCTTCTTCGCGAAGGAGGGTACCTATCCAATAGGCAAAATCCCGGTTTCTGTTCCCCTATGGAACTGTAGGATCAGCTAAACGATCACCATCCTGTTGCCCTGGAGATTCGGATTGGCGAAGACAAGCAAGCGGTTGTACCTGATCCCGGTCCTGTTCAAGGCACTCGACATTCTGGAGTTGCTGCAGAAGGAAGCGCAGCCGATGACGCTGGAGCAGATCCATCGGCAGACTAAAATTTCCAAGACGACGGTGTACCGCGTCCTGAAGACGTTTGTGCACCGCGGCTATGTGGCGCAGTCGCCCGATGGGACGTACCGGCAGGTGACCCGGCCGCACAAGCTGCGCTTCGGCTTCGGCGGGCAGAGCGCAGATATGCCGTTTTCGAACGAGGTGACGCGCAGCCTGGAGCAGGCCGCTGCTGCGTTCGGCGTGGACCTGCTGGTGCTGGATAACCGCTACGACGCGGCGACGGCAATAAAGAACGCGGAGGAGTTTGTCGCGGAAGGCGTGGACCTGGTCATCGAGATGCAGACCGAGCAGGAGGTGGCGTCGGTGATCGGGGACAAGATCGCGGCGGCAAATATTCCGCTGATCGCCATTGATATTCCGCACCCCCATGCGACGTACTTTGGCGTGGACAACTACCGGGTTGGAGCCGAAGCCGGAGCGGAGCTGGCGCGCCACGCCGAGCGCGAATGGAGCGGCAAGGTGGACTGGGTGATCGGCCTGGATCTGCCGGAGGCGGGGCCGCTTGTGCAGGGTCGCATCTCGGGCGCGTTCGAGGCCATCCGCATGGCGTTGCCGGACCTGCCGGTGGAAGCCTACGTGCGGATCGACGGTCGCGGCATGCGCGAGAAGAGCCGCAAGGTGATTGCCGATTTTCTGGACCGGCATCCCAAGGACCGCCGCATCCTGGTGGCTGCGGTGAACGACACGAGCTCGCTGGGCGCGGTGGATGCAGTGGTGGAGAAAAGGCGCGAGCGGCACATGGCCATCGTGGGCCAGGATTGCATCGACGAGGCGGTGCAACAGATGAAGCGCAAGAACTCTCCTCTGATCGGGTCGGTATCTCACCAGACAAGCAGCTATGGGCCCAGCCTGATGGCTCTGGGATTGGCGCTGCTGCGCGGGCAGACAGTTCCGCCGTATAACTACGTGTCGCACAAGCTGATGACGCGCCAGGGCTTGCTGGATGCGGAACAGGTTGAGGTCTAGGACGTGCGCTATAGTAGCGCTGCGGGCAGGATCAGACGGGAGTCGCAGGATGGTGCGTTACGGACAGGTGATCGCGTTGCGGCCGGAAGCCGAGGTCGAATATATCCGCTATCACGCCGAGGTGTGGCCGGGCGTGCTGAAGACCATCGCCGAGTGCAACATCCGCAACTACAGCATCTTTCTGCGCAGCGGCCTGCTGTTTGCGTACTTCGAGTACCATGGCCGGGACTACGAGGACGATATGCGCAGGATGGCGGCCGACCCGGAAACGCAGCGTTGGTGGAGCCTCATGGATCCCATGCAGGCACGCGTCGCCGATGCTGAGCCGGGGGAGAAGTGGTCGCCGCTGCGTGAAGTCTTTCACGTGGATTGAGAGTGCAGGGCGGGGCCGACGGGCCGGGATTTAAATGCCCCTGGCCTTCAGATAACTGCCGTAGCCGATAACGACCGTAGAGCCGACGAGCAGCAGCAGGCCGGCGAAAACGAGGGACTTGGTGCGCTTGCTCGTGCCCTTCCACTCGCGCAGGGCGAGACCCCATAGATTGGCGAACAGGATGATGCTGGACATGTGCAGAGTCCAGCTGGCGAAGTCGTACTTCCCCATCTTGGTCTGGCCCATGGAGTAGAAGAAGAACTGGAAGTACCAGATGATGCCGGCCAGCGCGGCGAAGAGGTAGTTCTTCGTAAGGACGGTAGGACTGATGCGCTGGGCCAGATCATTCAGACTGCGCGGATCGACGTTGACGAGGGTTTCCCCGGTGGTCGGCGCGGTACCCATGGGATTGCGGCCGGGTTGACCGGCGAACTGTGCCACGGAGCGATTGCGCGCGATGAGGATGGCTGACCAGATGAAGTTGGTGATGAAGCCTCCCCAGAGCACGACAATGAGGATGGGAAGGTTCTGCCACAGCTCGGCACGGCCTTCCGCGACGAGACGCACGCGGGTCATGTTGCCGATGGGTTTGCCCGCGTCGAGCCCGAAGGCGAAGAACGAGCTCATGATGCCGGCAAAGATCGCGACGGCCAGGCCCTTGCCGAAGGCGTAGTCGCGCTCCCCGGCTTCGGCCTTTTCTTCCGGCGTGATCTCGCGCTCCTTGGACGCTCCGGCAGCTCCGCTCACGCCGATGGCAAGCAGCGATACCAGGACGCCTGCAAGGGTCACCTGGCCGGAACGGTCGTGCAGGATGGCGCCCATCTGCCCGTGGTAAATGGGCGGGATGACGGTGCCGAAGGCGGTGCAGAATCCGAGCGCGATGGCGTAGCCCAGGCCCAGGCCGAGGTAGCGGATAGCGAGGCCGAAGGTGAGACCGCCGACTCCCCAGAGCAGCCCCATCAGAAGCGGGTAAAACAGGGTAGCGTCGGGCGAACGGTGCGCATCGCTCAGGATTTGAAAGACGTGCGGAACGAACAGGCTGGCAAAAAGTGTGGGTGCGATGAGCCAGGCGGCGATGCCCTGGATGATCCAGTAGATTTCCCAGGACCAGCGCTTGATGCCCCGGAAGGGAATGAAATTGCTTGCCGAAGCCAGGCCGCCAAGCCAATGGTAGATGACACCGACAAATGGGTTGGGGGGCACGGGCACCTCAGCAAACGGGATAGACGAGACGCAGACGGCAGCGTCGCCTATCGTACCTGAGCGGATATGCGGTTGGGAATGATTTGCCTATTGGTCCTGGAGCCCATGGAGCGCTGTGTTGACCAGCGGCATCGTTCAGCGGCAGCCAGCGAACCGGTATGAAGGCGCGCTTGAGCCCCTCAGACAGCAGGGACCCCACGGACGGGGGGCGCCGCGCAAAGTTTCAAGGGATAGTATAGTTCTCATTCGAAACGGTAGCGCGTCGGCGCAGCCGTCACAGGTGATTTTCCAATGCCCACTGAAGCAATGCGGACCGAGGTTTTCCGAGCCCTGGATGCCTTTCACATCGAGATCCCGTCGTGGGGTTTCTCCAATACCGGCACGCGGTTCGGCAAGTTCCTGCAGGCCGGGGCGGCTACCAGTATCGAGGAGAAGTTCGCAGACGCGGGTGAGGTGCATCGGCTGACGGGTATGACCCCGACGCTGGCGCTGCACGTGCTGTGGGACCTGCCGAACGGTCTGGACGATGTTGAGACGATTCGTGCGCTTGCGAAAACGACCGGTGTGCGGCCAGGCTCGATCAACCCCAACCTCTTTCAAGACCAGGCCTACAAGTTCGGGTCGATCTGCAATCCGAGTGCGGAGGTACGCGAAACGGCGATTGCACATCTGGTCGAGTCCGCCCAGATGGCGAAGAAGCTGGGCTCGAAGGAAGTGTCGCTGTGGGTATCGGACGGGTCGAATTATCCGGGGTCGCAGAGCATCCGGCGGCGCATCGAGTGGATGGAGCAGGCGTTGAGCCGCACCCACGCGGCGTTGGGGCCGGAACAGGTCATGCTCATCGAGTACAAGCCGTTTGAGCCGGCCTTCTACCACACGGACATCGCGGACTGGGGTATGGCGTACGAGCTGGCCCGCAGTGCGGGACCGCAGGCCAGGGTGCTGGTGGATACAGGGCACCACTACCAGGGAACCAACATCGAGCAGATCGTGGCGTGGCTGCTGCATGGGAGGATGCTGGGCGGGTTCCATTTCAACGATCGCAAATACGCGGACGATGACCTTACGCTGGGCTCGATCGACCCGTACCAGGTGTTTCGGATCTTCCACGAAATTTTCGTGGAGCAGACCCGCGAGAGCGGGAAACTGCCGGCGTTCATGATCGACCAGAGCCACAATCTGAAGGGCAAGATGGAGGCGATGGTGCAGACCGTGATGACCGCGCAGGAGCTCTACGCCAAAGCCGCGCTGGTGGACCATGAGGCGCTTACAGAGCTGCAGGATCGCTGCCGGCTGATCGAGGCGGAGGAGCTGTTCCGGGGGGCGTTCTGGGAAGACGTGCGGCCGCTCGTGAGCGAGTGGAGGGAAGCGCGCGGGCTGCCGCGGAATCCATTGAAGGCGTTGCGCGAGAGCGGCTACGAAGAGCAGATAGCGCGAGAGCGGGGAGCAAAGAATGCGGTAGCGCAAGGTGCGTATGCGTAGCGGTTTGCAGGCAAGCAGGAGTCCTGACCGGTTCCGACGGAACGGCTCTGTCCATTAACGCGTCGCCCCGGTTAAGGGGACAGTGACGGAATGGTGGAGATGGTGCAGCGTTAGTTGTATTACGTATTGAAATTATTGCTCTATAGACACCATGTGTGGCATCCTTGTTTCGCTGCGCAGACGCGCCTTCCTCGCATCCCGTGTGCGGCCCACTTCTTACAGGACATACCATGACGATCCCGAAATTGAAGTTCCTTGAAGACCGCTGGGACGAAGCGGTGGCTGCCACGCTGGACGCGCCGGAATTGCTGCGCTATCGGTCGAACCTGCTCGGATCGGACCTGCGCCTGACCAACTTCGGCGGCGGCAATACCAGCTCAAAGATCGATGAGATGGACCCGCTCGACGGCCAGACGAAAAAAGTGCTTTGGGTAAAGGGCTCGGGTGGCGACCTAGGAAGTATCCGCCGCACCGGCTTTGCGACGCTGTATCTGGAGAAGGTGCTGGCGCTGCAAAACAGTTACAGGGGCGTGGAACGTGAAGACGAGATGGTGGCGATGTACCCGCTGTGCACCTTCGACAACAACCCTGTGGCGGCCTCCATTGACACGGCGCTGCATGGCTTCCTGCCCGCGCCGCACGTAGACCACCTGCATCCGGACTGGGGCATTGCCCTGGCGGCAAGCGCGAACGGCATGCAGAAGATGGAAGAGTTCAACGCGCGCTTCGGGCACAGGATGGTCTGGGTGCCGTGGCAGCGGCCGGGTTTTGAGCTGGCGATGATGATGCGCAAGGTTGTCGAAGCCACGCCGGGCTGCGACGGCGTGGTGCTGGGCGGACACGGCATCTTCACGTGGGGCGAAACACAGCGTGAATGCTACCTGAACACGATCACGATCATCGACGAACTAGGTCAGTTTATCGGTGAGCACGGCGAGAAGAAGGGTGCTTCCTTCGGGGGAGCGAAGCACACGAGCCACACGGAGCGGCAGCGCATCGCCCTCGAGCTGATGCCGATCCTTCGCGGCAAAGTGTCGGCGCCGAAGCAGCGGGTGATTGGGAGTTTCAGCGACGCCGAGGATGTGCTCGCCTTTGTGAATTCGCACTCGGCCAAGCAGCTGGCGCACCTTGGAACGAGCTGCCCGGACCACTTTATCCGCACCAAGATTCGTCCCCTGTTCGTGGATTGGGACCCGTCGGGCGGTCCTGATGCGGAAAAGGACCTGGAAGCCAGGCTGAACGAAGCGCTGGAGACCTACAAAGCCGAGTACGCCGAGTACTACGGCAACCATGCGCTTCCGGAGTCGCCTGCAATGCGCTCGGCGAGCCCGACCGTCGTTCTGGTGCCGGGAGTGGGGATGTTCAGCTTCGGCAAAAACAAGAGCGAGGCGCGCATCACGGGTGAGTTCTACACCAACGCCATTCATGTGATGGAGGGTGCGGGCGGCATGGATGAGGGCAAATGCCCGGCCATTCTCCCACAGTCCGGTCCGGCGGCGGACACGTCGGCCTTCACGGTGCATGAAAACTATGTGGCGCTGCCGCCGAGCGAAGCCTTTCGCATCGAGTACTGGGCGCTGGAAGAAGCGAAGATCCGCCGCCAGCCGCCGGAAAAAGAGCTGAGCCGCGGCATCGTGCTGGTGGTGGGAGGCGCGAGCGGCATCGGCCGTGAGACGGTGTTGCTGGCGGCGGAGCGCGGCGCGCACATCATGGTCGCGGATCTCTCGCTGGAGGCAGCGCAGAAGGTGGCGGATGAGGCCAGGGCCATCGGCGGCAAGGAAACAGCGGCGGCTACAACGATCGATATCCGCAACCGCGAGGCAATCAAGAAGGCGCTGGAAGCGACTGTGACGGCGTTCGGCGGGATCGACATCCTGATCAACACGGCCGCGATGTTCCCATCCTCGCCGAGCGGTGTGATCAGCGATGCCCAGTGGGCGATGACCCTGGAAGTGAACGTGACGGCGAATTTCCTGTTGACGGACGAAGCAGCGAAGCTTTTCAAAGCCCAGGGACTGCCCGGCAGCGTGGTGCTCACGAGTTCGGCAAACGCGGTGGTGCCCAAGCGAGGGACAGAAGCCTATGACGTAAGCAAAGCGGCACTAAGTCACCTGGTGCGCGAGCTGGCGGTGACGTATTCGCCGCTTTTGCGCGTGAACGGCATCAGCCCGGCGACCGTGGTGAAGGGCTCGACGATGTTTCCGCGCGACCGTGTGAAGGCGTCGCTGAGCAAGTACGAGATTGCCTTCGAGGAGAGCAGCACGGACGACGACCTGCGGGACAAGCTGGCGGCGTTCTACGCGCGCCGCACGCTCACGCACGTGCCCATCGACCCGAAGGACTGCGCGGAGGCGATTTTATTCCTTGCGGGTCCAAAGACGCCGGTGACCACGGGACATCTGATCCCGGTGGATGGCGGGCTGACCGAGGCGTACCTGCGATGACTGTGGGCACGCCGGCAAGGCGGCCACCGCAGACCTGGACCATCGCCACGATGAGGTTGCGGTCATGAAAGGAGTCTCGCCGTCAGAAGAGAAGCGAGCCCTGGTAGCCATCGATCTCGGCGGCGAGAGCTGCCGGGTGTCGTTGCTGCGCTGGCAGGGTGATGAGCCTCGGATCGATCTGGTACATCGCTTTCCGAATGCTGCGGTGCAGCGGGCTGAGGGGCTTCGCTGGGACATGGCCGGGATCCTGCGCGGGCTGCATGAGGGTCTGCGGATGTGCGCGGCGCGTGCGCCAGAGGGTATCGCGGCAGTTGCGGTCGACGGCTGGGCCGTGGACTATGTTCGGCTGGATGAGAAGGGGCAAAGGGTGGCCGACCCCTTTTGTTACCGCGACATTCGCACCGCCGAAGGCGAGCATGTGCTGCATGCGCGCCTCTCTGCAGAGCGCATGCGCGAGCTCACGGGCATTCAGATCCTGCCGTTGAACACGGCCTACCAACTGACCGCCGATGAGCCGGGCATGCGCCGCCTGCGCTGGCTGAACCTGCCGGAGTACGTGTTGTTCACGCTGGGCGGCCGGCCGGTAGCGGAGCTAACCAATGCCAGCCACACTCAATTGATGGCCCTGGATGCGACCTGGGCCCAGGAGATCTGCACCGCTGTGGGCACGCCGGCGAGCCGCGCCGCTGAGATCGTGCAGCCGGGCACGGACCTGGGAGTCATGCAGGGGGAGCTGGCCGGCCTGCCGGAGTTTCTCAACACGCGGCTGATCGCGCCGGCGTGCCACGACACCGCCTCGGCAATCGCGGCGGTGCCGGACGACGGCGACGACTGGGCGTACATCAGCTCGGGTACGTGGTCGCTGGTGGGCACGATGCTGCGCGAGCCGGTGAACACAGCCGCTGCGTGCGCGGCGAACTTCGCCAATCTGCGCGGTGCGGGCGGTGCGGTGTGCTTCCACAAGAACGTGAACGGCATGTGGCTCCTGCGGCAGTGCATGGACACGTGGAAGGCGGAGGGACGGGAGTTCACGTATGCGCAGCTGACCGCCGCCGCGGCCGCAGTGCCGGCGCGAAGCTATGTGCTGGATGTGGACGAGGCCGAGCTGCTGCTGCCGGGAGATATGCCGGGACGGATCAATGCGCAGCTGCAGCGGCGTGGCCTGGAGATCCTGGAGCCTTCAGCAGAAGGCCCGGCGGTCATGGCATCGTTCCTGTTCCACAGCCTTGCGGCGCGCTATGCCGAGGTGCTGCGAACCTTGTCTGAGATCACGGGCAAGCGGCTGCGCAAACTTTACATCATGGGTGGCGGCAGCCAGAACGATCTGCTGAACCGCCTGGCGGCGGGGACCACGGGCCTTGAGGTCCGGCGCGCGGGCACAGAGTGTTCGACGGTGGGAAACTTCGCCGTGCAGCTGGCAGCGCTCCAGCAGGGGCGGCCACCGGATGCTAAAGCTGTTGCAGCCTGGGCGTTGCGGCTGGCGGCGCAAGCGCAGTGAGATCCGGCGCGGAGCGCTGCCGTGCCCCGAGTGTTGGCGCTAGGTGACGTTTATCTCCACGGAGAAGCGTTGGATAATGCCGCCTTCCCCTTCCCAGCTCCTCCAGTATTTTGCGCGGAACGTGCCTTTGCCGGCGGTAGGCAGCTTCACGATGAAGTGAGCTGTACCGCCTGAACCGACCGAGCGTCCCGGGTAGCTCGCATCCGAACCCGCTGGTTCGAAGAGGTGAGGGTCAAGGTTGTCGAGCTCCCAGCGATAGCCGGTTGTGGCGTTTTCGGAGAGGTTCACGTCGAGGATGTCGCCCGCGTGCGCCTGGATCTCGCCGTGGTCGTTCTGTTCGGTGATGGTGATTGTCATGGGACTCCCTTTCCAGAACGCAGAGACTCCTCTGGCCGGCGCATGAGCACATGCGCCAGCCAGTGGAAGCAGTCCGGACATCGCAAGAACGAATGCGATTCTCATGCTCAGGTTAGAGCGTAACGCCGTAGCTCTCGTTGTAGAAGCCCGCATTGATGTAAGCCTCGCTGACGTAGCCGAAGCCGTGGTCGCCCCATCCGGTTCCCCAGCTGTTGCGCACGATAAAGCGTGCGTCCGCGGTATAGCCGACCACCGCCACCGCGTGTCCTCCGCGTACCGTGTTCGCCTGGAAGTTGTCGATCTTGCCGCCCGTGGCCGTGGCGTTGTCCCAGCTGTGGTCCACGTTGAGCCCAACGAAGATGGGGCCATGCTGAGCCAGCCACGCGCGCCAGTTGGGGAGGTTGCGCTGAAGGTTGAAGTAGGCAGCGATCTTGCGCGTGGCTGCGGTGGCGAAGAAGGCGTTTTCGTCGCCGGTGTACATGGTCGTGTTGATGGCGAATGGCAGCATCGTTTCCGGCACCGCGCCGAAGTTGCGCAGGATGTCCATGGCGGCTTTGAGCGTGGTGCCTGCCTCTTCGATCATGGTTTCCGGGCGGGTGGTGAACGTGTCGGTTTCCTTGCTGGCCATCCAGGTGAAGCGTGGGGAGAGCTTCACATTTTGCGGCAGACGGTTGGCCGTGACGAACATGTAACGGGCTACGCCATCGGTCGAGCCCCAACCGGTGCACGAACCGGTGTTCTTCTGATCACCGATATCCCACCAGGGTTTGCGAAGATCGACGCTCGCGGGCAGAGCCGGCGGAGCGGTAAGCACTCCGGCCTGGACCGCAGTGTGGAACTGCCAATCCATGTCGGTCATGCGTGAGGGGACGAGATTGCAAACGCGCTCTTCAAAAGGGCGCGCTACGGTTGTGTCTGCCATGGTTCACCTCCGGCACTCGCGTGCTCTTTTCCCGACGACGAGCGCGTAAGTACGTTCTTTCAAGTTTTGAAATAGCGGCCAGTTTTGGCCGCACAGAGTAGTGCATTCGCTTGAAGAAACGTTTCCTGGAAGGTGCGGATTTCTACGACCGGCTTAGCGGCCATAGGGCGTGGCGGTGGAGACCATGGGGCTGGGCGGCAGGTGGACGTCCGCGGTGCCGAGATCGAAACCGAAGGAAATGGTAGCGGTCGGGACGCTGCGTCGTTGTAGAGACTCGCTGCGGAGAGGAGGACAGCCCGCTTGACGGAACAGGAGAAGGGTCGATGCAGTCATGAAGGATCCAAGGCAAGGCCATGCGACGCGGGTCACTCCGCGTTTGGGAACAGTTTTTCTATTGACACTCCGGGTTTGGGCTGCATAGAGTTGGGAACGGTTCCGGAACCATGACCGCCGTAGACGCCGCACTGTCCCGGCGCTCGCGCTCGTTCCGCCCGCGACGCCGGGGAGACCACAGGAGTAGCTGCCGACCATGTTGCCGAGTGCGAGAACCGCCATACTTGCTGGCGTTGCCGCAGGCTGGTTCATGCTGGCGTCGCGCGGTGTTTGCGCGCAGGACGCGCCCGCGGATTCCGCTCAATCCATAGACGCGGTGAGGGAAGGGTTCCTCCGTCCGGTCCCGGACGCGCGGCCGATGGTCCGCTGGTGGTGGTTTGGACCGGCGGTGGAGAAGCCGGAGATCCTGCACGAGCTGCAGCAGATGAAGGCCGACGGGATCGGCGGTGTGGAGCTGGCATTTGTGTATCCCGAGGTGCTGGATGATCCGGCTAAGGGGCTGAAAAATTTCGCCTTTCTGTCCCCGGAGATGCTGGATGCGGTGAAGTATGCGCAGGCGGAAGGCAGGATGCTGGGGCTGCGCATCGATGTCACGCTGTGCAGCGGTTGGCCGTATGGCGGGTCGAATACGCCGCTGGAAGAAGCGGCTGGGCGGCTGAAGATGGTCGTGGAACCGTTCGAGGCTCAAGCTCCTGGCCTCTCCGCAATAAAGCTTGCCGCAGGGGATCGCATCCTGGCGACGTTCGTGGCCGCGGGTACACCGAAGCGATACGAAGCTGCCGGCGCGTTGCGCTATACAGGGCAGAGTCCGCCTACGCTTGTTTCCATGGCGGCCGGCCCACGCGTTGTGCTTACGTTCATCGCCAGCCATACGCGGCAGCAGGTCAAGCGCGCGGCGGTGGGAGCGGAAGGCTATGTGCTGGACCCGTTCAGCAGGCAGGCGGTCGCCACGCATCTGCAGAAGGCCGGCGAGCCGCTCCTTCAGGCGTTCGGCGCAACGCCGCCGTACGCGATCTTCTCGGATTCGCTGGAAGCGTATGGAGCGGACTGGACGCCGGCTCTGCCGGAAGAGTTCAGGAAGCGGCGCGGGTATGACCTGATTCCTCATCTGCCTGAGTTGTGGGCTGGTGGCTCGCCTACCGCGGAGAAGGTTCGGCATGATTATGGACGCACGCTGACCGAGCTCGTGGACGAGAACTACCTGACGCAGATCAACGACTGGGCCCGGGCGCACGGCACAAGGTTTCGCTCGCAAACCTACGGCGAGCCGGCGGTGTCGCTGGCCAGTCAAAGACTGGTGGGCCTGCCCGAGGGCGAAGGGCCGCAATTGCTGAGGTTTTCGACGCTTCGCTGGGCGACGAGCGCGAACCATCTCTTCGGGAACAAGGTGACGTCGGGCGAGACGTATACGTGGCTGCATTCGCCGGTGTTTCGTGCGACGCCGCTGGACATGAAGGCGGAGGCCGACATCGACTTCCTCATGGGCGAGAACCAGCTGATCTTCCATGGCTGGCCGTACTCGCCGCCTCTGGGAGCCGTAGGCGAGCCGGAGTCCGCATGGCCGGGGTGGAGCCTGTACGCGGCGGCTGTGTTCAACGACCATAACCCGTGGCATCCGGTGATGCCCGCCGTGACCGGCTACCTGACGCGGATCAGCTCCCTGTTGCGGCAAGGTGATCCGGCCAACCAGGTGGCGATACTGCTCCCGACCGACGACGCGTGGGCGAGCTTTGCGCCGGGCAAGGTGAGCGTGACGGCGGCGATGCAGCGGCTCATCACGCCGGAGCTGATGGCAAGCATTCTCACGGCAGGCTACAACGCCGATTTCACAGACGCGGACGCGATCGACAGGCTGGGAATACATCACCAAATCCTGGTGTTGCCGCCGACGGATCGCATTCCGGCAGGGACGTTGAAGAGAATCGACGAGTGGGCGGCGCGGGGCGGTAAGGTCGTCGCAGTGGGGCGCTTGCCAACCATGAATGCGGACGGCGTGCCCTTGAGCGCGGCGGGTGTGAGCACGGCGGCCATACCACTGGTGCCCGATGAGAACCGGTTGGGAAAGGCGCTTTCCGATGCTGCCGAACCGGATATGCGAATCCGTTCTGACCGTGCACCAAACGTGGCCGAGAGCGTCGGCTTCATCCGCCGCAAGCTGCCGGACGGTGACATCTACTTCGTGGCGAACACCTCGAATCGTACGCTGGACCTTGCAGCGCGCTTCGCGACGAAGTTCAGGTTCGGTGAACAGATCAGTCCTGATTCGGGCGTGGCGACGAAAGCGGAGACAAGCGACTACAACAAGCTGAGGCTGGCTCCTTATGAGTCGCGGATTTTTCTGTTTGGCAACAGGGAACCCAGGCAGGAAGGGGCTGCCGGTGCGGAGCACGAGGTGGCCGACCTGAACACGGGCTGGACGCTGACGTTCACCGGATCGGGCAAGACGCGGCCGCTGCCCACGCTAACGGATTGGACCAGCGACCCGGCGACGCTGCATTATTCAGGCGAGGCCGTGTACAGCCGTGAGTTCACGATGGGCAAATGCAGCGGTTTGGTGTTCCTTGCCGTCGACGGCGGCGAAGCGGTGGCGGATGGGCCGAACCGGCCGCCGGAACCGAATGGCCTGCCAGACCGTCTGGTGACAAAGCCCGGTCCCGGCATGCGGGCCTACTTCGATCCGCCCGTCCGCGAAGCGGCGCTGGTGACAGTCAATGGCCTGGATGTCGGGGCGCTGTGGCATCCGCCTTACCGGCTGGATGTGACGAAGGCGCTGAGGCCGGGCAACAATCGCATTGAGATCCATGTGTACAACACGCTGCTCAATGCCTGGTCGGCGCAGCCTCCGCACGACTACCGTCCGCTGAAAGCGAAGTACGGGGACCGGTTTCAAATGCAGGATCTGGAGAAGGTCAGGCCGGTGTCTTCAGGGTTGCTGGGCAAGGTCACGCTGGTGGAGGGAGGGCGGTGAAGGTCCGGTTGCCGGCGTCTTCGAGCCCGAGTGCATCCGCGAACCGTGTACAGCGATCTTTCGCGTTCGCGACCACACTCTGCGCTGCCGGAGTACTTCTCGGCTAAGGCGACAGCGGAGCCGGTGTTTCGCGCGAGACAGGCGCGGTCTCCGCAGCGATGCTGCCGCGGACAGCAGATCCTGCTGGATTCAGGATGACGACTCACCCTTGCGAAGCCGGCTCAGACGGGCTCACTCTGCCCGTAGGTGGCCTGGCTGCCGTGCTTGCGGAAGTAATGGCGGTCCAGCAGCGCCTGGGAGACCACATCGGCGTTAGCGCGCAGGGTCAGCGTGTGGTGCGCCATGCGGGCGATGGCCTCAAGCACAACCGCGTTATGCGCCGCGTCAAGCACATCTTTGCCCCACGTGAAGGGCGCATGGCCGGCAACGAGGCAGGCGGGCACGGCCATGGGGTCAAGCTCGCGCTGGGCGCGAAAGCGCGCGACGATGGCTAACCCTGTCTCGTGCACATACTCGCCCTGAATGGCTTGGTCGGAGAGCGGAGCGCTGACGGGAACGGGACCGTAGAAGTAGTCGGCATGGGTGGTGCCGAGCGCCGGGATCGGCATGCCGGCCTGCGCGAAGCTGGTGGCGTATTCGGAGTGCGTGTGGACCACGCCGCCGATGCCGGGGAACTCGCGGTAAAGCAGCGTGTGGGTGTCCAGGTCGGAGGAGGGACGCAGGGAGCCTTCCACGATCCTGCCGTGGAGATCGGTGATCACCATGTGCTCCGCGCGCAGCTTGTCGTAGTCCACGCCGGAAGGCTTGATGACGACGAGGCCCTCAGCGCGGTCGACGCCGGAGGCATTGCCGAAGGTGTATAACACCAGACCGCGGCTTACCAATTCAAGGTTGGCTTCAAGAACCTGTTCCCGCAACGCTTGCAGCAGCATAGGACCTATTGTCGTGTATCCGGCGCTTCGGAGGAAAGCGCCGGATACGCGGGAATCAGCCGAGCTCTTCCTTGAGAAGAGAAGCCAGGCGCCAGCCCGCAAGAAAGAGTTGCTGGTTGACGGTCTTGACCGCGTTCGCCTTGTAGGTCGCGTTCAGGTTTGACGCGGGTGCCCCGGCGGCGCCCGAGGACACCGGCCGGGCATAGGCAACCTTCTGCGCGAGCTTGAAGCTGTCCTGCACCCAGTCTCCGGGTTCGTCCATGTCGAGTGTGGCCTGGCTGGGGGCTTTCTGCACGTTGAGGGTCTTGCCCATCGCGATGGCCGCAGCGAGGTTGTCGGCGCCGGGCAGGTTATCCCAGTAGCCGTGCAGCTCGTTGGGGCTCTGCACAATGGCGACCAGGTTTCCGCCGGCATCTCCATTCGGATTGCCGGCGGTAAACCGGCTGGTGACATGCAGCGGCTGGTGAACGTCTCCGACGAGGTGCTCCAGCCAGGCCAGATCGTAGGACTTCATCGCGGGAGTTTCGTCGGACTGCAGCGCCGCGGTCAGCATCTCGATCTGTGTAAGCGCGTTGACGGTGTAGGCAGGCCGGGTGGGGGTGTTGTCGGGAGAGAAGGGAGTGTCCACGAAATGCCAGTACTGGTGGCGGCGATTGTCGGTGTAGCCGAGGTTCTGGCTGGCTTCGGGCCCGTCCGGCGGAACGTCGATGCTGAACCTGCCGTTCGGTCCATCGCCTCCATCCACAATGAACGTATGCCCAGGGTCGCAGGAGTAGGTAGCCTGTTTGATGAGATCCGGCCATGTGGCTGCCAGCATGAACAAAGCGACGGACTGATTGGCGGGAGGAAGAGTGGCCACCTCGTGCTTCCATTGCGTGTAGCAGGGATTTAGCGTGACGAGGTAGTCCACTTCCTTGCGGGTTGGATCGTCGAGGTTCTGGTAAGCGATATAGGCGACGACCTCGTGGCCCTTCCGGCCCCAGGCGAAAGAACGAGCGGGGAAGAGGGAAAGGGTGAGCAGGAGCAGAATCCAGGTTTTCATGATGTCTCCGTAATGGGGTGCTGAGGCCGGCTCAATGTCTGTTGCGGCTTCCGCACGAGCGCGCGAAAGCTTGCGCCGGCAGCAAGGTGCCGGGCCGGGCCCGAAGCCAGACCGTACAGTCGAGTAGTGCGTCCAAGGCCGCAGACGTTACAAACAGAACGCGGGATCGCCGGGGTGAGGGCGCATCAGTAGGCCAGTTTCAGGGAGAACTGTATCTGGCGGGAGCTGCCGGCGGTACGGTTGATCAGGCCGAATCCGGAGCCGACGAGAGTGTTCGAAGGCAGGCCCATGTTCACGATATTGAATATATTGAAAAGCTCCGCGCGAAACTGAACATTGATCAGTTCGCTGCCGGATCTCCGTCTGCCAACAGGCGTGTCCTTCACGATGGAAATATCGAAGTCGTAGAAGGCTGGGCCGCGGAAGGTGTTCCGGCCCAGGGTCCCGAAGCGGCCCTGGTTTGGTCCGGTGCCTGAGGGAACGTTTACCGGAATGGAGAAGAAGGACGCATTGTTGTCGCCCCGCCCGAAGTAGTCCTCGCGGCGCGGACGGGCGGTCGACAGGGAGGGCTGCGCGACCTGGTCTGGACGGTCCGCATTGGAAGCTCCAGCGCCGGTCTGCTGAACGCCGGAGTAGACCGTGAAGGGCGTTCCGCTGCTCAGGGTCGATACGCTGATCACCTGCCAGCCTTCCACAAGCTTGCGGTTCGCAGCGCGGAGCAAAGCGATGGATTGCAGGGGGATGTCCTGCGCGAGGCTGAGGGAGAAGGAGTGCGTGGCGTCGAAGGTAGACGGGCCGCGCTCGGGGTGGTTGTCAAACGGATTTTGCGGCGCGGCCTGCGCCACCGCGCCTACGCTGCTGGTCGCGGATGTGCCCGCGACGGAGCTTGTATCGTCGATGGACTTTGACCATGTGTAGCTGGCCTGCAGACCGGGGCCGCCGCGTCCAGTCTGGCCCGCGGCCGAGAGTTGAAGAGCATGGTAGGACGAGTGCGAAGTCGGCGTCACCTCGGTTTCGGTGCCGAAGCCGCCCACTGGCGCACCGGCGGCATTGAAACGGGTGAACGGTGCGAAGGCGGCGGTGGCGCCAGGATAGGCGTTAGGAAAGCTGACGCGCGGCAGCTTGTAAGCGCTCGTTCCCACATAGGTGGCTGAGCCGGTCACACTGCCCAGGGAACGCTCCAGGCCCAGTGTCCATGTGCTCAGCAGCGCATTGCCGCTGCGACGGTCGATAGCGGCCACATTCAACGGTGCGGGCTGACCGGACAGGGCAGCAAGGTCGCGCTCCAGGCGATCAATATCGAGGACGGTGTTGGCGGGAACGTCCTCGGAGCGGCCACTCGCAAAGATGTCTTTGCCGTCCGGCGTATAGACGCGGGGGATCTGCGCGGGAGTGATCTGGAAGCCGTAGGGAATCTGCGCGCCCTGCGTGGCTGTGACGCGGGGGTAGAACACGAAAGGCAAGCCGCCGGTGAGGAAATTGGTTTGCCAGATGTTGGGCGGAATGGTGGTCAGCGCCGCGCCGGCGTGCGCGATCAGGCGGCTGCTCAGGCGGTAGTCGATGGCCAGCCGGGGTCCCCAGTCGTTCAGGTACGTCCGGTAAACGGGTTGCGGGTTGACGAGAAACTCCTGACCACCATTGGCGGTGGGATAGAAGCCGGAGCCGCGGCGATAGCGATCGGACAGCGGCGTGTAGGACTCGAAACGCAGGCCATAGTTAAGCGTGATCTGCGGCGAGATCTTCCAGGAGTCCTGCGCATAGAACTCGAAGGCGGTGCGGTTATCCGCCGCGGGACCGATATGCGAGCCATTAGAAAAGTAAGAGGGCGCGACGGCGCGGCTGTAAGCAAAGGGACTGCCGGTAAGAAAGGCAGAAAGCGTATCGGGCAGGGGATCACCGACATGGATGTTGTGCTTGCCGCTCTGTGATTTGATCTCCGAAGGAGAGTAGGCCGTACCCCCTCCGAAATCATATTCTCCGTTGGGTGAGGTGCCGTAGTACGTGCTGTCGCGTGTGAGCCGAATGTCGGCACCGGTCTTGAACACGTGCGAACCCCTGGTCAACGTGACATTCTCTTGAAACTGGAAGAGGTTCGCATAGGCCTTGATGACTGAGCCGCCCGGGGCATTGAAAGGCTCGAAGAGAGAATCATTGAACTTGACGGCGGGGTCGTTGAGATTGGGTGTGATGAAGGACGGTGTGGTGCGGATGCCGCTGACCGATGACTCAAACGTGAGCTTCGGCGAGGCGGTGTGAACCCACGAGATCACGGCGTTTCGCTGGCGGTCGGCGTACTTCACCGCGAAGCTTTGGTCCAGAACCGTTTGATCGGGATTGGTGGTTGGGCCGTTGAGATTGTCGAACGTGACGCGCCCAAAAAAGTGATCCCTGGCGCCGAGCTGGTAATCCAGCCGCAACGAAACTTGATCGGCGTCGGTCGCCACCTTGGAGGACGTGGCGTAGGTGTTCGCGCCGAACGTTCCCTGCGGCTGGTTGGGTAGAGGATAGCGAGCGAGCACGGCTGCGATCGCTGGGTTGACCGGCACCGTCAGCATGTCGCCGGCATAGGCGGAGGTATCCATACCGGCACGCTGCTGCGCGGTGGGCACGGCAAAGACCTGGGTGGTGCCGAGAACCTGCCGGAAGCCCTGGTATTCCAGGAAATAGAAGGCCTTGCCTCGGCCGTTATACAGGTGCGGCACGTAAAGGGGACCGCCGTTGGTAAAACCGAACTCATTGCGCTTGAAGGGCGGGATGCGTCCGGGGTTCGCAACCGACGAGAAGTCGAAGTAATTGCGTGCGTCCAGCGAGGAGTTCCGCAGGAACTCGAAGACGGAACCATGCAGATTGTCAGTGCCGGAGCGGGTGAGGATATTGGTATAGCCGGAAGCGCCGCGGCCTATCTCCGCAGGCATGACTCCGGACAGTGACTGCAACTCCAGGACGGCATCCACATTGAAGTTCGTGAAGGTGCCGCCGCCCTGCTCGGGATCGCTGATGTCGGCGCCATCCATGGCAAAGGTCGCCTCCACGCCGCGCTGGCCGTTGATGGCAAACTGCTGCGTGAAGTTGGAGGCCCCGCTGGGATCGGCCGCCGTTCCCGCTGCGAGAAGGAGCAGCTGGCTGAAATCCCGTTTATTGAGAGGGATCTCGCTGACGGTCTTGCTGGTGAGCTGTTCACCGCCCCCGGCAGCTTTGGTTTCCTGCGTGCCGACAAGCAGCCTGCCGTCACCGGTGAGAGTCAGGACCACAATAGCTGTCTGCGCCGGTACCGTGATCTCCGCGGAAGCCGGAGGACTTGGATAGAGCCGTCCGTTGGCGGCGACGGAAACGTGGTAGGCGCCAGGTGGAAGAAACTGAAAGCGGAACACGCCATCCGCTTCGGAGGAGGCAGTGTGGTGTTGCTCCGCTGTACCTGGCTTGTCGTCCAGCGCATCTAGGAGTACGGTTGCGCCCGCCACGCTTTGCGCGTTGCTGTCGCGCAGAACCCCTTGCCAGGCGGGGGCGGGTGTCTGCGCCGCCGCGGGAATGAGAGCGGCGAAAAGCACAAGGATGAAAGCGCCGTGATGCCGGCCGAAACGGGAGACCGGCGCACAGCACGCGAGATACCTTGAAAACTTCATTCCAAGAAACATACCTTAGGCATCCGGGGGCTGCCTGGCGGCGCGGAGCACACCACTCCCGTCCCAACGCCCCGGCTCCTTGCAGCGAAACGGAAAGCCGCGATACAGCGAGGGAGGATACCTGCTGGAAAGTTCCAGAACCGTTCACGCGTGATTCTGCTGTCTCATCTCGGCCGACGGGCGCGTTTTGCAGCGTGATGGAGAGATCCCTGTATGCAGACCGGCAACAGAGCTACACCTTCAGCAGAAGCAGGGAACCGCTGGATTCACTCCCCGCAGCACAGCTTCCCGCAGCCAGATTCCCCGGCGTACACAGGTCGGCGGCGTCACGACGCTCTACCAGTTCTACCGGCAGAGGGTCCGTGCCGAGCAGCCAGCAGAGCCGCCTTCCCGCAAAGGCCGCCCCCGGCTTGGGCTCCGAGATCAGCCGCATGCCCTGCTTTTCCAGGTGCGCGATAGCGGGCTCCAGCTCCCCGCAGGTGAAGCAGAGATGATTCAGACCGCCGCCGCGTTTTACCGCGGCTGTCAACTTGCTCACGGGTCCATCCGGGGCGACAAACTCCAGGTAGACCGCGTCGCCTTCCAGCCGAAAGAACTGAACCAGGGCGGTCTGCAGAGGATCGTGGAGGATGGGTGTCTCCACCCGGTACCCGAAGCGGGATACGTAAAGCTCCGAGATGTCTGCGATGTCTCTGACCGCGTAGCCGGTGTGGTGCAGCGTAAGCTTCGGGAGCGTCACGTGTTAACCATAACGCCGGATACGGACAGATCAACCGCGGGGCTGCGACCGCTGCGCTTAACCCATGAAGCCCAGGTAGGCATTGGTGCCGAAGTTCCCGAAGTTCGGAAAGACCTGCCGCACCTGTCCATCGGTAAGCCCAAACCAACGCGCCAGCGTGCCCGCATACTGCTCTACCGACACGTTCGGGATCAGGCGTCCCGCGCCGGCGTCGTTCGCCTGGTTAGTCCCGATGACCGGATAGGCGCCATACATGTCCTGCCCCTTCACCGCGCCCCCGACCACCATGTGGTGGCTGCCCCACCCGTGATCCGTCCCATCGCTGTTGGCCGTCAGGGTTCTGCCGAAGTCGGAAGCCGTGAAGGTCGTCACATTGTTGCCCAGGCCGGCGGCTGTCATGGTGGCGTCGAAGTATTCCAGTGCCTGGCTGAGCTGTGTGAGCAGTCGCGCGTGCAGGGGGGCCTGGTTCCCGTGCGTGTCGAAGCCGCCCAGTTGGACGAAGAAGATCTGCCGGTTCACGCCCAGGCTGGTTCTTCCGCCGATCACCCGCGCCACCGTCTGCAGTGAGGTAGCCAGCGGATTGTCCATGAGCTTGTTCTTGATCGGATCGAGATACTGCGGTGGGTTCGGCACGCCGGTGGGGCCCGCTGGCAGCATCGCGGAGGTGAGAGTCGCCTGCACCGCAGTCGAGCGGTTCACGATCGTCTTGTATTCCCTGGCGAACAGGTTGGTTTCGTCGCTGGACAGGATCGATGCGAGACTGTTGGCCGCTTGCTGGCAACCGTACGGAGCGTTCTGCAGACCGGCGATGGCGGTGGGTCCGGCCTGCGTCACATTGAGCTGAAACGATTCTTCCCCGGCCAGGAACAGAGCGGTCCCCGCCGTCGAGATGCAGGTGAACGCCGCATTGCTGTTCGCGCCAGCCAGCAGGTCGGCGACGGCGCCGCCCCAGCCGGTGTGCACATCGCTGCCTTTGTTGGAGGCAATGGCCTGCCACGCGGCGGTTTGATCGAAGTGCGAGTACAGCGATGAAGGCAGCGGTACCGAGCCGGCGAGAAACTGGCTCTTGGTGACTGGGGCGACCAGCGTTCCGGTGTTCGCCACGATCGCCGCGCGGCCCGCCTGGAAGAGGTTCTGGATGCCGCTCAAGGCAGGGTTCAACGCAAACGAGCGGCCGGCTTGCGGCGTGCTGAGGCTGATAGGCAGAAGATCGCCGAGGTTGTAGGCAAGCCCCGGCGCCCCGGAGCGGGCCTGGGTGAAGGCGCTGAAGGAGTCGCGATCCGTGGCGATCACCGTGCCGTGGCCGTCGTTGCCGCCGTTCAGGAAAATGCAGACCAGGGCCCGGTAGTCCAGCGCCGCGTTCCCCTGCGCCATGGCGGCGAGCGAATTCATCTCCAGCAGGAAGGGGCTGGCGGCCATGCCGGCCATGGATGCCATGGAGGCGGTGCGCAGGAACTGGCGGCGGGAAAGCTCGTGTCGGGTCATGGTCACGTTTCCTAGAACTGGGCGATATAGGCCGGGGAAGCGACGGTGAGATAGATCGCCACCTGCACGCGGGCTTTGAGCGCCGCGCCGGCCGCATCGGGTGAGCCGGCCGGGATGGCAATGGAGTTCACGGCGTCCAGGACCTGCTGCCGCAGCGAGGGACTCATCTGCCCCGCCATCAGCAGCAGGTTGACGCGGTCGAGCAGCTTGTCCGGCGTTTGCGCGAGCGCAATCTCCGGGGAGTACGCCGAGAACAGATCCTGGCCCCCGGCATCCGCCGCGCCGATCGCATCCTGCATGTAGTTGAGGTAGCTCGCAACGGAGGTGATGTTGGTCATCTGCAGCTCCGGCGCGACCAGACCCGCTTTTTCGATGTCGGTTCCGGGAGGCACAAAGCCGGGTGCAAACCAGTTGAAGACGCTAGGAGCGGCGAGCGACATCTCCCCGAGGCCGGAAACCACGCTGCTGGTGTCCCCCACGGTGTACACGCCGGTGCGCGACTGGGCCGAAAAGGCGCGCGCCCAATTGGTGTAGCGAAGCAGCGCTTCCCGCACCTTGCCGAACTGCGCGTTGCTTCCCGCAGCCGTTGCGTTCCGCGCTTCGTCGTCAAGCAGGATTGCGCGGATCACAGCCTTCAGATCGCCGCGAACGCCGAACCCGTTGTCCTGAAACACAGCCGCCACACGTCCCACGTAGGCGGGGCTGGGATTGCTCGTGACCAGGTGCTGGATCAGCTGCTTGCAAACGAAGGGCGGCAGGTTTGGGTGGTTGAACAACGTGTCCAGCGCGATCTTCAAATCACCGTCTGGGTCGGGGTTCGCTCCGGCTGGGATCGTCACCCCCAGGAAGTCCTTCTCCGCCGTGGAGTGGTGACTCGGATAGCTGCGCATCGGGCGCATTTCCGCGCCAAAACCTGGGCCGATGCTGGTGCAGCAGTTGTACCAGGTGGCCTCGCTCGTGTCGTTCGGAACGTTCCAGCTGAAGCCGGTAAAGACCTTCGCCAGCCCCATCACATCGTTGTTGCTGTAGGTCGGGATCGGCTGGCCGGTCCCATCGAGCTTCTTGGTCCCGTCGGGATTCAACTGGTAGAGCCCGATGGTGAAAAGCTGCATCACCTCGCGAGCGTAGTTCTCGTCCGGGTCGCGGTTGGCATCGCCCTTGTCGTTGCCGAGCATGGAGAGGAACTGTCCCATCATCGGGTGAAGCGTCACGTCTTCCAGAAGCTGGCGGAAGTTGCCGAAAGTATCGTTGCCGAGCACATCGTAGTAGCTGGCCATCCCGCGCGGCGCGAACGACACGCCGGTCGCATAGGAGATCACCATCATTTCGGTCCACGTGTAGACCATGCGCTGCCGCAGCTGATCGTTGCCGGCGACAGCCTGGTGCCAGAAGGACTGCTGAATGTACTGCCGGTTTGCATCGGCTGTGAACAGCGTCGTGTAGCAGGCGATATCTCCTGAGGCGCAGGCAGGATTGTGGATAAGGATGGATCCCTCCACATAGGGCTCGTGCGATGTGCCCGGCAGGGCGATCTGCTCGTTCAGCCAGGCATCGTAGCCGACGGTGGAGAGGTGATGGATGTCGGCGTCGGTCGCTCCGAAGGTCGCCTGCCCCAGCAGCCTGGAGGCGTTCTCAGGAGATACCGCCGGCACGGGCTCGGTGCCGTTCACGCCCGCGAGCAGGTCCGCCGATGTCGCCGCCCCCGGTGAGGGATTGCGGACTTGCAGGTCGACGGTGCCCGCGCTTGCCAGGTCGAGGCTGGCGGTCAACTCCGTTCCACTGACAAACGTGGTGGGGACGTCCTTGCCGTTGACCATGGCCGTCGCGCCCTGAAGGAAGCGGCTTCCGGAAAGCACAACCGTGGTCACGCCGGGGCTGAATGAAGCCGGAGAGGCGGTCTGGAGCACCGGGATCGGGTTGAGTATGCCTAGATTCCAGGAAGCGGAGACCTTTGGGTCGTCCACGCTCACTGCGGTGAGGGTGACGATGTTCTTCGGTGTGGGCACCACCGTGGGCGCCTTATAGGTCGCGGTGCCGCTTGCATCCACGCTGATGGTGCCGATGTCTGCGTTGCCGGTGGCGGTCCCGTTCACGAACCAGTTCAAGCCGGTGTTCTGCGTGCCTGTCACCTCTGCGGCAAGCTGGATCTGGTGGTCGACGCGAATCGTGGGGTCGACACCGAGGGTGATCACCACCTGCCCCGGTCCCACGGCTTCCGAAAGCGTTGCCGAATCCGCGGAGCCCGGATCGGGATTGCGGACCGCCACCAGGTAGGTTCCCGGCTTAGGTGCGGAGACGACCGCCACCAGCTCCTTCCCGTTGACATAGGTGGTGGGAACCGCCGTGCCGTTCCACAGGATGGCCGAGCCGTACAGAAAGTTTGACCCGTTCACGAAAAGCGTGATTGTGCCCTCAGTCAGACTGCCGGGAAGCACGGCTGCGGCGACTGGAACCGGATTGAGGATGCTCAGTTTCACCATGCCGTGCCTGCCGTTTGGGTAATCCGGGGCAACGCTGGTGATCGTAACGACATTGCCCGGATGCGGAACCAGATCCGGCGCAGTGTAGAGCCCGTTGCTGCTGATGGTGCCCACCTCGGCGTTGCCGCCGGCCACGCCATTCACATAAAAGGTGAGCGGAGACTGCGTGATGACCGTATTCGTGGCGAGCTGAACGGTTTGCGAGACTCTGAGCGCGGTCAGCGGCGCTTGAATGGCGGCAGCCTGATCGGCATCCACGCCGCTCCCACACCCGCTCTCGAAGCATACGGCAGGCAGGCACAGGATGGAACCGAGAAGAAAGCGAAGCGAGCGGCCTGGAGAAGAGGAGGACATTGGCATGGCGAGAATGGGACCGTCATGCCGGCGGCAACGAGTCCCTTGTGATATCGAAAATAGATGGGTAGTTACCGCTGTTGTAATGACTCTTCGGTAAGCCGTGTTGGCCTAAAGTTGCAGCTGCGAGCCATACGAAACCGCCCCTGACGTACGCTCTGCGCGAGCACGCCTCCGGGCCGGCGACACGCGATGCTCGCCTCGAGCGCATAAAGTAGAAAGGGAGCGTTCAACAACATGGAAAGCGGAAACAGAGAAAGTGCGGGCCGCAAGTTCCGCGATGCCGTCGCGACCGAGAAGCCGCTGCAGATTGCGGGCGCCATTACTGCGTATGCGGCGCGCATGGCCGAGGCAGTGGGCTTTCGGGCTCTGTACCTCTCTGGCGGCGGAGTCGCGGCAAACTCGCTGGGCATGCCCGATCTCGGCATCAGCACCATGGAAGATGTGCTGGTTGACGCGCGGCGGATTACCGAGGCGACGGCCCTCCCCCTGCTGGTGGACATCGACACCGGCTGGGGCAGCGCCTTTCAGATCGCCCGCACCATCCGCTCGATGGGCAAAGCCGGTGCCGCCGCCGTTCACATAGAGGATCAGGTCGGCGCGAAGCGATGCGGCCATCGGCCCGGCAAGGAACTTGTGCCGGCGGCGGAAATGGTCGACCGCATCAAGGCGGCCGTCGATGCCCGTACTGAGGAAGACTTTGTGATCATGGCCCGCACCGACGCGCTCGCCGGGGAAGGGCTTGCATCGGCGCTCGACCGCTGTGCGGCCTACGTGGCAGCCGGCGCCGACATGATCTTTGCTGAAGCAGTGACGGACTTGAGCCTCTACGTAAAGTTCAAAGAGGCGACCGGTGTGCCGATCCTCGCCAACATTACAGAGTTCGGGAACACGCCGCTGTACACGGTAGAAGAGCTTCGATCCGCGAACGTGGATATGGTCTTGTATTGCTGTGCCGCGTATCGCGCCATGAACGCGGCTGCCTTGCAAGTGTATAGAACCATACGCTCAGAAGGAACGCAGAAACCTGCGGTGGAGCGGATGCAAACGCGCGCCGAGCTCTACGAGTTTCTTGGGTACCATGCCTATGAGCGCAAGCTGGATGAGCTGTTCGCGCAGGGTAAGCAAGGGTAAAGGGTTCCACGCGGCCGGCAGGCAAGAGCAGGCAAAGGCTCTTCGAGATCAGTTTCCCTGCGGAGTACGTAGACCTGTACGTGATCTGAAGACCGCCGCTTCCATGGAGCTGGGTCCTCTTCTCAAAGCGGAAAGAACGGCCTTCCAGGGATTCCTGGAAGGCCGTTTCTTCGTGCTCGCACGTCTCGCGTCAGTTGCTTCCAGAAACAGCTGAGCCGCCGCCACCCTGTGACAACATCGCGGTCGCTTTCTTCAACGCATCCGCTTCGCGCTCGATAGCGGCCGCGGTGCGGTCGATACCGGTAGTGGCGTCTGCCCACTCCTTCTGTTCGATAGCCTCACGCGCGGCGGGCAGCGTCTTCACGCCGTAGCCCGTAAAGAAGCCGGGCGCATAGAGCATGTTCTGGAACCACGGCCGGTGCGGCAAGCCCTGCGCGTCCAGCTGCGCGCGGTCCGCCTGCATGAGCTCCTGATCCAGCCCTCCGTTCATGCCGCTCATGTGCGCGGCCAGGAAAGCCTTGTCGTAGGCCGCGGCGGCGGTGCTCAGGTCGTCCGCGGCCTGATCGAGCGCTGCGAAGTTGAGGTAGGGCGGCAGCGGCTTGGCTGTAGGAGCGACCATGGGCTGATGCGGATCGGCGAGCGCCTTGTAGACACCGGCTTCAATTTCGTCGTTCTGCTCCTTCTGCTGGGTGCGCATGGTGGTGGCCAGGCGCTCGACCTCGCGCACATAGCCGCGCACGGTCTCCGCCAGGTCGCCGTACTGGTAGGGCAGCACATCGGCATCCGCCATTCGCAGCACCATGGTTCCGGCGGTCTGCGCCAGCGCCTTGCCGTAGCTGAAATCCGTGTCCTGAAAGTGCGTGTACCAGTAGAAGTCGTCGTAGATGGAGTGGTACTGGCCTCCACCCTGGTCTTCACCGCCGTAGCCCATGTTCATGCTGGCGATGCCCAGGTGATCGATAAACACCGTGTAGTCCGAACCCGAGCCGAGCGCGCCCATGCGCAAGTCCGCGCGTGACCTCGCTTCCGCCTTCATGTCCGCTGTGCCTCGGCTCATCTGCACGAGCTGCGCGCGTTTCCACACGCTCAGGCCGGTCTCCGGATCTTTCACGTCCTTGATGACGCCGTTCATGAAGGATTCGAGAGAGTGTGTGCCTTCGGCGCGGAAGTAGCCGCGGCCGTTGCCGTCGGAGTTGAAGTAGGCGACGGCATGCTGCTTGAGCTCGTCGGCATGCGCCTCCGCCCACTCGGTGGACCCCAGCAGGGCCGGTTCTTCGCCGTCCCACCAGCAGTACTTGATCGTGCGGGCCGGCTTCCAGCCCTGCTTGAGCAACTCGCCGAGCGCGCGTGCCTCTTCGAGCTCCGGGCTGGCTCCGGCTATGGGATCACCCGCGCCGTTCACCCAGGCGTCATGGTGGTTGCCGCGAACCACCCACTCGTCGGGCAGCGTGGCGCCGGGGATGGTGGCAACGACGTCATACAGCGGCTTGCGGTCCCAGTTGAACTGCAGCGAAAGGTGCACTTTGGCGATGCTGGGCCCGACCTTGTACGCGAAGGGCAGGCCGCCGCGCCAGGCTTCGGGCACAAGCTGCCCGCCGAGCGATTGCAGCAGCGGGGTGGCGTCCTCGTAGGAGATCGGCATCACGGGAACCTTGGTGATGGTCTCCACCTGGTCCAGTGGGATGAGCTTGACGCCGGGGACCGCGCCCACGCCAGGGGTTTGCGGGTCGCCCGGATACACGGGCATGTCCATGACGCTGCCGCGCTGCGCCCCTTCGGGTGGGCGCATGGGGCCGTCAGGGTACGTGGCGCCGCGGAAGTAACCGTCGTCGCGTGGGTCGGAGTAGATGATGCAGCCGATGGCGCCGTGCTGGCCGGCAACCTTGGGCTTGATGCCGCGCCAGGTCTGACCATAGCGGGCGATCACGATGGCTCCCTTGACTGAGACGCCCATGCGCTCCAGCTCGTCGTAGTCGGCGGGAGCGCCGTAGTTGACGTATACCAGCGGTGCGGTCACGTCGCCATCGCGCGAGTAGGCATTGTAGGTCGGAAGTTGTTCCTTCTCCTGGTCGCTGGTCGGATCGATCTTGAGCGGGGGCTCTTTGAGCTTGGCAATGAACTTTGTGCCGTCCGGGCGCAGCAGCTCGATTGCACGGTGCTTCGGCGTGGGGAAGAGCGCTTCGAACTGCTCGATCCTGGCATCCAGGCCATAGCTCTTCAGCTGCGTTACCAGCCACTCGGCATTGTCCTTGTCATAGGGCGAGCCCACGTGGTGAGGGCGGGCCGTCAGCCGGCGCATGTTCTCGCGCAGCCGGGCCTGGTCAGGCAGCGCGCGAAACGTGTTCTCCCACTTCAGTTCGGTGGCGGAATCTTCCGCGGTGTAACCCGCCAGCGGCTTGGCGGGCATGGTCTCCGCGGCGTGCAGGCTGAGGGCAAAAACTCCGAGAACGGCGGCGGTGCGTTGCATCCATGGCATGGCGTGGAGGTCCTTTCACAGGTGGTGCAGGGTGCTGCTACGGCCGGACGGCGTAACGCTGGTCTGCGATGCAGCTGCTCTTATGGCGTGAATCTAGGTAGGGAGACATGCGGAGATCGCGCGCTCCTGAAAAGGAAAGCCGTGTATTCAACCCATAAACAGCCGGACGCCGGCTGCCTATGCCGTTGCGGAAACGAGTGCTGTGCTGCGGATAGTCTCAGTCTGGCGGCAAAGGTCTGGTGTGTCAAGACGGCCCGGCTATGGCAGCCGATCGGAATGCAAGCGTTTCAAGAGACTTCCTGCCGGAGTCCCTTTAAAGCCTGACTGCTCTGGATCCTCATAGCTGACCGGCTTATCGCTCGCAGCCGGTTCAAAACCGGTCCCAGCCGGACTCGCTCGAGTCGCGATCCCTTGAGCCACAACTCCTAAGGTTGTGGCTTCTTCGGTTCCTGCGGCTTCGTGTTCGGCTTGCCGGTTTCGTCCGGGATCTCTTCGCCGTTGTAACGGATCGTCACGCTGGTGCGGAAGCGCTTGTAGTCCGTGTAGTGGATCGTCGAGCGCACATGGACATCGTTCGCCAGCGCGCCTTCCTGGGCGGGGAAGTGTAGCGTGCCTTCGGCTTTCGTGTAGGTCGGAAACCAGTACTTGCCGTCGATCTGCTCGTAGTACGTCGTAAACGGCGGCGACAGGTCCTCGTTACCATGCTTCAGGATCTGCGGCACATTCATGCCGTTTACCAGCACGATCTCGTAGTCCTGCGTGTCGACCCACACCTTGCCCTGGAAATAGCGGTGGTTCTTCTCGATCTGTCTGGGCGCGACATCGAGCACATAGGTGTCGATCTCATCCACATGCTGGCGGCCCAGGTACTTGATGTCGTACTGCGGCAGCTGCTCGGTTGTCAGGACGAACGGCAGGCGCTCCTGGATGTCGCGCATATCGTTCTCGGTCATGATCACGCGCTCGATGGTATTCGCCGGCGCAAACGTGACATGCTCGGCGCGCTTGCCCGCAGCGTCGAAGCTTATGTCCGCGACCTGGTGGTACTCCCCGTCCGGACGTCCCGTGTCGTCACTGATGGTATTGAACTTCACATCCTGCCGGAACGTGTAGTTCTCGCGCGCGGCCGCGAAGGCGCTTTCCCGCTCCGCCATCTTCTTCACCAGCTCGGAAACCGTGATGTCGGCCGGCTGCGCCGGATCGAGCTTGCCGAAGCCCGCCTGCGCATGGGCGAAGATGGCCAGCGAAGCGGCTGTGAGCGGGGCGAACAAGCGGAAGGCGAGTGAGGAAAAGGAGCGGTGCATGGCCTATCAGGAATAGACGCTACCGCCGCGCAGAAGTTCCGCCACGAATGCTGAACTCTCCTCTGCCACGTACTATCCAGGTGTCATCGGGAGCGAAGTCGAGGATCCCCGCATTCGGCCCGCAGCCGCACTCCCGTCCCGGCAAGCACCGCAGCCGGTACGCCCCATACCGTAAACTTGCGCATGCGTCCGTTCGTCCCAGCAGCGCTTCTAGCCTTCGCCTGCGTTTCCACCCTTGCCGCACAAACAGCCGCGCAAACACCCTCCAAGCGCCCCATGACCTTCGCAGACCTCGCCGCCATGAAGCGGGTGAGCGACCCGCAGATTTCGCCCAGCGGCAAGTGGGTGTTGTTCAGCGTGACCGATGTGTCGCTGGAGAAGAACACCCGCATCAACCACCTGTGGGCGGTGCCGCTGGATGGTCACACGAAAGAACTGCAGCTGACTACAGGCTCCGGCGAGGCAAACGGCCGCTTCTCGCCGGACGGTAAGTCGGTCATGTACACGGCTGATGACCAGTTGACGGTCGCGCCGTGGGACGAGGCTGCCGGCCGCATGGGTCCCGCGCACGCCGTCACGGCGCTCGAAACCGGGGCCGACGGCGGTCTCTGGGCTCCGGATTCGAGGCACTTCCTGTTCGTCTCCAGCGTCTACCCCGAGTGTCAATCGCACGCGGCCATGGGGCCGCCCCGCAATGAGGAAGAGGCCAACTGCAACGCCCTCAAGGATTCAGTCGAGACGAGCAACCCGGTCAAGGCACAGGTCCTCGATCACCTGCTCTACCGCCATTGGAACGCCTACGTCGGGCCCAAGCACTCGCACATCTTCTACGCGAGCCTCGACCCCGGCGCGGGCGGCAAGCCCGCAGCGCCCACCGACCTGACACCTGCCTCGGTCGTCTCCGACCATGAAGCCCCGACCTTCTCACTCGGTGGCTCGCTGGGCTACGCGATCTCGCCGGACGGCAAGGAGGTCGCCTACGAGGTTAACCTCGACAAAGTGTCCGCGGAGTCCACCAACAACGACATCTTCGTCCTGCAGGTGGGCGCGGAGCCGGGCACCGCGCGCAAGGTCAGCACGTCCCCGGGGTCGGACGACGGCCCGCAGTACTCGCCCGACGGCAAGTGGCTGGCGTGGCGCTCGCAGGCGAGGGCGGGGTTTGAGTCGGATAAATACAGACTTTTGCTCTTCGATCGCGTGAGCGGGGCTACACGAGACCTGACGAATCGTTTCGACGGCTGGGTAGATGAGTTTACCTGGTCGCCGCTTTCTGAGACGCTTTACTTCGCAAGCGCCAGCAAAGGCCAAGAACCGATCTTCCTGATAAAACTGGACAACTCTGGGGTGACCGAGCTCCAGGCCACGCACTATCAGGACTCTTCTGGAACTACCGGGACTCCGAGCGCCACGTTTGGCGCAGAGTTCAGTGATCTTCACATTTCCCTAAACGGCAGAGTTCTGGTGGCCAACGGAATGCGCGCTGAAGCGCCTGCTGCGATCTACCAGTTCGCACTCGGTGCTTTCGATTTAAAAACGCAATCCCAGGAGAGCGCGTTGCAAAGGTGGAGGCGTTCCAATGGAAACGATACATCCGATGCGACCAAGACCTATGCTGTCCCATCAACGCCCATAGCGGATCCGAACGTCTCGCTGACGGAGCAGCTGGAGCTCGCAGCGATGCAACCGTTCTGGTTTGCGAGTGAAGACAACACGAAGGTCCAAGGCTTCCTCATCCGCCCACCCAACTTCGACCCGGCGAAGAAGTACCCGCTCAAGTTCCTGATCCATGGCGGTCCGCAGGGTGCGTGGGGCGATGCCTGGAGCTATCGCTGGAACCCGGAACTGCTGGCCGCGAACGGCTATGTCGTGGTGATGATCAACCCGCGCGGGTCTACAGGGTATGGGCAGCAGTTCACCGACGAGGTCTCGGGCGACTGGGGTGGCCGCGCTTACCAAGACTTGATGCGCGGCCTGGACTTCGCAGAAAAGACGTACCCGTTCATCGACAAGACCCGCGAGTGCGCCCTGGGCGCGAGCTACGGCGGCTACATGGCCAACTGGGTGCTTACCCATACGGACCGCTTCAAGTGCATCGTCACGCACGACGGCATGTACAACCCGCAGTCCGCGTTTGGGACAACGGAGGAGCTCTGGTTCAACGAGTGGGAGTTCCGGCCCATGGCACCCTCAGCGGCGAAACCGACGCAGATCCCCTCCGGGGATGACGACAAGAAGGGCAACGGCAGCATCGGCCATGCTGTTGTGGAGCAAACCAGGCCGTCGCACCCCTGGGACTTTTATGACAAGCCCGCCAGCGAAGATCCTTTTCGCAAGTGGTCACCGATGCTAGCGATCAAAAATGCGCACACGCCCACGCTGGTGATCCACGGTCAGCGCGACTACCGGCTGGACGTGAGCGAAGGCTTTCAGCTCTTCACCGCGCTGCAGCTGCTCAAAGTGCCTTCGAAGATGCTCTACTTCCCGGACGAGGGCCACTGGGTGCTGAAGCCGAAGAACTCCGAGCTCTGGTACGAAACGGTCAACGACTGGTGCGACCGCTGGACCGGGACGAACAAATACGCGAGCGCAGGGCCGGAGAAGAACCCTGGGGCAGGCAAGTAGCGTGACCTTCGGACGAGCAAAGAAGCCCAGGGAGCCGCTGGAGGAACCGGCGCTGCTGGAGTACGCGGTGAAGGCGCTCGCGAGCAAGATGAAGAGCGAGCGCGACCTGCGCCGGAAACTCATCGAACGCGCCACGCCAGACGAAGAAGGGGCCGAAGCGGTCACGCACGTCCTCGCAAAACTGAGAGAGCTTGGCTACCTGAGCGACGAGCGTTTCGCCGCCGACTATACGCGACTGCGCCACGAGAACGAGAAGCTGGGCCGCCGCCGCGTCCAGCAGGGCTTGATGCAGAAGGGTATTGCCGCGCCGCTGGCTACCGAAGCTTTAGCGAGGCAGTATGACGAAGTGGACGAGGTCGCCTTGGCTCGCGAGTACGTCGCGCGCAAGCGCATGAAAGCGCCCAGCGGAGGCCCTGGGAACGATCCAGCCCAAAGACAGAAGGAAACTGCCCGCGCCATGCGCCGGCTGGTCGCCGCAGGCTTCAGCTCACGTGCGGTGTGGGGAGTGCTGCGCGGCTGGGGCGCGGAGATCGAAGAAACAGACGTGAGCGAAGGCCAGGACACGCAGGCGTGAGCGAAGGCGGGGGCGTCTAAACTCGCGTGGCCGCGAACATCAAACTAGCGAGACGCAAGCCTGTCGAGTGCATGATCGGTCTCGACTGGTCGGGACGGATTGACGTAGCCGGACAGCGTCGCCACATCTTTGCCGGAGTCTGGACGCGGGACGAGCAGGGAGAAACCACGGTCCGCCTGGAGAACGGCCGTACCCGCGAAGAAGTCGCCGAGTGGCTGCTGGAGCTTGCCCGCGAGACACCGCGGCTCGCGGTCGGCATCGATTGCTGCTTCAGCTTCCCGGCATGGTTTCTGCGCGAGCATGGCTGCAGGAGCGTCTTCGACTTCTGGCGCAAGGTGAGCGAGGGCCAAGGCGAGCGTTGGCTTGCGCGCGATTGTGCCCCTGACATGCGGGACATCCGCTTCTGGGGCAAGCCGCACAAGCGTCCTCTGGTGTTCTGCGGCGCGGGTCTGCGCAGCATGTACCGCGAAACCGATTACGACAACAAGATCGCGCAGGCGCTGGAAGGCGGCGACCCGGAGCGCGCAGCCAAGATGCGCGGCATCACGCCCAAGTCGCCATTCCAGATAGGGGGCTCAGGCTCGGTAGGAACAGGCTCGTTGCGCGCCATACCCGTACTCGAGCGCCTGCATGCGGGCGGCTTTCGTGTCTGGCCGTTCCAGGATGCAGCCCTGAACGAAGCGCAACCGAAGCCACTGCTGCTGGAGATCTATACGCGCCTGATGACCGGCCCGGTTGCCAAGAGCAATGCCGAGGCGCGTAAGAGCTATCTCGCGCACAGGCGAGAGACTGACCTGTTGTATGCGGAACTTAGACGCACTGTGTTGCGCATCGCGGCCAGCTCCGAAGACGCGCTGGATGCGCTTGCCACCACGCTGGAGATGGTACGGCACCGGGAGGAGATCGCCGTGCTACGCGCCACAAGCGACCTAACGTTGCGGCTCGAAGGCGTCACCTGGCGGCCCGGAGCAGGCGGGTAGGCGCTGGTAAACTCAAGCCCTATGCGCAACCTGTCCGGCAACCAGATTCGTGAAGAGTTCCTGCGGTTTTTTGAGGGCAAAGTGTCTGCCGCAGGCGCTGGGCATCGCCGCGTGCACTCTTCGTCGTTGATTCCGGCTAACGATCCGACCTTGCTGTTCACCAATGCAGGCATGAACCAGTTCAAGGACGTGTTCCTGGGCGCGGAGCGGCGCGACTACACACGCGCGGTCACGAGCCAGAAGTGCGTGCGCGCGGGCGGCAAGCACAATGACCTGGAGAACGTCGGCTTCACGCGCCGCCACCACACGTTCTTCGAGATGCTCGGCAACTTCAGCTTCGGCGACTACTTCAAGCGCGAGGCAATTGCCTACGCGTGGGAGCTGCTGACCTCGCCGGAGTGGTTCGGCATCGATCCTTCGCGCTTGTACGTCACCATCTTCGAGGGGAATGAGAGCGTGCCCCGCGACGACGAAGCCGAGCAGTTCTGGGTGGGGACCGGCGTGCCGCGCGAGCGCATCTTTGGGATGAGCGCCAAGGACAACTTCTGGCAGATGGGCGACACCGGCCCCTGCGGCCCCTGCTCGGAGATTTTCTTCGATCTTGGTGTGGCCGCGAGCGAGCACCGGGACGCGAACGGAACTCCGCAGGATGTTCCGTTCCCAAAAGACGACCAGCGCTACGTCGAGATATGGAACCTCGTCTTCATGCAGTTCGACCGAGCCAGCGATGGCACTCTCACGCCGCTGCCCAAGCCGAGCATTGATACGGGCATGGGCCTGGAGCGCATCTCCGCCGTGCTGCAGGGCAAGCTCTCGAACTATGAGAGCGACTTGTTCACACCGCTGCTGGAAGCGGCGGCAAGCCTGACTGGCTTCGCGAATCGTCCCGGCGCGGAAGAGAGCGGCGCGTTGAGCATCGACCAGCTCGCGTTGAGCGATGCCAAGGGCGCGGCCTCGCTGCGCATCATCGCCGACCACGCGCGGGCGGCCACGTTCCTCATCTCCGATGGCCTGCTGCCCTCGAACGAACACCGCGGCTATGTGCTGCGCAAGATTCTTCGGCGTGGGATCCGGCATGGCCGCCTGCTTGGGCAGGAGAAGCCGTTCATGCACCAGATGGTGTTCGCCGTGCGCGACGAGATGCAGGCGGCTTACCCGGAACTGATTGAAACAGCCGAGCGAGTGAGCAAGGTGGTGCTGGCGGAAGAGCAGCAGTTTGCCCGTACGCTTTCGGTAGGAGCAACTCAACTCGACGATGCACTGATTACGGCAATGCGAACTTGTTTGTGTGAGCTCCAGAAGAAGTTGGGTACCGGGTTGCTTTCAAGCGAAGACGCGTATCTCGTGACCACAACTGCTCCCGAGCTACTTGGAGACGTCGTAGAGCATTGGGACAGGCTGAGCGCCCAACTTGTCTACCGAAGCTTGCAGGGAAGTACGGTCCTCCCACAAGCGGAGCTCAGCGGAAGAGAAGCCTTCCGCCTGTATGAAACATTCGGGCTCCCGCTCGACTTTATGGGTGATTCAGCTCGAGATTACGACGTTCTTTTCGACACAGAAGGCTTCGAGCGCGCTATGCAGGAAGAGCAAGCCCGTGCCCGTGCGTCCTGGAAGGGTGGATCGCAGAAATCAGCAGCGCCGGTCTACCGCGAGCTCCCGAAGACAGAGTTCGTCGGCTACGGCGCAACCCGGCTCGACGGCGCGCGCGTGCTGGCGCTGGTGAAGGATGGGGTCGGCGTCAACGAACTGCAGCCCGGCGAGAGCGGCGAGGTCGTGCTCGATGCCACCAGCTTCTACGCCGACTCCGGTGGGCAGGTGGGCGACGTGGGCTGGCTTTACGCTGCGGATCACATCACGGCTGTCGCCGAAGTGAGCGGATGCCGCAAGCCGGTGCAAGGAGTGTTCGCGCACCAGGTAGTCGCGAAGCACAGACTTGCCATCGGCGACACGCTGGACACGGTGGTGAACGGTGGTGTGCGCCACGCCACCATGCGCAACCACACCGGCACGCACCTGCTGCAGGCCGGGCTGCGTGAGGTGCTGGGGCGGCATGTGAAGCAGGCGGGGTCGCTCAACGATGCGCACCGGTTGCGCTTTGACTTCAATCACTTCGCCGGCGTGGCTGATGAGGAGCTGGAAGAAGTCGAGTCGCTGGTCAATGCGCAGGTGCTCGCCAACACGCCGGTGGAGACGCTGGTCGATGTGCCGATCGATGTGGCCGTGCATGAGTTGGGCGCAACAGCGCTCTTTGGCGAGAAGTACGGTGAGTTGGTGCGCGTGGTGCGCATCGGCGACTTCAGCACCGAGCTCTGCGGCGGCACGCACACCGGCGCTACCGGCGAGATCGGCCTGCTCAAGCTGGTGGGCGAAAGCTCGGTCTCGAGCGGTGTGCGGCGCGTGGAAGCGGTCACCGGCACGGGCGCGCTGCAGCTGTTCCGGCGCGATGCCGATGTGGCCCGCGTGGCCGGTCAGGTGGTTGGCGGCGAGTTGAGCGCCGATACGCTGCAAGCCAAGCTCGCGCAGAGCGATGAGGAGTTGAAGAAGCTCCGGCGCGAGCTGGAGGGGATGCGCATGAAGTCCGCTTCGGCGGCGAACGCGGATGCGGCGGCGAGTGCGGTCGATGTGAAGGGCATCAAGGTGCTGGCGCGAAGGGTGGATGCGTTCGGGCAGTCGCCGGAAGCCAAGTCTCAAATGCGCAACCTGGTAGACGAGCTGCGCGGCAAGCTGGGCTCCGGGGTGGTGGTGCTGGGTGCAGCCACGCCGGAAGGCAAGGTTTCGCTCATTGCCGGCGTGACCAAGGACCTCACCGGGCGCGTCCAGGCGGGCAGGATCGTGGGCCTGCTTGCGGCGAAGGTCGGCGGCAAAGGGGGCGGCCGGCCCGACCTGGCCGAAGCCGGGGGAAGCGATGCGGCGGCACTCGATGGCGCACTGGCTGGGGTTGTGGGCCTGGTAGCCGAACTGCTCGGCTGAGTCGATGGATCGGCAGCTTTGCCGCTTCGTGGCGGGAAGCAGAGTACTCCGCTGTGCTGCGGACCACAAGCTGTGCTACGGAACAGCTATCGGCGGAAGTTAACGAGACTGCGCCATGGGTACCGAGGTGAGTACCCGCTCCGAATCGTGAGCGCTCCACCGGTTCTGACTCCCTAGACTTGAAGTGGTATGGGTGCGTTTCGCCAGTGGAGCTCGATTGCGGGCGTATGGGCTTGTTGCGCTGTGCTCCCCGCGTCGGCGAGCGCGCACAAGCACGCCCAGCCGGAGACTCGCGACTCGTGGGCGGCCGCGCTCGCGGCGCGCGAGATCTTTGAAGCTGAACCTGGGGGCACGCACACCAAGCTTGAGTATGTGCGTGTGATGGAAGGTTTTCGCGCGATCTATCACGGCAATCCACGCGACGCGCACGCGGCGCGGGCTGCGGAGCAGGTCGCCGAGTTGCTGGCGGAGCAGGGCCGTGAATTCCACGACCGCAAGAGCCTGCACGATGCGGCGGGTCAGTATGTGTTCGTCGCGCGTTCCTACCCCGGCGGCACGCGAGCAGCGGATGCGCTCGCCCATGCCGCCGATCTGCTTGGACCGGCGGGCGCCGATGACCGAGCCGAAGCGAAAGCAGTTCGCGAAGAACTCGCCGGCAATTACCCGCAGGATGTGTATCCGGGAAATGCGGGACGAGCGGCAGGCTCGAATGCGGCGCAGACAGGCCCAGCGCAAACCACCACAGCACAAACCAGTACGCCGGCGGCAAAGCGTGTTTCGGGCGCCGCCCCACAGGCGGAGATTCGGGCGGAAGGAGAGTCGTCTCTGCCTTCTGGTCAGCCGGGAGCGGTGCCCACGCCGGTGCCGGTCTCAGCGATTCGTCTCGCATCCGCCGAGCCGGTTCGAACGCCGGCGGCTCCTGCAGGGGAAGAAGTGACGGCGCAGGTCAGCGGGGCTCGGGCTCAGGTCACGGGCATCCGGCACTGGTCCACCAGCAGCTACACGCGCGTCGCCATCGACCTGGGCGGCGAAGTGCAGTATCAGGCCGCGCGGGTGGAGAACCCGGACCGCATCTTTTTCGATCTGCACCACACGCACCTGGCCTCGCAACTCGCGGGCAAAAGCTTTGCGGTTACCGACGACGGATTCCTCACCCGCATCCGCGCTGCGCAATTTACAGACGATGTGACACGGGTCGTGCTTGATGTGCACGAGGTTACCGAGTACTCCGCTTTCCTGCTTCCCAACCCTTACCGGCTGATCATCGATATTCACGGTAAGCAGGAAACAGCAAGCGGGAAGCAGGAAGTGGCAAACGGCGAGGGCGCAGGAAACAGGGGACAGGGAACACCAGCTCCGCTGGCTGCGCAGCCGCCAGGCATCGCGCAGTCAGGGGGTGTGGTGCCGTCCCCCGGCAGGCGTGGCGAGGCCGCCACGTCGGGACTGCCGCCGATGCCCGTTACAGATGGCGGCGCGGGCTTCGGCTTGCCGGCTAAGTCAGCGATCAGTGCTTCCGTGGCAGAGCCGCGGGTGGTCATTCCCTCCAAGTCCACGCTGTCCAGACCTGTACCTAACAGCGTGCCGGTGAAATCCGATGCTACCGGTACCGAGGTAGCGGCGGTGAGCAGGCAGCCGGGCAAGGTGGAGGCGACAAGCCATCCCACCTCTGCGCCGATTGTGGCCCGGAGCAGGGGAGTCGAAGGCGCTCCCAGCGAGGCAGCCGCGAAGGCTGGCGCCCCCAATGGATTGAGCTCGGGCAAAGGCGGCGAGAACGAAATTGCGGAGATTGCCCGGGGAGACCATTACCGCAAGCCCTCGCACCGGAGCGGTAACGCAGCCGGCGCGGTGACCCGCACGATGGCCGCCCCCGCCGAGGCCGCCCCGCCCACGGCCGACGGCGAGACCTCGCTGATGCGCGCGCTGGGCTTGAAGATCGGACGCATTGTTATCGACGCCGGCCACGGAGGGCACGACTCCGGAACCATCGGCGTCGATGGCATTGAGGAGAAGGATGTCGTGCTCGATGTGGCGCTGCGCCTGGGCAAGCTGCTGCACGATCGGCTGGGCTCCGAGATCGTGTACACCCGAGCCGACGACACATTCATCCCACTGGAAACGCGCACGGCCATCGCCAACAAGGCGCAGGCGGACCTTTTTATCAGTGTGCATGCCAATAGCTCGCCGGATCCCGGCGCGCGTGGCGTGGAGGTCTATTACCTCAACTTCACCAGCGATCCGGATGCCATGCGCGTGGCCGGTCGCGAGAACGCCGTTTCCACGCAGAGCGTGCATGAACTGAGCGATCTGGTGAAGCAGATTGCCCTCAAGGACAAAATCGAGGAGTCGCGCGAGCTGGCCGCGGACGTCGACCAGTCGCTGTACGCCGGCCTCGCCAAGGTGAACGATGGCCTCAAGGATCGCGGGGTAAAGAAAGCCCCCTTCGTCGTTCTCATCGGCGCCAACATGCCCTCCATCCTCGCGGAGATCAGCTTCGTTACCAATGCCACAGATGCCGAGAAGCTGCGCAAGCCGGAGTATCGCGAACGCGTTGCGGAGAGCATCTATGGCGGGGTTGCGCGGTATGCCGGCGCAATCAACGGCCGGCCCAAGAGGACGGAGCAGCGCGCGCAGCGCTGAAGGTCTGTGCCGTCAATGCGGATCGCCGGCTTACGGCAGCTTCGCCCCACTCCATTCCAGGTAGGAACGCCAGTCCGCCTGGCCCGGCATGCGCATGCCGAACTTGCCCGACAGGATCGCGCCCTTCAGCGTGTACATCAGCCGGAACTGCGGGCCGGGCTGCGCCACATCGCTGAGGAAAATCGCCACTCCGGGTTCCGGCGTGGAAACGGTGTAGTGGAGCGTGTGGCCTTCGTTGTCGAAGTAGATGGCCTTGAGCGGCTGGCCCGGCGCGTCCTGGTAGATGTACAGCAGGTCACCGTGGTCGCAGTCGAAGCCGGCCGGACCTTTGCAGCCGGCAGTACGGCTATGCCGGGCGAGGATGTGATTCCCAAGCTCCAGCCGGAAGGTGTAGGTGCCACTCGACGCAGCTCCACTTGACATCGCGTTGCCGCCCGGCGTTTTGGCGTCCCAAGTGCCCTGCAAAAACGCAAGCGTGGCAAAGGGATCTGCCGCGACCGCAGGTGGCGTTTGCGCGCGGAAGGGGGCGGCGAACAGCAGAATGGCGGCCAGGAATTTCATAAGGCGAGTGTAGCGGAAGGAAGCGGAGCACATGAACTTCGCTCTTGCACGGGGGCTGCTCACCGGCGCCGCCCGGGTGTAGTCTCCTGTTTATATGGGCTCGATTGCATTCTCTCGTTCATGGCTATTGTCCGGCGCGGTCATGTGTGTTGCAGCGGCTGTACCGGCGCAGAGTTCCATCACCCTTAGCACGCCGGCTGCGCCGTTGCTGCCCCAGAGCTTCGGTGATTGGAAGCAGACCTCCGCGGGGAGCGTGTCTTCGCGGCCGTCCGTATCGCTGGTGAACGCCAGCAAGCAGGCGCTTGAGGAAGCCACACCGGAGCGCTCCGCGGTGGGCGACTACGCCGACAGCAAGGGCCGCCTGCTGCATCTGGAGGCGATCCAGTTTGGCGACCGCACCGGCGCGCTCAGCGCCTACACCCTGGTGCGCCGCGCAGACATGCGGGAAGGCAAGGAGCTTGGCGATCTCGACGCGGTGGGCGATGGCGCCCTTCTGTTCTATGCCGGTTCCTCGCTGGTGCTGGCGTATCCCGCCGCCGCCGCTGACGTGAGTGCGCTGCAGCCGCTGCTCGTCACACTGCCGAAGCCTGCGGGTAACAAGAATGCCCCGCCCCTGCTGCCCACCTATCTCCCGTCGGATGGCTTGCTGCCGGCGAGCGTGCGCTACGCCCTGGGGCCGGCCACCTATGCGGCAGAGGGAGGCGTACTGCCGGCCAACTCCATTGGCTGGGACAAGAGCGCGGAGGCGATCATGGCGAGCTACAGCGACAAGCGTGGCAAGGAGACCCTCACCCTCCTCTTCTACCCGACGCCGGAAATCGCGGGAGCGCACCTGCGCTCCGCGCAGGGGCTACTTGCCGGTATGGGTCCGGGCTTCCAGTCCGCCAAGGTTCGACGCGAGCGCGAACTCGTGATGATCGCCAGTGGTTCCTTTGCGCCCGAGCAGGCGCAGAAGGTGGTCGACGGCATCCACATGCATCAACAGCTCAGCTTCGATAAAGATGTGCAGCCCGTTTTTGCGACCGAAGTGAGGAAGACGGCGAGTCTACTGACCAACATCGTGGTGCTGTTCGGCATTCTTGGCGGCGCCGCCGTCCTTCTGGGCCTCTTTCTTGGCGGCGGACGCGCCGGCATCCGTATCCTCCGCGGCAAACCCGCCGCCACGGAGCTGGAGTTCCTTAGCCTGCACCTGGACCCGCAAAACAAGCCGCCCCAGTTTGGGCCTAGAACATCATGACGCAGGGAGAAAGCTCGCCCCGTGGTCCATGTCACAGCGATATTCACACGAAAGCCGGAAATTACCTGAAAATCCGTCGAAAGAACGGAAATGCAACAAAATAAGGAAGTTGCAGGCCTTCAGAAAACGTTCTTGACACCTCGCCGGACCCGACCCTACTCTTGCACCAGAGAGTTCTGATGGCTTTGCCTCCGTTGGAACTGCCTCCCATAGAAGGAAGGGCCGCCCTGTTGCCGGGCGGCCCTTCTGCTTGCTTCTGGAGCGCTCCTCGACTCGTTTAAGCGCTCTCCTTGACTATGTGTCCGTTTTCACAGCTTGTGATGGCATTGGCTTGCGTTCGGGAGACGTGTGGTGTCAATCCATTTTGCAGTTCTTCGCGAACGTGGGGAACGTCTCTGAGACATACCGCGTAGGCGATCTGTTGCGCCGCTGCGCTGGCCACCTTCGCATTCGCTCAGGACGGCCGGACCGTTACCGAGCCAAAGATTCCGGCGGTGTGCACCACGTTACGAAACGCGCCAACGGCTCCTTGCGCGGGTAGGTTCGTCGCATACCGCTGCGGGGAGACCGTGAAACTTCGGAGCCTCCTGACGAACGCTGCATGCGGTGCACGGCCGAGGCGCGCACCGCATGCCGTCTCCGCTCATTCCGGCTCCGCTCATTCCGAGGATTGCGTGCGGAAGCCGCCGCGCCACAGTTTGGCGCTCCGACCGTTTGCCTTTAGAATGAGCAGGGAGCACGCCGACGTAGCTCAGTTGGTAGAGCAGCTGATTCGTAATCAGCAGGTCAACGGTTCAAGTCCGTTCGTCGGCTCCATAGTGTTTTCGCGCCTCCGGATGATTTCCGGAGGCGTTTTCGGTTTAGCGATTGGCAGTTCCAGTGGCACTTGGGAACTGTAGAAGGATCGCCGGTTTCGGTGTGACAAGCCGCTCGATCTCGCTGCGCTTGTGGTCGGGCGACAAGTGGGAGTAGCGAGCGCTCATGGCGATGTCCTTATGACCGGCCAGCTCCTGGATCGTCCGAAGCGAGCACCCCGCGATCGCGAGCCAGGAGCAGAACTTGTGCCGATTGTTATGCCATGTGTAATCACGGATCCCGACGTCGTCCAGCGCCAGGACCTTCCCAAACCAGCGAAGCGCCACTGATCCCTTCCCAGCGTAGGTCCGCGGAAATACGTCAGCACAAGCATGCCGAACCGTCCCTCGACCCACCTCGGCATATTGACGAACAACGAACCCGTCAGGCGCATGTGGAGAGCTACCCTCTTCATCTCTTCCGGGGTAAGCAGATCTTCGACTCGCTCCATCGCTTTGAGCATAACCTTCTCTACGCCCACCCTTCGGGGTGGGCCTTTTCTCTTGGCCGGAATAGCATGGGCGCATGAGTACTTCCTGTGAATCGGATCGCGCCGCCTTCGATGCAGGCAGTAATTCGGGTCTAATCTGGTCAGATGAGAAAGTTCGCACGGTTCGGAGCAGTCCTGGCGTTCGGGATGCTCTTTTGCGCCCACGTCCCTTGTCAGGCACCTAATTGCAAGGAACCCAACAGCACCCCGGAAGAACGCGCGTGTGCTCAGTTGGATTTCCAGGCTGCAGACGAGCACATGCAACGCGTGTTTCGGCAGGTGCTGAACAAATACGCGCAGAGTGAAGGCGAGCGAGCCAGTGAAGCGCGCATGGATAAGCTGGAGCGCGAGGAGGCGGTTCGCTATAGAACCGTCATGCATAAAGAACTGCAAGCCTCGCAAACTGCCTGGCTCTCCTATCGGGACGCCGCTTGCAGCGCAGTTCTTGCTAAGTATGAGTACGGAACCCTTGGGCCGGTGGCGGCCACTACTTGTAAGACCGATCTTACCCGCGAACGTACGAAATTTTTGCGTACTCAGTTTCTCGAGTTCTAGGCGAAAGCACGGAATAGCATGAGCGCATGAGTACTTCCTTTGCTTCGCCGCGCGATCCTTCGACGACTTCATGGACGAGGTCGCCGCGGCCAAAGACGGCAACTGGTATCACGGCAAGGTGGTCGGCGTGACCCACCGCAACCCGGACGGCAGCGATCGCCAGGCGATTGCCCGCACCCTGAACGAGCGCGACGAACTGCAGCTTGTGCCCGAGCCGGACAACCGCTACGACGAGAACGCGATCAAGGTGCTCACCCCGAACGGCGACCAGGTCGGCTACCTGGAAGGCCGGCTCGCCAGCGAACTCGGGCGCCGCATGAATAAGGGTCGCCAGGTGATCTGCGTCTTCCGCACGCTCCGCGAGAGCAAAGGCATCGCGGGAGTCAGCTTCGCGTTGCTGGAATGGGAGTAGTCACCAACCGAACTTTCGTGAGTGGCAGTTCTGGTGGCAGTTGAGGTCGGTGCTGTAGGGGACGTCTGGCGTTTGCTGGCGAAGCCGGCTTCTCGCGTTCGTCCGAGTTTTCAACCCTTGGCAACTACCGGCGATCCTGGGCGAACACGGCGAACACCCCCATCAGCTGATTCGTAATCAGCAGGTCAACGGTTCAAGTCCGTTCGTCGGCTCCACTTCCTCTCGCAAGAGATCGGTACAGTGGCGGCGACCCAGCCTTACGAGGCGCTTCTTACAAGCTGCCGGAACGTGTCTCCCAATCGTAGAGCAGAGGATCCATACCGGAAAGTGTGGCATCGGTTCTTCCCGCAGAGGATTCCACCAAGGTGGGACCTCGTTTCTCGCCAGTGGAGTGCGCCGCATCCTCCGGGTCGGAGAAGTCGGGCGGGGTGCCGCGGGTCAACTGCGCGTCGAGGAAACGCTCGTCGTAGTTGCGGCTGAGAGATTCCACTGCCTGAAAGGGCGGACCGAAGAAGCTGGCCTCGAAGGCTCCCCAGGAACGGCGTTCGCTGCCTGGTTCGTCAGCGCTCGCGATTTCCTCGCGAAGGTCTTTGGCGAAATCCATATCGTGAAACCAGCCAACGCCGGGGCGCTCCTCGGAGACATACCAGAGCCGCATCGTTGTGGAGCCGATATTCCGTTGTAGAAAAGCGCGTACCTTCATCCCAGTTCCTTTGTCCCCGGTTCTTCCACAGCTTTATAGACCTCGGTAAGGCTCCGGAGGCGGCTGACTTGCGGAAGTTCCTGCACAGTATGACAAATGCACAGGTAGGGAGGGGATGCCACTTGTAGGGAGTTGCGTGGACAGCCGACGCTCAAACGAGGCGCACGTGCGGTATGCAACGGCTGCCTGCGCCCGAAGAAGCGTGAACGGCGGAGTGCCCGAAACAGGGTCATCTGCTTAGAGAGGTTTGTGACGGGGCGCCGGCGTCCTGTCGGCTGGCGGCTCCTCGGCTTTTCTCTGCCCTGGGAACAACCGGCACGTCGGGACAGCGAAGCCACGACTGTATAGTGGGAGCCATGAAACGTCTTCTTTCCGTGTTGCTTTGCTGCCTGGCGAATGCTGCCGCAGCTCAGGTGACACCCTCTGCGCAGAGCAACGAAGTTCCGGAGCCTCGGAACGTGTTCGTTCGCAACGACGGCCGCTGCACCACGGTGCGGTCCGGCGACACGGTTCATTACACGCTGACGGTAGAAGCGGTGGGAGGTGCCCGCGGAGTGTACGGCGATCTCCGCCTTCGGATGGGCCGCACCCATGAGCTGACCCACGGTGACCTGCCGCTCCCTGATTTCCGTTCCCTGGGGGGCGGCGGACTGGGAACGCGCGACTCCGGTGACGGCAAGATGTACCACTTCGCCTTTGTCGTCCCGAAGGAGATACTCGGGGGCACCTATCGCGGGGTCGAGGTATTTGTGCGAGCCGATCAGCCAATTACGGATACGCAGTCTCTCTACCATCCGGTGGACGAGCGTGTCCCTCGTGTGGAGGTGACCCGCCACACGCGCAATGAGGTGCATGCCTATTGCCTGAACGTTGTGAGCAGCTTTGGTGTCAGCGTGCCCAACCGGCCCTTTGTCACCCATTTCGCTCCCGGTCCCGTAGATCCTCCGCCGACACCGCCCTCGCGCCCGCCGTCTCTTTCCGTGCCGCCACCCGTGCAGCCACGGTAGCTGACGTATCTCCAGGACGCCACCTACCTGCTGCGGTCCTTTCGTGGGAGGCGTCAGGTGCCCTTGCCAAGGCGCAGAACGAACCTCATTAGGTTCACGATATCCACTGCTTTCTGAGGTTTAGCCGTCCCTGCGCTTGAAACCCACAGGAGAGGAACGCATACTCGCACCTAGAGCACGCGCGAATCCATCCTCTTCGAGAGACAAGCCCCAGTGAGCCGTTACAGCCGAGAAGACGTCCTACGTATCCTCCGCCTCCCGGGTCGTCAGCTTGCCTCCTGGGAGCGGGCGGGTCTCACCGCCGCGCGTGAAAGCTACACCTTCGACGAGCTTGTACAGTTTCGCAAACTGCGCGATCTGGCCGCGACACGCATTTCAGTCAAGAGCATCCGCCGCTCCGTAAGCGCCATGCAAAAGGTGTCCGGCATGGCCAACCCGTTGCTGGAATCGGTTGCCGTGCGCCATGGCTCCGGCCTGAAGTTCCGGCAGTGGGGTGCGCTGGTCGATCCGGTAACCCGGCAGATGGCGTTCGACTTCGAACTGACACCCAGCCAAGGCATGGCAGTGGTTCGCAGCGGACACGCTGCTGCGCGGCTCGCTGGGGAAGTTCAGGAGATGTTCCTCCGTGCCGTCCGGCTGGAAGAGCGCTCTGAGACCCTGGCGGAGGCAGCGGAGCTGTACACGTTCATCCTGGAGCGGCAGCCCACGCACGCACCCGCCGCCATCAATCTCGGCACCATTCGTTATAACGAGCGGGACTTCGCCGAGGCCGAGCGGCTTTACCGGCGCGCCACGGAGTCGGATCCGGAGTACGCATTGGCTTTCTTCGATCTTGGCAATGTGCTTGACGAACTGCAGCAGCTTGACGGGTCGATTGCGGCGTATGAGCGCGCGTTGCAGCTGGTGCCTCGCTACGCGGACGCGCACTACAATCTAGCCCTGGCTTATGAGCGCCTGAAGGAGCCGCGCCGCGCGCTCCGCCACTGGAGGGCCTATGTAGAGCTCGATCCGAGCGGCCCGTGGGCGAGCCACGCCAAGGCTCAGGCTCGGAAGATTCTTGGTTCGGAACGACTTGCGATAGTCTGCCGGCATGGGCGCACACTGAAGATAGCCGGCTAGACTCCGCTGGTACACTCCGGCTATCCCCACACCCGGAGTCACCATGGCTGCGCAGACGACGTTTCGGCCCTTTGTTGCCGCAGGGGAAAGCCCCAAGGAGCTTTCCGCGCGTGCACTTCTGCTAGGTGCCTTCTTCGGTGTGGTGTTCGGCGCGGTGACGGTGTATGTCGGTCTTCGTGCCGGCCTGACAGTTGCCGCCAGCATCCCGATCTCGGTGCTTTCGATCTCGATCCTGCGCGTTTTCGGCCGATCGTCCATCCTCGAAAACAATATTGTCCAGACTACCGGGAATGCAGGGCAGTCCATTGCATCAGGCGTCATCTTCACGCTGCCTGCGCTGGTCTTCCTCGGCTTCGATCTGGAAGGCTTCCGCATCTTCGCGCTGGCGCTGTTCGGTGGCTGGCTGGGTGTGCTGTTCATGATTCCGCTGCGGCGGCAGCTCATTGTGGACGAGCACGAAACGCTCATTTACCCCGAAGGAACCGCGTGCGCCGAAGTCCTGAAAGCCGGGGAACGCGGCGGTTCCTTCGCCAGCCGTGTGTTCCTGGGGCTGGGGCTGGGCGGCCTCTACACCCTGTTCCAGAACGACAATCTGACAGCGTTGTTCCCGCCCACGCCCAACCACGACTTCAACTTCGACCCAAGCGGTCAGCAGATCATGCGCGGCGCCGCTATCCGCGCCGATGTCACGCCGGAGTACCTGGGCGTCGGCTACATCATCGGCATTCGCGTCGCGGCCATCATGCTCGCCGGGGGTGTCTTTTCCTGGCTGGTGCTGATGCCCGCCATCGTGTTCTTCGGCAAGCATCTCTCCGGGCCGCTCTATCCGGGTACAGTTCCTATCAGCCAGATGGACCCAAGCGCGCTCTGGAAGACGTACATTCGGCCCATGGGAGCGGGCGCCGTGGCGGCCAGCGGCTTGATCACGCTCCTTCGTACCGCGCCCACCATCCTTTCGGCGCTCACGTCGGGTTTCGCCAAGATGGGAAAGAACCGCAGCGCGGCCGCCACGCAGCTGTCGCGCGTGGAGCACGATCTACCCATGAGCGTCGTGGTGGGCGGCAGCCTTCTGCTCGTCCTGCTGATGTTCGCCTTTCTGCAGTTCAAGCCGGTTCCGGGAGCGCAGGTCGGCTGGCTGGCAAACCTCGCCGCCGCGCTGCTGGTGGTGGTGTTCGGTTTCCTCTTTGTGACAGTGAGCGCACGCATCGTGGGGATCGTCGGCTCCAGTGCCAGCCCGGTCAGCGGCATGACCATCGCGACCCTGATGGCGACAGCGGCGATCTTCCTTGTGAAGGGCTGGACGGCTCCCGCGTTCGGGGCGCTCGCCATCACAATCGGCGGCATGGTATGCATCGCCGCTTCCAATGCGGGCGACACGTCGCAGGACCTCAAAACCGGGTACCTCATCGGCGCGACCCCCTGGAAGCAGCAGGTGGCCGTGATGATCGGCGTCGTTATCTCCACGCTGGCGATCGGCACCACGCTGAACGCGATGAACAAGGGCCTGGAGAGCTTCCAGCGCCTCCCGCAGGCGCGTTCGCTCGACCTCAGCGCGTTGCCGGAAGGCGTCCAGAACCAGGGCCAGTTTCCACGCGATGACATCAAGTTGAAAGCCAAGCAGCCGGGTGCGGCGGAGCTTACCGCAGCGGGGGAAGAGCACGATGCGCGGCGCTTCATCCTGCTGAACGCCATTGGCTCGCCGGTGCTCGAAGACGGCAAGTACCTTTACGATCCCGCGACCCGGCAGGTCGATATTCAATGGACACAGGGCATCGGAAGCGAGCGCGCCGCTGCGCCGCAGGGACGGCTGATGGCCACCGTCATCAACGGCATCCTCAGCCGCAAGCTCGCCTGGGGGCTCGTCCTGCTGGGCGTGGCGCTGGTCATCGGCATAGAGCTGCTAGGCGTACGATCGCTCACGTTTGCTGTCGGAGCGTACCTTTCCATCGGTACGACCCTGGCGATCTTCTGCGGTGGTGTAGTCCGGTGGCTGGTGGAGCGCGCCCTTGCGCGGTCGGGGGAAACGGCGCAAACCGAGGCGGAGTCCGAGGTTTCGCCGGGAAGCCTGTATGCCTCCGGTTTGATCGCCTCCGGCGGCATCATGGGCCTGATCGGCGTTGCGACGCAGGCCCTCAATAAAACCTTCCCGCATTTCTCACAGACCGGCCCACTTTACAAGGATTGGATCAGCGTCCTGAGCTTTGCTCTTCTCGGCTTCAGTTTGTACTACTTTGCCCGGAAGCCGATTCCGTCGGAAGCGGTGCTGGAACAGGTGGAGCGGGAGGACCTGAAGCGGCAGGTTTCAGAAACCGAATAAGCTCTTCCGGCGCCAATGGCGTGGCGTCCATGCCGGCCGTCCACTTGCCGTGCACTTCGTAGGCCCACAGGCAGGCCAGCAGCGCCTCCGGTTGCAGAAGGGTGAGCGCCAGCACATAGCGTCTTTCAGACACGAAACCTTCCGCGGCACCCCGCAGCGGACGCGAGCGCCGCAGCGACCCCGGCAGCTGTGGAATGGCGAAAACACTCAAGTGCGAATCAGGGTGGGTGCGCCCATACGCATCGATTTCGCGGGCCAGGTTCTTCGGCGTAGTCATATCGAAATCGGCGAGCACATTACGGCGAAGCGTTCCTTTCGGAAGCGCCACCTGCAGCAGCTCCGCGGCAAAGTCGGCGCAGTTTTCCCGTCCCAAGGTGTAGCGGCGGGCATTCGGTTCGCCGTTCAGCATCGCTGCAATCGCCTCTTCAGCCGTGTCCGGCACCTCAAACGTGTAAAGCAGGACGCGCCGGTCGAACGCAGCGCCGATCCCCTCTGCCCAGTCGCCATTGCGCGGCGGGTGCGGGCGGCCGTGCCGGTCGGCGCGGTCCGGCACGATGTCCTGCAGATAGGCCCGCCGGTAGCGATCGCGAAGCTCTGCTTTCAGCCCACTATCCAGTGACGCGGGCACTGCGGTGGCACTGTCTACACCGTAAAGAAAGGGGATCAACGGAACTGCCATCCAGTCCAAGGCAGGGCGCCGCAGGTCGTGATAGCGGGAAAGCACGACACCTGCTTCACCGGCCTCGCAACGGCGCAGGCGCAAGGGGCCGTTGGCGCAGAAATCGGCGAGGTACACACTTGCGTGGCCTTGCGGCATCATCGTTCCGAAGTTGCCGAACGGCTCACCAACCACCAGACCCACACGCGCGGCGCAACTCTGTGCTGTCACGCAAAAGAGCGCGGTGAACGCAAACAGTGCAGAGCGTCGGCGAAAGTGCGGTGGCATGCTGGTAGCTGTGCGGCCACCCTCCGAGCCGCACTCGTAGGATGCCGGCGACCACCCTCTTGACTCTCGCGCTCGACGCCACCTCGCAGGCCCGCTTCGAAAAGCTCCGGCGGCAGCATTACCCGCCTGAGCTCAACCGCATCCCCGCTCATCTGAGTCTCTTCCACACGCTGCCAGACACGAACGAAACAGCCGCGGTATTGCGCGAGGCTGCTGCGGCTACTACCGCGTTTTCCATCGCCATCACTGGAGTGCGCTCCCTGGGCCGCGGCGTAGCTTACATCGGCTCCGCTCCGGGGCTGATGCGGCTCCACACCCAGCTTTCGCAGCGCTTCGCGTCTGACCTGACCGCGCAGGACAGGCAACGCTTCCAGCCGCACATCGTGGTACAGAACAAGGTCGCACCGGCGCAGGCGAAAGAGCTTCTGGCCTTTCTCCAGGCGAGCTTCGTACCCGGCACATCGCACGCCCTGGGTCTCGTTTGGTGGGAGTACCTGGGCGGTCCCTGGCGGCTCATCGAACAATTTTCGTTTTTGCGGGGTAAAAGCCCTGCCTAGAGCTCCAGAATGATCGGCATGATGAGTGGGCGCCGATTCGCGTTCTTCTGGATGAACCGCTTCAGCTCGCCGCGAATCTTGTCCTTCATCACGCCGTAGTCGCGCCGCTCTTCCTCGCTGGATTGTTCCAGGGTCCGCGCCACCACATCGCGCGCGTTGCGCAGCAACTCGGGATCGTCCGCCGCGAAGCCGCGGGTTGTGATTTCCGGCGTTCCTTCGATCTCACCGGTGCGCTTATTGATCGCGATGATGGGCAGAAACAGACCGTCGCCGCCAAGCTGCTTGCGGTCGCGGATGACGGTATCTTCAACCACATCGGCGGTCGAGTTGTTGTCGATGCACACGCGGCCCGTGGTGATCTTGCCGGTCTTCGCCGCCGAGTCGCGGTCCAGCGAAAGGACGTCGCCATCCTCCAGCAGGAAGATTTTCTCCGGAATACCGGTTGCGGCGGCCAGCTCGGCATGACGCTTCAAGTGCCGGTAGTCCCCATGCACGGGAACGAAAAACTTGGGCTTGACCAGATTGATCATCAGCCGCAGCTCTTCCTGGGAGCCGTGACCGGAAACGTGGATGAGGCCGTGAGTGCCGTCATCGTGGACCACCCGCGCATTACGCCGCTCCAGGTGATCGATCACCCGATAGATGGCCTTTTCATTGCCGGGGATGATGCGCGAGCTCAGCAGCACGGTGTCGTTGGCATCGATCTTCGCGAACTTATGGTTATCCACCGCCGCCCGTGAAAGCGAGCTCATCGGCTCGCCCTGCGTGCCGGAGATCAGGATGCACAGCTTCTCGGAAGGGTAGTCCTTCATCTGCCCGGGATGAATGATCAGTCCCTGGGGAGGATCGATGTAGCCCAGATCCTGGGCGATCTCGGTGGAGTTGTCGATCGATCGGCCGACGAGCGCGACCTTGCGCCCGTGTTTGTGCGCCAGCTCCATGGCGATGCGAATGCGATGGATGGAGGACGAAAAGCAGCTGAAAAAAAGCTTCTTCGGTGCCGCCGCAAAAATGTCGTCCAGGCGCGGGCGCACGGCGCGTTCGCCGGGCGTAAAGCCGGGCCGATCGACGTTGGTCGAATCCTGCAGCAGTAGCAGCACCCCCTGCCTGCCCAGCTCCGCAAAAGCCTGCAGGTCGAACGGATGTCCATCAGGAGAGCTAAGGTCCACCTTGAAGTCTCCGGTGTGCAGCACCGTGCCGACTGGCGTGGTAATAGCCAGCGCCACGCAATCTACCAGCGAGTGCGTCACGCGAATCGGGTTCACGCTGAAGGGACCCACCGTGAAGCGCCGGCCGGGCAATATCTCGATGAGTTCCGCATCGTCCAGCAGGCGATGCTCTTCGAGTTTGCCTTCCACATAGGCGAGGGTGAATTCTGTGCCGTAGACGGGCACGTTCAGTTCGGACAGGATCCACGGCAGCCCGCCGATATGGTCCTCGTGGCCGTGCGTCAGCACAATTCCGCGCACCTTGGTGCGGTTCTCCACCAGGTAGCTGATATCGGGAACGACGATGTCCACCCCAAGCAGCTCTTCTTCCGGGAACATGAGCCCGGCGTCCACTACGAGGATGTCGTCCCCGTAACGAAGAGCCAGGCAGTTCATACCGAACTCACCGAGCCCGCCGAGGGGAATGACTTGCAGCTTGTCTGATGCCATGGACTTTCAGTGTAGCGCGGCGGGGCTGGCGGCGCGGCTCTACCCGTGCTGCGGCAGTGGCGCCCGCTCGTGCTCTGGTGTTTGTCTGTCCGCGATGCGGATGTAATGCCGGCTCACGAAACCATGCGCTGTGCCCGAGATGCTGATGCTGAAGACGAAATCGGTCGAGACAGCAGGTCTTCTCTGGCGGCCTCGGGATTAAACTTTCAGAAATCCGTCGTCGTCAGTCCTTCGTTCCTCTGCGCTGCATCGAAATCTTATGGCAATGGATCTGCCACTCTCCCGGCGCAGTTTTCTGAGACGAAGCTTCGCGTTCAGCGCAGCGGCCGCTCTATCCGGCTGTGGCGCGGGCGTTTTCAATCCTGACTACGCGGATCCCGTGACCGGGGGCGTGTCCCATTTCCTTATGGTTGGGGACTGGGGCATCTCCTCTGGGGAGGCGCAGTCCGAAGTAGCGGCCGCGATGAAAACCTATGTGCAGAACCGTGGCTTCGATCCCGACGCCCTGCTCATGCTCGGCGACAACTTTTACGGGCAGATGCCTGATCCGCTGAACTCCCCGCGTTGGCAAACGAACTTTGAAGACATGTACCCGCAGAGTGTTTTCAACTGCGAGGCGATTGCCGTTCCGGGAAATCACGATTATCAAAACGCCCCCACATCGAAGGTGGACGCGCAGTATGCCTATGCTGCACGCGGAGGCACCCGTTGGACCATGCCTTCACGCTACTTCCGCTTCACCTGGCCTCAGCATGATCCGTCCATCACCTTCATCGCGCTGGATAGTAATATGCCAGACGAGCGTGCTCAGCCCTGGCCACCCCCCGACCCGAGCTATTACACGCCTACGGACGCGCAGAGACAGGAGCAGCTGGCCTGGCTCGCCGCGAGTCTGAACCACCCTCTTACGACGCCCTTCCTGGCCGTCATCGGGCATCACCCGCTCTACTCCAATGGCCCCCACGGCGATAACGCGACGCTCATTCGGGATTGGGATCCGCTGTTTCGGCAACACGGGGTGGATCTGTATCTGGCGGGTCATGACCACGATCTGCAGCACCTGGAGTTTCAGGGGCACCCTACCTCGTTCTTCACGTCCGGAGGCGGCGGCGCGGTGCTGGATACGCTGCGGCCATCGGAGGCGAACCGTGGCCCCTTCCAGTTGGAGGCGCATGGCTTCAGCCATCTTCAGGTGCGACCGGATTTAATGATCCTTCGCCACCTGGACACGAGTGGAAACCTGTTGCACAAATTCACGAAGACTCCGGCGGGGGTCGTCACCATCCTGAAGTAGGCTGCTGACTGCTCGTTTATGGCGGAGCCTTTCTACTGTAGGTACTGGGAATCCATGTAGGCAATGCGTTGCGTGAGCCACGACTTCAGCAGGTCCGTTTCTCCCTGATATGAGCCTGCCGCTTGCGGGTTGGGAAACACCTTCTCCCCAAAGGTGGTCCAGCGATTATGGTCGTTTTGTGCTGCCAGGGTTAGAGATGCCGCCCGCTGGTCGATGTAGGCAGGCATGGTAAGCATCTGGGCCCGCATCACCTTCCATCGCGCTTTCACCGCGGCGACGAAAACAGGATCTTTCATCAATTGCAAGTACCAGACCGCCTGCTGGCTGACCCACGGGATGGAGGGGCTGGCAATGGCGGCATAGTTGGTGTTGCCGAAAGTGACATCCATGTCCCACACCGGGCCGCGGTAGAACTTTGGGTCGCTGCGCGGTTTATAGAAGTAGTCGCTCGACCAGTCGTCGGCATCCACGTTTCCGGCGAGTTCCTCGATCAGGAACCAGTTCACCAGAGAGGCTTCGTCCCAATGAGACCGCCAGCCCAGCGCCGGATCGGTAGAGTTGCTGCCGTACATGGAAGCTTCGGCTGCGTAGAAGTTCTGGCTGAAGTAAGTCTGCTGCGTTGTCGTGGGCGAGCTGGGATCGTCGAGTCCGATCGGCAGCTGAAGGAAGCTGGTGAGGGTGTAGTCGTCATCGGCGTCGTAGTGGTCGATTTCAGCCAGGTAGCCGCCGGTCAGATTGGCGCCGTCATTGTCCGTGTCGTCGATGGACCCGATGTTCAGCCGTGCTTTGCTGACTTCGACCTTTTCGGTGAGTTCATAGACGCCCTGATAGGCTCCATTCAGGTAAACCTCCACAAAGGCTGAACTCGGGGTCCAGAACATCCCGAACAGCGTAGACATCTCAAAGCTGACGTCGTTGCGGAGCATGGATTTGTCATCGTAGTTGGCCAACAGGATCCAGTTGCTATCAGAAGTCATCCCCAGCAGCGAAGCCTTGGAATCCAGGTTCAGCCGATAGGGCTTCTTGGGCATCAACCAAGTGGAGTGGCCATGACCCTTGATCCCCATCGTCCCGCTGTAGTTATATTTCTTGTTTGCCGCATCGGTAATAGCAAGGGTGGCGTCCACATAGTCGTCTTCTGAGGCGACCGGAACGGCGTCGGCTGTGGTGATGGTCATTACCGGCAAATTGGTCGATGTGGGAGTAAATGCGGGATTTTCAAGGACGACGTTCAGCGCAATCTGGCTGGTCGCGTTCCCGGCGCCGGACGACCCGCTCAACGTAAGTGCCGCAGCTGCGGTGTACACGCCGGCTTTGCCCGTGAAGCAATTGGTCACGACGTCGTCGGTGGCCGTTAGGGTCAGATTGGCGGTGCTGCCGATGGGCGCAGAAACAGGCACAACCGACAACCCTTGAGGCAGCGATGCGCCGCTCAGCATCACCGTGCCCTGGGAGTTTCCGACGGGTTGAATGTACACCGGAACCGTGACGGAGCCGCCCGGGTACACCGTAAACTCTGACGCCGCCGGCACAAGCGCGAAGTTGGCGCTTGCAGAGTGCGAAGTTGTCAGGGTTCCGGCGCTGCAGACTGAAGAGCCGCCACTCGAATAGCCGCAGCCGGACAGGAACGCCCCCGCCGTCAGGCACAGGACGAGCAAACCACGACCGCATGTGAACCGCAGACCCAAACCCTTACTGTTCTCTCCTTGCCGTGAGGACGGTCGAGAAGGCCAAAAAGTTGCGGAGCCGGTGCGATGATGATCCGAATTAACCAGCGTTGATATCACCGCAGCAGGTCCTCTAAGGCTGCCGACAGTTCGGTCTTCTCGTCGCGGTACTTCACGATGACCGGCGTGTAGACGCTTACGCCGAGACTCCGGCCGGGGTTCGTCGTTACTGCCCGCGAACCGGGCACCACAACGGCGCCTTCCGGCACGACCAGAGGCATCTCCGGCGTTGCGCGCAGGACGGCGTTGTTCGGCAGATCGTACAGCGGGGTGCCGCGCGTCAGGATGGTGCCGGCTGCCAGCACTGCCTTGCTGCGCACGATCGTACCTTCATAAACGCCAGTGTTGCCGCCGACCAGCACATCGTCTTCAATGATCACCGGGGACGCGTTCACCGGCTCAAGCACCCCGCCAATCTGCGCTGCCGCAGATAGATGGACGCGCTTGCCGATCTGCGCGCAGGAGCCTACCAGCGCGTGCGAGTCGATCATCGTGCCTTCGTCCACATACGCACCCACATTGACGTACGCCGGCGGCATCATCACCACACCCGCGCTCAGGTAGGCGCCAGCGCGCACGGAACTGCCGCCCGGCACGATCCGCACCCCGTCTCCGGGAGTGAATCGCCGCGCCGGGTACGTCGCTCTATCTACAAAGCTCAGGATCGACTGCCCATTCTGATGATTGCCGTTCATGCTTTCCAGTGCGCCCAGGCGGAATCCCAGCAGAATGCCTCGCTTGACCCACGCGTTCACGCGCCATCCGGTCGGGCTGCCGCTATCTGGCTCGGCGGAACGTAGCGTGCCAGCTTCGAGCGCATCGCGCAGCTCGTAAAAGGCATCCAGCGCCTCCGGCTGCGCCACGCTGTCCTGCAGTACGGCGGAGCCACGCGCAAACCAGCCTTCCACGGTCTTCTCAAGAGAGCCAATATCCATTGTCTTCCCCAGATTGTATCGGGAGCCGCTCTGCTGACGACGCAAACAGGCTACACGGAGGAGTTTGCAGCCAAAGTCCCGGCCCATGGCCTTATCAGGCCGCACGTCGTAGAGACAGCGCTTAGAAGACCTGCAACATCTCGCGGCCATGAGGATCGTCGTGCAGAAGCCCCAACTCTCCGAGGATGCGCTCAAGCTTGCGTCGTGTGCCGCCGCTCACCTGCACCATGGGGAGTCGCAGGACTTCATTGCCGCGGCCCAGCATCGCGAGCACCGCCTTGATCGGTGCCGGGCTGGGGTCCAGGAAAAGTGCCTGCATGAAGTGGAAGTAGTGCCGGTTGATCCGCCGGGCGGCAATCCAGTTATCGCTCAGCGCCGATTCCACCATGTGCGAAACCTGCTGCGGCAGCGCATTCGCCGCTACCGAGATCAGTCCCATGCCGCCTACCGCAAGCGTCGGAAGGCAGAGCGCGTCGTCGCCGCCAAAGACGCGGAAGGCGCGCGGCGCCTGGGTCAGCAGCTCGGTGATCTGCGCCATGTTGCCGCTCGACTCCTTGATGCCGACGATGTTATTCAGCTCCGCCAGCCGCAGCACCGTTTCCGGCTCCAGGTTGGCCGCGGTACGCCCCGGAATGTTGTACAGCAGAATGGGCAGGTCCACAGCTTCGGAGATCGCGCGAAAATGCTGGTACTGCCCTTCCTGGTTGGGCCTGTTGTAGTACGGATTCGCGGTCAGGATGCCGGTGAGCCCGTGGATGCGCGCCAGCTTCTTCGCATTCTGGATTGCCTGGTACGTCGCGTTATGCGTGGCTCCCGCGAAAACCGGAACGCGGCCTGCAGCGGCCTGCACGGTGCATTCCACCACCCGCAGCCACTCCCCCTCGCTCAGTGTCGCCGCTTCTCCGGTCGTGCCCGCAGGCACCAGCAGCGAAACGCCGTTGGAGATCTGCCATTGCACATGCGCCATGAGCGCCGCTTCATCGACCGCGCCGTCAGAGCGAAACGGTGTAACCAGTGCGGTGCCGCAGCCCTGCAGATTCATTCCGTTGTTGAGTGTAGCGCGGAAGAGGCTGTGGTTGCGCGAGGGGCAGACGCGCGGTGCACGTGTTCTGTCTCAGGCTCTTCTTTCGCCCTGAGCGTCAATGCCGGCACGATCCAGAGAAGCGCTACGCATGCGTCCTGGGTAGTACGCCGCTACAGAAGGCACTTGCGAAAGAAGACGGTTGCCTGAGGGTTATCGTTGAAGCGTGGGCACTCGGAGTAGCCGCGCCGCCTGTACATTTTTATCGCTGCGGCGAAATCATCCTTGCTGTCCAGGTAAACCCAGGCCAGTCCGGCGGCACGCGCTGCAGTTTCGATCTCGTCCATCAGGCTCGTCGCGAGTCCTTGTGACCGGAACCGGGGCTCCACATACAGCCGCTTGCACTCCACTGCATGCGCCTTGCCGTCCAGCACCCGTCCCAGCACGCATCCGGCCAAGCCGTTCCTGGCCTCGGCCACATAAAACCCGAACGCCGAAGACTGCACCTGTGGCAGGAGCGTGGCCGCGCTTTCCGTAGGGTGTACATTACTTTCGGTAAAGTAGCGGTGCAGCAGGTCGAGCAGCGCCGGAATGTCCTCCGCGGTAGCGCGTCGCACCCGAACCTGCTCCGACAGCAAGCCTTACACCCACACGCCCTGGCGCATCAGTGGCTCGGCCGTGCCGTCCCTGCGCACGCCGTCCACACTCATCGAGGGGCCGCCAATCATCCAGTCCACGTGGATCAGGCTTTCGTTGGCGCCCAACCTGGCAAGGTCTTCATTCGACAGGGTCTCGCCGTGCAGCAAGCAGGTAGAGTACGCCTGTCCCAACGCGATATGACTTGCCGCGTTCTCGTCGAAAAGGGTATTCCAGAACAGCAGGCCCGATTGCGCGATGGGGGAATCGTGGGGAACCAGCGCCACCTCGCCCAACCGGCATGCGCCCGGGTCGGTGGAGATCAGCTTCAGCAACGCCGCCTCGCCTGCGGTCGCCGTGGCGCGTACGATCCGGCCGCCCTCGAACGTGCAGCGGATATTCTCGATCAGCGTGCCCTGATGGCTGAGAGGCTTGGAGGCAACCACGACGCCGTCCACGCGGTCCTTATGCGGTGTCGTGAAACACTCTTCCGTCGGGATGTTGGGCTGACACACCACCCCATTACCGGCGGTCGTTCCGCCGCCGGCCCACAGGTGCTGATCGGCCAGACCGACGGTCAGGTCCGTGTTTCCGTCCGGGGTGAAGAAGTGCAGCGCATGAAACCGCTTCGCATTGAGACGATCGACACGCGCATGCAGGTTCTTCTCATGCTCCTGCCACTCGCTGACCGGATCGTCGACGGCGATGCGCGAAGCATGGAAGATCGCATCCCACAGCTTGCCCATGGCAAGCTCTTCCGGATCACCGGGGAACATCAGCGCCGCCCAGGAGGGCGTGGCACAGGCCACAATCGTCCAGTTGATCTCGTGCCGGGTGATCATCTGCATCGCAGGTTTGTACGCCTTGGATGTGGCGACATTCGCCCGAGACACCCTGGCCGGGTCCTCGCTGGCCAGCAACGCAGGATTGACCCCCGTGATGCCCATTCGCGCCGCGCCGGAACGGAATGCATCCGCCATGCCGTCAAAGTACCAGGAGGGCGCGTAGTCGAACGCCTCATCCGGTGCGTGCCGGAAGCGCGCCAGGGTCACCGCGTCGTCAGAGAACAGCGGCGTCACCAGCTTCGCACCCGCCTTATAGGCATGTGTGGTAATGTGCCGTACCAGAGGCAGCGCTTCCGTGGGCGCCGTGAGGAGCAGTTCCTGCCCGGGTTGGAGACCCAGGCCAACGCGTACAGCGACTTCGGCAAAGCGGTCGAGCTTCCGGTCGAAGGACAGCGCGGAAAAAGGTCCTATGTTCAATTTCGACATTTCCCTAAATAGTGTATCGCGACACTCTTGAACTTGTAGATACTCAATGCGTTCAAAGGTACTGACAATCAACGCGGCTCCTGCGTGCTCGCATATCAGGCTCACCCACGACCCCTAATGCGCCCGCCTACAGCTGGTCGACTACGTCCCGGAAATCGTAAACACCCGGCTTGCTTTCCGAGAGCCATTCCGCCGCGCGCACAGCGCCTTCCGCAAAGGGCCGCCGTGAGTTGGACTCGTGCGTCAGCAGGAGCTTTTCTCCGTCCCGCTCCGCTTCCAAGACGTGCAAGCCCACCGCTTCGCCGTGCCGGACGGAATGGATCGGCACATCCTGCATGTCGGCCGCGCGCTTCACCACGTCGCGCAGCGTCATGGAGGTTCCGCTCGGTGCATCCAGCTTGGTTGTGTGGTGTGTCTCCGAGATCGAGAAGTGATACCCCGCAGCTTTCAACTCCTGCGCCATGTGCTCGGCCAACTTGAGCATCATCTGCACGCCTATCGCGAAATTGGTTCCATAGAGCAGGCTTGCGCCGCGCCGTTCCGCCAGCGACTTCATGTCATGCAGCTTGCCGTACCAGCCGGTTGTGCCGACCACCATCTTCGCGCCATTGGCAAGACACGCCCGCATGTTCGAGATCACAGCGTCCGGTGTCGTGAAGTCGATCACCACATCAAAACCGGCCACAAACGGCGCTGTCAGCGCGGCGGCCTCCTTGTTCTCGGTGGCATCGAGCACGTGGACGCTGTGCCCGTGCGCGGCCGCGACCTCGGCCACCAGCTTGCCCGTCTTCCCAACTCCTAAAACCAGAATGCGCATCGTTCTACCCGACTCCTAAATCTGTGCCGCCACTGCATGTGCTTCCACAAGCCTCGCTTGTACATCAAAGATACTCTCGTCAGGCGCGGCGAAGAACTTGTTGTGCAGTGAGCGGATGGCTTCGTCCACGTCTTCCTCGTTCACCATGAAGCTCATGTTGATCTCGCTGGCGCCTTGCGAGATCATGCGTATGTTCACGTGGGAGATGGCGCTGAACACCTGCCCCGCGATACCCGATTGGCCGCGTATATCTTCGCCGACCAGACAAACCAGAGCCTTGCTCCCCTCGTAGCGAACGTCCGCGATGCGGCCCAGCTCCTCGCAGATCGCAGGCAGGGCTTCGTTCGAATCCACTGTGACTGAGATCGACACTTCGCTGGTGGAAACCATGTCGATGGCGCAGCGATGCCGGTCGAACACATCGAAGACCATCTTCAGAAACCCATGCGCGAGCAGCATGCGGCTGGCCACGATGTCGATGATCGTGAGCCGCTTCTTGGCCGCAATGGACTTGAAAGGACTGGCGCACGGCGGCGGGGCGGCGGTAATCACCGTGCCTTCATTCTGGGGGTTGCGGCTGTTCAACACCCACACCGGGATGTTCTTCTGCACGGCCGGCAAAATGGTGGCCGGGTGCAGCACCTTGGCCCCGAAGTACGCCAGCTCCGCCGCCTCCTCGAAGCTGATCGTCCGCACCCGCAGCGCATCGGCGCAGACGCGCGGGTCGGCCGTCATGATCCCGTTGACATCGGTCCAGATCTCGATCGCACCCGCATGCAGTCCGCCACCCACCAGCGCTGCGGTATAGTCGGAGCCGCCGCGCCCCAGGGTGGTGGTCGCGCCTTCCGCGCTCGACCCGATAAACCCGCCCAGCACCGGCACGCGGTCCTCGTCGAGCAGCGGCAACACGAGTGCGCCGAGTTCCCGTTCAATGACCGCTTCGTCGGGCGCAGCCTTGCCGTGGTGTCCATCCGTGCGGATCACATCGCGTGCGTCCACGTGCGCACTTGGCAGACCTGCATCGGAGAAGGCCGCGGTGACGATCACGCTCGAAAGCCGCTCTCCGAAGCTCACTACCAGATCGGAGGTGCGGGCCGTGAGTTCGCCTACAGCGGCGATGCCGCGAAGCAACTCCTCAAGAGATTCGAAGTGGCTTTCCATCGTGGCCTGCACCGCGCGCAAGGCCTCGCCGCTACAAAGCTCGGAAACGGTCTGCAGATGACGGCTTCGTAGCCGCTCGGCTACGTCCAGCGCCGCATCGCGGTCTCCACGGCCCGCGAATGCGGCCGCTGCCGCGGCCAAAAGTTGATCGGTAACCTTGGCCATTGCCGAGACCACCACCACCGGCTGCAGGCCCTTGCGCACGCGGCCAGCTACAATTTCCGCCGTGCGCCGGATGGCGGCAGCATCTTCCACGGACGTGCCACCGAACTTCATGACCACAACGTTCTGGCGCACTGCGCTCATGCGTCCACGAACTCCGGTATCCGGCTTTCTTCGCCCCAGCGAACCGCAGGGAAGCGCGAGAACTTCAGCTTGCCGAGAACTGCCAACAGCTCCGCATTCAGCACCGCGGCTCCTGCGGCCCCGCGCAACGTGTTATGCGTCACTAAGGTGAACTTCCAGTCCAGCAGCGAGCAAGGCCGCAGCCGTCCCACCGTAGTCGCCATACCCTGGCCCCGCATGCGGTCCAGCCGGGGCTGCGGCCGGTCCGCGCCCGAGTCGTACTCGACCGGGTGAAGCGGCGCGCTTGGCAGCTGCACTCCATACTGCAAGCCCGTCGGGCCGAACGGCTGGAATCTTTCCCACGCAGCCACGATCTCGCTGTACGTTGCCGGTTTTTTCAGCTTGATACTCACGCACTCGGTATGCCCGTCTTCGACGGCCACACGGTTGCAATGCGCGGAGACTTTCGCCGGCAGCGGCTTCACGGAGTTGCCCTGCAGCGAGCCCAGCATCTTGCCGACCTCTTCCTGCATCTTTTCCTCTTCATTTTTGATGAACGGGATGACATTGCCCAGGACGTCCAGCGAAGGCACGCCAGGATATCCCGCGCCGCTTACCGCCTGCATCGTGGATACGAACAGGCTTTCGATCCCAAACCTGTCCTCGAGTGGCTTCAGAGCCAGCACCAGGCCGATGGCCGAGCAGTTCCCGTTGGCCACCATGTAGCCGCCGCTCTCCTTGCGCCAACCCTGCTCTTCCAAAAGCTCCAGGTGGGTGGGGTTGACCTCCGGAATGACCAGCGGGATGTCGTGCGCCATGCGGAACGCCGAGCTATTGGAGATCACCGCGCATCCGGCCGCCGCAAACTTCGGCTCCAGGTCGCGGGCAATGTCTGCGTCCAGCGCCGCGAAGACGATCCGGGGGACCTCTGTGTTCGAGCCTTCCGGTGTATTCGCCTGCACAACCATCTCGGCGATACGCTTCGGCATCGGCGTATCCAGTTTCCACCTGCACGCCTCTCCATACGGCTTGCCTGCACTGCGGTCGCTCGCCGCCAGCCAGGTGATCTCAAACCATGGGTGGCTCGCCAGCAGTTGAACAAAGCGCTGCCCTACTGTTCCCGTCGCGCCCAGAATGCCTACACTCCGCCGTTCCATCCTCACAGGATAGCGCAGAGGCTGTGGCGTTTCCGGTCAGGTTCGGCGGCTGGATGGAATCAATCGTCTACGCGACGCCGCCGCACGACGCGATGTCCTCCACCGCCCCAGGCCGCGAGCAGCGCGATGGCGTGCAGCAGGAACCAGATCGTGATTCCCTGATCCTGGTATATCCAGAACAGGATCAGGACACGCGGCACCAGCAGCGCCACGATGATGGGGATGATGCCGACCGTGGCCGGAATGAACTGACCCATGCTGTGCTGCAGCCATGCCAGCACAATGCAGATACGCGGCAGAAAGAGCGAAAGTACCAGGAACCACAGGGGAATGGCATGAGTGGTGAGGACCAGGTTAATGTTCATTGCGCGTTCTCTCCGGAACTCGGTATCCGCTCGCTTCGCGGGACCCAAACTGCAGCGTACTCGCTAACGACTGCCGAAGGTTACGTTCGCTATCGCGGTGGCTTTGGCTGCAATCGTTACCTGAACGTCCTGCTCGCCCAGTTTTTCCTGCACGGCGGCCAGTGTGTATGTCCCCGGCGGCAGGCCAGGCAAGGTAAACCGGCCGTCCTGGCCGGTTACAGCGAAGTAGGGCGAGTCCGCGATGTTGATGTAGGCGTTCATCCAGGGATGATTGTTGCATCGCACCGGCACCATCTGCGCGGGCGTGTGGAACTGCCGGGTCTGCGGCGCTCCACCCGGCCCCTGTGAAATATCCACCCCGGGGTTCCCTTCCACGGTCGTCAGCATGTGGATGTTATGCATGGTGCGGTCGGAGTTTCTGAACTCGACCGAGCCGCCCTGCTGCACAGCAATCACGTGCGGGACATAACGGCAACCCTGCTGGTCCAGGATCACGGGGAGAGCCTTGGCTGGCGCCTGCGATGGTGGCACGCCCTTCAGGAAGAGGTACACGCCCGCCAGTTTGCCGCCGTTCACCACGATTTGTTCGCTGGTGTTTTCGCTGAAGGCGCAGGCCGGGTCCATGGACATGTCGATGGGTACGCGCGGCGGCGGTGTGCCGCGAAACTGCACGGTCCCAGTCAGTGTTCCCAGCCTGCTCGGGTCTACTTGCGCGCCGCTTACGGCCGGCTGCGTCGGCTGCGCTGCAGCCGGACGGTCGAGCGTCTCGGCTTTATGCGCCGCGGCATCTGGCTTGCAGCCGCTCAGCAGCGAAGCGGCGCAGGCAAGAGAAAGCGCACAAAACACACCGGCGTGAATGTTGCGACTGTTTCCTGCCATGCAGCCTCCTTTCCCATCCGCTCAGCGGATGAGCCTGCGTGCGCTTACAGCGCCGCGATAACCGCTTCACCGAAGGCTTTCGTGCCTGATGAGCCGCCCACATCGCGCGTCAGCGTCTTCGCTTCGGAATACACGCTTTCCAGCGCCTTCTGTATCTTGTCTGCGGTTTCCATTTCGTTCAGGTGGTGGAGCATGAGCACGGCCGATTGCAGCAGGGCCGTGGGGTTTGCCTTGTCCTGTCCGGCTATGTCGGGGGCCGAGCCGTGCACCGCCTCGAAGATCGCGCACTCCGCACCGAGATTGGCTCCAGGAACAAGTCCAAGACCACCAACGAAGGCCGAGCACAGGTCACTCAGAATGTCTCCGTACAGGTTCTCGGTCAGGATCACGTCATATTGCCAGGGGTTCAACACGAGCTGCATGCAGGTGTTGTCCACGATGTGCTCCGCATAGGTGATCTGCGGACTTTGCTCCGCCACCTCTTTACAGCACTTCAGAAAGAGGCCATCCGACAGCTTCATGATGTTGGCCTTGTGGATCGCATGGATTTTCTTGCGGCCGTGCTTGTTCGCATAATCGAAGGCCGCCTTGGCTATGCGCGTCGATCCCTTGCGTGTGATGATCTTGAGCGATTGCGCCACGTCCGGCTGCACCATGACCTCGAGTCCGGCGTAGAGGTCCTCGGTGTTCTCGCGGAAAATCACCAGATCGATGTCTTTGTAGTTGCCCTTGAGTCCGGGAAGGCTCTTCACCGGCCGGAAGTTGGCGTACAGATCGAACTTCTTCCGCAGCGTGACATTGATGGATGAGAAGCCGCCCCCGATCGGCGTAGTCACGGGTCCCTTGAGCGCCACGCGGTTCTGCTCGATCGAGTCATACAGCGCCTTCGGAATGTACTCACCGGTTTTGGCGAAGGCGTCCGCGCCTGCATCGTAGCGGTGCCAATCGAAGCTGCACCCGGTCTGCCGGCCGGCTGCCTCCAGGATCGAGACCGTAGCCGCCGTGACTTCCGGCCCAATGCCGTCACCGGCGATCAATGTAATCGTGTGTGTGCGCGTTGCGGCTGCCATATCTTGACTCCTGTGGTTGTGCTTCATCCAGGCTTGGCGCTCGTCTTTGATCTGTGCGCCCGAGTTTCGCAATTTACTATCTGAGCACCGCTAGCGACCGGCGGCGCGCCTCGGTTTCGGGTCTTTCCCGCGCAGCAGACCTTCCAGCTCTTCCTTGAACTCGTTCACATCCTTGAAGTCCCGGTACACGCTCGCGAACCGGATGTACGCGACTGTGTCAATGTCCTGGAGCCTGCTCATGATCAACTCGCCGATGGCGGACGTGGAGCGCTCACGCTCCGGCGAGTCCACCACAAAGGTCTCCACCGCATCCACAATTTGCTGCATTTGCCCCACGCTTACCGTTCGCTTCTGGCAAGAGTGCAGCAGCCCCTGGAGTACCTTCTGCCGGTCGAACTTCTCGCGGCGACCGTCTTTCTTAACCACCATGTAGGGGATTTCGTCGAGACGCTCATAGGTGGTGAAGCGTTTGTTGCAGCGCTCGCACTCGCGTCGCCGCCGAATGGAGTCGGCGTCCTTGCTCTCGCGGGAATCGATCACCTTGTCCTGGGTAAAGGCGCAGTACGGACACTTCATGCGCCCTCTAGTCTAGCAGCGCCGCATCATGCCTTTACAGCGGCCGCCTAATCGAGAAACCGGCTCGTGATGCCGCCATACGCATCGATCCGGCGGTCGCGGAGGAAGGGCCAGTGCTGCCGCGTGACCTCGATTTCCCTGGGATCAAGCTCCGCATACAAAATCTGCTCGCGATCGTGAGAAGCTTTCGCAATCACCCGCCCGAACGGGTCTGCGATGAAGCTGCCGCCCCAGAACTCCAGCCCCGACTGCGGCGTGTGGTCGCCGGGCCCGCGCATCAGTACACCGTCATGTTCCACATCGCCATGCTCATGACCGACCCGATTCACGACGCAAACCCAGACTCCGTTTGCGATGGCGTGGGCCCGCTGGATGGTCTGCCAGGCGTCGTGCTGCCGCTCGCCGAACTCCGCTTTTTCGCCCGGGTGCCAGCCGATCGCGGTAGGGAAGAATAGCGTCTCCGCTCCCTTGAGCGCGGTGATGCGCGCGCCTTCCGGATACCACTGGTCCCAGCACACCAGCGTACCGATAGGCCCAGCGCTGGTGCGCTGCGCCATAAAGCCGAGATCGCCGGGCGTGAAGTAGAACTTCTCGTAGTACAGCGGGTCGTCCGGGATGTGCATCTTGCGATACACGCCGGCGACATTGTCCTTCGCGTCACTCGCATGATCCAGAATGGCCGCCGTATTGTGATAAAGCCCTGGCGCGCGCCGCTCAAACAGGCTGGCGATCACCACCAGCCCGAACTCCCGCACCACCTCGCTCAGCGCCGCGGTCGAAGGTCCGGGGATCGGCTCCGCGAGATCGAACAGCGCATGCTCCTCGCGCTGGCAGAAGTACTGCGCTCGGAACAGTTCCGGAAGGCAGATCAGCTTTGCGTCATGCTCGGCGGCCTCGCGCACACGAGTCACGGCTTTGGCGAGGTTGGCCTCGGTTGAAACTTCGCATGACATCTGCACCAGCGCTACCTGGATCGGTTTCGCGGCCATCGTCCCTCCTTTGAGGCTTGCTGCACATGAGAAAGGCGCCGTTTGTCCGGCGCCCTCTTGGTTCGATGACTCCAGTCGAGACTGTCTACTCGTCGTCGAACAACAGGATCGCCGCGGCTATCGTGGTGGTCCAACGACCATTCTTGTCGCCAACTGCGGACTGGGTCACATTGGCCGTGCGCACGATTTTGTTGGAGATGCGATAGATCTCTTTCTTCTCGTCCCAGCTTGTATCGGGGTTGAAGTCCACGTCGAGGGTTGTGGCCAGCATCTCCGCCGCGAGTTCTTCAGCGTAGTCTCCGGCCTGTTCCTCGGTTTCGCCGAAGCTGTGATGCTCGCTCAGATAGCCGTAGGTGTTCTTATCCGTCGGGATCGCCACGCCGATTGAGCTCACCACCAGCCGATGCGGCTCGCGGGTAGAGTTTTCCGCTACCACGGCAAACACCACTTCACCTGGATTGAGGAATTTCGCCCCCTCCTTGCGTGGGATTAGCTTGCAATTGGGTGGAAAGATCGAGGAGACACGTACCAGATTTTGTGCCGCGATGCCTGCGTCGCGTAGCGCCATCTCAAACGAGGTCAGCCGCTCCTTGTGTTTGCCAACGCCCTTGGTGAAAAACAGGCGTGTCGGAACCATTTTCTTGCCCAACTCTCTGACCTCCCCTACCGTTGCAGATGTTCTGGTGCGGGCTGCTCGGCGGACGCGCGCAGCGTGGCGCCAAACTTGCGCGCCAGTCTAAAAGTATCGCACCAAATCCGCGCTACCGCATTCGGCGGAGGTTCGCAGATGTGAACGGGAGTTCACATCTGCGCGAGCGATGGAGGGCAGATGCACACCTCTTGCTCAAGGAACTCTTTCTGCTAAGTTAGAAGTTGTCCCGCGGCTCGATCCCCTGAGCCTTGGACGACCTTTCTCGCCGCCTCGGTCTCATCCAATCTCAAACGTACGCGGCCCCGGCTGCCGCGCAAGGAGCTTTTTCATGTCGAGCGAATACCGCAACTTCCTGGAGCTGTCCTACGAAGAGCTAGAAGAGCTCAACTTGAAGGCTAAAGATCAGCGCAAGAAGCGCGTCGCTCCTGAAAAACTGCAGGAAGAACGCTTGAAGTGGCTCACCGACAACAAGGGAGTAAAGGCCGTCACCGTGCTCTTCTCCGACCTGGAGGGCCGGCTTCATATGCTGGATTATGACAAGAAGTTCCTGGTCAAGAGCTATGACAACCTGACGTTCGATGGCTCCTCGATCCGCGGCTTTACCGCGCAGCGCGAAAGCGACCTGCGCCTGGGCCTGGATTGGAGCGCGTTCTATTACGCGCCTGCCGATATTTTCGGGGCAGGCAAGGTTCTGGTTTTCGGCGAGGTCATCGACAAGAACGGATCACACTACCTGGGCGACATGCGCGGTGTGCTGAAGGCATTTGCGGCGAACCAGTTCGACAAGAACGGTTACACCCTGAATGCCGCAAACGAGATCGAGGGTTTCCTGTTCGACGGACTCGATGCAGAACGGGAGTTCGTCAAGACCGGAGAGTTCCTGTACACCAATCAGGGCGGCTACTACCACTCGCTGCCCGGCGACCCGCTGCGTGAGTTTATCGATACAGCCGCCGAAGTGCAGCGCGCCATGGGCTTCGAGAATGAGAAGGATCATCCAGAAGTCGCTCCCTCGCAGTTCGAGATCAACTACACCTTCGGTGACGCGGTCGCCGCGGCCGACCAGATTCAGCTCTACAAGCTGATCTGCCGCCAGGTCGCCACGCAGATGGGCATGAGCGCCAGCTTCCTGCCCAAGCCAGTCACCGGCGTGAACGGTTCTGGTATGCACACCAATGTGTCGATCACGAAGGACGGCAAGAACCTCATGTGGGATCCTGCCGGTGAAGAGAAAGTCTCCAAGTTCGGCTGGGATTTTGTGGACCGCATCCTGACCGCCGGCAACGATCTGTGCCTGCTCCTGAATGCCTCGGTCAATGCGTATCGCCGTCTGGATCCGCATTTCGAGGCCCCCAATCAGATCAAAGCCTCCGCCACGGACCGTGGATCCATGGTGCGCATTCCGATCGGCAATGAGAAGTCCTCGCGCGTGGAGGTCCGCTCGGTCGGACCGGATGCAAACCCCTACATGGTCCTCTACTCCGTATTCAAGACCGGCCTCGACGGCAAGACCGCGCAGATCGAGAATCTGCGTCAGGCGGAGCGCTACCTGCCCGACAACATCTATACAGCGCTCGAAGATTTCCGCTCCGCTGACTGGACTACCGAGCTGCTCGGTGCCGACGTGAAGGCTCGCTACGCCGACCTCAAGCAGGCCTCGGCGGACCGCTGCCCGCGCCTGCTGGGCACCATCGTCAAGCCGAGCGAAATTCAGTTCCACCACGACGTCTACAACCAGCTCCTCTGGGGACAGTTCTGAGGACCCTCTGGTACGGCTGGCCTTGTTAAGGGCACGGATCCAGCCGTGCCCTTAGTGTAGTGGGAATCAACTCGGCGTTGCCGCTGAGGGCTTCCTGCCGAACTTGATCGGAGATCCTCTTAGAGAAAAGCAGCCCGGTGCGTACTTGTCAGGCCGCTGCGGTGCACACTTTCTGGAGTGTCACACCCCTTGGGGCTAGGCACCCCGGGTGAGTGGTAGCATCCTCTGCATGTTTCGGCAGGAGATTCGTTCGGCAGCTCTGCTTCTCGTGTGTCTTCTGTTGCTCACCGGCTGTGGAGCGGCTCCCTCCACCGGCGTCACGCCCGCACCCGTTCCCGCTCCCGCGGCGCTCGCGGGCAACTGGCTCATTTTCGGTACGGTGCCGCCACCCGTCACCGGGTTGAGCTCCGCCTCCGGTCTCGTCATGACCTTTGACGTGACCGGCAGCAGCGTTCTCGCCTCGGCCACGCTGCAAACTACCTGCTCCTCGGGCACCCCGTTCGGCCTCACCTTCGGCGCGGCCCTCACCGGGACCGTCGCCAGCGACGGGACATTCACGGTCTCACCTCCCATCACGTCCGGCTCGGTACCCAACCTCACCGTGCACGGTACCGTCCCTACGGCGACCGGCCAGCCATGGTCCGGCACCTACTCCGTTATTTCCGCCCAGACGCTCTGCCCGGTAAGCCTCGCCGGCTCGTTCACGGCGGCGTCGATTCCGCAGCTGACCGGTACCTTCACCTCCATGGGAGGAAGTATCACCGGCTCTTCCGGTTCGGTCAGCGCCACGGCCGTGCTGCAGCAGGGGGCGCCCCTGTATGAGGGCGGACGCAGCACGGGCGTGTCCAGTGAGCTTGGCCTTGCCGGCTCCGTGCAGGTTACCGGCTTCTCCTGCTTCAGTAAGGGCACCGTGAGCACCGCGCTTCCCAGCGAAGTCGAGGGCAGCCGCATCCTGATCAACTTCACCATGGACGACGGCTCTACGCTCATGCTGCTGGGCAGCCTCGGCAATGTGCAAGCCACGCAGGTGCTGGTGCCGCTCATCCAGGTAACCGGCGGCAACTGCAACGGCCTGTACGCTTCCTATGCGAGCCCGCTCGTTCTTCAACGCTGAAGGCGAGTGGAAACGGGGCTTCATCGCTCAGCTAAGATAGAAGCGACCCTCCAGGAGAGTACAGACCCACATGCGTAAGAAAGTCACCATCGTCGGCGCCGGCAATGTCGGCGCTACTGCTGCCCATTGGATTGCCAGCAAGGAACTCGCTGACGTCGTCCTGATCGATGTCGCAGAAGGAATGCCGCAAGGCAAAGGCCTCGACCTGCTCGAAGCCATGCCGATCGAGAAGCGCGACTGCCACATTCTTGGGACCAACGACTATGCGGACACCGCGAACTCCGACATCGTGGTGATTACCGCCGGAATTCCGCGCAAGCCGGGCATGAGCCGTGACGACTTGCTGAACACAAACTTCAACATCATGTCCGATGTCGTTGGCAAAGTTGTCGCGGCCTCGCCCGAGTGCATCATCATCGTGGTCTCCAACCCGCTCGACGCAATGGCGCAGGCCGCCTTCAAGAAGGCTGGGTTTCCTCGCGAGCGCGTTCTCGGCATGGCCGGTGTGCTCGATTCCTCCCGTTTTCGCACCTTCATCGCCGAAGAACTGGAGGTGTCGGTCGAAAACGTGACGGCCTTTGTCCTCGGCGGACACGGGGACACTATGGTACCGCTCAGCCGCTACTCCACGGTGGCCGGCATACCCATTACGGAGCTGATCGAGCCCGCACGCCTCAAGGAACTCGAAACCCGCACCGCAAATGGTGGCGCGGAGATCGTCAAGTACCTCAAGACGGGTTCTGCCTTCTATGCGCCGTCAGCGGCTGCTGTAGAGATGGTTGAAGCGATCTTGAAGGACAAGAAAAAGATCCTGCCTTGTGCTGCTTACCTGCAGGGTGAGTACGGCATCGACGGCCTGTACGTTGGCGTGCCCTGCAAACTCGGCGCCAAGGGGCTGGAGAAGATCATCGAGATCAAGCTCACAGGGGAAGAGCAGGCGGCATTGCAGAGGAGCGCAGATTCCGTGAGGGAACTCTGCACGGTCATCGGCGTCGCCTAAGTGATGAAGGACGAAAGGCGGCCACAAGGAGTGGCCGCCTCTTCTGTTTGTAAGCACTTACTCGCTCTCGATCGTCACGCTCTCCAGCACCACAGGTGTCTTGGGCATGTCACGTCCATCGCGCGGGACCTTGCTGATCTTTTCCACGATGTCATAGCCTTCGGTGACTTCGCCGAAGATCGTGTGCTTGCCCGTGAGCCAGCTTGTATCCGTTACGGTAATGAAAAACTGCGAGCCGTTGGTGTTCGGTCCGGCATTGGCCATAGCCAGCTTCCCGGGCTGTTTGAAGTGGTGCGGGCTTCCCTTGGTCTCGTCTGCAAAGCGATAACCGGGTCCGCCCATGCCGCTGCCTTCCGGGTCGCCGCCCTGGATCATGAAATCCGGAATGACCCGATGAAAGATCGTGCCGTCGTAAAGCTTTTCGCCCTTCTTGGAAGCCGACTTCCACTCCTTTGTTCCTTCGGCCAATCCAATGAAGTTCTTCACCGTCTCCGGGGCTTCCTGTTCGAATAGCTTGCACTTAATTGTGCCGAGCGACGTCTTGAACACTGCTGTCGTTGCCATGCTGTCTCCTTGCAAAACTCTTTCTTTTCAGATGCGTTGCAGCCACGTGCGCACCGGGCATAGCGCATCTGCCGCCGGGATTACTGCTGCGGTGGCTGCGGTGTTGCGGGATGTGGAACCGGCGAAGCTGCAGGCGTTGTCCCGCCTTGCTGCGCCGGGAGGGCGGGTGCCGGCGGCACTGGCTGTCCTGCCGGAATCACGGTCACCTTGTTAATGACCACGGGCGTGATGGGTTTGTCGTTCCCATTGCGTTCGACGCGGGCGATAGCCGCCACCAGCTCCACCGTATGTTCGTCACACTGCCCGAAGATGGTGTAGCCGCCATTCAGCTCCGGTTTGACCGTTTCTGTAATGAAGAATTGGGATCCGTTGGTGTCTGGCCCGGCGTTGGCCATAGCTAGCCGGCCCGGTACATCGAAGCGCAGGCTGGGGGACTCCTCGTTTGCGAACTGATACCCTGGCCCCCCTTCGCCTGTCCCCAGCGGATCGCCACCCTGAATCATGAACTCCGGAATCACCCGGTGAAACGTGGTGCCGTCGTAGTAGTGCTTGCCCTTGATCTGCTTGCCGGTCACCGCATCCAGAAAGGGTTTCGTACCGGTCGCCAGTCCAACGAAATTTTCAGACGCAAGCGGCGATTCCTTGCCGAAAAGCCTGCACTGCAGGCGGCCCATCGTCGTATCCATAAGAACCGTCGGTCCGGTGGGCTCCGCCGGCGGCAGCTCATGTGCCGTGGTCGAAGGGGCGTCGGGCAGTGCATCGGGAGGCGATGAAGGGGGCGGCGGACTAGAAGTCTGGCTGAAGGCCACGGAACCGGCGTTGCAGAGGAGTGCGAAGAGGAAAACACGCAGCGCCGTCAGACGACGAAGAGACTGGGAACGGAGCATCATGCTTCCTTAAAGCTACCCCGCGCGAGCCGCCTTCGCAACGCCCGGCGGCCAGTCGTAGAGGCGAGGGGATCGTTATGTTTTCGCTACGGCCTCCACCTGAGCCATCACCCGAAGGAGATTTCCGCCGAGCAGCTTTTCGAGCTGGTGGGCGGTGTATCCGCGCTTTGCCAGAGCCACGGTCAACTTCGGCAGGTCCGCTGCATTGTGGATGCCCTGCGGCAACAGGCTGAAGCCGTCGAAGTCCGAGCCCAACCCCACGTGGTCCGTCCCCGCCACTTGCGCGACATGATCCAGATGATCGATCAGGCATTCGAATGCCGGTAACGCAACGGCAGCGCTCATACGCTCTTTGTAGAAATGCCGGTCGATGCCGAGGGAAACGGAGTAGGGAACTGGTATGCCCCGCTCGCGATAGGGCGACTCCGCGGCCCTGAGCCGTGCATGCCGCTCCGCCTCCGTGGCTTTCCACGCGTCGCGAAAGCGGTCGTCCAGGAAGGCCGCGTAGAAGTTCACCTGCACCACGCCGTTGTTGGTAGCCACCGCCCGCAGCTGTTCGTCTGTCAGGTTGCGCGGGGAGCTGCACAGCGCCCGTGCGCTGGAATGTGAAGCGATGACGGGCGCATGGCTCGTCCGCAACACATCCCAGAACGTCGCGTCCGACGCATGACTGACATCCACCATCATGCCCAGTCGGTTCATCTCTCGAACCACATCGCGGCCGAAGTCCGTCAAGCCGCCGTGATGGGGAACAGACGGATCGTCGAGATCACCCGAGCTGTCCGCCCAGCCGTTGGAGTTCGTCCAGGTCAAAGTCATGTACCGCACGCCCAGCTCGAAGTAGTGACGCAGCAACTCGAGCGAGCCCTCGATGGCATGACCGCCTTCCAGCCCCAGCAAAACGGCGAACACGCCGTTCGCTTTGGCCTGTCGAACCTCCGCGGCTGTCCTGCACAACACCAGACGACCAACGTGCCGGTCCAATTGCGTTTGCACACCTCGAATCAGCTGCATCGCCCGCTCACGGTAGCGGCCTCGCCACTCCACGGGCTCCACCCAGATTGCGAAGAACTCACCATCCAGGCCGCCAGTCAGGGCCGCTTCCAGATTGAGGTGACCCTCCCCCGCATCTGCGGCGAAGTCCCAATGCCCGTCAACGAACCGTTGCGGCGTATCGGCGTGCCCATCCAGGACGAGCGCAGCCCGATGAAAGGAAAGGGGATCGATGATCGGGGCAGTGTCCATCGGCATGGCGCCAGCCTTCCATGAGCCTGGCTCCTGTCAGTATCTCCGATCGTCAATCGATTCCTACCGTGGATCGCTGCGGGACAGGAGCAGGAAGGGACAACCTCCCGTTCGCAAGACTGAATCAGAGATGTGGCGAGGTGAAAACGCATGAACTTCAATGACGCATCGACGGATGTTCCGGTAGGCAAGAAGACCCCGGATCGCAAGAGCAACGAGGCTGGTCAGGACATCGAGCAGGACGGGCTCGACCGCGCTGCCATGGACTCTGCCCAGAAGGCGCAGGAGCGGCAGCATCAAAACGAGAACACCAACTCCGGAAACACAATCTTCTCCAAATAGCCGCTTTGTGGCATGCAAAGAATTTGAAGAAGATCCTGTTTACAATTTTCAGCGTCTCGGACTATAGTTCCGACCAGTAGGTAGAGCCCCGCTTGGCGCGGGGCTCTTTCATGTTCGGGCGTAAGACTTTTTAAAGCCTATAAGCTTCCGCGCCCGCCTCCGCAACGGCCTGGTCCTGCTTGCCCAGGCCTCCCGAGACACCGATAGCGCCGATGACTTTCCCGTCCTTCTTGATTGGCACGCCGCCCGCGAAGATCATGACCTTGCCGTCATTCGATGCGTGGATCCCAAAGAACTGGTCACCCGACTGCGAAAGCTCCCCTAGCGCCTTCGTCTCAATATCGAATGCCCGCGAGGTCCACGCCTTCTTCATTGCGATGTCGACCGATCCGAGCCATGCACCGCTCATGCGTTCGAACGCCAGCAGGTAGCCGCCCGCGCATACCACGGCAATGTTCATCGGCTGACCGATGCTTTCCGCTTTCTTTGTGGCTGCGGCGATAATCCGGCGCGCATCCCCCAGGTCGAGGGTCTCTGTTGCTTTGCTCATCAGTAGGTCTCCTTCGACAAGCAGGCTAGCACGCCGCCATGCTCAGGGACTCGGGTGGGCTCAACGCATTTCACCCACCGCGAATATACGCTGCATATGGGAGCGGACCCTGGCTCGGGTTCGATGAGCAGCAGGGAGCAGAGCAGCGGGCGCCTGCCGCGGGGCTCAGAGTTTCCAGAGCGGCTTCCCTGCTTCATTTATGCAACTGGTAAACGAGCGCGATCACCAGCAAAATACAGACCACGAGCGTGAGAACGTGCGTGATCACGACCGTGCTGGCCAAACTGCCGCTGCGCTTTTCGAGACTGGTAAGCCGAGTGTCGAAGCGTTCCAGCTGCGATTCAATGGTGCGGAGACTCGCGGCCAGCTCAGTCAGCGCGCTGCCCTGTTTACTGAGCTGGCGGTTGAGGTCCGCAACCGGCAAGGCCGCCGAGGCATCGGCAATATTCTTATGAAGAGCGAGGGAAACGTCATCCAGCTTTCGTTCAAGCGCCAGACGCGTCGCATCATCCGCGGAGCCTTTGGACTGAAAGTATCGATTGAGCAGCGGGACGAGCCGGGTGAGGTGCGGAAGAAGTTCCAGGAGTGCTTTGGGCCACATGGGGGTTGATTGTAGCGGGACAGACATTCCAGAAGCGGTGATCCAACCGTCCAACCGGACGGGTTGAGCCAGCCAAGAGGTATGCGCTCTTCACCTGCGAGCCGGTGCCGAGGAGTGTCTACGGGAGGCTGGCATGAACTAGCCGAGGGTCGGCATGGTCGTATCGACCCCGTTTCGGATGCCTGTCGGCCAGCGAGCCGTCACCGTCTTCAGCCGCGTGTAGAAGCGCACTCCCTCCGGGCCGTGAACGGAGTGATCGCCGAAGAGGGAGCGCTTCCAGCCGCCGAAGCTGTGGAAGGCCATCGGGACGGGTATGGGAACGTTGATGCCTACCATGCCAGCTTGCACACGTTGCGCGAAGTCGCGTGCGGTGTCGCCGTCGCGGGTGAACAGCGCTGTCCCGTTTCCGTATTCATGCTGGTTGACGAGTTCCAAAGCCGTTTCAAACGTGTTGACGCGGACAACGGCGAGAACCGGTCCGAAGATTTCCTCCCGGTAAATCCGCATTTCGGGTCTTACATGGTCGAAGAGGGAAGCGCCCAGAAAAAAGCCGTGTCCCTGCGGCAGAGTGGCCTGACGGCCATCGACGACCAGCTCAGCGCCCTCACGCTCCCCGAGCTCCACATAGCGGGTGACGCGCTCCAGATGCTGCCGGGTGACCAGGGGACCGAGGTCGGTCTGGTCCGCGGATCCGTCGCCGACGCGGAGACCGGCAATGCGGCTCTTCAGCTTGCTGAGCAAAGCGTCGGCAGTGCCGTTGCCGACGGCGACCGCCACGCTAATCGCCATACAGCGCTCACCGGCCGAGCCGTACGCTGCCCCGGTCAATGCGTCAGCCGCTTGGTCCAGGTCAGCATCCGGCATCACGATCATGTGATTCTTGGCGCCGCCGAGTGCCTGCACACGCTTGCCATGGCGAGTGCCGGTCGCATAAACGTACTCGGCGATGGGCGTGGAACCCACGAAGCTGACAGCCTGCACGGTGGGATGCGCGAGGAGCGCGTCCACCGCCGTCTTGTCGCCATGGATGACGTTGAATACGCCGGGGGGAAGTCCGGCTTCGGCCAGCATCTCGGCCAGAAGGACGGCAGCGCTGGGGTCGCGCTCGGACGGTTTGAGCACAAAAGTGTTCCCGCATGCCAGAGCCACCGGGAACATCCACATGGGCACCATCGCCGGAAAGTTGAAGGGGGTTATGCCCGCCACGACTCCGAGTGGCTGGCGCATGGACCAGCTGTCGATCCCGCTGCCCACCTGCTCGGTGTACTCGCCCTTGAGAAGCTGCGGAATACCGGCGGCAAATTCAATGACTTCGAGTCCCCGCGTGGCTTCCCCTCTGGCATCGGATAGCACCTTGCCGTGCTCACGGTTGATGAGAGCGGCTACCTCGTCAAGACGGCGTTCAAAGATTTCACGGAAGCGGAACATGACACGCGCCCGACGCAAAGGCGGCTGTGCCGCCCATTGCGGAAACGCTGCAGAGGCTGCCAGCACCGCGGTGTCTACCTCAGTGTCTGCAGCCAACGGCACCCGCGCCTGTATCCTCCCGGTTACGGGGTCATAGACATCGCCGAAGCGGCCAGACCCACCGGCCACGGCTTGGCCCGCAATCCAGTGGGTGAGCTCTCGGGTCCCAACAATTGAAGAAGCCTCATCGACCTGAGGCGGCATAGCGACGGCTGATGGCATGAACAATCCTCGGAGGCCCATTCTAGCAACGGAGCTTCGTTGCACCATGCTTGGTACCGGGAGCGAACAGGCTTGTAATCAGTTCCGCCTGCGGCTTCGACGCTCGGATGGGTTGTCCTCGTCGAAACTGATGATCAATGCCTGCACCGCATCGGCACCGTTGCAGTGGTAGCTGCGCTCTGTTTCGCCGGCTACATACATCATGTCGCGCGTGCTCAGAACATGCCGCTCGCCGTTGCGGTCGACTTCGACAGCGCCGCCAAGGACATAGCACATCTCAACGCCGCTGTATTTTTCCGGGAAGAAGGGTTCGCGCTCGTCACCGGGTAGGAACTCCGCCATGCAAGGGCGCATGCCACCCTCCGGAACAAGAATCCCAAAGCTCTCCGCGATGTAATCCGGTTCAGGAGATCCCATCGTCAAACGCACACGATCCTTGCGCCGCTGCACCCGGAAGACGCTGGACTCTTCCGGCTCAAAGAAGTGCGAGAGGTCCTTGCCGAAAACGAGCGCGATCCGCGCGAGATTCCGCAGGGTGGGCACTACACGGCCGGTTTCAAGCTGCGACAGAAAGCTGGCTGAAAGGCCCGTCATCCTGCCCAACTCCACCAGACCCATGGAGCGGCGTAAACGAAGGCGGCGAATACGCTGGCCCAGATGCGCCATTTCCAGCAGGCGTTCCGCAGAATTCGGATCAACGGAAGGGTAGTGAAATGCGGAACGGGAGCGCTTGGGAGTCGTGGGTTTGGCAGGCGAAGACGGCAAGGTCAGTACTCCTCAAAGCTATAGATGCTTGTTCGGGGTGAGTGTTTGTGTTCATCGCCCGGGAATGTTTGTTCATGGGCTGCGACCTTCAGAGCCTCTCCAACGCGGCTGAGTCGAGTTGCTGCACCCGGGTCAGCAGTGTTTTCCACGGGTCATTACGGAGCCGAGGCCGCCATGAAGGGAAATCGTGCACAGAAAAGACAGGACGGTCACGGTCCTGGAGAGCAGACCATGGCAAGGGCACCGACACAGTAGCTCCAGCGCGAGCCCGTGGAGAAAAAGGAGCGACCGCCGTGGCGCCGCGCTCGTTGCGAAGATAGTCAAGGTAGATTTTTCCCCGCCGGGCTGCTTTGCTCATTTTGGTCAGATAGAGAGACGGGTTCTTGCGCTCCATGACACTGACAAAGCGGTGAGCGAAGGATTTCACCGCATCCCACTCCTTCTCGGGAACGATTGGCGCAACGACGTGAAGGCCCTTGCCGCCGGTCGTTTTCAGCCAGCTCTCAAGGCCCACTTTCTTCAAACGGGAGCGAACCTCTGCGGCTGCGCCACAGACGGCCGGCCAATCGAGATCCTCGTCCGGATCAAGGTCGAAGATCAGCCGGTCGGGGCGCTCGAGATCATCGTTCCGGGAGTTCCAGGGATGAATCTCCAGCACCCCCATCTGGGCCAGTCCGGTCAGGGCCTCGGGCGTGTTCAGAGTGATGTAGGGCTCGAGCACGCCGGTCTTTTTATCCGGGACGTCGACTCCGAAGACTCCGGGCGGAAGCATGTGATTGACATGCTTCTGGTAGAAGCAGGGTTTGCCTGCGCCTTCCGGGCAGCGAACCAGACTGAGCGGACGATTCGCGATATGCGGCAGCATGTGCGGCGCGGCCGCCCAGTAGAAGTCGGCGAGCTCCTCCTTGGTGAGGCCACTGACCGGGTCGAGCACCTTCCTCGGGTGAGTCAGACGCATAGGCGGCCGTGACGGCCCTGGCGGCGCGCCGCCCGGCTTCGCGGGAGCCTTCTCACCTTTCGGTGCAGCTTTGTGGCCGGCCTGATTCACCGCCGTCCTGGGTTGCGCAGATGCGTTGGCTGCAAAGCGAGCTGCCTTTTCAGCGAGTTCGCTAGACAAGCGCCTTGCGCTGGACGCAATTCTGGTTCTTGGCACGACCGCAAACTTTTCTGCTTCGAAGCCTTTGGGGCGGGGTGGCACCGCGGCTTCGTCACGGTGGACTTCGCCGGCCGGCTTGTCTTCACGCAGACCGAGGAACGCCGCCTGACGAACGTACTCCTCCGCAGTCCAGGTGGCGAAACGCACCTGCGCCACCAACTCCGGTTTGACCCAGACGCCATCCCGGCGTGCCTCGGCGGCGATGCTGACGAAGGGAGCTCTGGGCTGTTCCAGAGCAGCGAGGCGAGCGCGCAGTTCGCGCCGGGTCTTCTGGTTGAAGCCGGTACCTGTACGCCCGGCGTAGATCAACTTGCTGTCGCGGTAGTAGCCGAGCAGCAGGGATCCGATGCGGTCGGGCCCGTCAGACGACAGTGTGAAACCGCCGATCACGAACTCCTGCTCATGGAGGCATTTGCACTTGAGCCACATGCCATTCCTGCCTCTGGCGTAGGGAGCATCCGCGCGCTTGGACACGATGCCTTCCGCATGAAGCTCACAGGCTTTGTGAAACATGGCCTCGCCGTCGGTCTCGATGTGCTCACTGAGCCGCACCGTTTCCTCTACGCCGGCCAGGAGCTCCGCTAACAGTGCTTTGCGTTCGCGCAGGGGCAGACCACGCGGAGTATGCCCGTCGATGTGGAGAAGATCGAAGCAGAAGAACGTGAGCGGATTGCGCGCGCCCTCCTGAAAGGAAGCCTGAAGGTCGGCAAAGTTGGTGGTGCCGTCCGCGCGCAGGACGACAACCTCGCCATCGAGTGTGACGGCCCTGGCGGAGATGCGGGAGACAGCCTCGGCAACGGAGGGGATGCGATATGTCCAGTCGAGACCGCTACGCGTCAGCATCTGCACGCCGCGCGCAGACTTGCGTGCCTGCATGCGATAGCCGTCCAGCTTGAGCTCGTGTAACCAGCCCTCAGCATGAGGCGGCTTGCTCGCTTCGGTAGCGAGTTGCGGCTCGATGAATTCCGGCTGGGTTTCAGCCGGCAGATGGCTCAAGGCATCGATCAGACGCTTCGGCTCAGTTTTCGAAGACACTGTCGGTGCTGCAGCAGCAGGCTTCTTCTCGGAGGCGCTTTCCGCTGGTTCCTTGCGGTACCAAGCCTCACCTTTGGCAGTCTCCTTGGAATTCCACACATGATCTTCCTGACGTGCAATCTGATCCATGCTGCGGCCCGTTACGGCTGAAACCTGTGCCTCGTCCGTGATGGCTGGATCGTCCGGTCCTCGCTCGAACTCGTCATGTTCCTTGATCAGGAGCCAGTTGGGTTTGCCGGACGACTTCCAGCGGCCCTCCTTCGGCCCCGCGGTGGTATGCATCCGGATCAGGGCCCACTTGCCATGCATGCGGCTGCCCTGCATCACGAACTTCAGGTGGCCATCGCGAAGACCTGCGTCTACGTCTTCATAGCCCGCCTGCGGAGCCCACGTGCCCTGATCCCAGACCATGACGGTGCCGCCGCCGTACTGGCCTTTCGGGATGATGCCCTCGAAGCCGCCATACTCCATGGGGTGGTCTTCCACCTCGACTGCGAGGCGGCGATCCTTAACGTTGTAGCTCGGCCCCTTGGCACACGCCCAACTCTTGAGTACGCCCTTCCATCCAAGACGGAAGTCATAGTGCAGATGGCTGGCTGCATGTTTCTGGATCACGAAGGGCAAACCACCTCGTGCCTGCAGCTGGGGCCAGGAGGTAGCCTGCGTGATTGCGTGCGCATCAGCCTCTGCCGCGCCGCTTGGCTCCCCTGTCGCGCCGAAATCCCGCATTTCGCGATAGCGTGCGAGCTGCTCGTCCACCAGGTCAGCCGATATCGCTGCGTGGCTGGCTTGTTTAGGGTAATTATTTACTTGACGAATCAAGATAAACCCTTTATTCTTTGGTTATGGAAAGCCCTCGCACCCTTCAGGAAGCCATCATCCACTTCGCCGATCCTGTCAACTGCCGCGAGTACATGGTCGCGCATCGGTGGAAGAACGGTATCATCTGCCCCACCTGCGGACGGAACGATGTCACCTTTCTTGCGAAGCAAAACAAATGGCAGTGCAAGAGTGCTCACGCGAAACGCCAGTTCACTGCGAAGGTGGGAACCATCTTCGAGGACTCCCCTCTCGGGCTTGAGAAGTGGCTTCCGGCAGTCTGGATTATTACCAACAGCAAAAATGGCGTCTCTTCCTGTGAGTTGGCACGTACTCTGGGCATCACTCAGAAGTCGGCATGGTTCATGCTCCACCGCATCCGTCTCGCGATGCAGGCAGGTTCCTTGCTCAAGGTTGGTGGCAACGGTGGCGAAGTAGAAGCCGACGAAACCTCTATCGGCGGCAAGGCTCGGAACATGCATGTGAGCGTTCGTAACCGCCGCATCACCGGAACCGGCACAAAAGACAAGGTCGCCGTTATGGGCATTCTTGAGCGCGGCGGGCAGGTCCGTACCAGCATTGTTCCGAGCCGCCGCAAGCCTGTCCTGCAAGCGGAGATTCGGAAGCATGTCGAGGCGGGTGCGGCCCTCTACACCGATTTCCTGCTCTCGTATGACGGCCTCGCAGCCGACTACGCCCATCAGGTTGTCGATCATGCTGTCGAGTATGTCAACGGTCGGGTGCATACCAATGGCCTCGAAAACTTCTGGTCGCTGCTGAAGCGCGGTATCGGCGGAACCTACATCAGCGTAGAGCCGTTCCACCTGTTCCGCTACTTGGACGAACAAACCTTCCGGTACAACAATCGGAAGAACATGAGTGATGCTGACCGCTTCTCTGCCGTGATGTCGCAGGTTGCCGGCAAGCGCCTTACCTTTGCCGAAGTCACCGGCAAGGTGAGAGAAACAGCGAACTAAGCATCGCGGCTGGAAGAAGCGGGGACGGAAGAAGCGCGCTTAGCCTTGCGTTCCGCTTCCCGCTCCTGCTTCTCTTGCTCCATCGCCGCTTTCACGATCTTTGGATTCGCTCGGAGAAGATTATCCATTCCTTCGTCAAACGTTTCACGTTCTGTCATTTGAATAGTTCTCCTAACTTCGGGTTTGAGCGAATCCACTTCAGAATTAGTAGAAGGTTGTTTCGGTCAAGTTCGACACGAGTAGAGGGCAAGCCTGCGTCGGTGAACACACTCATGCTATGCCACTTGCTTGCAGGAGTGCCGCTATGTTTGCGGTGGTGAGACCACGCAACCAAGTCCGCGAGTTGCAGTTGCGCCGCATCTCTCATGTCTAGGGGACCAACCATCTTCACCATGTGCCACGCGCTGCTGATTCTAGAACTCTTCTTCCGACGCCTCACGAGGTTTTCAAAGGGGCCACGAAAGGGTTCTCCCTGGTCGAAATAGAAGTATGCCTCCCGAAGCGTCTGAGTGTTGATGTTGCTACAGAACCACTCAAATACCTTTGAGGGAACATAGTAGTTTAGCAGTTCGACTGCAGATGGCATGGCACTCTTGCCTAGGCGTAAGGCGCGCAGACACGTCATGTCCACCGTTGCGACGAAGGAGCGAAACTGCTCTTTATCCAAGTTGTAGGCATAAAAAAAGCAGTCATTCAGCAACTTTTGACGCTTCGTGTCGTCCCAACCAAGCTCTTCGGTATATGCTCCGCTGGCGGAAACTAACTCTCTCATATGCAGATAAGGTGCCACGGGGGTTCGAGCCTTAAGATCTCGTCCCATCTCACATCGAACTCCCCCCAGACTTTCTCCGAAGCCGCGACTCCTGCGAGAACCACAAACCTGCTTCCGTCGATCCTTCCGCTGCTGTCGAAGAAGGCTTTCACTGAAACGAGGACCTCATGGCCAAAGATTGAACCCTTAGGCATTGCACGCCCGAGAGCACTGATAGGCCACCTTGACGAATCATCCGCCACTCCTCTTGATTCGTCAAGTCTATAATTGCTTGTTTAGCTGAACTCAGCCTTGTTTGGCCGTCCGGTGACACGGAAGACTTTCTCGCGACGCGCTTCGAGGGGCTCTTTTTGCCGGCAGCCATGTAATTAGGCAGACTTGCGGCGCGTGCCGGCCTTCGCCGGCTTGGCTTCAGTTTTCTTTACTGGTTTCGGCGAAGCACTCTTCACGAGTGACAAGCCGCTTTTCCTGTCGGCGGCAACTGCTCGAGCCGGAGCTTCCTTTTCGACGCGTGGCTCAGCTTCGCTCTTAGTCCCCAGGCTGCTGCGCAGAGCGTCCATCAGGTTGACAATCTTGCCGCGAACCGGAGCAGCCGCTTCATCCTGCGGAACGGGCAAGTGCTTCAGCTTGGCGTCCACGAGCTCGCGAACGGCGACCTCGTAACCATCAACAAACTTTTCAGGAGCAAAGGCCGAACTCTTGCGCTTGATGAGCTCCTTGGCAAGGCTCAGAGAGTCCTCGTCGATGGAGGTGTGCTTCACATCGCGAAAATAATCGTCGGCCTTCCGCAGTTCGGCGGCGTAGCGCATCGTGTAGGCCATCATCCCAGGATGCTCATCGGTGCCGGCCGCCGCCAGCGCCACAACGTGCTCGCGACCGGCAAAGGCGATCTTTGAAATAGCGATCTTGCCGGTATCGATCAGCGCTTTTCGAACCGTAGCGAAGGCCTCCGTCTGAGCATCGTTTTCGGGAATCACGAAGTAGGGTTTTTCGTAAAACTCAGGATTTATCTCGCTCTCGGCAACGAATTGAGTGATCTCCATGGTGTGTTTGGAGGGAACGCGCAAGTGGGCCAGCTCTTCGGGCTCAATGGTCACGTAGCGTCCCTTGGAATACTCGAAGCCCTTCACAATCTGAGTACGCTGGACGACCTGCTCCACGGGCGCTGGCTGCTCCGGTGCCTGCTCAATTGCGGAGGCGAGCACCTTCTGGTGGCGAACACGCTCCCCCGTGGCGCGGTCAATCTGATGAAACTGAATGTCACTCTTCGCCTCGGTGGCGACGAAGAGCTTCACTCCAAACTGCACCAGCGAAATCTGTACTTGCCCACTCCAGTAGGGTCGAGCCATGTCGCGAACCGCCTTTTCCACAAGTATCCACGGTGTATGACTCCTTTCCCGCCGGACCGGGATGCATGAAGCAGACGTTGTAGCGGTCTCTTTGCGTCTGCTTCGCGGCAGGTAGGCTGGCTCCTTCGTTAGGTGACTACGACCTTTGTGGGGCAGCGCTTCCAGAACCGCATTACGTACCAATAAGGAGCACCAATTTTCAAGGTGCAGATCGGCGCGGATGGGGATCTCACTGGACGAAGGATCACCGGTGACGTTACTGAATGGGTATAGCTCGATGCTTCCGTAGTATTCCGGCTCCACCTTTCTGTCATTGTGAACGCTCTTTTCCGCTCCTAGTCTGCATTCAACACGGGCTCACCCGCTGGGGTACGACCAAACCGCAAGGAGACACAACCTATGAAGAACCTGAACAACCTGCTGAAAAATGTGATCAACGACGAGTCCGGCCAGGACCTGATCGAATATGCCCTTGCTGCCTGCCTGATCGGCCTGGCTGCAGTTTCCTCCATGAGAACCCTCGCCACCGCGATCAGCGGCGCTTTCACATCCATCGGCACAACCCTCACCAGCGCTGTCTAGCTCCTGTGGGCGAGCGGCTGGCGCCCACGGGCCTTTCTTACACGCGAACTCCCGGGAAACACGTCCAGGACTGAGCACCATATATAGCTCAATACGGCGCTCACCAGGTGCTCAGTCATTCTCTCTTTACTCAAGTAACGTGCCTTAACCAAGTGCTTACTCCCCGAGAAAGCCTTGCCTGGAAGCTTTACTGCAGGGGACACGCATGACGCAGTCTGAAATTCAAGTGATCTATCTGGGCGCCACCTGCATCTGCGCGGCGATCAGCGCGGCTTTCGATGTCCGAAGCCGCAGGATCCCCAACCTGATTACAGGACCGTGTCTTCTTGCCGGCTTGTTGCTTCACGGCCTCATCGACTCCTGGCATGGCCTGCTTTCCTCCCTGGCCGCAGGTCTGATCTGCTTTGCTGTCTTCCTGATCTTCCATATGGCCGGTGGAATGGGGGCAGGGGACGTGAAGTTGATTGCCGCCGTGGGGTGTTTGGCGGGCCTGCCGCACGTTGCGTTCCTGCTGGTTTTTACCGCCCTCGCCGGCGGCGCGATGGCCGTGGGGCTGGCCCTCTACCGCGGCCGTCTGCGTGAGGCGTTCTTCAATCTCGGTGCTCTGGTGAAACACCATGCGGAAGCGGGTTTGATCCCGCACCCCGAGCTGAACGTCCGCAACGGCGCAACGCTCCGGTTGCCTTACGGTATCGCGATTGCCGCCGGCTGCGTGATCACCCTGTATCTGGAGAACTTCAAGGGAGTTGCTTCATGAAAGCGCGCCGCTTCATTACCGCACTTCTCGCCGCACTCGCCATCTCCGGGCTGCTTACCGTGTGGCTGGGCAGGAAAATGAGTAAACCGCCGACTGTACAGGCGGCTGCGGCGCACCGCTATGTCGGCGCTGTTCATAACCTGGATCCCGGAGTCGTGGTGCAGCCGTCCGACCTGGAGATGGTCGACTGGAACGCGACCAAAGCCGTGGAGGGCGCCTCCGAAAAGATGGAAGACATTGCCGGTCGTACTGTGCTCTATCCCATCGCTGTTGGTGAGCCCATTTTGCAGAGGCAGATTTCCGCGGCCGGCGCAGGAGTTGGTCTGGCGGCGCGAATTCCGAATGGCATGCGGGCCATCTCTCTTCGTTCCGATGAGATCGTGGGCGTGGCCGGCTTTCTGCTTCCCGGCACACGGGTCGACGTGCTGATGACCTATCGCTCGCCCTCTTCCCAGGATTCGAGCACCTCCACGGTTCTGCAAGACGCCGAGGTGCTGACCGCAGGCCAGAAAATGCAGCCCGACCCGGAGGGACACGCCAACATGGCCAGCGTCGTCACTTTGTTGGTGGCTCCCAACGATGCTGCAAAACTGACACTCGCCAGTTCACAGGGTTCTATCCACTTTGTTTTGCGCAACAGCAGCGATCATCAGCAGACGTCGCAGCACCCCACAGACATCGCAAGCCTCGCCGGCCTGCCGACACATGTTGAAGCGCCCCAAGCGGGGCCTGTCGTGCACACAAACATGAATCCGGCGCCCGAGAAAAAGCCCTACACCGTAGAAACAATTCGTGGCGACAAGCAGACCATGGAGTCTTTCAAATGAAACTGGCTCGCCTCCCAGGCCGCAGAAGCTTCTTTGCCGCCGCTTTGTCTGTAGCTGCGATCGTCGTGAGCGGAGCGGCCGCCCAGAATACGGTGCGTCCCATCGTTCTAAGCCGCGGAGCACCGTCGTTTGCCTTGATTTCCAAACCGGCGACTGTGTCCACGGCAGCAAGCCATAGTGCAGGCAGTGTCACCTTTTCGCCTCGACCTCTGCCTGTCAGAGCAGCTGGTCCCAAAGCACCGGCGCGTGTATCTGCCGCTGTCGCAATGTTCAAGGCCATGCCTCCCGCACGAGCGCCCGCTTCAGCGATATTGCCAAGCCATTCGACAGTCGAGACGAACTTCAACACACCGCTTCCTCAAGAAAAGACAGTGCATCTTGCCGTCGGCCACTCCCTCTTCATCGATACCAAGCACCGGCTCTCCCGGGTATATATCACCAATCCCGACGTGCTGAACTCCTACACGTCCAGCCCGAATGAAGTCGTCGTCACCGCAAAGCAGGCGGGGATGAGCAACTTCATTCTTTGGGACGAAGCAGGCGATACCCAGGTGTATATGGTCTCGACCGAAGAGAACCATGATGCGCTGGACAGCGCGCTCAAGAGGAGTTTTCCGAACGAGAACGTAGAAGTAAGTAACAGCGGCGGCCGTACCACGCTCTCCGGTACAGTCGGCACGCAGGCCGCCGCAGACGCAATCGGCAAACTGGCGGCACTCTACGGCAAAGATGTCGCCAACACTCTCTTCGTGAGTTCCTCGAAGATCAAGCAGGTTCGCCTGAAGGTACGATTTGCGGAGGTTGACCGCTCGCGGCTCAGCCAGTTCGGCATCAATCTTTTCGCGATCTTGAACGGCACCGGCAGTAATCCGACCCTGGTCCAGAGCACCACTGGGCAGTTCGCCTCCACATTTTCCAATCAATCGACCAGTGGCAGTAGCAGCTCGGCAGCCACGGTAGGCGGTCAGGCGGTGTCGGTCTCGAACCCGCTGAACTTCGTGTTGTACAACGCGAGCCACAACATCGGCGCCACCATTCAGGATCTGGAAGACAAACAGATCATGCATATTCTGGCTGAGCCTACTCTCGCAGCGATGAGCGGACAGAAGGCGAATTTTCTGGCCGGCGGAGAGTTTCCGTTTCCCGTGGTCCAGGGGGGCGGCACGGCCGGCACGACGGCGTCGATCACCGTTCAGTTCCGCCCCTACGGCGTGAAGCTGGATTTCACACCGCTGGTGAACCCGGACGGATCGATTGATCTTACGGTAGCGCCGGAAGTGAGTGCACTGGATTATTCCAACGCCGTGACGATAAGTGGGTACACCATTCCGGCGCTTTCCACGCGGCGCGCGCAGACGGAGGTCGTACTGCGCAACGGTCAGAGCTTTGCACTCACCGGCCTGTTGGATCAGCGGACAACGGATGCGCTCGGCCGTACCCCGGGGATCGCGAGCGTGCCTATCCTCGGTGCTTTGTTCCGCTCCAAGAACATCAATCATTCCGTAAGCGAGCTCGTTGTGATCGTGACTCCGGAAATCGTGGACCCGCTGAATGACCAACCGGAGGAAAACAAGCTTCCCACGGCTCCAATTCCGTTGTTAAGTCCACAGAAGTTCGACCAGGCGTTCCCAGTAAAGCCCAAGCACACCGGCGGAGCCAAGTAGCTAGAACCTGACGATCAAAGAAAGCAGACAGCAGAAATGAGCATGAATCCGGTTGTTTTTAGCGCCACAGTTCTCAGCGTCTGCGTGGAAGCGGAAGTTGCCGAGCAAGCAGTTCGCGTCGTGAGCGAAATGCCCTGGCTGGTAAACTCCACGTCCTTCCCTGCCTATATCTCAGACGCGCGTCGACCGTATATCTCTCCCCAGATCAAGGGTTCCAACGCGTGCATTGCGCTGGTCGATTTCGACAAGGATCGTAAAGAAGCACTCGATTCGACGCGTTATCTGCAGCATGTCTTTGGCAGCAAGATCACAGTGATCGCCCTTTCCGATGCGTTGGATCAGGCACTGCTGCTTGAGGCAATGCGGGCTGGCTGCAAGGAATTCCTAGTCAAGCCTCTTCAGCCCAAGGCGCTGCTGGAAGCGGTGGCGCGAATGCAGGCGGATTGGACTGCCGCTTCCAGCCGGAGCGCATCGGCAGGCACGCTGCTTTCGTTCATGGGAGCTAAGGGCGGGGTGGGCACGACCACCCTGGCGGTACACACAGCCGTCTACCTGGCCAAGATTCACAACAAGCGCACGCTATTGATCGACACCCGTCCTGAACTGGGCCATGCCGCAATCTATCTTGGACTGGACGGCAGCAAATACCACTTCGAGGAAGTAGTCAAGAATGTCCGGCGGCTGGACAGCGCCCTCCTGCAGGCTTCCGTCGGAACGCACGAAAGCGGGCTTCAGGTGCTCTCTTCTCCGGATAGCGCGGATCAGATGGGACACATGGATGCGGACTCTGTGAAACGTACGCTGGACTTTCTTCTCAGCGAATATGACTTCATCGTGATCGACTGTGGATCCTCTTTGAGCGCAATCACGCTGGCCGTGATGCAGTCCTCCGCTAAGGTTTACCTTGTGGCGAGCCCGGAACTGGGTGCGGTCCGCGACCTTTCGCGCTATATCGATACGCTCACACAGGACCAGCATGTTAGCGAAAAGGTCCACGTCGTCCTGAACCGTTGTTCTTCGCGCTTCGCAGTTAACGAGGAGCAGATCGAAAAGGCGATTAAAAAGGACGTAGAAATTCGGCTGCCAAACGCCTACGTCGAGATGGTGCGCGCGATCAACCTGGGAGAGCCTCTCGATCCAAAGAGCAAGACGGAGTTCAGCATTCAGCTTACCAAGTGGACCAACACTCTGGTGGGTGCGGGATCACCGGTTGCAGCAGCTGCTCCGGCTCCGGCGCGCGGCGGTATGGGCTTCTTTCGCAAGCGCCTGGCAACAGGTGTTTAGTCAACGCGTGTGTAAGACATCGCTTTCCGAGGGCCCCCAGGCATGAGCACACTCACTTTACCGATAACGGACGAGCCTCGCAGCTTGCTGAACTCCATGGAGGCGCGGGGCGTCCCTGATTTCGTTCAGCAGCAGATCAAGAGCGCGGTTCACAAAGAGCTCATCAACCGAGTGGACCTGAACAAGCTCTCGGAGATGAACGAGAATCGCGGCGGCCAGCAGCAGCTGTTCTCCCTCATTCAGCAGTTGCTCCTGGAGCAAGGCATTCCCCTCAGCAGCACCGAACGGGATCGGCTTGCCAAGCAGGTCATCGACGAAGTCTTCGGTCTGGGACCGCTGGAGCAGTTGCTGGCGGACTCCACGATCAGCGACATCCTCGTGAACACCTACAACTCCGTGTACATCGAGCGTCGCGGACAGCTGGAGAAGACAAACATCGTTTTCAGCGACAACCGTCATCTGATGCACATTATCGACAAGATCGTGTCGGCTGTGGGCAGGCGAGTGGACGAGTCATCGCCAATGGTGGATGCGCGCCTTGCGGACGGTTCCCGTATCAACGTGATCATTCCGCCGCTGGCGGTGGACGGCCCCATTCTCTCCATTCGCCGCTTCGGCAAAATACCCCTCAAGGCCGAGGACCTGGTTCGCAATCAGATGCTGACCGAGCCCATGCTGCAGGTACTGCAGGCGGCTGTAAAGGCACGGCTGAATATTGTCGTCTCCGGCGGAACTGGCGCGGGCAAAACAACTCTGTTGAATGTTTTATCGGGGTTTATTTCGGAAAGGGAGCGCATCGTCACCATCGAGGACTCCGCCGAACTGGCCCTCAAACAGGAGCATGTGGTGCGCCTTGAAACCCGGCCCCCGAACGTGGAAGGGCATGGCGCGATCCGGCAACGCGAACTGGTCATCAACGCCCTGCGTATGCGTCCCGACCGCATTGTGCTGGGTGAGGTGCGCAGCGAAGAATGTCTGGACATGCTGCAGGCCATGAACACCGGCCATGACGGGTCCCTCACGACCATCCACTCCAACACACCTCGCGACGCACTGGCCCGCATGGAGACCATGGCGCTCATGGGCGCGGTCGCGCTGCCGGAACGAGCGATCAAGGCGCAGATCGCCTCTGCCGTGCACCTGATCGTGCAGGTTGCTCGACAGAGCGACGGCACTCGCCGCATCACGCACATCACGGAGATAGTCGGCACCCAGGGAGACGTGATTGGCACCACGGACGTTTTCCTGTTTGAGAAGAAAGGTCTGGGTCCTAACGGCAAGGTGCGCGGCCGTTTCCACGCCACGGGGATTGTGCCGCGCTTTGCGGAAAAGCTGACGGCGGCAGGCATCCCGTTCCCAACCGAATTTCACGATCACAGTCTGGAGATCTAGGCGACCCCGGCCATGTCACTCGTACTCATCTTCGTGTTTGTCTGCGCGATCAGCTTTGCGGTGATCACCTTTATGTTGCGCCCGACGCCGGACCAGAAGGCGCTCGACCGGCGCATGGTCGTCATCCGTTCGCAGCGGTCGGAGGCAGGTGCGGTCAGCAGCGATTTGGAGCAATACCTCAAGACGCGCCGGGCCGGCCCGTTTGGCTGGATTGAAGATCTCATGGCCGACCTGTCGTTGTCGCGTCAGCTGCGGCTGCTAATTTTGCAGGCAAACAGCAAGACAACGCTGGGTACGCTGGTCATTCGGTGCCTGTGCGGTGCCCTGGTTGCATTCGTCGCGGTGTTTCTGTTTACGAAGATGGTCCCGATCGCCATGGTAGCGGCGCTTGCCGGTAGCTTTACGCCGATCATGGTTCTGCGGATGCAGAGAAGCAAACGCTTGAAGGCCTTCAACACAGCGCTGGCAGACTGCATCGACATGATGTCGCGTTCGATGAGGGCCGGTCACTCGCTTCCCGCGGCTATCGGGATCGTGGCTGAGCAATCTACCGAACCAGCTCGGTCTGAGTTTGCCGAGGTCTCCCGGCAGCAGAACTTCGGCCTGCCTCTTCGTGACGCGATGAATCAGCTATTGGATCGCGTTCCCTCGCAGGATCTGCGTGTGGTCGCCACAGGAATACTGGTTCAGAAGGAGACGGGCGGCAATCTTGCGGAGGTTCTGGATCGCATCGGCGCTGTCATCCGAGACCGCGTGCGTATCCAGGGCGAAATTCGGACGCACACGGCCCAGGGCCGGCTTACCGGCTGGATCCTATGTCTGCTTCCCGTCGTCATGCTGATTCTGATTAACATGGTCAACCCCGGGTATTCCAAGCCGCTGTTTCACGATCCCACCGGGCAGAAAATTCTGTACCTCGGGGTGGGTCTGCTTGCGGCCGGGGGTTTGATTATTCGCAAAATCATCCGCGGAATCGAGATGTAACGTTATGCCGCCCATGCTACTCTATGCAGCCTTACTTGTTACCATTTTCAGCCTGATCGCGCTGATCGGCTCGACCGTATTGTTCCGTGAAACGGATGAGGAGCAGCGCGTCTCTCATGTGCTCTCACCGCAGCAAGCGGCGGCAACGGTAGGGGACCGGACGCCGGGGTATGGAGGTGTTCGCAGCAGGGCTTTCAACGTGGCGGGCTTTTTGCGGTCGCGGTTCGGTTCCGCAGAATCGGGGTCGCTAAAGAAGCGCCTGGAGCAGGCAGGCATTCGTACGCGCACCACGGCAGACGTCCTCTTCGTTGCGCAGATCGCTCTGCCGATCACGGGCATCGTCATAGGCAGCTTCATATCCGGGAACAAGCTCTTCTGGATAGCGAGCCTTGCCGTTGCAGGCTATATGGCTCCGGACATGTGGCTCACCAGGAAAGTGAGCCAACGAAAGCGAAAGATACGCCGCAGCCTTCCCGATGCGGTCGATCTTCTTGTTACCTGTGTGGGCGCCGGTCTCGGATTGGATCAGGCATTGATGCGGGTCGGCGACGAACTGGCGATCAGCTATCCAGAGCTGAGCGAAGAGTTCACCATCGTGAACTTGGAGCAGCGCGCCGGCAAACCGCGGCTGGAGGCTTGGGAGGCACTGGCGAAGAGAACTCAGGTCGAGGAGTTCGTTTCATTTACGAGCATGTTGACGCAGACGGACCGCTTCGGTACGCCCATCATCAAGTCGCTCACCCGCTACTCCGAGGACCTGCGCACCAAACGCCGCCAGCATGCCGAAGAAGCTGCGGTAAAAACGAAGGTGAAGATCATCTTTCCGCTAGTTCTGTGCATTTTTCCTTGTATTTTCATTGTGCTGCTAGCGCCTGCGATCCTGACACTCTTTACCGGCTTGAGTACGCTCGGAAAATGAGACCGTCGGCAGGTAATGTTCCCTGTAAGTGGTATGTACGGGCTTGTAGGGTCTGGCTACCCTTCAGATAGTTCGAAAGAGCACAAGTTTTGGAGTAGCAACCTGCAGCATCCCAACCAGTTCTCTGCAGAGATCCTGAAATCAAGAAAGGAGGCCTGAGCATGGATACCGTTCTCTTAGTTCGCGTTGGAGCGGGCGTTCTCGCAGCCATTGTGCTGTCGGTGATCGTCTATCGTCGCAAGCAGAAGGCCGTTTAGTATACCTGGAGCAAAGCCCAGACATGCGCGAGGTGACTTTAAGAAACACCACTCGCGGAACCGTTATTGGGAACCATATCCGTATCGCAGATACTTCGTTGACCAGATTGTTTGGGCTCCTGAGCAGGTCAGGACTGGACGTCGGGGAGGGGCTTTGGATACAGCCTTCTTCCGGCGTCCATACCTTTTTCATGCGATTCCCGATCGATGTGATTGGCGTGGACAGGTCGCTTCGAGTCGTGAAGCTATGGCCCGGCTTGACACCTTATCGAGTTACTTCGATTCAGACCAAGGTGCGGAGTGTAATCGAGCTGCCTGCGGGCCACATCGCGCAGTCTCGCACTATGTTGGGCGACCTCTTTGTGACTGAGTAAAGCTCCGCAGGATTGACCAAGTGACGCTATGGTCCGGTCGTCTAGAAATCAGTCACGGATGCTACCGAGGTTCTTCCTAGCCAAGTGGCCCAATTGCCGTAAGAGGCTTACTCCACCGACGCGTAAGCCACCACGCGCACAGCACGGTCAGCGTGGGAGCTAGCAAGCACCAAAAGCGGAAGTCCGGGTGCGAAATGTAATACGGCAGTGGAAGAACGATCAGCGGGACTGCGAAGAAGGTGGCGAGCCTTTTAGCCGCCCTGGCGAGCGCCACAAGCGCTGCGAGCCCTGCAAACGATAGGGAAGCTGTGCTCGTGAGGAGAAGCAAGGAACGCTTTCTTCCGATGCCCAACCAAAAATACGCCGCGCGGCGTAGCGTGAGCGTCAAGAAGCTGCCAGGATGCGCCTTGATCCACGAGGAGGCGAGATTGGACTTCTCGCGCATATAAGCAATCTCTCCCAAACCCTTATACCGCGCGAACTCCGCTGCATTCGCGTTGGGGTGCAGAGTAGCCTCGAAAAATCCATCCGCGTTGGGCCGGTTGCCTTGCCAGAGTTCATACCCCATGTTGCTGCGAAGCAAAACGACGGCATGCAGAGTTCTGAAGTTGCGCAAGGGCCAGAGACTACAAACACATAACAGGAGCACAGCAGGAGCGAGCCACTCTGCGCGCCGGGACTTCGCGCCGAGCAAGATAGAAGTTCCGAGCAGCGCTATGCCGGTCGGCAGCAGAGATGGATTGACGCATGTGGCAACGCTGAGCACCAAAGACGCCGAATACCATCTGCTGCGGGACGGACGTCTCCAGATCGAGAGGGCGAGACCCAGGAGACTCGTCACCAAGAAGATCGAAAGGGAACTCTCCCAAAGCACGGCTTCCAGGCCGATGAGCCACGGGTTGAAAGCGCAAAGTATTCCTGTGGCATTCGCCGCGCGTTTGCCAAAGGCGGTGTTCGCGGCCCACATGGCGACGGGCACGGTTGCCGTTCCGAAGAGCGCCTGCACAAACACGACGGCCATCGCAGAATGCATGCTGTATGGGCCGAAAAGGCGAAAAACGCCCGCGACCAGGAGTGGATACCCAGGAGCCAGAAAGGCCGACGGACCGGTATCTCCGCAGAAGGGAGAACTGAATCCGCGACCCGCAAGAACCGAGTCCGCAATGCAGCCGAGTTCAGTGGCTTGGCTGAACAGCCATTGCGCGGTCAGCGTGCGTGAGACGACCAGCGCCACCGTAAGCCTGATCACCAGCGCCAGCAAGGTGATCGGCACGACGAAGTCTCCAACAGCCAGTTCTTCAGGGGCGCATGGAACGTCGCGGCCGAGCCGGCCTGACGGGTTCACGGGTATCTCGGCTCCTGAAATCAGCCGAGCCTCATGAAACATGAGTCACCGCGCTCTCGTTTTCGGCACGTAGGGTACCGCGCTCCTGTCGCGCCGGCTTTTTTGTCAAAGCAAGGAACGGGTTCGATGCGAGGTATGCCGCCAATGCAGTCAGCGCCGGATCGAGTGCCAGGCGATACCGGAATTCAGCATGCGTGATGTAGTACGGCAAAGGGAAAAGAAGCGCCGGTAGGGCAAACAGGAGTGCGACTGGGCGATTGCCGCGGCGGAAGAGGAGAATCCACGCGGCGAGACCAAGCACGGAGGTGAGAGTAGCGCCGATGGCGTACACAGGCGATCCGCCCCGCGTACCTGTACCGAACCAGAACCGGATGACCCGCCTGGTGCTGAGAGCAAGAAATGTTTCCGGATGGCGGCGAATGGCTGCCCCAGCCGCAGCGAACTTCTCTCGCATGTAAGCCACTTCACCGGCCTTGACGTACTTGCGAAGCTCCTCAGAATTAAAAAGGGGAAAGATAGATTCGTCGAGGAACCCGGTTGCTCCATCGCGGTTGCCCATCCAAAGCTCGAGTCCCACCGTCGTTCGCAGAGGAATGAAGGCATGCAATGCGTGGGCATTGCGTATCGGCCAGGGTGAGTAAATGGCCAGCGCGAGGATCGCCGAAAGGAGCGCACTGCGGCGAGAGGCAGGTGAGGTCCACGCCGCCCAGCAGAAGACCGCGATCACTGTAAGGCACAGGGCCAGATTGATGAGAACGGTGCAGCCACAGAGCACGCCGAACGCGAGCCACAGGGCGCGAGTGGGACACTCGCGCAGTTGCAAAGCGGTGAGGAGCAGGGCGGGCATCAAGCCCAGCGTCAGCGAAGTGTCCCAGAAGATTGTGGGCACCCACAGCAAGGGGGGCCAGAGAGCGAAGAAGCACCCGGCCAGCATCGCCGCACGGCTACCGCCGAGTCGTTCCGCCAGACGCATGACCAGCCAGACGGTCAGCACCCCCACAGCGACCTGCGCGAGCAGGATGACCACGGCCGAGGCGGTGGATGCTTCGCCGAAGAGCCGAAACACTGCGGCTACCAGGAGCGCGTAGCCCGGCGAAATGAGCGCCGTGGGACCGGTTTGTCCGCCAAAGGGGGAAGCGAAACCCTGATGCGAAAGCAAAGCATGCGCCACGAAACCGGTTTCCAGGCCGCGTCCGAACAGCCAGGTCGCCGAAGAGCGCGAGACAAGGGAAAGAAAAGGAAGCAATCGAGCGAACGCTGCGATGGCAAGCACAACCCCCAAGGCACGCTTCGTCAAGGGTGGAGAACCTGCCGCCGTCTCGGGATGGTCATGGATCGACATCGGGCCGCTTGCAGGGTAACGCGTTCAGGATGCCCGGGCTATTCCACCTGCGCGGAATGCCCGGTGAAATTACCGGCAAGCTGAAGCCGGTTCTTGAGGTAGCCGCTGCGCAGGTTTTGGCTGTGCGTTGCCAGCTGAGAAGATGCGGGTTGCGCAGGAAAGGAGTTCAATAACTGCATTACATCTGCTGATAGGAAGGCGTCCGCACATAAGAGTGGGTTATTCTGCTCCGCAAGGAATCGTGTGCAGGAAGCGGGGAGTTTCAAGATGGAATCGGTGCCCGGAACACAAGACCAGATCATCTTTTTCGACACAACGCTGCGGGACGGGGAGCAGAGCCCAGGCTGCACGATGCATCACGAAGAGAAGCTGCGTATGGCGCACCAGCTGGCAGCCGTCGGCGTGGATGTGCTGGAAGCCGGTTTCGCCATCGCGTCGCAGGGTGACCTGGAGTCGATCCGCAGAATCGCGCGCGAGGTGCGCGGTCCACGCATCGCTTCCCTGGCGCGGTGCACAAGGCCCGACATCGAGGCCGCAGCACGCGCGGTAGAACCCGCGGAGAAGAACCGCATCCACGTGTTCCTGGCAAGTTCCGATCTGCACCTGGAAGCGAAGCTGAAGATCACCCGCGCGCAGGCATTGGACTACTCCGCGCAGGCTGTCGAGTATGCCTGCACGTTCACGGACAATGTGGAGTTCTCACCCGAGGATGCGACCCGCTCGGATCCTGATTTCCTGCTGCAGATGGTCGCGGGAGCCATCCAGGCGGGTGCGACGACGATCAACCTGCCCGATACCGTGGGCTACACGACTCCGGACGAGTACCGGGCGATGTTCAGGCGCATGAAGGACAAGGTTCCGGGAGCGGACGGCGTGGTGTTCTCGACGCATGCGCACAATGACCTTGGAATGGCTGTGGCCAACACGCTCGCGGGCGTGGAAGGCGGCGCCAGGCAAGTGGAGTGCACCATCAACGGCATCGGTGAGCGGGCCGGCAATGCTGCGCTGGAAGAGATCGCGGCTGCCATGGCCGTGAGGCACGACCGCTACGGCTTTCGCAACAAGATCCGTATGCGGGAGCTGTACCCCACGAGCCGCCTGCTGGGCGAGATCGTCAGCTTCGGCTGCTCCCCGAACAAAGCGGTCGTGGGCGCCAACGCTTTCGCGCATGAGTCAGGAATTCACCAGCATGGAATGCTGGCCAATCCGCTGACCTACGAGATCATGACGCCGGAATCCGTGGGTGTGCCTTCCAGCAATCTGGTGCTCGGCAAGCATTCGGGCCGACGCGCCCTGGCAGATCGCCTGCAGCAGCTTGGACACACGCTGACACGCGTGCAACTGGATGCCCTGTACGATCGCTTTAGTGCGCTGGCGGATCGCAAAAAGTCGATCTACGACCAGGACCTTCTGGCGCTGCTCAAGGAAGAAACGCAGCCGCACGCACCGGCTGCTGCGTGAGAGCTTGTGGTCCTTCAGCGGAAGCTGAACTCGATCTCTTCGAGCGTTTTACCCCTGGTCTCCGGCAGGAAGAAGGCGGCGGTGATGAAGTACACCACCGTGCAGGCGGCCCAGAAGAAGAACATGGAGTAGTACCCGTGGCTGCCGACGGCAGGCAGGAACGCTGCCGCAATGGCGGTTGAGACTCCCTGATTCAGCAGCAGCGCAACTCCCATGCCGGTGGAGCGGATGCGCATGGGCATGAGCTCTGAGAGAGCCAGCCACACCACTACTCCCGGGCCAACGGCAAAGCTGGCGATGAAGAGTGCCAGGCAGAGCGCGATCCATGTGCCGCTGCTGGGGGAACCTGCGAGTGCGAGGAAGGCCCGCTCGATCTGCAACGCAGCGTCTGGGTGCTCAGGGTCCGGCGCGATGTCCAGGCTTTCGTCCGAACTCGTTGCCGCGGTCGCCATGTGGGTTCCCCTGCCGTAGTTGTAGAGCACGGTGAGAAGCACAGGGGGGTCCTCAGGGCTGGAGAGCGTCACGGCCCGCGCAGGAAGATGAATACGGTTGCCGCTGCGAGCCGCTTCCAGGGCCGGCCTGATGTCCCGGCGGTGCGATTCAAAGCTGAAGAAGATGATCGCGGCGAGGCTAAGCGAAACGATGATGCCGGCGGTGCCTAGCTTGAGGAGGAACTTGCGTCCCTTGCGGTCGACGAGGGTGAGCGCGACGACAGTCATTACACAGTTCAGCGCTTTGACGAACACGTCTCCCTGAGCGGCGTGGGTCACGGAGAGCCCGGCCTGCTTGAGGATCACCACAAGGAAGGCGAGGATGGAGTTGATCCCCGTGGTCTGGTTGCAGGCCAGCACCACGCAGGCCAGTACGAACGGATAGATATAGCGGCGTTGCAGCAAGGATCCGGTTGACCCGGCCAATACCTTCACTGAGTCTGGAAGCTCTTCGGGAAGGGTCTCCGCCACCTGCAGCAGCTCCTCACCGGAGCTGTCATCTCCAAGCCGCTTCAGCACAGCAGCAGCTTCGCTCGTCCGGCCGCGAAGCAGGAGCCACCGGGGGCTCTCGGAGAGCGCCAAGGTTCCCAGCAGGAAAGCCGCGCCGGGATAGATCACCAGCAGAAACATGCCGCGCCAGGCATGGCTCTCGGCGCTGCGGATCATCTCCGCGTTGCCGTTTGCGAGCGCGATCAGGTGCTCGGTGCGGCTGGTGTAGCTGAACCCGATTACCGCTGCGACCGCGATGCCGATGGTCAGCGCCAGCTGGAAGAGAGCCGTGGCGCGGCCTCGTATTTCGGCAGGCAGGCTTTCAGCCAGGTAGAGCGGCACAACGACGGCGATCACGCCGCCGCTCAGGCCCTGTAGCAGCCGGCCCGCGAACAGGGGCCAAAATCCTTGCGAGATGACAATGACGGCCACGCTGACGACGAACAGGAGTCCGCTAAGCACCATCATGAGCCTGCGCCCTCGCCAGTCGGCAAGCACACCCGCCAGTGGAGAACCCAACATACTGCCGAGGAACACAGCGGCAACTATGGCTGAGGTCTGCGTCAGGGTGAGGCTGATGGTTTTGGACAGGTACGGAATTGCTGCGGCGATGACGCCGACGTCGATGCCGTAAAGCAGGCCGCCGAGGCCCGCGATGAAGAGAAGGAAGCGGACGTAGCCGCTCAGGCGTGTCGTGCGCATGGGGCTCATGCTATCGCGAGTCTGCATTGGAGTCCGGGGGAAGGTTCCGCCCCGTGCGCACCCATGCGGCGTTTCGGCGAGCGGCGAGACGGGTGCGGGGCAGCATAGCCAGCTTCCAAAGCAGGTAGCCCGGCGCCGAAACGAGGGCGCGGAGCGCGGTCACTGGAGAGGCTGCAAGGGACGCGGACACCAGCACGTAGAGCAACATTGTCAGCAGGCCGACCGCCGCATACGTGCGTATCCAGAAGACAGGCAGGAGAGAGGCGAGTACGAGCAACACGACGCCGCTGGCCATGGGCAGGGAAAGCAGGTCGAGCAGTGGCTCCAGCATTCGTACTCTGCCGCGAAGAACGTCCCTGAACAGCGGAAGCGTCCACTGGCGGCGCATGAGTTGACGTCCGCCCTCCCAGCGGGCACGCTGTGTTGCTGCAGCTGCCGAGGCGTGCGGCATCTCGCCGAGCACGACAGCTTCGTCAACAAACTCCACGCGCACCCCGGCACGGAGCAGGAGCAGGTGATACTCCAAATCCTCCACTACGGAATGCGCGAGGTACGGCACGCGCTCCAGAGTGGAGCGCTGCAGCGCGAAGCCATTGCCGAAGAGGCCGCACGAGAAGCCGAGCCGTGATCGTCCGCGAGGGCGAAGGAGGTTCATTCCAAGGAAGGCGAGGGCCATCAGGCGCGTACGAGGCGAAGCATTGGGCTCGGCCACAAGATAGCGGCACTGCACAGCCGCGGCACCGGCCTCCAGCCGCGCTTGCAGGGCGGCGATGAGGTTGGGGGAGACAGTGGAATCCGCATCGACAATAAGCACAGCTTCGGCTCCCCGGGCGAACGCTTCGGAGAAGCCGAATTGTAGAGCGGCGCCCTTGCCGCCAGCGCCAGTGTCCCGGAGTGTGGCAGCTTCTGCGCCGGCCTGAGTCGCTCGCGTAAAGGTATCGTCCGTGCAGTTGTGCGCGACCACCAGGACGCCGCACGAAGGCTCGCTGGATGCGAGCAGGCTACGCACACAGGCCGCAATCAAGAACTCCTCATTGTGTGCGGGGATGATCGCCCAGAGCTTTGGCGGCCGAAGCACAGGCCATTCTGCTCGGGCCTTCGCCCGGCCTGGAAGCCGCGCCGCGAGGGATAGGACGAACAGCTCGAATACAAGAGGAAACGTCAGCGCTAGAACGCCCGCACCCAGCAGATTGAAAAGAATGTGCAGGGTAGTCAAAGCGCCTGTAAGGCTCCATTTCAGCAGAGGGACGTGGCTGATTCTATCTGCTAGGGTGGCCAGGGAGCGTCTTTTCTGCATGGCGGGTTCTGCTCAGTGGCTGTCAGCGCGCGACCTCGACGCTCCGGGTGTGCGCCTGTTCTGCCTGCCGCACGCGGGCTCGGGAGCGGCCGGCTTTTATCGTTGGAAACGGTTCCTGCCAGGGTCCGTCGCTGTTTGTCCCTTGCTGTTGCCAGGCCGGGAAGCGCGTCTGAGCGAGCCTCCGTTGACGGATGTTGCAGCGATCGTAGAAGGACTTCACCGCCATGCGGGCACTTATCTGGAGCGGCCCTATGCCGTATTCGGGCACAGCATGGGTGCGCTGCTGGCCTATGAGTGGGCTCGCCGGATTCAGGCAGCCGGACTTCCTCAGCCTATGAGCTTGTTCGTTTCAGGGCGCAGGGCGCCGCAACTTGCGCTGAGCCACACCACGCTGCACCGCCTCGCTCCGGAAGCGTTGGTACGGGAGTTGAAGAGCCGGTACGGCGGAGAGCCTGAAGCGGTGCTCGGCGACCCGGAGCTCCGCGAACTTTTTCTGCCGGTGATGCGCAGCGATCTGCAGGTCGTGGAGACCTACAAGTGGCAACCGGGTGAACGCTTGCGCAGCGATCTCCTTGCGTTCGCGGGCGAGGAGGACCGCAGCGTCTCTGAAGAAGGGTTGGCCCACTGGAGCACGGTGACCAAGGACGGCTTCGCGAGCCGACGGTTTCCTGGGGATCACTTCTACCACTTCGGAAAGGGTCAGTCCGAACTGCTGCGGGTCATCTCTGAGGTACTGGAGACACGCTCCAGCGCAACACAGTCATCGAGCTGGGCGAAAGGTTGAAGGGCGAACGCAGACGATCCGCTGGCAACATTGAGGTGACGGGCCGCACCGTTTCCGCCACTTCATTGCCATCACTGAGGTGCGGGGGCGCCAGTACTGTCTGCTCCACCGACCCAACCGGCGAGTCTGAGGCGGCGAATTGGACCTCATGCGTCTTCGTGCGGCTAAGGTTCAACACAATAAGGCTGCGGCGTTCGCCGGCTCCGAAAGCAAAGGTCTGGAGCTCGTGGGCGCCACGCAGCTCAATCTTGTCGTTCCGGCTGAGCGGCTGATCCCAAGTGGGGTCAGCACCGCTGAGCGTGGTTTGCAGAAGGTTGGGCAGGATGGCTCGATTGATTGCCTGCAGCGCCAGATAGGTAGGCCGCTTCCGATCCGTCCCTCCGCCCATATCCACCACGGCTCCCCAGAGCGGCATCGTCTCCTGGGCTTCATGACTCCCGCCCCGGGTGTTCATAAACACGTTGCGGAACTCCGGCAGGCAGAAGAGAGCCTGCGTGGTGACGCCCTGATCGCGGAGCATGAGCAGCATGTGAGCGGCGACTGCAAGGCCTCCGCCCCAGGAGGGAACGACGCGATCAAGCTGGGCCTGGGTGGCGCTGCCGGACATGCTGCCGAGGTTGACCTCGTAGACGGCGAGATGAACCGGGTGCTGTGCCTTGCGGATTTCGCGTGCCTGCTGAGCGACCGTGTTCCCGGCAACTTCGGCGCGGCTGTCAAGCTGTTCCGGCTGGGCCAGCATGGGACCATAGATCGCCTCGTCGTTGCTGGCGTCGTTGAACTCGGCAAAAAGGTACGGAGCGATGGCGAGGGTATCCACGTTCCCGGCAGCTGCCAGCTCCTGGCCTGTCCACCAGGGCACCGCGTTCCAGGTGCCGGCGATGAGATCGAATTGCCCCGGTGCAAAGCCTGGCGAATGGCGCATCGCCCCGAATACAGCGCCGGCCCGTTGCGCATAGACGGTGGGGTCGTGGAGGGTAGCGCCGGCAAAGGAACGCGAGTTCCACTGCTCGTTGCCGAGCTCAATATGGATGGTGTGGAATGTCTTTGTCCATGGAAGCGAGTGGCCGCGCGCCGCGCGTCGTGCGCCATACGGAGAGCTTTCTGGGCCGGCAAGAAAATCGATCAGCGGGCCGGCTTCCGCAGGGGTGAAGCCGGCCGGCAGCGTAATCCATGGATCCGCGCCGCTGGCGGCGCAGAGCTCGAAGAACTCTTCCAAGCCGATGGCGACGTCATCACGGCCAAGTTCCTGGGTGCTGTACCCGGCGCGCTGGCGGGCGAACTCGGGCAGAAGAAGGTTGTCGAGCGAGCTGCCGAAAGCGGCTCCGCTGTCCATGTAGCGAAGCAGGCCGGGGTGGAGCGCGCGTAAGGTCTGGACCACCTCGGCGCGAAAGGCCGGTGCTGCGGACGGTGTGTCGCTGGTGAGGGAAACGTCATCCAAAAGGGCGCTTGCGCCAGCCAGAGTGAATTGCAGGGCTACCGTGCCGATCGCTCGGCCATCCTCGTGGGCCTGGAAAGAAAAGCTGTAGTCGTGCCAGCCGGGTGTGAGCTGCAGGTCGCGCCGGAAGAGCTCCTCGCGCCCATGCGCCATGTCCAGGCGTGAGAGAAGAATGCCCATCTGCCCGGAGCCGCCGGTAGCCCTGGCGCGGAAGTGAAGCTGATAGGGACCATGAAGCTGGACAAACGAATGACCTTCGAGGCTGTCGAAGTAAGAGCTCAACGTGGCCCACTGGCCAGGACCGGTGGCTTCGATGCGAAGCGCCTGCTTCCCGGGGGTATTCGGCGAAAGATCCTTCAGCTCCGGCGCAAAGACCGCCCCGCCGTGAGGGTCGGTCGACCAGCCGGCCGTGGGATCGCCGGGCCTGGTCATGCGGACGAGCACGAAATCGCCCTTCCCCACGGGCCGGGTGAGCGGCGAGAAGCGCAAAGTGATGCCGTTGGGAGAAAGGGCAGCGGTGCTGGAAAGGATTGTGCCTTGTTGCCCCTGGCCGGGGCCTGAGATGACTTCGAAGCTGGCGCCGGCGAGAAAACCAGCGGGCCACACCGTGTATTGGTTCTCCTCTGTGCAGGTGCTCGCGGTGGCCACCTTGCAGCGGAGAATAGACTGCCATATCTCACCTTCGAAGCCGGGGTTGCGCGCGACGAGATTGCGCAGCATCTGCCCGGAGTCATAGAAGCTTTGCCCGCTCAAGTTGATCCCGAAGCGCTCGACGCCGGTGCGCAAAACCCTGGGACCGAGGGTGATCGTCGTCAAACCGCTGCTGGAACCGGGAACGGCTTCGGGAGCGGCCTTGACCATCGAGGCGTGAGGCCGCAACACGATGGCGGCCACCACCACACCCAGCGGAAGCAGAAACAGGAAGAACTTACGAGTAAACATGCTCGAAGCTGAGTTGCGCTCTTTCGGCTGGCCGGGTCGGGAGCGCTTGCGCCCATCCCGCAAGGAAGAAGAACAGCTGATAGGCCTGATTGCCGAGAAAAACCGTGGAGATCGTAAACAGCAGGCCGGCAAAGATGCCCAGCAGAGAGAAGGCGAAGTAGCGATCCGAACGGCCCGCTGCGAAGCGGGCTGCCCAGGCGAGTCGGACAAGGACCTCCATAGCCAGCAGGCTAAACGCGGCGAAGCCGACATAGCCCTGCGTGAGAGCGACCAGCAGGTATTCATTGTCGACGGAACTCTGCCCGAGTGCCTGTGGGACCTGCGAGCCCCAGCCCCAGGCCCCGCCACGAACGGCGATGGGGAAGTAATTGTCGAAAAGCAGCTGGCGATACTGTGCCGTCTGCTGGGCGTCGGAGGTAGTGGGACTGTGCAGGTAATGCTGGAAACCGATGTAGGCCACGCTGCCGACAAAGAGACAGAAGCTCCACACGATCATGGCCGTAACCATCACGCGCCTGCTGCGGCCGACAAGAGCAATCGGCAGCGCGAGGAGTGTGCCGATCCAGGGTCCGCGCGCCTGCGTCATCAGCAGGGCAATCAGGATGCAGGCTGTCACGATCGTCGATTTGCGCAGGGGAAGCCAGGACGCCCGGGCGAACTTCGGTTCCCAAAGCTTGTTGTAGCCGAACCATAGAGCGAGCACGAAGGCGAAAAGCAGGATCATGCCGGCCAGCTCCGATTGCCCATAGGGTCCTGCCAGGCGGCCGAAGCCCCAGCGAATCTGGGTTTTCCAGGCAAAGCTCTCGTCCGGGAAAAACCTCGCCCAAACCATCGTGAAGGGGTTGAACGACATACGGTACTCATACATGGAGAGGACACTGGCCAAGAACGTGCAGAAGAGGATTCTTCTGACCGTGGCGACGCGCGCCTCGTGCTGCTCGATGAGCACCTTGCCGGCCATGTACGGCACTACCGCGGTACAAAGGACCTGGAACAGGCCGAAGATCGCCGCTGTCTGCCGCCCCGCCAAATGGTCGGCGTAGTAAGCAGTAAAAGCGAAAACAGCAACCGAAAGGTCTGCGGGGGTGAGCTTCCAGCGCGGCATTTCCTTGACCACGATGCCGAACCCCAGAGGCAAGAGCACGGCATCCGCCAGATCGATGGGAGGCAGCAGGGAGACCTTCCAGTAGTAGTACATCGGGAAGAGCGCAAAGAGTGGGATGTAAAGGTTCAGGAAGACCCTCTGCACGGGGTACCGAAGGTACATCGCCAGGCAAAGCACAGTCGGGATCAGAATGATGATTTCCATTGCCGGGCGGTCGTGGAGAAGGACAGATCGGTCGTGCGGGCCGATGCGCGTAGTATAGGCGAGCTCTCGATCGCGCCCTATAGCCTTCAGAGTTGACGGGGTGGTACGTCCGTGGGAACCTTGCGCTCGCCATTTTCGAGGACAATGAACGGATGGAGCCTGACCGCACGGCGCTGCTCCCCGGATGGAACAGCCTTCCCGCGCTTTCCTCGCGCGAGGTTCAGGTATATGCGCTTCATGTGGAGGAAGACCCCGCACTCGTGAGGAGGGCGCGACGGCTGCTTTCGCCGGCGGAGCTCGACCGCGCGGCTGCAGTGCGTGTCGCCCGGGCGCGTGACGAGTTTGTGGTCGGACGCGCGGCTCTGCGAGTCGTTCTGGCGGGTGCCTTGGACAGTGCCCCGGACTTGCTGAATGTTGAAGCGGACGAGTTCGGGAAACCATTCGTGCCGGGCATTCACTGCAATGTCTCCCACTCGCGCGGGCTGATCTATGTGGCGCTCTGCCGGGAAAGCCCCGTAGGTATCGATGTGGAGTGGATGGATCCCGGCCTGGAAGCGCTGGACATCGCTGAGGCCAACTTTGCTCACGATGAGATCGGCAGGATGCAGTCGCAGAGCGCAGGATGGGAGCGCACCCGCGTCTTCTACCAGCTCTGGACCCGGAAGGAGGCCGTGGCGAAGGCCAGCGGAAGGGGGCTGCGAACGCCCTTGCGCGATATCGTCGTGCCGCACGGTCCTGAGGGCCCCGCCTGGATCGCCGTAGCGGAAATGGCAAGTCCGGCTCTCTCTGGCTGCCCTCCGGAGTTTTTCGTACAAGATCTAGCGGCGCCGTATGGATTCGCTGCGGCCCTGGCCCTGCAGGGAGACGCCTTGCCGCTGCGTTTCATTCGGCGGCTTCCCCTTCAAGCTCCGGCGCGTGTAAGGTAGCCTAGTTCCCCAAGTTGGATTCGGACAGAAGCCGGTCTTCGCTCATAACCCGATGGTTACCCGTACTGCCGGGGTAATTGGGTTGGGTTACGTACGGGCAGGCTGCGGACGCAAGTGTAATTGGACTGCGCACGTGGACATGGCTAGTCTGAAGCGGTGGAACTGGGCCCCCAGTTCATGTTGTTCTCATGCCGGTTCATTCCCTTCCATCGCCGTCGCCTGTCAACTCTGCGAAAGCGGCGGAGACCGTTGCGCTGTTCGGCCTTCCGATCAGCAATGTGACGATGGCCGAAGCGGTGACGCGAATCGAACGGGCCATTCTGGGTGGAGGGCACCATCAGATTGCGACAGCGAACCTCGATTTTGCCCGGAACGCGCTCCGTGACGCGGCCCTGCAGCGCGTCATTTGCGACTGCAGCATGGTGCTGCCGGATGGTGCGCCGATGCTGTGGGCGTCACGCCTGTTCGGCAAACCCCTGAAGGAGCGTGTCACGGGGGTGGACCTCATTCCGGAGCTGGCGCGTTTGTCGTCCCGCAAGGGCTACCGCATCTTCTTTCTCGGGTCGAACGAAACGACTTCGAAGGTGGCGCAGGACGTACTGGTGGAGCGTTTCCCGGGCGTAAAGATTGTGGACCGATATGCCCCGCCTGTCGCTTCGCTCGAAGCCATGGATCACGACGCCATTCTGAAGCGGGTGCGCTCGGCTGCTCCGCATATTCTGCTCGTCGCGTTTGGAAATCCAAAACAGGAACTCTGGATTCATCGCTTTCGGGAGGAACTTGGAGTTCCGGTGCTCATCGGTATCGGCGGCTCGCTGGAGATGATCTCCGGCACGGTCCGCCGGGCTCCTGCGTTCTACCGGAAGCTGCAGCTGGAGTGGTTCTACCGCATGGCCCAGGAGCCGACCCGGCTGCTGCCTCGCTACGTTCGAGATGCGGTCGCCTTGGTGCGTCACCTGCCGCTTGGAGTTGCCGTGCATCAGATGCAGCCAAGCCGGCAAGCCGGCGCTCCCCTCCATGTGAACTCGCAGGAGGCCACACGGGAGGTGGTTCTGCCGGCGCGGTTGACTGGAGACGTTTGCCAGTGGTTGACGCTTGAGCTGCAGGCCGCCATGAGCAACGATCAGAATCTTCTGGTGAATATGCGTGACGTGCAGCGTGTCGACGCGGACGGTCTGGGCTGCCTGATGGAAGCAAGGCGGCTGCTGCACGCGCGCGGCCTCACGCTCTGGCTTTCGGAGCTCTCCCCTGCCGTGCAGCGCGTCATGCAGTACACAGCGGTGCGGGGACTTTTCCTGATCGCGGAGACCACCCGCGAAGCCGCGCGCCTTTCCACACTGGGCGTTCCCGACGGCGGCATCCGCTTCCTGCAAAGGCCGGAACATGCTGTCCAGGCAAGCTCCTCACAAAGTGTGAACGTCGCCTGAAGACCGCGTGTTTCCCGGATCGAGGACCACGCCGAACCAAAGTTGCAGAGCGTTCAAACCGAGGATCTGACGTAGGATGAACGGAGAGCGGGCCCCGCAGCACAGCACGTGAGAGGGGCAAATGCGCGCACCTTGGGAGGGATGGCACGTTATGAATCGCCGGATCGGTGCGCGGTGTTTTCTGGCGATGCTCCTTCTTTCCGCGGCTCGGGGATTTGCGCAAAGCGAGAGCCAGAAGCCAGCCGCGCCCTCCGTGGCGTTGCAGCCGAACCCGATCCTCGCCATGCGGGATTTCGAGTCGCCGATTGATCGTCCCTACGAGCTGGGCCGCGGCGATGAAATCTCGATCCGCGTCAGTGGGCGTCCGGAGCTAGATGGCAAGTATGTGGTGGGCCCGGACGGACGGGTGACCCTGCCTTTGAGCGGACCGGTCCTGCTCGCAGGCAATACGCGCGAACAAGCCGCGGACGCCGTGCAGAAAGCCATGAGCGCCTATTATTCGCAGGTAAGCGTAACCGTGGGCGTGGACAAGTACACATCCAACCAGGTTCTGCTTCTGGGCGCTGTAGAGCACCCTGGTGTACAGTCCTTCGACCGGCCGCCGACCCTCCTGGAGGTGGTTTCGCGGGGTGGCGCGATCACGGCTCCTCTGCGCACCGGCAACCCGGACTCTCCGGCGGAGCTCGGAGTGCCGGATCGGGTGGCGATCTACCGCGGCTCGGACAAGGTTCTCTGGGTAGAGCTCAAGAAGCTGCTGGACAGCGGAAGTGCCATGGCCGATCTGCGTCTGCAGCGGGACGACATCGTGTATGTGCCGTCGCCCTCCGAGCGTTATGTCTCCGTGCTGGGGGAAGTGCAGCATCCGGGTGCGTTACCGCTCGAAAGCAGTTCGACGCTGGTCAAGCTGTTGGCGCAGTCGGGCGGCATCACCGAAGCCGCAGGCAGGTACCCGAACGTTCAGGTCATTCAACCCTCCACTGGAAAAACACAGGTGATCTCCTTCAAGCAGGTGCTGCAGCCCAATGCACTCGAGTTGACGCTGCACCCCGGAGATATCATTTACGTTCCGAAGAGTGGACTGGCGCGGACCGGCTATGCGCTACAGCAGATCTCCCCCATGGTGACGTTGTTTACAGCTGCGGCGCTTTTCGGGGGCCGGTAAGTCTCCGGACGCCTAAACGATGCGATCGCGAATGTCCAACCCGATGAACGGTCGTCGACAGGAACTGGCGCGGGCCGATGCCAGTGTGCTCGTGGCAGAGGCAGACGCGCAGACCCCGCCGGCCTTTCATCTGCACCTCCGCCGCAGCTTGAGCATGCATCGTCTCCTGGCCGCGAGCGTGGCGGCGTTCGTGTTCGTGGCGTTGGTGGTCTGGGCCCTGGCGCGGAAGCCGATGTACACGGCCGAAAGTCTGATCTACGTAGAGCCGCTGGAAGTGCGGCTGCTGAACGACCGAAGCTCCAGCGGGTACGATCCCTCCCGTTACGACTCCTATCTGCAGCAGCAGGTGCAGACGGTGGAACGGACTGACACCCTGGAAGCGGCGCTTGCCAAGATGCCGGCCGGTCTCTGGACCGGGCCGGAAGAAACTATCGCCTCGGCAATCCGGCGTTTGGGAAACGCGCTTAAGGTTGACCGGGTACTGAACAGCTATCAGCTGTCAATCGATGTTTCGGCGAGCAATCCGCAGGCGGCAGCCGCTGCGGCGAACGCCATCACCTCGGCCTATCTCGAGGAGGGCCGTAAAGACGAACACACGCGCGCGGATACACGTCTCCAGCTGTTGAGGGAAGAGGCTCAGCGCATCACCGAGGAGGTGACGCAGGACAAGGCCGAGCAGGCAAGCCTGGGCAAGAGCCTGGGCGTCGCCAACCCAAACGGCCCGTCCGGCAATCCATACGATCTCCAATCCGAAGGTTTGCGCTCTCAACTGGCGATCGCGCGAGAGGCGCACGACGCGGTGGCTGCTCAACTGGCGTCGGTTTCCGGAGCGAGCGGCGGTGGTCTGAGCACGGCCGCTAACGAATTGATCCTGACCGATCCGAGCCTCATCAGCATCAAGCAGACGCTCAGCCAGCGGCACGCTTTGTTGAGCGACCAGATGGCGGGTCTTACGCCGGGGAATCCGGTCTACAAGCAGGATCAGGAAGAGACGGCAGCGTTGGACCGCGCTATGGAGCGGGCGACCGATGAGGCGCGGGAACGGGCCGAGCGTCAACTGCAGGAAAAGCTACGGCTTGATCTGCGCAGGACCGCAGAGGTGGAAGGCCGCTTGAATGGGCAGCTTGCGGAACAAACGGCCAGAGCCACAGGCGCTGGACCGAAGCTGCAGCGCGCGGCGGAGCTGGAAACGGATCTCCATCGGCTCACCACCCGGTTTGCGGCGGTCGATGACGCCATTCGCGGGCTGCAACTCGAGACCGGCGGTCCAGGACAGGCGCATCTCGCTCTCGCCGCCAGGGTTCCCGATGCGGCACAGCCCAACCGCTCACGGCTGGTGTTGCTGCTTTCTTTGCCGCTGGCTCTTCTCTGCGGTGTCGCCGCGGCTGTGATCGCGAACAAATGGGACCGCCGTTTGTACGTCGGCGGCGATGTGCAGGAAGTGCTTGGCTTTGCGCCGATGTGCGTTCTGCCGGCGCCGAACGAGGTGAGTGAGGCGGCCTACGACGATTTTATGTTGAGACTGGCCGGCGGAATCGAAGGGGCCTACCGGCATGGCGGGGCGCGCAGCTTCGTCCTCACGCCTGTATCCGTGCGCACCGGGTCGCGGAGTCTCTTGCCGCAGCTATGTGCCAAACTCCGGCAGATCGGTTTTCGGGTCGTCTCGGTGGGCGCAGAAGACTTGATGCCGGGGGTGAACGGCGGCGCAGGCTCGCGTCCAAGTGAATCGCGCCTTCGGCTGCACGCTGCGCACACCTTGGAAGGCTTCGGAGCTTCGCGAGTGCAGCGCCTGCTGCAGGACTTCAGCCTCGTACTCATCCAGGCGCCGCCGCTGCTGGGTTCGGCACTGACAGAGTATGTTGTGCGCTGCGCGGATGCGACCATCCTGCTGGTAGAAAGCGAGTGCACAGACCGAGCGGAACTGCGCCGCGCTGCGGTACTCCTGGAGCGGCTCAATCCACAGGGAATAGGCGCGGTTCTCGAGAACATGCCCCTTCGCTACGCGGATTCCGTCTTCCGGGAAGCGGTTCGAGCAGCGGACCGTTCACAGATCGTGGTTGAGCCGGCTCCGGAACGGAAGCCATCGGCACAAGTGGTTGAGGTGGAAGAACAACCGGTGGTCGTTCCGGCCGCAAGCCATGCAGAATCTCTTGTCGAGCCCGCCGACGTTCTTCCTGCCGAGGAGAGTACCTTCGAAGACCTGGCAGCCGAGGCCGAGTTTGCGGATCTTGGGAGTGAAGAGGAACCCATGTCACCAAGATGGACCGGGCCGCTTCAGCACGAGCAACATGGCGAAGATGTCGGCGGGTGGGATGTGCAAGGGGCGTCTCCAGCTTCCATCGACGAGTTTGCCGAGAATGTTTCTGAATCGGCGAGCGTGGCGTCTACTGCTGAACTGGATTCGCTCCGTGGCGCCTTGGAGCCGCTACGCGAAACGCAAGGCGTATCCACATGGAACGACGCGGAGGACGCGGCATATGAAGAGCAGTTTGAAGCGAAGGCCCGGGTGTCCGCTGCGGAGGCGTCTTTGTCGGCTGCGAGCGTTCCTGGCCGCGAGGATCCGATAGGAGACACGCCGCTGGATGAACAAGACTCGTTGCCGGCCGAGCCGCAAAACTGGTCAAGAGGGAGCGGCGCAGGCGTTGTTCGGGACTCGAAAGAAGAAGTTCCGGCTGAATATGTCAGCGAAGCCTTGGAGGAGACCCTACAGCCGGGTTCATCGACAGAGCCTGCTCCGATTTCGCTTCATGGCTCCTTGCATGAACAGCCCGTCGACGATTGGTCCCCTTGGAGCTACATGGAGGAGCCTTCCTCAAGAGCACTCTCGCGACCAGCGGGAAGCGAGTCCATGACGCCAGCGACTTCAGAGGATCATCCAGGCGCGGAAGCTGAGGTGTCTGCCGCACTTGAGGAAGAGGTAGTCCTCCCTGAAGATGCAGGGACGACTCACATTCCGGTTCAGCTGGACGAGTTCTCCGACGGAGTTGTCACTCCAGCCTTGGGGAGAGAAGATCGTAACGAGGCAATCCATGCCATGATGTCAGATTCCCACGGAGCGGCACCTGCAAGTGAAAGGAAGCGGTTCGGCTGGTTCCGCCGTTTGCTGGGTCAGGATCATGCGGTCGCGGAGCCGTTGTTGAGCGAGAGTGAGCAGAAGGGCCGGACCGAGGAGCGTCAGGATTCCTTCCACATGGAACGCCCGCTTCTCTATACGAAGAGCGAGGTCTCCATGGCTTCAGGAATCGGCAGGCAGAGCGTGGATTCCCAAGGCGAACACCACGCCGGAGATATCGTCTTCAGCGAGTCGACCCTGACGCCGGTGCACTATCAGAACGTCCCCATCGTCGCCGCCGAGCAGCTTGCGCAAGCCGCAAGTGAGTCGATGGAGAGCTATGCGGAGTTGCCTGATGTGGAGGCTTCAAGAGAGGAGAGCTTTTCGGCGGAACCTGATCTCGCTTCCGAGGAGCCTGCCTACTCAGAAGTTATTCCGGCGGAGGATCACCGCTACCCCTCAGCCGAGATTCAAGAGGCAGCGAGTGCATTTGCACAGTACGAATCGGAGCGGCCTGCGGTTGCGGCGTTCTCCGCGCACAGTCCCTTTGCACCTGCTTCCGCTGATGTAGAAGGTTCCCACGCACAGTATGAATCTTTCGAGCAACCCGCGGAGGCGGAAGCGGGGCCAGTGTCAGAGCCGCTCGCGTACGTTTCCTACGAGACTCATGTCGCGCTTCCGGATTTTGAGTTGATATCCCCGCAGGGTGTCGGAGAGCGATGGGACGAACGTAGCGCGAAAGCCGACGGGAGTGTGGAGGACGAGTCCTACGAGCGTGTGACTGACGAACAGGTCCCTGTGGAAGAGCGCCTTTTCGACCTCCCCGTCGCTTCAGCTGCCCACTCTGAAGCGCCGGCACCGGAGTTGCACCGTGCATCCGCCAGCGAAGCTGAGTTCGAGACGCCCCAACCCGCGACGAGAGCGGATCGCGACTTCGGCAGAGACCCGGGGACCGGAGAGAAGCCTGACCTGTCACCTCCTCCGGAGCTATCCTCTCTGAATGTTTCAGAGCGGTTGACCGGAGGGCGGAGTGCACTTCCTCCGTATGCGCCCCCAGCAGTGCGCAAGCCGCTGAACAAGTGGACTACGACCGATGAGCCGGCGATTGACAGAGGAGGAGCGGGGTTGGAAGGAAAATCGATTCCCGCGCATCGGCCCGGTCTCGCGAAAGCGATGCGGTACGTCGCCCAGGAAGGCCCACCCGCCAGAGCGAGTGAAGGGCTTACGGCCATGCGCACCGGTGCGGGACAGAGCAAAGCGAGCTCCCGCCAGGAGACTTCCTTCCGTGCCTATGTGCCCTCGGCGGAAGGGGAGCGAGTGGAAACCGGGATGAGCCGGCGCTGGGCCATGCTGAGCCGCTTTGAGCGCGGTGTCTCGCTGCCGGGCGCACGTGAGCCTGAGTCCGGTACGCTTGCGCATACCGCTACTGCTACGGATCCTGGCGGGGAGCCCCATGTTTGAAAATGTGCGCGAAGATTGGCGTGCGCAGGGCGGGGTTTGGATTCGACACGGCTTTTACGCGCTGCTGGTCTACCGCTTCGGACGCTGGCGCTACAGCATCCAATCCCGTTTCGTTCGCATGCCGTTCTCGTTCCTGTATCACTTGATGAAGTTCCTCGCGGACGTTCTCCTTGGCATCGAGCTGCCATGTGAAACCGTGCTGGGCCGCCGCTTCGTGATCGAACATGTCGGCGGGATCGTCATCAGCGGAGATTCGGTCTTCGGCGACGATTGTGTGGTGCGAAACGGCGTGACGGTCGGTTTGCGCCGGCGCGGCCACCGCGGATCGCCGTGGATAGGGGACCGGGTCGATATCGGGGCCGGAGCCAAGGTTCTGGGACCGATCCGCATTGGAAACGATGTCTCGATCGGCGCCAACGCAGTCGTGCTTTGCGACGTGCCGGATGGCTGTGTTGCTGTGGGCGTTCCTGCGCGGGTGATTCCCCGTCGCGCAACGAACGAAGCAACGGTAGCGGCGGCCGAATACGATGCGTTCGCGAGCGTATGAGCGGCGAGGGGGACACCGGTGTTTTTGCAGGGAGGACAGCTCCCCTTTTGTCGGTGGTCGTGATCGGACGGAACGAAGGGGAGCGACTGCGCCGCTGCTTTTTTTCGCTTGCCGCGTTGCCTGCGGAGATTGCGCCCTTTGAGACCCTTTACGTGGACTCCGGTTCGAGCGACGGCAGCGTCGCCACTGCTGAGGCATCCGGTGCAAAGGTCTTCACCCTTCACCCCCGGCGTCCCACAGCGGCTCTAGGCCGCAATGCGGGGTGGCGAGCGGCAAGCGGCGACTTCGTGCTGTTCCTGGATGGCGACACCGAGCTTGTCCCCGGCTTTCTTCCGGCTTCGCTGGCCCGCATGGCCGATCCGGAGCTTGCCGTGGTCTGGGGACACAGACGTGAGGCGCATCCGGAGAACTCACTCTACAATCGGGTCCTCGATCTCGATTGGATCTACCCGGCGGGGCCAGCTGAGTTTTGTGGGGGCGACGCTCTGTTTCGGCGCAGCGCTCTGCTGGAGACAGGCGGCTTCGATGAAACGCTGATCGCGGGCGAAGAGCCGGAGCTGTGCCGCCGGATACGGGCAGGCGGAGGCAGGATTCTGCACATCGATGAGCCTATGACGACGCATGACCTGCAGATCACGCGGTTCGCACAGTATTGGCGCAGAGCGAAGCGGGCCGGTCACGCCTATGCAGAAGTTTCCGCCCGGTTCGCCGACACTTCCGAACGTTTCTGGAGCGAAGATGCCAAGCGAAACCGGCGCCACGCGGCCGTCCTGCTGTTCGGTTCAGTGGCGATGTTCTCCTTGAGTGTTTCTCTGAGGTCGCTGCTCCCGGTAGTCCTCTGGAGTCTGCTGCTTGCGTTGCTGACGGCACGCACGGCCTGGCGGGCCCGCTGGAAGTCTCGCGATGCGGTTACGTTGCTGCTGTACGGTGTTCACTCACATTTGCAGCAGATACCGATCTTCGCCGGGCAGCTTGAGTATTTTCTAAGCCGGCGGCGGGGTCAGCGCCGGGGACTGGTTGAGTACAGGAAGCGCTGATTTTTGCGGCAGAGACTCAGGAACGCCGCAGCGGAGCGGCGGGTACGCCGACATAAACCGTTCCTGCGGGAACATCGTGCGTCACTACGGCATTTGCGCCCACGGTGGCCCCGTCCCCGATGGTGACGCCGGCGAGGACAGTCACACCCCGCCCTACCCAGACCTCACGGCCCAGAGTGATGGGCCTGGCGCAGTGGCCGGCATCCCGCAGGGGCGTGTCTGGAACACGGACATGGTTGGCATCGCGAATACTGGTGTATTCGCCGATCATGCATCCTGGACCGATCTGTACGCCCGCCATGGAGACAATGTGAACACCTCGGGAAAGGACCACGCCCTCTCCCATCATGATTTCAGCAGCGTCCTGGGTTTCCAGATGAATGTCGGGGTACAGAAGCGAATCGGCGCCGATCGATACCCTGCCTGTACCGAAAACCGCACAACGGCCCAGCACGACCACGGAGCTGGGTAGGTTCGTGCGCATCTGCGCGGCGAGCGCGGCGTGTGCGTAGCCTCGCCGCACAAGCTCCCGAAGTCGCGCCGTCCGGCGCAGCACCCAGCGCAGCGGACGGAGTCCGGTCGACTTGAGCGAACGGGAGAGCATGCGGCGTCTTACCAGGGCCGCGGCGGCGAAACCCGTCCGCCTTCCGTGTCACGCCACGCCTGGTCGAGCAAACGAAGGAGCTTGCCGGAATGGAGCTCGCGTTCATGCCTCCAGCGCTTTTTGCTGAAGTGATTGCGCACCATCGTTGCCCTGTAGAGTGCCATCTCCATCCACTTGGCAAGCAGAACCTTGGCGCCATGGTGCTTGCGGTAGTAAAGGAGCGTGCTGCGCATTCGCCAAAGAACCACCTGCGAGGCTTGCGGAGAAAACGCCATGGACTTTAGCTGGCGCGAGGATTCGCCTCCGATGTGCGTGACCACGATGTCCGGCCAGTACCAGATGCCGTAGCCGACGTTCTTGAGGCGGCGACAGAGGTCTACTTCCTCGTAATAGAGGAAGAACGCGGGATCGAAGAAGCCGACCTTGCGCAGCGCTTCAGGCCGGATGATGCAGAACGCCCCCGGAACCCAGTCCACCTCACACGGAACGCGCTCGTCTGCCCAGGTGCGATCAAAGTGCCCGAACAAGCGGGATTTGGGAAATTTCGCAGCCAGGCCGGTAAGAACGATGGCGTCGCTGAGCACGGAATGAAAAGCGCGGGCCGACGGCTGCCATGAACCATCGCGGCCCACAAGCCGGCCTCCGCCCAGGGCGCACGCCGGCGTTGTCTCCATGTGCCGCAAGGCAAGGGACACGGTACCCGGCGCCAGAAAGGCATCGGAGTTGAGCAGGATAAAGTAGCGTCCTTGAGCGGTCTGGAAGGCAGCGTTATTTGCCTCTCCAAATCCCAGGTTCGAGGTGCTTTCAAGCAGGCGAACCTCCGGAAATTCCTTCTGAACCATGACCGCAGAGCCGTCATGCGACGCGTTGTCCACAACGACGACTTCCGCAGAGATACCGTTCATGTCGGCGAACACGCCGTGCAGACATTCACGGAGCAGATCGCGCGTGTTGTACGAGACGATAATGATCGAGACGTCCGGACCTGCCGCGTTCACGAGCGCCTCCCTGCGGATTTCTTCTGTGGCGTGACGGAGGCCGGTGCGGACTCTGCAAGGCAGCGTCGCATGTGTTCAGTGAGCCGATCGAGATTGAGGGACAGGTTGTATTCGCGGAGAACACGTCGCCGGCCCGCGGCGCCGAGGCGTCGGCGAAGAGTTTCATCGGACACCAAAGCTTGCAAAGCATCAGCGAACGCTGTCGGGTCCCCTGGCGCAACCAGAAGACCGTTGTCGCCGGAGCGTATCAACTCCGGAATGCCGGCGACGGCCGTGCTCACACAGGGAATGCTCAAGCTCATGGCTTCCATGAGCGCCACGGGTACGCCTTCCGCAAAGCTCGCCAGCGCGAAGAGATCCGCTTTTCGAAGCTGTGCAAGTGTCTCCTCGTGCGAGAGGCCGGAGGTGAACGTAACGGAGCCGGTCAATCGGAGATGGTCGGCTACGCTTCGCAGCTCTGCTTCCAGCGGGCCTGTGCCGATGAGAACGACCTTCAGGCTCATCCCACGCTCCTGAAGAAGAGACACAGCCTGCAGCAGGACGTTGTGGCCCTTGGCTGGAACCAGCCGGCCCACGCAAACCACCGTGAGCGCAGAGGAGAGAGTTGGACTTGCTTGCCTGGGCTTGAGCAGGAGCGGATCCACGCCCAGGCGGATGACTGCCAACTTCGACCACGCGGCGGGCTCCATGACGCGGCGCAGCTCGCCGCGGCAGAAGTCGCTGATGCAGATTACGAAGCTCGCCTGTGCGATTTTGGGCGCAAGCTGGTTGCCGGGCGGGTCGAGCAGTTCCTCGGGGCCGTGAATGGTAAGCGAATAAGGAACGCGCCAGGCAGTTGAGGTGAGCATCCCTACAGAGGCAACGGGGCCGCCGAAGTGAACGTGCAGGTGTGACAAGCGGCGCTGCCGCATCCAGTGACCGACAAGCAAAGATTCCGCAAGGTAGAAGAGCCAGAAGGTCCGTTGCGAAAACGACAGGGAAGGCAGGAGCCGTATGGCGTGGAGTCCGCGCAGGAGAACGCCCGGGTTTCTGAGTGCGATGGAAGTCAGGGACAGCAACGTGCGGACGCGGTTTCCACCCTTTACATAGAAAGTGCTCCGCGCTTCGGAAGCTTCCTGCGGAGGCAGGTCGCGGAGAGGCCGGTCGGGCGGATTGATCGACGCTACTTCGAGGTACATGCCCCGCGCGCGCAGACCCAGAATCTCGTTCAAGAAGAAGGTGTGCGAACGGGCGGGATACCGGCTCAGCAGATAGCCGATCCGTGGGAAAACGTCGGCAGGACCCTGTGACGCGGACACGGGCGAGGGCGTCGTGCCCTGCCGCATCGATTCGGCCGGTGATTCTAACGCGATCACAGCCTGAGTATACGAGTCGCAGCTCCTCAACAGGAGCGTTCCACCCAGGATTGACGCAAACGTTGCACGCTTTGCTTTCGAGGATGGACTACGCTTTCCGTATGGGTCATCTCTGGTCGTGGCAGTCGCTTTTGGCGCAGGTCCGTGCCAGCCGAAGCACAGGTGCTCCGGTGCGCGCCGGATGAGCGGCTCCCTGCAGATGGATCGGGCCGGACAGTCGAACAACTTCGACTTCCTCCGGTTGGCGCTTGCTGTGCTGGTGCTTTACTCCCATTGCTATCCGCTGGGAACAGGTTCGGAAGAGTTGGAGCCGATTCGTCGGTTCACTCGCGGACAGATGACCGGCGGCGCTGTCGCCGTGGATTTGTTTTTCGTGATGAGCGGATTTCTGATCACGGCCAGCGCGGAACGCTCGCGTGGGGTTGGCACATTTTTTAGGAAGCGGCTCGCGCGCATCTATCCCGCGTTCGTGGTGGCGGCTGTGGTTGCATGGGTGGCGGTTCTGCCCTTGTCCGGCGGCTCGTTGCCCGGCGGTCCCCTGCACAATGCGGGCGACTTTCTGCTGCAGACCCTGCGGCTGCGGGAGTTCTCTTACCGCGACGCTTTCGCAACAAACCCCTATCCGGGAGCGCTGAACGGATCGCTATGGTCGGTACAATACGAGTTCTGGTGCTACGTAGGAGTTGCCCTGCTTCTGGTGTGCGGCTTGCTGCGACATCGTGTGACTCTCCTGATCGCCTTCTGCGCCAGTGTGGTGGTCAGTGTTCTCTTCCTTCAGCGAGGGTGGGTCTTTGGCGGGAAGTGGTTAGGCGTTGTACTCGGCTCGCCGCAGCTTTGGGCGAGGCTGCTGCCAATGTATCTCGCCGGCGTTGTGTTCTACCTGTGGCGGGAACGCATTCGGTTGCATGTCTTGGGTGCGGTGATCGCAGTGCTGCTGCTGGCAGCCGCATGCGCCTTGCCGTTTGGCTGCGCAGCGCTGTTTCCTGTTGCAGGGACATACCTGGTCCTCTTTGTTGCCTTCTCGCCACAAAGACAGCTCCGTCATTTTGGTCGCTTCGGCGATTTCTCGTACGGCACATACTTGTACGCGTTTCCTATCGCGCAACTGTTGATGAAAGCCATAGGCCGACCTGTTGGCGCCGGGGTGCTTTTCTGCTGCGCAGCGCCTCTGACGCTGCTGGCGGCTGCCGGAAGCTGGTACGGAGTGGAGCGGCCCTTCCTGCAGCAGAAGCGGCGAAGGGAACTGCCTGCGGGCTAATGTTTTTCGTCGTCTCGGACGGGTCGCTCGGCTTGCGTCGCCGGGAACGCGAGCGAAGACTCGTAGATCAGGAGCATCTGATCGGCCTTGCGCTCCCAGTCATAGCCTTTCAATGCTCTGGCCCTGCCTGCGGTTCCGAGTCGGGCGCAGAGTTCCGGTGCGTTCGCGAGCCGCGCCATCGCTTCCGCAAAGCCGGCCACAAGTGCGGCGCGGGACACGGGCTCAATCAGAATGCCGCAGCTTGCGTCCAGGTAGTAGGTCGGGCCACCCCAGGCCGTGGCGATCACCGGCTTTGCAGCAGCCATCGCCTCCAGGACAACCGCGCCCCCGCTTTCATACAGGCTCGGCAGGACCAACGCGGTCGCTGCTCCGAGCAGCCCGGCGGCTGTGCTCTGCGGCTGCCAGCCGTGAAAGCGCACTCGTCCAGCCACGTCCAGCTCGCGCGCCTTTGCTTCCCAGATGGAACGCATCGGGCCGTCTCCGACTACATCCAGCTCGATGTTCTTTGTCGCAGCCATGGACTCCAGAACAATGTCGAGCGCTTTCCAGTCCACCAACCGGCCGATGAAGAGGAAGCGCGCTGGCTCGCCTCGATCATCATTCGATTCGGCGACTGTGGAAGGGGGCAGGGGAGTCCACTGTGAAACGTCCACACCGTTCTCGGGCATCTCGATGAGCCGTCCGCATAGAGTCTGCGGCAGCGCAGCACGCGTACGCTGGTTCGCGACCAGGATGACCGCCGCTTCTCGTTTGCCCGGAAAGAAGGCGCTCACAGCATCCGTGAGCGCGCGAGCAAGACTTACCAGCATGCGGCTTGCGAAGGACTCGAAATGACGAAAGGCGGGCGGGAACTCCATTCCACCGTTGAGTGGCCCGACCACCAGCGGCGCACCCAGACCGCTGAGCAGGGAAGGAAAGCGCGGAGAGACCGGGATCGGCTGGTGTATGACGCACGCCGGAGTGAGAAGAGCCCCCAGGACACCGCGTTGGCTCTGCTGCGTGAGCAGTTGTGTGAGGAGGCCGAAGGTCGCCTCCGAGACGCGCCTTGGCAGAAACCTGCCGAGGCGGAAGGAAAGCTTCTGCAGGGGGTGATCTCGCACGAAGTGAAGGCGGGCGGCGTGGTCCGGAAAGAGCAGAAGCAGCTCCTGCCGGGAACGCTGATGTGTCACCAGGTGCACGTCGACGCTACGCGCGAGCAGCAGGCGAAAGTAGTGGTAGGGCAGGATGGCCTCGCCGCCCATGCGGAGGGAGACGTTCTCCGCGGCAATGCATACGCGAAAGCCCTCGCTCATGGGGCTTTGGGGGAGAACAGCCGATAGTACCCGAGGTGTCCGAGCAGGCGTTTGCCGCTTTGCTCGCAGGCGTAACGGGTCGACGTCAGCGGAATGAAAGCCTGGATAGGGGTGGATGCGGTCTGTGGCTGCGCAATCGAGCCGGCATCGTGAAGCGCAGTGGCAAGCCACCATTTTGCCTCTCCACCCGCATGGAAGCACTTCATCTGATCCCAAGGCTCGGAGCGGAGAAGGTCTGCGCCCGCGGCCCCGAGCCTGACGCGCAATCGCCTGGACTGCGTGCGGCGCCAGCAGACCCAGCGGCTCGGATCGAGGTAGCCGCCTCCGAGGCGCATCGCCAAAGCAGACCATAGAATGGCTTCCACGTGCATCGCTCGTGGCAAACTCGCGCCGCCAAGTTTGCCGATCAGCCGGTCCAGCCACTCAAGATCGATCGCACCGCGCCAGTGTGAAACACCGATATCCACGTGACGGGCCAGGGCGACACCCGCGTCAAGGGCGCGCTGTACAACCTCCCGCGGATACAGGCAGTTGGGCTGCTGCCACATGAGCAGCAGGCCATCAGCAGGTGTGCTTTCGAAGGTGAACGGGTTGGGAAAGTAAAGGTCGGGGTCCAGCAGGATGATTTCATCGCCTGCATGGGTGAGCAGCAAGGGATCCGTGATCTTGCGCCAGCAGGGATGCCCGTGACGAAGGATGCGCAGATTCGGCAGATCGCGAAAGCGTGCGGCTTCTGCATCGGCAAGATCTCCTTCACAGCAGACTCCCCAGCTCTTACCGGTCGGTGCGGGCAACGTGGCCATAAACTCCTGCAGCACCTGCTTGTCAGCTTCCGTATCCGTTATAAGCGTGAGGTGCAACGCTTCCGCCGCATTGGCCAGCAGGCTTGAAAGGGCGAGGCGGGCATAGGGCAGCGCCTGCGGGGAGATCACCATGTACACCGCACGTGCACGTGCCGCTTCAGGAAACTCGTTCATACACTTGCACTTGATTGAGGCTGTCGCGAATCAGCGTGGCGAGCTTTTCCACCATCGGTTCCAGGAAGACTCTCTCGTGATCGCCGGCGATCTCACAGACGGTGACTCCCTCCGTAAAGAGGCCGGACCAGCCCAGGTCGTGCGGACCGATCCCATCATGCTGCTCGGACGCACGGAAGAGGGTCACATGACCGTTGTATGGCTTTAGCCTGTAGCGGTTCACGGCGACTCGATTGAGGTCGTCCGTACTCTTCATAAAAGAAGGGACGCTGCGGATACCAGCAGTGGAGGCGAGCCGGTAGGTCCAACGTGCGCCGCGGGTAAGTAGTTTGCCCATGATGTACTGCACACGATCTTTCCACTCCAGATGGCTGGTATTGCCGCGAAGGCGTTCTACCCGCTGGTTGACCCTGGTGTTCACGTCTGCGTTGCGGGCTAACTCCTGCCAGTACACCAGCGATTTGGAATCGAGCATGCTCAGTAGGGCTACCTGTTCTCCCGCAGCTTGCAATTGATGCGCCATCTCCATGGCGACCGTGCCGCCGAAGGAGTAGCCGAGGAAGTGGTATGGGCCCTGCGGTTGCACAACGCGCATCGCACGAATGTATTCCGAGGCCATGTCTTCAAGGCGCAACAGGGCAGGCTTGCCGCTGAGCAGGCTCTGGGCCTGAATGCCATAGACAGGCTGGTCCGAGCCGAGCCGCATGGCCAGACCGTGGAAACTGATCACGTTGCCGCCCACGCCGTGGATCATGAACAGCGGGGGCTTGCGTCCGGTCGGCTTGATAGCGACGACCGGAGACTCCGTATTCGGAGAGAAGCGCTTGCGAATGAGCTCGGCGATGGACTCGATGCTCGGCGCCGAGAGCAGCGTCGCCAGGCCCAAATCGGTCCCGTAAATGCGGTTCATCTTGGTCACCAGACGAAGCGCGGCAAGGGAGCTCACCCCGAGCGAGAAGAAACTGGCGCGAATGCTGATGCGCGGAATCCCAAGGCTCGTCTGCCAAATCTCGGTGAGCTGCCGCTCGAAGACGTCTCGCGGAGGGACGAACTTCTGCGTTTCCGCATCTTGTCCGCGAGAGCTTCGGTCGGCAGGCTCGTTCCTGTAGCTACGCAGACCGGAACGATCGATCTTGCCGTTGGTGTTCCGCGGCAGCTGCGCAAGCGCAACGATCTGATTCGGAATCATGTACTCCGGCAGGGAGTGTAGGAGCTGCTCCTTCAGTTCACGTACCAGGGTGAGACCGGAAGCACTTGAACCGCGCTCACCGGCACCCACATAGGCGGTGAGGTCGCAGGTGCCCCCTGCGGTCAGGGTGTCTTCCGTGCGGTGCTGCACCACGACAGCTTCACGCACGTCCGGATGTTTCAGCAGCGATGTCTCGATATCGCCCAGTTCGATTCGATATCCACTGCATTTGACCTGGAAATCAGAACGCCCCAGCAACTCCAACGTCCTGTCAGGATGCCAGCGGGCGAGATCCCCTGTCTTATAGAGCCGTCCGGAGCCGAAGGGATTTGGCACGAAGCGTTCTTCGGTCAGCTCCAGCTTGTTCCAGTAGCCCTGCGCCAGACCAATGCCGCCAATGTAGAGCTCACCTTGGAAACCAACTGGCAAAGGCTGCTGGCGATCATCCAGATTGTAGAACTGTGTGTTCGCTAACGGCGGCCCGATGCGGGGCTTGTTGACACCGGCGGTGACACGGGTGGCGGAAGACCACACCGTGGTCTCGGTCGGCCCGTACATGTTCCATACTTTCGAGCTTCTTTCCAGGAGCTTGTCTGCCAGAGGACGCGAGAGCGCTTCGCCCCCGCAGAGCACTTTCAAGGGCAAGTCACCGTTCCAGCCTGCATCCACCAGCGCGTGCCAGGCGCCCGGAGTAGCCTGCATCACAGTGGCTTCGCTGCTCTTCAGCAGCCGCAGCAACGCTGCCGGTTCGTGCACCTGTTCTTCTGTGGCAATCACCAGGCGAGCTCCCACCAGGAGCGGCAGGAAAATCTCCAGCGCAGCGATATCGAATGAAAGCGTGGTTACTGCGACCAGCACGTCCTTTGCATCAATACCTGGCTTGTCCTGCACCGCATGCAGCAGGTTCAGAATGGCCCGATGCTCGATGGCCACTCCCTTCGGCGTCCCAGTGGTGCCGGAGGTGTAAATCACATAAGCGAGAGAGTCCGGAGAAAGTGGCGTGGCCGTTCTTTGCGGCGGAATGCTGCCGATTGGCTCAAGCACGTTGATGACGCGCGCCGCGGTCTTCAGCTTGAGCGGAGTGGATTCAAGCAGGAGCTTCGGTTCGCAGTCCGCGAGCACTGCCTCCACGCGCTCGCGCGGATGGCGTGGATCGAGCGGCACATAGGCGGCTCCCGCCGAGAGCACAGCCAACACGGCGCCAACCATCTCCATGGAGCGATGAACGGCTACGGCCACCAGATCGCCGGGCTGAACCCCCTCAGCGACGAGGCGCTCCGCGAGCCGCTCCACATACTCGAGCAACTGCGCGTAAGTCCACTCCCGGCCTTTACAGACCAGCGCCACCCGCTCGGGGAACCTCTGCGCCTGCGTCGTAAACTGCGCGGGGATAGAGCAGAACGGGCCGAAATCAGTCGCTGTGTCGTTGGCCTGGACCAGCAGCATGTGGCGTTCCGCCGCTGAAAGTGCAGGGAGACGCTGCACTGGTTCATCGGCTTGCGTGATCCCGGAATCCAGCAGGTTGACATAGAGGCGCAACCACCGCTGAATCGTCGCTGCGGCGTACTTCTGCGGATCGAATTCAAGCTGAAGCCGTGGACCTTCTTCTTCACGGTCCACGATGGCGAACATCATGTCGAAGACAGCGCCCGGACTTTCCGAGCGCAACGGAACGACTTCCAGCGCGCCGATACGCTGAGCCAGCATGAACGACTTCTGATACAGAAAAAAGACCGGCACCTGAAACGAGCTGGCGCCTTCCGCAAAGAACGGATCGTGTACCAGGTCCTCGAAGGGAAGCGTCTGGTTTTCGTAGGCTCCAAGGGTCCAGGTTCTCACCTGCTGCAGCAAGTCACGGAAGGTAGATAGGTCTTCAAGCCTGGCCGGAAAAATCTGTATGTTCATGAAGAGGCCAATAAGCTCTTCGGTGTCTTCGGTACGGTTGGCGCAGGGAGAGCCGACTGTAAATTCCAATTTTCCAGTCACTCTGGCGATCATGGCCACGAACACACTGAACAGCAGCATGTTGAATGTCACGTTCTCGCGAAGGCAAAACGCATGCGCGCGGGCGGCGAGATCACGCGGGATGAGCAGCGTTTCGATCTCGCCTGAAATCAGCTGTTCCGAATCGCCGCGTGTCTCGGAGCTTCTTCTGCCGGTATCCTGGGGAAGAGACACTGTGCTGAACTTCTTGCCGAGTGTCTCGTGCCAGAACATCCGCGAGGCTTCAGCCTCTTCGCTACGGCGCCACTCTTCCTGCCACACGGCATAGTCGCCGAACTGGATGGGCAGCTCTGGAAGCTGTACGGTGCTGGACAGCACCTCACCCGCATAGAACGCGAGCATATCGCGCATGAGGACGCCGAGCGAGATGCCGTCGCAGATGATGTGATGCATCGTGAGCAGCAGCAGGTGACGGTTGGCATTGAAACGGAGCAGGCGCAACAACAGCAGCGGACCGCGCTTGAGGTCCATAGGGATGGCGGCATGCTGTTTGGTAAGGCTGTCTGCGGTGGCGCGTTGCGCTTCACCACTCAAGGAACTCAGATCGACCAGCGGCAGGTCGACCGCCACAGAAGGATGAATGATCTGGCTCAGCCGGCCGTCCACGAGGTCGAAGGTGGTGCGCAGCATCTCGTGCCGCTCACTGCAGGCGTTGAACGCTGTCTGCAGTGCGGCGGTGTCGAGGGGGCCGGTGAACTGCCACATCAACGGCATGTTCAGACCGGGATGACCGGGTTCAAGCTGATCCAGCGACCAGAAGCGGACCTGGCCCTGGGTGGCCGGCATGGCGTACACGGAGAGCTGGGCTGCAGCTGAGTCTGACTCTCTTTCCGATGCCGGGCCGCCCAGGAGAGGCTTCTCGGGGTCTGCGGCGTTCACCAGACTAGCCATCAACCTCCACCTTTGCGCGACGGTAGCCTTCGCGCGCGGCTACGGGAATCGAGACACGGGTACGTGGGACGGAGTTCCCGGGCGTTGTTTTCTGCGCCTCAAGAGTACGACAGAGTGCGGCAATCGAACGATGCTGGAAAATCATCGTCGCGGTAATCGGCAACTGCTCGCGTTGGGCCCGTGCGGCGATGCGGAAAATGAGCAGGGAATCGGCGCCGAGCTCGAAGACGCTTTCTGTCGTGCCGATCTGCTCGATTCCAAGCACGTCGCTCCAGATCGAAGCGAGTTGTCTTTCCTGCGGAGTACTAGGCAGGGTCATCGTTTTGAGGACAGCAGGTGCGTTCAGGCTGCGTTCCGCTGCCTGGGCTTCCAGAGCCTTGCGGTCCACTTTGCCGTTGGTGTTGCGGGGCAGCGCAGGCAGTATGTGGATCGCCGCGGGCACCATGTACTCGGGGAGGGCGGAGCCAGCCAGCTCGCGCAGCTCGGCCGTGAGCTGGTCTGGTGAAGTTTCTGCACTAACCGCAGCCGAAGCGACGAACGCGACAAGCTGATTCCGACCCGCCTGGTCATCCGGTCGGTACTGAACAACGGCCGCCTCAACGACCGCCGGGTGCCGCACCAGAGCGGCCTCGATGTCGCCAAGCTCGATGCGATATCCGCGTACTTTGACTTGGAAGTCTGATCGGCCCAGAAGCTCCAGCGCGCCGTCGCCGCGCCAGCGGCCCAGGTCACCGGTGCGGTACATGCGTCCTCCATGGAACGGATTGGGAACGAACTTCTCCGCAGTGAGATCCGGACGTTTCCAGTAGCCTCTGGCCAGACCTTCGCCTCCGATGTAGAGCTCACCGGTGCTGCCGGGAGGGAGCGGCTGATGGTGCGCATCGAGAACGTAGAACTGTGTGTTCGCTATCGGCGGCGCGACGCTGACCGGTTCCGTGCCAGGCAGGATGCGGGTAGCGGAAGACCAGATCGTTGTTTCGGTCGGGCCGTACATGTTCCACACATCGGAGCTGCGTTCGGTGAGCCGGTCGGCAAGCTCGCGCGGCAGCGCTTCGCCGCCGCAAAGAACCTTAAGGGACGCGGCGCCGGTCCAGCCTGCATCGAGCAGCAATCGCCAGGCTCCGGGCGTGGCTTGCAGGGCAGTGACCTTCGCATGGGCGAGAACCTGCAGCAGCTCCCGGCCATCCTGTACCTGCTCCTCCGTCGCAATGACGAGCTGTGCGCCGACCAGCAGGGGATTGAGCAGCTCGAGCGTGGCGATGTCGAAAGCCAGCGTGGTAACCGCGAGGAAAACATCCTCTTCGCTCAAGCCCGGGGTGACCTGCATGGAGCGAAGCAGGTTCACCAGCGCTCCATGCTGAATGGCTACGCCCTTGGGCACACCAGTGGATCCGGAGGTGTAGATCACATACGCGAGGTCGTCCGGCGTGACCGGAGCAGGCTTGGCCTTGCCCGCATCCGCCTGCGGCCCCGTGACTTTCAAAATCTTTGCGGACGTCTCCACGCTGGGATCGCGGCCAGCCAGCAGCATGAAGAGTCCCGCATCGGCCACGATGCTGTTCATACGCTCGCGCGGATGGCGCGGGTCGAGCGGAACGTATGCCGCACCCGCGATGAGAACAGCGAGCAGGGCGCCGATCATCTCCGGCGAGCGTTCGATGCAAAGACCGACCAGCTCACCGGGCTTCAGGCCCTCGTGCAACATCCTGCCTGCAAGCAGCTCTGCGTACTCTGCGAGGTCAGCGTACGTCCACTCCCTGGCGCCGCAGCGAACCGCGATCTTTGCGGGATGCGCCTGTGCCTGACGCAGGAACGTTGCGGGTACAGACTCGAACGCGCCGAAGTCTGTGGCTGTCTCGTTCCACGCGTTCAGAACGAGCTCGCGCTGCGCGGATGGCAGAATTTCGAGCGTCGCTACCTCGCTTGAGGGATCATTCGCTGCGCTGTTAAGCAGCGTCGCCCAGTTTGCGATCCAGCGTTCGACTGTCGTGGCATCGAAGAGGTCGGCGTTGTAATCACACATGTAGTTGAGACCGAGCGGCGTCTCTATCACGTTGAGGAACAGGTCGGTGTTGACAAAGTGCTTGGGATTGGCGCGCACCTCGGCGGAAAGCCCGTCGAAGCGGACGTTGTCGCCTACGCGCTCCAGGTTGAACTGCACTTCGATGAGCGGCAGGCGGCTGGGGTCGCGTTCCAGCTTGAGCTTGCTGACGAGCGTGCCATAGGTGAACTCCTGATGGTCGTAGGCATCCAGCAATGCCGTGCGCGTTGCAGCCAGGTGCTGTTGCACTGTCTCCTTCGCTTGCAGGCGGCTCAGCATAGGCAGGAAGCTGACGCAGTGGCCCACGAGGCTCCTGTTCTCGTCGAGCGCCTGACCTGCGGCCGAAATGCCAGCCACGACTTCGCCCTGACCCGTGAGCCGATGCAGCACAAGCTGGAAGCCGGAGAGCAGTGTGGTGTAAAGCGTGCAACCACACTTGGCGCTGAGCTTCTTGAAAGCGTCACGTTGTTCGGCGGAGAGGCGGCCTTCGATGGTGCCGCCCCTGAAGGTTTTTAGCGAGGGGCGCGGGCGATCGGTTGGCAGATCGAGTTTGGGCGAGAGGCCATCGAAGTTTTCCACCCAATAGCGCTCATTGTCCGCAAAGTACCCGGAAGCTTCGCGCTCGACTTCACGCGCGGCAAAGCGGCTGAATGCGAGCAACGGCGCAAGACTTCGTAGCGCGTTCTCTCCCTGTCTGTACACCGCGCCGACTTCCTCCAGGAACTGGTTCGCAGACCAGCCATCAAACACGATGTGATGTGCGACGAGCAGCAGCACGGCTTCATCGGGTGAGATCCAGAAGCACACAGCGCGCAGCAGAGGACCCCGGTGCAGATCGAAGGCTGAGCTGCTTTCCTGAGCCGTCCGCGCCGCGATAGCGCTGCTCTGCGCGTCAGTCTCCAAGTTCTGCAGGTCAATTTGCTGGATGTCACCGGAGAAGGATGGCGCGATTTCCAGCGTTTCGCCATCTGCGGCTACGGTGCTGCGCAGAGCATCGTGGCGCTGAATCACGACCCGGAGCGCGTGGGTCAGCGCCTCGCGGCGCACAGGACCGCGCAAGCGCAGCGTGACGGACTCGTTGAAAGCGCAGTTTGCATCGTCGGAAAGAGCGGCCGCGAAGAATATCTCGCGCTGCGCGGCTGTCATGGAGACGCTGGACATCTCGAGTTGCGGCGAGTGTGTGTCCAGAGGCATGGATACGATTTCGAGCGGGGCCCGCGCGGCGCTGGGAAGAACCTCAACCGCTTGTAGCTCCGCAATCGTTTCGCGGAACGCGCTCTCGACGGCCGCGAGATCAGCCTCCGTATGTGCGGTGGTGAGGAAGCAGGGGTAGCCCTCCTGGATGTGTATCCCCTTGGCCCGCATGCTGTAGTAGAAGAGGCTGCTCAGCCTCGATTCATGCGGAAAAACAAAGTAGAACCAGGACGCGAACGAATGAATGCGACAGGGGACGCCGCGTTCCTGCATGAAGGCATCGAGCCTGTGCGCCAGGGCTGCCGTCCTGGCGTTGAGGGTCCGTTGCAGCTCAGGGCCCTGTTGCTTCAGGTACTGAAGAACGGACCTGGCTGCGGCCAGCGCCAGCGGGTGACGCACGAACGTTCCTGCAAAGAACGTGACACCTACCTCAGGAGCGGAGCTGTCGCCGTACTGCCAGGCACCGCCGTCGAGTGCGTCGAGGTATTGAGCCTTGCCGGAAAGCACGCCGATAGGATGGCCGCCGCCGATCACCTTGCCGTAGGTGCACATGTCGGCGCGAATGCCGAACTCCTGCTGCACCCCGCCGGGAGCAAGACGAAAGCCCGTGACCACCTCGTCCAGAATCATGGCCGAGCCTGTCTGCTCGGTGATCTCGCGAACGGACCTGATGAACTCGACAGGCTGCAGACCAGGATTGCGCGTCTGCACCGGCTCGATCAGGACGGCTGCGATCTCCCCGGCGTGCTCGCGAATCCATGCCAGCGAAGCGTCCGTGCCGTACTCCAGCACGGCTACGTTCTTCACGTTGTCGAGCGGAATGCCGGGAGCCACGGGCGCACTGCCGCGTGGCGTGTTGCGGAGTAGAACTTCGTCGAACGTACCGTGGTAATCGCCGGCGAAGTACACCACGCGGTCGCGTCCCGTGACCGTGCGAGCAACACGAATCGCCGCCATCACGGCTTCGGAACCGGTGTTGCAGAATGTAACCCGCTCGTTGCCGGTGAGCTCGCAAAGGAGAGCGGCCACTTCCATGGCAAGTGCGGACTGTGGTCCGATGGCGACGCCGCGCTCGAGCTGCTCGTGCGCCGCCTTCACGACGAAGTCGGGTGAATGGCCGAACAGAATGCAGCCGTAGCCGTTGACGATGTCGATGTACTCGTTACCATCAACGTCCCAGAGGCGCGAGCCCTTGGCGCGGTCCGTGACCAGGGGATACACCATCTCCTTCCACTGCGGACGGAAGCCGGCGACGGCACGCGGATCAGCGAGCTGAGGACGCGCCGCAGCAGTGAGGCGCTTGGAACCCGGTGTCTTGGCTTCGTAGACGCGGACGAGGTCCTCGATGTACTTCGCCTGGGCGGGGAGCAGTTCATGTTTCGCGGCAGGCTGAAGCGGGCGAAACGAGCCATGCTTCACCTCAGAGCCGGCCCCAGGCACGCTGGCGGGGGACGTGGGTTCTAAGGGACCGGGTGTGGCAGCCGGCGGAGGAGCCATGGCCGGTGCTTGCAGTGGAGCTCCCGCGGCGGCTGCGTGAAGCGCACTGACCTGGTTGGCGAACAGTTGCGACAATACCGCGATTTGTTCTGACAGCAGCCGCTGCATATCGTTGCTGCCTGCGGGGATGGAGGTGGCAGGCGTGAAGGGGACCGGCACCTGCGGCGCTGCGGCGGGCGGTGGGGAAAACGCTGCGGCCGGAAGAACATTGTCGAGATGCTCCGCCAGGGCAAGAATGCTGGAGTGTTGTTCCATCAGCTGGCGGAACGTGAGTTTCACGCCGAAGGCCTTGCTAAGCGCTCCCGTAGCCTGCGTCAGGAAGAGCGAATCGAAGCCGAGCTCGAGGAACTGCGCTTCCAGATCGTTCGCGCCTAGGCTGATGCCGCTCAGCTCACCAAGCACATCTGCGATCTTGCTCTGCAGGCGCTGCCGACGCGTTTCCGTTGCAGATGCAACACCCGGATGGACAGGCTGCGCGGGGGGTGGAGTGATCACGATCTCTTTCTCCTGAGAAAGCTCTGCGGGAGTGCTGGGCGTAGCAGTGGATGCAGGTGGCGCGACCCAGTGCAGCCGGCGCTCGAAAGGGTACGTGGGAAGCGAAACGCGGCGGCGTTGCGAGCCGGCGTACACGCCGCTCCATTGCACCTCGGCACCGCGGATCCAGAGATCCGCCAGCGCGTGCGCGGGGGTGCGTATCGAAGAAGTTTGCGGCCCCGAGAGCGACGAAATGGCAAGGAACGGAGCTTCGCCCGGAGAGGACTTGTGGTGCAACGCAAGGGACGTGAGCGCGGCTCCAGGACCCACTTCCACCAGCATATCGATGCCACGCGAAAGCAGAGTGTGCACGGCCGCGCTGAAGCGAACCGTGTGGCGGCAGTGGTTTGCCCAGTAGGAAGGGGAGCACGCTTCCTCAGCGGTGATGAGCTCGCCAGTGAGGGTGGATACATACGGTGTGCGTGGCGCCTGGGGATTCGCTTTGGCCACCTCTGTTCGGAAGGCCTCCAGCATCGGTTCCATCATGCGGGAGTGGAAGGCGTGCGATGTCCTGAGGCGGCGATGAGCGATGCCCTCAGCCGTCAGCATGGCTTCCAGTGCTTCGGCGGCGTGCAAAGGACCGGCGAGGACACTGGCACGCGGCGAGTTGCTGGCGGCTAAGGATATGTGTTCTGTGAGGAAGCGTGTGACCTCTTCTCCCGGGAGAGGCACGGAAAGCATGACGCCGGGTTCCATGCCTTGCATGAGCTCTCCACGGCGGCAGACCAGACGCATGGCTTGCGCAGGCGTGAACACCCCGGCAATCGTAGCGGCGACGAACTCGCCGAGGCTGTGACCAGCGGTAAGCTCCGGTTTCACACCCCAGGACTCATAGAGGCGTGCCAGCGCCAACTCGGTAACGAAGAGCGCCGGTTGCGCGAGTCTGGTCTGCTGCAAGGCTTCTTCGCTTGCACTGAAGAGAAGCTCGTGCAGAGAAATATCGAGTGAACCGGAGACAACGGCGGCACATTCGTCAATGGTTTCGCGGTAGACGGGCTCGGAGGCGTAAAGGTCTTTGCCCATGCCAGGAAACTGCGAGCCCTGGCCCGAAAAGAGGAAGGCAATCCGGGGCTTGGAAGCAATCACAGGTGCGGAGAGCGAGGGCGCGGCTTGGAGCGCAGCAATGGCAGCCTCGGCCGTGTCTGCCGCGAAGGCAAAGCGGTGCGGGAAAGGTCGGCGACCTGTGTTGACCGTGAACGCAACATCGGCCAGCGCAATGTCGGGGTACTTTGCGAGGTGTGTCGCGAGGTTGACCCTGGCCTGTTGCAATGCTGTGTCGGAGCGTGCGGAAAGGCAGATGGATTCCGTACGCGGCGAAGTATCCAGCTGACAGGCACTTGCCCTACGAACAGGAGCCTCTTCCAACACCACGTGCGCATTCACGCCGCCCACTCCAAAAGCGCTGACGCCGGCGCGACGCACCCCATCTGCATGCCAAGGCTGCGAGTCCGTTACGATGCGGAAGGGAGACTCATCGAGCGCGATCTCGGGGTTAGGCGACTGGTAGTTCGCCAACCCGGGGAGGATGGCTTGCTCCATTGAGAGCGCCATCTTGATGAGTCCGGCGACGCCCGCCGCGCTGTCAAGGTGACCCACGTTCGCTTTGGCCGTGCCGAGAGTGCAGAAATTTTTGCGGTCCGTTCCGATGCGGAAAGCGCGCGTCAGCGCGGCGACTTCGATGGGATCGCCCAGCGGCGTTCCGGTGCCGTGTGCTTCGATGCAGGAGATCGTGTCCGGTGAGAATCCGGCCATGGCTTGTGCGGCTTCGATGACGCGCGCCTGGCCTTCCACGCTGGGAGCCATGTAGCCGGCTTTGCCGCCACCATCGTTGTTCACGGCGAAGCCGCGAATGACAGCATAGACGTGGTCGCCGTCGCGTACGGCATCTTCCAGCCGCTTGAGCAGGACCGCCCCCGCACCATGACCGAAGACGGTGCCGGAAGCCTGCGCATCGAAGGGGCGGCACACACCGTCGCGCGAGGCGAGACTGCCATCCTGGTGAACGTGGCCGCGATGCTGCGGAAAGGTGACGGAGACCCCCCCAGCCAGCGCCATGTCGCATTGGTAATTCAAGAGCGCCTGACTCGCCTGGCACACGGCCACGAGCGAAGTGGCGCAGGCTGCCTGCACGCTCATGCAAGGGCCGCGCAGGTTCAGCTTGTAGGCGATGCGCGTCGTGAGGAAATCCTTGTCATTGCCGAGCGCGACCTGGAAGTCGCCGACCTGGTACTCCGCAGTCAGCGTGTCGAGAAAAGCACGATCGTGCGCGAGGTTGGCCAGCAGATAGGTGTTCAGGCTACAGCCGGCGAACAAACCGATCTCACCGGGGTACTGCTGCGGCACATATCCGGCGTCTTCCAGCGCGTTGTGGCAAGCTTCCAGCAGAAGGCGATGCTGGGGATCAAGCACGTCAGCTTCACGAGGCGGGATGCCGAAGAAGTCCGCGTCGAACAAGGCCGCGTCGTCTAGCACGCCACGCGCGCGAACGTAGTCGGGCTGTTCAGCTTTGGAGCGGTCGCGTACTTCCAACTGCTCAGGCGAGAAGCGGGTGACGGAGTTCCTGCCGGCGAGAAGATTGCACCAGAACGTGCGGACATCCGGAGCACCGGGAAAGCGGCCCGCCATGCCGATGATGGCGACGCCCTCCAGAGCGGCGTTTACGGTGTCTGCGCGTTCTGGCGTGTCAGGGCCCGCGTGTGTGCGGATCGGATCGGTGGTCACGAGGGCAGGCTCCTGAGTGCGCGCGCCCGGGCAAAAGACTGGCGCTGACGGTCGGCGGCGGTCTGCTGCGCCGCCGGTGCGATTTGCGGTCTCTCATGTTGCTGCAGAAGCTGGCTGGCAAGCGCCCGCGGCGAGGGGTGCTCAAACATCCAGAGAACCGGAATCGGACGGTTGAGCTTCTGCTGCAGAGCTGTGCGGAGCGCGAGCAGCTGCAGCGACGTGCCCCCCGCATCGAAGAAGTTTTCGTCTTCGAAGCCGGCGTTGACCTGTAAGAGATTTGCCCATAGTGCGGCGATCTGCTGTGCGAGTGGGCGCCCTTCGCCACTGGCGGGGTCGCTGCCTTTCAGTGCTTCCGGTTTCGGAAGAGCCTCGCGGTCAACTTTCCCGTTCACCGTAAGAGGCAGCGCGGCAAGCTGCACGTAGAAGGTTGGGCGCATGTGAGCGGGAAGCTGCTCCGCCATCCGACCGGCCAGTGCCATGCTGTCCATGTTTCTTGTGGATACGATGTAGGCGGTTAGAAACTGCGACCCGTCGTCGCCCTTCTGCGGCGCGACGCAGACTTGCTGCACGCCGGGAAACTTGAGAAGTGCGGACTCGATCTCACCCGGCTCGACACGGAAGCCGTTGATCTTGACCTGACGATCCGCGCGGCCCAGATACACCAGCTCGCCATCGGACCGCCTGCGCGCGAGATCACCGGAGCGGTACAGCCGGCCGGTGGAGAACGGGCCTTGAAGAAAGCGTTCCGCGGTCAACTCGGGCCGATGAAGATACCCCAGCGCGACGCCTGCGCCGCCGATGTACATCTCACCCACTTCGTCCGGCGCGACAGGCTGCTGCGTCTCGTCGAGCAGATGTATCTGGAGGTCAGGAATCGGCTCGCCGATGAGGCTATCCGTCTCCCGCTCGATGTCGGCTTGAAGAATACGCCGGTAGGTGACGTGGACTGTGGTTTCGGTGATGCCGTACATGTTGATCAGCTTCGGACGATCCTCGCCGAAAAGCTGCACCCAGGAGTGCAGGGAGCGCAGGTTGAGAGCTTCGCCGCCGAAGATAACGTAGCGCAGGGAGAACGGGTGAGCCGCCGGCCTGGAAGTTGCTGTCTGGCTCAGCAATCCAAAGGCTGTGGGAGTCTGGTTGAGAACGGTGACCTTTTCCTTCGCCAGCAGAGCGCAGAATGCTTCCGGCGAGCGGCTTGTCTCGTAAGGCACAACGATGAGTGTGCCGCCCGTAAGCAGGCAGGCCCACATCTCCCACACGGAGAAATCGAAGGCGAAGGAATGGAACATCGTCCAGATGTCCTGGTCGGTAAAGTGGAACCAGTGCTGCGTTTCCGACAGCAGGCGCAGCACGTTTCGCTGCGAGACCATGACGCCTTTTGGGCGGCCCGTCGAGCCTGAGGTGTAGATCACATAGGCGAGATCCTCAGGCCCGGCGTTTATATCCAGATCACCGTCTGGAACGGCGCCGGAAACCTCCTCCATGAGCAGGGTAGGGAGGGCGGTGTCTCCGAATCCAGCTTGCAACTCCCGCTCGGTGATCAGAAGCGCGGGTCGGGCATCCTGGATCGTGTCCAGAACCCGTGCCGCGGGGAAGGTCGGGTCCAGAGGGAGGTAAGCGCCTCCCGCTTTGCATACCCCCAGCATGGCGGCCACCATGTCGAGCCCACGCGGCAGGTAAATCGCTACCAGGGAGCCGCGGGCAACGTCGCACCGGCGAAGGGCCCGCGCGATGGAGTTTGCCTGCAGGTTCAGAGCGGCATAGGTGAGGGCTTCCTCACCGGCGCGCACCGCAATAGAGTCTTTACGCTGCGCGCAGACGGCAGCGAACGCTGCTGTAAGGGAGGAGAACTCGCTGATACCCGGGTTGGATCGCTGGCTGGACACGTCAGTCAAGTTCTGAAGAAAGCAGGGACGCATCGTAGCGGCGGCTGCGGTTCTTCCGGTGCTACCAGAGTGCTGAAAGGGCCCACTCCCGGCAATGGGCCAAACGCTGCATACGGCTGCCCCGGAAGTAACATGACCTACAGGGTACTAGAGCGCCTGGCGCAGGAACCACTCGGCCCCAAACAGGCCGGCGAACAGCACCGTCAGTTGCGCGTCCTGCCACAGGGGGCGAACATGCTCGCGAGTGGCCCCGAACTCGATGACTAAGTAGAGGGGAGAATCACCGAGCGCCACCGCGATCACGGCACCCAGCATGCCGAAGTGCAGGTAGGCGATCGGGATGCCGACCAGCATGGTGAGTGCGTAGGCAGCGTTGCCGGCAGCGTTGTACTTCGACTTGCCCAGGGCGAACAGGACCGGACCCGTCGTCTGGTACAGGAGCGTGTGCCACAGGCCGAGCGCAAGCCAGCGAATCATCCAGGCGGCACCCGCATAACGCGCAGGATAGAAGGCAACGATGAGGAGATCCCCCCAGACCGCCATCGCGCTCAGCAGGACGGCCCCGATCAGGAGCACATACCTGCGAAAGCGCAGAAACTGTTCGCGGAACTCCTCGCGTGGAAGGCTGCTGATCTTCGAAACATAGGGGTAGCCCACCTTGCTGGAAAGCGCCGCAATGATGGAGCGGGGGACGTCCGAAACCTGAAAGGCGATCCCATAGAGCCCGAGGGCGGTCAGCGAAACAAGCTTGCCCAGAACCAGCCGGTCGGCCTGCGACGCGAAGAAAAAAAAGGCGGTTCCCAGTGCGATCCATTTGCCGAAGTGCACGATTTCGAGCAGCGCTTCGCGCTCCCAGGCGAAGCGGCTGCGTATGCCAGGAATGACCCTGGGGTGATGCGTCAGCGCCAGCCGAAACAGGCTGGCTGCGATGTTGCCGGCCACGAGAGCCCAGACCGAGGGCCTCCAAAGCGCCCACGCAATGGTGACCAACAAGGTGAAGGCCTGTGTGCTGAAGTCGATTGCAAAGAGACGGCGCATGCCCATGTGGCGAGACAGGGTCATGTAGCCGCCGCCGTTGAACCCGCTGATCACGCTGCTAAAGGCCAGCACCGGCAGCACGATCAGCATTTTCGGATCATGGTAGAAACGCGCCGCGGGCCACGCCAGGAAGAGTGAACAGACCCACAGGCCAGCCCCGCGCAATGCCTGGAGAGTCCACGCGGTGTTCAGGAAGGCCGGCTCGTCGCCGCGTTTGCTCTGGATGACGCTCGGGGCAAGGCCGATGTCGGAAAGCATGGTGATGCCGACGATGAGCGTGGTCACCAGCATCATTTCGCCGAACGCCGACGGGAGGAGCAAACGCGTGAGAACGAGACTGTTGACGACGCGGAGCACCTGACCCGCGCCGTAGTCCATCACAGTCCAGAAGGTCGCTTTAAGCGCGGTGGCCTTCAGCGCTGAGTGCTCGCGCTCGCGGTTTTCGGCAAAGGCAGTGGGTGGGGAGACTGTCGCCGTCGTCATGGGCGTCGTCTCGAAGGAGACTGCAGCTTCCGCGTCGAGAAGGTGAGCTTCGTGCTCCGGCCAGAGGGTCGCGGATACACGTGCTGCGTCGCGATCGTGGAGGGAATCGACACTCGTGCTTAGTTTGTCGGTATCCGCGTCCATCGAACCACTCCTCGATGGTTGTAGCAGAAGACGAAGAGGGAGGGTTGGCCTGACTTATGGGCTCTCGAGCACAGACCCAGCGCCTCTGCTACGGCACAACTCGCAAGGGAGCAGAAGCCGCTGACTGCAGATCACCCGTCTCAGCCAGCGGCGGCACGGCGAGAGTTGCCGGCGTGGCGTGTTGGACGAAGTGCAGCAGGCGTCCCGGAACGATGCCCAGAGCCAGCGTCGCCACTGCCGTGCAGCCCAGGGCGATCTCCGCCGGGACGCTGAACTTGCGCCTCGGAGCAACAGGCCGGCTGTCCGGCAGCGGACGCGCATACAGCGCGGACAGCAGACGCAGGTAATAGAAGCAGGCCACACCTGAGTTGGCCAGCCCGACGATCGCGAGCCACGTGTGCCCGCCGTGTACCGCGGCGTCGAAGGCATAGAACTTGCCGAAGAAGCCTCCAGTGAAAGGTATGCCGATCAATGAAAGCAGAAAAAAGGCCAGGACGGCGGCGATATCGGGACGGCGAAGGGCGAGCCCGGTAAAGTCATCCAGGGTGCGCGCATCCTCGTCGTAACCGGAGAGCTGGGTAAGCACAAGGAAAGCGCCAACGTTCATCGCGGCGTATGCGGCCGAGTAGAAGCAGGCACTCGCGACCGCATCGCTCTGGAAAGAAGTAAAAGCGACTAGCAGGTACCCTGCATGCGCGATGGAGGAGTAAGCCAGCATGCGCTTCACATCGCGCTGCAGCAGCGCTCCGAGGTTGCCGACCGTCATCGAGAGAACCGCCAGGATCTCCACCATCAAAATCCAATGCGGCCGCAGCGAACCAGCTGCATTGAACAGAAAGCGCAGCAGCACGGCAAAGGCCGCAGCCTTGGGCGCTGTGGACATAAGACCGACCACGGGGGCAGGTGCACCCTGGTACACGTCGGGTGTCCACACATGGAACGGCGCGAGGGAGACCTTGAAGCCGAGGCCGATCAGCACCATGGCGACCGCCAGCCAACCCAGCATCGGTGTGGTGGAGTTCGGGAGACCGGCGGCGATTCCGGAGATCGTCGTGGAACCGGTAGCTCCGAAGCAGAGCGCGATGCCGTACAGGAAGAACGCAGTTGCGAAGCTGCCCAGCAGAAAGTACTTGAGCGAAGACTCCGACGAGGTCGCCTGGCCTTTGCGAAAGCCCGCAAGGATGTAAGTCGAGATGGACGAAATCTCCAGGCCGATGAACACCATGAGCAGTTCCACCGAACACGTCATGAACATCATGCCGGTGGCGCCGAACAGAACCAGAGCGAAGTATTCGCCGGCATGCGTGATCGGCCCAGTGAAGTAGTCCAGCGAGGCCAGCAACACGACCAGCACCGTCGCCGCAAGAAGCAGGTGGAAGAAAACAGAGAACGGATCCACTTGGACCGTGCCGAAAAACGCGGAAAGAGGCCCGGTGGTGTTGATGATGTGCTTCTGGTAGAGCGCCGCCGCGCCCGCCCCCAGTGTTCCCAGGATGGCGAGCCATCCCAGCGGCTTGCGCGACCTGCCGGCCGGAATCATCGGCTCAGCCACCATGACCAGCACGCCCGCGATGGTGAGAATGTATTCGGGAAGCAGGCAAAGGAGGTTATTGGACACTAGCGAACCTCCGGAGAAAGGGCGGGCGGTTGGGGCGTGCTGTAGGCCGTTGCGTCCCCACCCTTCGGAGTATCACGGTCAATCGAGGCGGGGACATTGGCCACCGTAAGGCGACCGAAGGTATCGATCGCTCGCATCCAGTAGGGCGACGCCAAGCCCATGAGAAGGAACAGCGCGGCAAAGGGCCACAGCTCGAGATGCTCTCGCGCGTCGAGATCGAAGCTGCGGACTTCTGCCGGGCGCAGGCCGGTGTTGCCGTAGAACACACGTTGGATCAAGACCAGCATGTACGCCGCGGAGAGGATCACGCCGGAGGTGCCGACAACGCACCAGAGTACGTGATGAACAGCAAACGATTGCATCGTGCCGGACAGGATCAGGAACTCTCCCACAAACCCGTTCATCATGGGTAGCCCGACAGCGGCAAGCGAGGTGACCACATAAAATGTGACCATCCAAGGGTGGCGCGCGGCGAGACCGCCGTAGTCGCGCATGTCATAGGTGCCGTAACGCTCGTACAGCAGGCCCAGCAGAACGAACAGTGCCGCACCGATGATCGACTCGTTCAGGATCTGATAGGCGCCGCCATCGACTCCGAGCACGGTGAAGCTGAAGATGCCGAGCGTAATGAAACTGACATGCGACAACGTGGAGAAGGCGGCCAGCTTCTTGAGATCGTCCTGCACCAGCGCGAGCAGTGCGCCGTACACGATGCCCACAGCGCCGAGTGCAAGGAGGCCCGTGGCGATGTGCCGAGAGGGCAGAGGGAAAAGGCCGAACGAGAAGCGCAGGATGGAGTAAAGGCCCAGTTTGCCGGCCAGGACCATCACCGCGGCCGTGGGAGCTTCCTGCACCGCATCGGAGAGCCAGCCGTGAAGCGGGAAGATAGGCACCTTGACGGCGAATGCAACCAGGAATGCGAGCGAACAAAGCCACAAGGCGTGTGGATAGGCTGCCGTGTGCGTGGCGATCCAGCCCTGCAGGAATGTGAACTCGAAGGTGCCGGTCTGCACGTAGAGCCAGAGCATGGCCACCAGCAGGATGGCCGAGGGAATGAAGGCGTAGAGAAAGAACTTGATGGCGGCCGCACGGCGGTTCTCGGTTCGGCCGAACACCCCGATGAGCAACGCCATGGGAACGAGGGAAAGCTCCCAGAAACCGTAGTAGAGAAACAGGTCCAGCGAGATGAAGATGCCGATCATCGCGACCTGTTGCAGCAGAAAGAGCACGAAGAACAGCCTGGCGCGGGAGCGCACAGTATTCCAGCTCGCCAGCACACCTATGGGAGCAAGGAAGCCTGTAAGCACCACCAGCCAGGTCGAAAGGCCATCGACCCCAAGGTGATAGTGAATGCTCGGGGAAGCAATCCAGACCCGATTCTCTTCAAAGCGAAAACCGCTGTGCGCATGATTGAAGCGCACCGGCAGGTGCAGCGCAAAGACAAAGATCAACAACGTGATCAGGAGCGCGCCCCAGTGGTGTGCCTTCGACCCCTCACGCTCGGGAAGGAGCGCAAGCACCATCGCTCCGGCAAGCGGAGTGAGAAGAAGGATCGTCAGGATAGAGTGATCAAGATTCATGGATTTAGCGATGCACCGGGTGAACTCCGAAAAGGACAATGGCGATGACGGCGGCGGCACCCAGCGCGAGCCAGCCGGCATAGGAACGTATGTTGCCGGATTGCATGCGGCGCGTGATCCAGGCGAGACCGCGTGTACCTCCGGCCAGGCCCGCTCCCGTACCCTGCACCAGGCCGGAGTCCACCAACGCGCCCAGCACGACTCGCGAGAACAGAAGAATCGGAGTGACAATAAGAGCTCCATACACTTCGTCCACCCAGTACTTGTGGTCCAGCAGCGAGTACACGAGCTTGAACTTCCGTGCGAGCTTGGTGCCGTTCCCGGGCTGCCGGACGTACAACAGATATGCGCCGAACAGGCCGAGCGCGAACATGGCCACGGCTACGCAGGTCAGCCCGACTGCTGTCGCGGTGGAGGCCGACGGCTCCGGCAGAGGCTGCGCCTGGAAGACGGCATCCCGGAACACGGGATCAAGGAAGTGCTCGAAATGGTTGCTGCCGCCAAACGCGACCGGAACGCCAACCAGGCCCCCTAGAACCGAGAGCACGGCCAGCACCATGAGAGGCACGGTCATCACGAGCGGCGACTCGTGCACACCGTGGCCGTGCGCGGCTTGCCCGCTGTCATGCTCGGCTTCCGTCACCAGGGTTGTGTCCGCACGCGAATGCACGTCTGCTCCATGTTGCTGAAGGTCGTCGTGCGCGCCGTGACCGTGCGCCAGGGCGTTCTCATCGAAGCGTGGGGCTCCAGAGAACGTCTTGAATAGCAGCCGAAACATGTAGAAGCTGGTCAGCAGCGCGGTCGCAACGCCGACCAGCCAGAGCAGCTTCGCAATCGGGTTGTGGGATGTGTAGACCTGGTACAGGATCTCGTCCTTTGAAAAGAAGCCGGAAAAGAACGGCATGCCCGCAATCGCCAGTACACCCGCGGTCATGCAGACGAACGTCACCGGGATGCGCCTCCACAAGCCGCCCATCACGCGCATATCCTGCTCGCCGGAGAGCGCATGGATGACTGAGCCGGCCGACAGGAAGAGCAGTGCCTTGAAAAAGGCATGCGTCATCAAGTGGAAGATGCCGGCCGAGTATGCACCCACGCCGCAGGCCAGGAACATGTAGCCGAGCTGCGAGACCGTGGAGTACGCCAGCACGCGCTTGATGTCATGCTGCACCAAGCCGATCGTGGCAGCCATGAGCGCCGTCCCTGCGCCGAGGATTGCGACCACACCAAGCGCGAACGGGCTGCGATCAAACAGCACATGGCAGCGTGCGACAAGATAAATGCCCGCCGTGACCATGGTCGCTGCGTGGATCAGCGCCGAGACCGGCGTGGGTCCTTCCATCGCGTCCGGGAGCCAGACGTAGAGGGGAATCTGCGCACTCTTGCCGGTAGCGCCGACTACGAGGAGAAGGGCAATGGCCGTGAGGAATCCTCCTTTGACCGCTTCCGGCATCGCAGCAATCTGGCCAAAGACGCTGGTGAAGCTGAGCGAACCGAAGTGCCCCATCAGGAGAAACATGGCGAGCAGAAAGCCGAAGTCGCCAATGCGGTTGACGATGAATGCTTTTTTGCCGGCATTCGCGGCGGAGTCTCGCTTGAAGTAAAAGCCGATGAGCAGGTACGAGGCCAGGCCGACGCCTTCCCAGCGGACAAACAGCAGCAGGAAGTTGGCCGAAAGCACCAGCACCAGCATGAAGAACATGAACAGGTTCAGGTAGGCGAAGAAGCGCCAGTACCCTTCTTCTTCCGCCATGTAGCCGGCGGAGTACACGTGAATGAGAAAGCCGACACCGGTCACGACCGCGAGCATGATCAAGGTCAGGTGATCGACTGTGAACGCGAAGTCCACCTGGAAGCCGCTGACGGCGATCCATGGCACGCTCGTGACACTGAGGGAAGGCGGCGCACCCGATATGGTCAGGGCACGCCATACTTGCGCCACGAGGACCGCCGGCAGTAGAGCGAACAGGAGAGCGATTCCTGAGACAGCCGCGCGCGGCAGCCGACGGCCCACGGTTCCGTTGAGCACAAAGCCGGTGAACGGCAGCAGCGGGATGAGCCAGAGCAGCGAAGGATTCATCGGCTAGTTCTTCATCAGGTTGACTTGATCGACGTTGAGCGTTTGCCGGGTGCGGAACAACGCGATGATGATGGCCAGTCCCACAGCGGCTTCAGCAGCTGCGACAACCATCACGAAGAAGACGAAGATTTGCCCTGAAACCTGGTGCCACATGTGGCTGAACGCCACGAAGGTCAGGTTGACCGCATTCAGCATCAGCTCAATCGACATGAAGATCGAAATGATGTTGCGCTTGATCAGGAACGCGGCGATGCCGATGCAGAAGAGTACGGCGGCCAGGATCAGATAATAGGCGACGGGAACCATCCTCTACAGCTCCTTTCGGGCAAGCACGACGGCTCCCAGAATGGCCACGAGGATGAGGATGGAAGTCACCTCAAAAGGCAGCAGCAGGGAAGTGAAGAGTGTGTGGGAGATGGCGGTGAGGTTGGACACCGCGCCGCCCAGCATGCCGTGCAGCGACGTGACGCCGAGAGCCGTTTTGTTCCTGAGAAAAACGAAAGTGAGCAGGCAAAACAGTGCGGCCGCTCCGGGAAAACCCGCGATGCCGGCTACCCGAGAGCCGCGCGTCTGTGCTTCCTCGCCTGCATTCAAGAGCATGATGACAAACACGAAGAGAACCATGATGGCGCCGGAGTACACAATGACCTGGGCGGCCGCGAGGAACTCAGCGCCCAGCGACCAGTAGAGGACCGCGAGCGACATCATCACCACGACCAGCGAGAGCGCGGAATGGATGGGATGCCGCTGCAGGAGCAGGTTCAGAGCACCGCCCACGGCCAACAATCCGAAGATGAGAAACAGTGCGAGTTCCATAGAGACGCCTGGGTGACACTCGGCGGGACAAGTTCCTGTCGCGTCGTTCGAGATGCTGGGCTCAGGTGAGATTGTAAATGGGTTTGACGTGCAGGATTGACGTCTAAGAACGGAAAGCCAGCGCGAGAGCCGTGCCGAGGATATTCAGCATGGCGACGGGAAGAAGGAACTTCCACCCGAAGCCCATCAATTGGTCATAGCGGAAGCGCGGCAGTGTGGCGCGAACCCAGATGTAGAGCAGAAGAAAGGCGAAGATCTTCATCACGAACCAGAAGACCGGGAAGGCGAGGCTAAGCACCAGGCCGGATCCAAAACGGTCAAACAGATGGCCGAAGGGCGAGCTGGCGCCGCCCAAGAACAGAAGCGTCGCGACGCACGCGACAGTGATCATGTTGGCGTACTCGGCCATGAAGAACATCGCGAACTTCATCGAGGAGTACTCGGTGTGATATCCGGCGACAAGCTCGCTTTCAGCTTCGGGCAGGTCGAACGGCGAACGGTTCGTCTCGGCGTAGGCAGCCATGAGGTAGATGAAGAAGGCAACAATCTGCAGGCCGCCGAAGAGGTTCCAGCTGAGAGCGCCGTGCGCAGACTGCGATCCAACGATGTCGCGGAGCCGCAGTGAGCCGGCGCGGAGCACCACCCCCACGAGCGAAAGACCCAGCGCCAGCTCGTAGCTGACCAGCTGCGCCGAAGCGCGCAAGCTGCCGAAGAGCGAGTACTTGTTATTGGAGCTCCAGCCCGACAGGGCGATCCCGTACACGCCGATCGAGGTGATGCCCAGGATCACCAGCAGGCCGATGTTGAGGTCGGCGATCTGGAACAGGTCGACCCCATGGTAGAGGTACTGCCGGCCGAACGGCACGGTGGAGATGGAGATCAGCGCGCAGCCGAGCGCGATGACGGGCGCCAGGACGAACAGCGGACGCTCCACGGCGAGCGGCATCATGTCTTCCTTGAGAAAAAGCTTTATGCCATCGGCGAGCGGCTGCAGGAGACCGAACGGACCGACGCGCGATGGCCCCCAGCGATTCTGCATGCGGCCCAGCACCTTGCGCTCCAGCAGCACCGTGTAGGCAACCGCGGTCAACGTGATCACCAGAACAACGGCGATCTTGAGGACGCTGAGGAGCAGAAAAATCTGCAATGGCGAAAGATGGCTCATGAGCGCGTGGCGATCTCCATGGTACGTCAGTCGGCCGCCGCGAAGTGGTCGGCCACCTCACGCTGCTGGTGCTTCTGGATGTCGCGCAGCATGGGCGAGTACTTTGTGAGCGAGCCCGAAGTGAACAGCGTATCCCCACTGGGTAGAACCAGGTCTTTGCGGTTGCTTATCTGCACCAGGCCGCTACCGGCTGGCGTGATGTGCTGGTCGTTGCCGCTGAGCAGTTGCAAGCGCAGAAGCTTGTCATAACCCGGCACCACGCGCTGGATTTCGTCGAGGATGGCGAACGGATCGAACGGGCTCAGCTTGGGCTCGAGGTTGTTGGCCGTAAGCCACACCGCGTGCCGGTCGGCTTCGCCGGCCTGAGCGCCGCGGGTCTGCCCGAGGTCCGCCCGCAGGCCTTTTCCGAAGGGCACCAGCTGCTTCACGTTTGTGCCCATCTCAGCCGCGAGCCGCACGATGAGCTCGAAATCAGACCGCGTTCCGGCGAGGTCGGAAGCCTTCGAGACAAGCTGCAGATCGCCGTAGCTGTTGGTGACCGAACCGGATTTTTCGTAGAGATTGGCAGCCGGAAGAACAACATCGGCCAGCGCGGCCGTCTCGGTCAGGAACATGTCCTGCACTATCAGGAAGGTACCTCTCAGCGCGGAAGGCTCCACAGCGAAGCGAGCCACCGGGTTCGCGCCCACAACGTAAAGCGCGGCCAGATCGCCAGCCTGTGCTGCGTTGAACATACCGAGCAGATCGAGACCGGCGGTGGACGGCGCGCCGTACTCGGTGGCCAGGGTGGAGCCGGCCAGCGGCTGGTAGCCGGGGAGCACGTCCGGCAGGACGCCCATGTCGGAAGCGCCGCGGGAGTTGGCATAATCTCCCAGTGTGGCGAACTTCGCGTTCGGCAGCGCCGCAACAAGCCGAGCCAGGTCGCCGTCGCGCAGATCGTTGCCGATCAGGACCACAAGATTTTCCGCACCGTGCACAGACTCGCGGAAGGTGGAGAGCACGTCGGCCTGCGCGGAAACCGACGCCGCCATCGCTGCGCTGTCATCTCCGGCCAGGTAAGCGACAAAGGCGCCGTAAGCAAAAGGCGCGACCTGCACGTAAGCGCTGGCCTGCCGGCGCAGCTTGATCTCGTCGGTGTTGGCAACGAACAGCTTGGCTTTATTGAGACGTACATTGGTGCGCAGGTTCCAGGCGGTGAGCGGAGCCTGGTTGGTGGGATCGCCACCGACCATCAGAACGGCAGGGGCGGACATCACGTCGCGCTGCGAGGCGAAACCGCCGGTCCGGCCTTGAAGCGCCGTGGCCAATGCCACAAAGTCGGCGGTGCGGTGGTGGTCGATGTTGTTGGTCCCGATCACCTTGCGCGCGAACTTCTGGAGGAGATAGCTCTCTTCATTGGTGGTGCGGCTGGAGCCGATCACGCCGATGGAGTGCGGCCCGCGTGCGTCGCGAAGTTCGCGCAGCCTGCGGCCTGCAAAGCGTAGCGCCTCTTCCCAGGAAACGGGCTTGTGCGAGCCGTCCGGCTGCTTGAGCAGGGGCTGGGTGAGGCGCTCGGGCTGGTTGGCGAAGTCGAAGGCGTAGCGGCCCTTGTTGCACAGGAAGTCGCCGTTCATCCCGGACTTGTCGCGGTTATCGCCGCGCATGATCTCGGTGCCTTCGGTGGTGGCACGCACGCCGAGTGTGGTCTTGCAGCCATCACCGCAGTGCGTGCAGACGGTGGCCACATGGTTCATCTCCCAGGGCCGCGTCTTGTAGCGGTATGTCCCGGAGGTCAGCGCGCCGACCGGGCAGGCGTCGATGCACATGCCGCACTGCTCGCAGTCCACCGAGGCAAGATGCTCCGGCGAGAGATCGGCGGGCACATTGGGCGCGATGACAGAGGAAGAGCCGCGATTCTGGATGCCTAGTGCAAAGACGTCCATGCCTTCCCCGCACATGCGGATGCAGCGGTAACAAAGAATGCAGCGGGGCCGGTCGAAGTACACCACCGGCGACCACTTCTGCTCCTCGCGATGGTTCTTGGCTTCCGCATAGAAGCTGTCGGCCGCGCCGTATTTGAAGGTCATGTCCTGCAGCTCGCACTGGCCACCTGCATCGCACACGGGGCAGTCCAGCGGATGGTTGCCGAGCAGCAGCTGCAGCGTCGATTTGCGCGCCTGCGCGATCTCCGGGGTTTCGGTCTGCACCACCATGCCTTCTGCGACCGGGGTTGTGCAGGCGGTTTGCAGCTTGGGCATTTTTTCGATCCGCACCACGCACATGCGGCAGGCAGCCTGCAGGCTCAGGCCGGGGTAGTAGCAGAACGCGGGGATCTCAAGGCCCGCGGCTTTGCAGGCATCGATGAGCAGCGTGCCTGCGGGAGCGGTAAGCTTCTTGCCGTCTACGGTAAACGATACGTCAGGCATAGGGGTCCTAAACCAATCTACTTGAATCCTACCGGGGGTCCGGCGTGGACGGCGCACAGGGCGTCCGGCGGCGCTAGGGTTTGGGTGCTTTGCACGGTTGCCTGGTGCGGGCTGGCGCCGGCCATGGCTTGCGCACGGGTGAGCACGGGGGTGCGCGAGTTGAGCAGGACCGTCGCGTCCGGGGCCGGCGCCTCCATCAGCGGCTTGGTCACCAGCGCACGCAGGCTGGACTCTTCCTGAGCGGCGTAGCTGGGAAATGTTGAACGGAAGCGCAGCGGGTCGGCGAGGTTGTGCTTGATCCCCGCAACGGAATAGCCGTCGTGTTCCAACTCAGGCCAGCAGCTCTTCGTGGCGGTAACCCAGCTGGCGTCCACGGACTCCGCCGTGTTGTCCGCAGTGGGAACACCCATGTCGCGCGCTTTGCAGCCTGCAAGGCTCAGGAGAGCGAAGCAGAAGAAGGCGGTACTGTATGGGTGCGTGTGGAACACTAGTGGGCGCCTGCAAGTTCGAGTTCGCCGAACGGTTGGATCTGGATGAGCGGGTTGGGCACACGCGCTCCGGCCAGGTACTCTTCGAACTCCGAGCGGAACTTCTTGATGAAGCCGAGTGTGGGCATCGCGGCCGCATCGCCCAGCGGGCAGAAGGTCCGGCCCATCATGTTCTCGGCCAGGTACTGAATGTTGTCGATGTCCTTCTTCGTGCCGCCACCGGCATGGAAGCGCGTCAGCGTCTTTTTCAGCCAATCCGTGCCCTCGCGGCAGGGGATGCACCAGCCGCAGCTTTCGTGCTGGTAGAACTTGATGGTGCGCAGAGCGAACTCTACGATGGACACGCTCTCGTCAAGCACCACGATGCCGCCGGAGCCGAGCATGGTACCGGCCTTGGCCATCTGGTCGAAGTCCAGGCCAACATCGATCTCATCCGCCTTGAGCACCGGGCAGGAGGAGCCGCCGGGGACCACGGCTTTGAGCTTTTTGCCGCCCTTGATGCCGCCTGCCACGTCGTAGATCGCCTTGCGCATGGAGTAGCCCATGGGCAGCTCGTACACGCCGGGCCGCTCCACATGGCCGGAGATGCCGAACAGCCGTGTGCCGCCGTTGCGCTCGGAGCCCAGCTTGGCAAACTCGGCGCCCCCCATCAGCAGGATGTGAGGCGCGTTGGCGATGGTCTCTGCGTTGTTGATGACCGTCGGGCCGCCATACAGACCCACGACGGCAGGGAAGGGCGGCTTGATGCGCGGCACGCCGCGCTTGCCTTCCAACGACTCCATCAGTGCTGACTCTTCGCCGACCTCGTACGCGCCCGCGCCGGTTTGCGTCACAATGTCGAAGTCCACACCTTCCTTTCCGAAGATGTTCTTGCCCAGAAAGCCTTTGGCGTAGGCATCCGCGACGGCCTTCTCGACGATCTTGAGCAGATAGCGGTACTCGCCGCGCAGGTAGATAAAGCCCATCCTGGAACCGATGGCCAGGCCCGCGATCATGGTGCCTTCAATAACGGCATGCGGGTCGTGCAGGAAAATGACGTGGTCCTTGCAGGTGCCGGGCTCGGATTCGTCGCCATTCACCAGCACATACTTGGGCTTGGGCGCGACCTTGGGCACGAAGCTCCACTTCATGCCGGTAGGAAAACCGGCGCCGCCGCGTCCACGCAGGCCCGAGGCTTTCATCTCGTTGACGATCCAGGCCGCACCGTCTTCCGGACCCTTTTCGATTGCCATCTGCACGGCCTTGTAGCCGTCCAGCTCGATGTACCTGTCGATCTCGGCCGCCCCCTCGCCGAAGCGGCGGCTGACGACCTTCACTTCATCCGGATGCGAGACCAGGGTCGGCATCTAGCGCACATCCTTTCCGCGGCCCGCGGCGTAGTCTTCGAGCACCACATCCATTTTGGCGGGGGTCAGGTCCTCGTAGAAGTCGTAGTTCACCTGCACGGCCGGCGCCCAGCAACAGGCGCCGATGCACTCCACCTCTTCGAGCGAAAACAGACCGTCGGGGGTGGTCTGCTTGTGGCCTATGCCGAGCTTCGACTTGCAATGATCCAGCAGCTCAAAGCCGCCGCGCAGCATACAGCTGATGTTGGTGCAAACCTGCACGTTGTAGCGGCCAACAGGACTGGTGCGAAGCATCGAATAGTAGCTCAGCACATTGCGGACGTCCAGTTCAAGTAGATCGAGGCGAGCGGCAATCTCGGCAACGGCGGCGTCGGAGACATAACCGAGGTCATCTTGCGCGTAAAGCAGCATCGGCACGAGTGCCGAGCGCGGAACAGGGTACAGGCCGGGCAGCTTGTCGAAGCGGGCGGCCGCGGCGGGGGAAAAAATCGTGTTGGCGATAGCGGCCATCGTATTCGTTACTCCGTTGCCTGCAACATCTCGCGGGCAATCTCTTCCGCCGCGAGGTCCATCTCTTCGTCCGCGTGCCCGCAGCGGCTTACCGTTCCGTTCTCATTCAAGCGGAAGTCCATGGTAGCGCCTCGGCTGTCCGCAATCTGCTCAGGCGTGAAACGCATCCATCGGTTCCCTACCCTCATCGTGATTTCTGCATCGCTTACTTCCACCACGGCGTGTTGTGAGGCGTTCAAACCATGCAGGGAAGCATAGCTGCGAAGCACAGCCGCCCAGGAAGTCCACAACTCGGCCTGAAGCGCGGCGCTAACGGTCGATCGCCCCCAGCACGATGTCGATCGAACCAATCACCGCCACGACATCGGCGATCTGCCGGCCTTTGCACATGGTTTCCAGTGCTTGCAGCGTGGCAAAGTCCGCATTGCGAACATGCACGCGGTAGGGTTTGGCCGTGCCGTCCGAAACGACATAGTAGTTCATCATGCCGTGCGGCGACTCAATGGAGCTGGTGCACTCGCCGGCCGGCACCTGGAAGCCTTCCGTGACGATCTTGAAGTGATGGATGAGCGACTCCATCTGCGTCTTCATCTGCTCGCGGTCGGGAAGGATGATCTTGGGCGCGTCAGCCGTGATGCGGCCCGAGGGGAGCCCATCCAGCGCCTGTTGAGCGATCTTCACCGACTCCCGCATCTCGATCATGCGCACCGCATAGCGTGCCCATACATCGCCCTGCTTCGAAACCGGCACGTGGAACTGGAACTTCTCGTAGCTGGAGTACGGCATGTCGCGGCGCACATCGAAGTCCACGCCGGAGGCGCGCAACGGCGGCCCGGTGACGCCGAAGTCGACCGCATCTTCCGCAGACAGGTAGCCGACGCCCTTGAGGCGGCCGCCCCAGATCGGATTGTTCTGCAGCAGCCCTTCGTATTCATCCACATGGGAGGGAAAGTCGCGCAGGAAATCGCGGATGGTCTTGTACAGGTCCAGAGGCGGTTCCATCGACAGGCCGCCGATGCGGATATAGCTGGTCATCATGCGCTGGCCGCTGACGGCCTCGAAAATGCGCATCAGCTGCTCGCGCTCGCGGAAGCAGTAGAGAAACACCGTCATCGCGCCAAGGTCGAGCGCGTGCGTTCCCAGCCAGACCAGATGCGAGTTGATCCGCATCAGCTCCTGAAACAGCACGCGCAGCCACTGCGCGCGCTCCGGGATTTCAAGCTGCAGCAGCTTTTCCACGGCCAGTGCATATCCCAGGTTGTTGGCCATCGGCGCCAGGTAGTCGATGCGATCCGTCAGCGGAATAACCTGCTGGTAGAACTTTGCCTCGCAGGTCTTCTCGATGCCGGTGTGCAGGTAGCCGATGTCGGGCGCAAGGGACACCACTGTCTCGCCGTCCACTTCGATCACAAGGCGCAGCACACCATGGGTGGAGGGGTGCTGCGGGCCCATATTCAGCACCATGGTGTTGTCGCTGATCGGGTCAGAGCCGTGCGGCTTGTGGTGGCCGACCGACGAGGCGACTACATCTTCCACGCCTGGTGTGATCAAGTCCTCGGCGGCGCGAAACCCCGCCAGGTTCGCGCCGGTGCGCTCTGCGTGCGAGGGGGTATGGAGCGGAGCGTGCCTGTATTCAGGCGTCTCCTTTCCGGAAGCTTCCTGATCGAGGCTGATGTCTTCGGCAACGGGACTCATTAGCGATACCCCTCCACGGGATAGTCTTTGCGGAGCGGATGGCCGTTCCAGTTGTCGGGCATCATGATGCGGGTGAGCCGCGGGTGCCCCGCAAAGCGCACGCCGAACAGGTCAAAGACCTCGCGCTCATAGAAGTTCGCGCCTGCCCAGACCGGCGTAACGGAGTCGATCACCGGATCGTCGCTGTTCAGGCGCGCGACCAACCGGAAGCGCTGCTTCAGCTTGTGGCTCAGCAGCGAGTAGCTGAGCTGGAAGCGCGGCTCGCTGGGATACCAGTCCACAGCGGTCATGTCGTCGAAGGCGTTATATCCCGCAGCTTTCGCCGCTTTACAGGCGGCGACGATGTTCCCAGCCGTCACTGTCAGGGTCAGCTCGCCGCGATCCCACTTGGCGTCGGTGATGAAAGGCTCAAGCCCCTGCACGGCCTGATGGCTGGCCAGCGCGGCGGTCACGGCTTCCTTGCCGAAGATCGCGTCCGGGGTGGCGGGTGCGTTTGCGGCGTCTTGAACCTGATCTGCCATTCGTCTGCTGTGTCCCCTTGGAGTACTTCGGTTTATGGCTCGGTCTGCGCTAGAGGTCAGCCTTGTCGTTGGTCCAGTTCAGCACGCCCTTCTTCCACACGTAGAAGAGTCCCACGGCGACAAAACCGATGTATATGAACATCTCCCAAAAGCCGAAAAATCTCTGGTGCGTAATGCCGGGAAGCTGCCGGTAGATGACCGCCCAGGGCAGCATGAACACCGCTTCCACGTCGAACAGGATGAAGAGCATAGCAACCATGTAGAAGCGCACGGAAAAGCGTCCGCGTGCGTCGCCCACCGGATCCATGCCGCATTCGTACGCGCTCAGCTTGGTCCGCGAGCGGCGGTGCTTACCGATGAAGAACGATCCGGCCACCATGCCGCCGGCCAGACCGAGGGCGACGAGAATCTGGAAGACCAGCGGAATGTACTGCCATGCGTAATGCGGTGCACTTGTCATGCCAGCTTCGAGTGTAGGAGCGTCCCGGTCAAGAATCAAGGCAAGGCTGCTACATGGGCTGGGCGGCACCGTAGAGCCGTCGCAAAACTTACAGCAGGCTGCGATACCAGGCAAGGAGGGAATGCCCAGCAAGGGCAGCGAGCAGACCCCCGGCGCAGAGAAAACTGCCCAGCGGCAGCCGGCTGACTGCGGTAGCACGGCGGCGGGCCAGCAGCACGGCGGCGTACAGCGCGCACAGAAGCACGCCGGCGAAGAGAGCCAGCACGGCAGGCCAGAATCCCAGAAACGCCGCGATCATGGCGAGCAGCTTGGCATCGCCGAGGCCCATGCCTTCACGTTTGCGAACGGCTTTGTACACGACGCGAAGGAGCAGCGGGATCGCAGCAGCGACGAGGATTGCAACGAGACGGCCGAAAACGAGATGCTCCGGCCCGGTAAGAAAGACATCTCCGCGCGCGGCGAAGCTGCCGGGGGAGTTCATGCGCAGGCTGTGCTGAGGGTTCAGGTGAACGTCTTCCGCGCCGGTTGGCAGGAAGATAGCCTGCATACATACCAGCAAGAGGCCTAGCGCTATGCCGGTAAGGGTGAAGGCATCGGGCAGTACGTGAGTCTGCCAGTCCATGACCATGAGGCCGATCAGGAGGAAACCGAGGATCGCGAGCCCGATGCAGCCGAGCAGGTAGGTCCATTCTGAGCCCGGAGTCGGGCGTACGAAATCCCAATACATATGGTCGATGTACAGCCCATGAATCAGCAGGCCAATGCGCCAGAACCAAAGCCCAAGCCCGAGTTCCACCAGCGGATATCGCCACGGGATCGGCTCCTCACAGTCACGGCATCTGCCTCGCAGCAGAAGCCAGCTCAGCACCGGGATGTTGTCGTACCAGCGGATCGTTTTCTGGCAGCCTGGGCAGTGGGAACGCGGCGTCAGGAGGCTGCCATGCCATGGCAGCCGCGAGATGCAGACGTTAAGGAAGCTGCCGAAGAGCAGGCCCAGCAAAAACGCTCCAAGCTCAAGACCCATCGACGCAAGCGGCACCCGGCCAGTATAGGTTGCCCGCTCTTGCAGCGGCCCTGCTCTCCGCCCAACAACATTGTGATCCATCTCGGGTCTTAAAAGAGAGCCTTGGACGCGCGGTGCGCCGAGCGCTTGCGGCTTCGAACGTCGGCCGCTTCTGGAGGTGCAAGATGCGCAAGTTTGGTCTGCTCGCTGTTCTGGCCATGGGAATGTTCTTTCTTCCGGCTGTTTCTCATGCGCAGGTTTCAGTGGGTATCGGTGTCGGTGAGCCGTACGCCTACGGTCCGCCCGCGTGTGCCTATGGGTACTACGGATACCCTCCGTATCGTTGCGCCCCGTATGGTTACTACGGTCCGGAGTGGTTCAGCGGCGGCCTGTTCCTCGGTGCGGGTCCGTGGTTCCGCGGTGGGTATGGATACTACGGCCGCGAATACGGCTACGGTGGGTACAGGGGCGTCTACGGGTACCGGGGTGGAGGCTTCGGCTATGGGCGTCCCGGGTACGGATATGGCGGCGGTTTCCGGGGCGGTTCGCCGGGCCGTGGTTTCCCGGGCGGTGGGTATCACGGACCCATGGGTAACTATCATGGTGGCGGCTCCTTTGGGCACGCAGGTGGTAGCGGATTCCATGGCGGCGGACGTCGCTAGACGGCTCGTCCGATGAGCCGGCGGAGTGTGAGCGGATACGCGAGCACGGTGTATTTTCAGCTTGTGGAAAGCTGGCATTGACACAGCGCGATCTCACAGCTACTGTGCAACTACACAGGAAAGGAGGCTGGTCCAAATCTATGACATCAGACTGTAATAGTTGCAACACAACATGTGAGGTGACTGAGGCTTAGAGCATCCGTCGCTCTAGTCCTGGCTGTTTGCAAAGCACGACCACGCAATCCTGCCGAGGCCCATCCGGGGACGGGTGCCTCAGGTCAATCTCATCAGATCACCGCAGAACGGCTCGCCTCTTCCAATGAGGCGGGCCGTTTGTGTTTCTGCCGCGCGGAAGTACGATTGAGGGATGAGCATGGTGCTGGATCGGGTCGAGACGAAGCTGGGGCAAGCGGACGATTTGGTGATCGCGGGACGCGCGTTTCGCTCGCGGCTGATTGTGGGGACGGGAAAGTACAAGGATGGGGCGGAAACGGCGGCCTCGCTGCAAGCGGCAGGCGCGGAGATGGTGACGGTAGCGGTGCGTCGCGTGAACCTGGACCGCAGCCGCGAAAGCCTGCTGGACTTCATCGATCCGGACAAGTACTTCCTGCTGCCGAACACCGCCGGCTGCTACACGGCGGATGAGGCGATCCGGGCGGCGATGCTGGCGCGCGAAGTAGGCTTGTCTGAGTGGGTAAAGATCGAGGTGATTGGCGACCAGGCAACGCTGTATCCCGATGTTCAGGCCACGGTCGAGGCCACGGCCTTCCTGGTGAAGGAGGGTTTCACCGTGCTGCCGTATACGACGGACGACATTGTCTTTGCAAAGCGTTTGATCGATGCTGGCGCGGCGGCTGTGATGCCGTTGGGCGCACCCATCGGCACAGGTCTGGGAATTGCGAACAGCTATACGTTGCGCATGCTGCGGGAGCTGATCACGGAGGTCCCCCTCGTGGTCGACGCGGGGCTGGGGACCGCGAGCGATGCAGCGGTCGCGATGGAGATCGGTTTCGACGCGGTGCTGCTCAACACAGCGATGGCGGGATCCAGGGATCCGGTGCTGATGAGCTCGGCAATGCGCAAAGGTGTCCAGGCGGGCCGAGAGGCCTTTCTGGCCGGTCGCATGCCGAAGAAGCTCTACGCCACTGCCAGTTCGCCGTGGGAGGGGATCTCGAGGTAGCCCCGCCCTGCCAACGTTGCAAAGAGCAGGTTCTCACTCCGGAACTTGAAGTTGCGGAGCAGAAGGCGCGGTCGCAGCTTCTTCGGAGATGCCTTAAGGCTGCTGCCGGGTAGTCATTTATACTGGGTATGCCCCTGCAGGCAGGCGCGGAGCGGTCGTTCCCACCCGGACACGGGACTCGGAAAGCGAGGGATGACCGGTACGGAGCCTTGCGCAAATTCCGGGTACGCGAGCGCTCGCCCTCCAGCGTCTCGTCCATGAAGCGAAGGTCGCCGTTCACGCATGATCCGTCTCTTTCAGCAAGACAACCGTGCCACCAAAGCTGTGTTCGCCATCGTCATCGGCGCTGCCATCTTCACGATGGTGATCACACTGGTTCCCGGTATTTTCGATAACAGCGCCGCAGCCAACGCGAACCTGTTCGCGACGATTCGTACACCCGGATTCTTCGGCAAGTTCGATGGGGCGTCTTCTCAGGTCACAACACAGGATGTGCAGCGGCAGGCTGCGCAGGTCGCTCAGCAGCAAGGGTATCCGGCATTTTATGCTTCGCTGCTGGCCCCGCGCATCGGCGAGCAGATGGTGGCGCGGGCCATTGCCATTCGCGAAGCGGACAAACTGGGTTTGCAGGTCAGTGATGGGGACCTTAGAAATTATTTGCAGCACAGCTATCTGGGGCAGTACATCTTTCCGGACGGCAAGTACATTGGCGACGACGCGTACATGAATCTGGTGCAGCGCGCGATGCCGGGTGGCTCCGTGACGGATTTCGAAAAGGAAGTGAAATCCGACCTGGAGATGCAGCGGCTGCAGGCGCTGGTGACGAACGGCGTTGCAGTGTCTGAGAACGCGGTGCGGGCTGACTATCTGGAGCAGGGAACCAAAATCAAGTTCGACTATGCCGTTGTCTCGGCAGCCGATCTCAAGAAGTCTCTGAATCCCAGCGACACCGATCTGCAAGCGTTCTTCAAGCAGAACGCGTCACGCTATGCGCAGGCCGTTCCGGAAACGCGCAAGGTTTCCTTCTTCAGCTTCGACGCCGGCAATTTGCCAGGCGGCAAGCCGCAGATCACGGATGCCGATGTGCAGGCCTACTACAGTGCGCATCAGGCGGAGTACAAGGTCGACGAACAGGTCAAGACTCGCCACATTCTGATCTCCTCCGCCAAAGGGGCGGATGCAAAGACCGATGCGGCCGCAAAAGCCAAAGCGGAGGATGTTCTGAAGCAAGTACGGGCCGGCGGCAACTTCGCAGAGCTGGCGAAAAAGTACTCCGACGATCCGGGAAGCAAGGACAATGGCGGCGAACTCGGTATGCAGCCCACCAGCATGTTCGTGCCGGAGTTTTCAAAGGCTGCAATGGCGTTGAACCCGGGGCAGACCTCCGATCTTGTACGGTCGCAGTTTGGGTACCACATTATTCAGACCGAGCAGAAGCAGACAGCCTCCGTAAAGCCGTTGGCCGAGGTGAAGGGCACCATACAGGGACTCTTAGAGCAGCAGAAGTCCGGAGCGGCTGAGCAGAACCTTGCCAACCAGCTTGCGTCGGAGGCGGGCAAGCAGGGTTTGGAGAAGACTGCAGCAGCCCATGGGATGCACGTGACGACCACGGAGTATCTCCAGCAAAAGGGAACGATTCCGACCCTGGCCGATAGCACTGGCTTGCTGAATCAGGCGTTCAGCACAGCAAAGGGCGCGGCGCCGGCGATTGCCTCCACGGGCGAAGGCTTTGCTGTGTTTCAGGTTCTGGATGTGAAGGCGGCGCACGCACCGGAGTTCGCGGACTATAGGCAGCATCTGCTGGACGACTATCGCGATCAGCAGGCGCCGGAAATGCTGAATGCGCAGTTGAACAAGCTCTCCGCAAGGGCGAAGGCGCTGGGCGACCTGAAGAAAGCGGCCGAGGAGATGAAGCTGCCGGTGAAGACGAGCGATCTGGTCGGACGCGATGCTCAGGTGACCGATCTCGGCTCGATGGGCGGAGCGGCCGCGGTGGCCTTCAGTCTGCCAAAGGGAGGAATCTCCGGTCCCATCAATGAGGGTCCGGCTGGAGGAGTGCTGCAGATTACCGACAAGCAACAGCCTTCGTCCGAGGAATTGGCCAAGAACTTTGCCGACACCAAGGACAAGCTGCTCGACCAGAAGCGCAGCGAGGCTTTCCAGGTGTTTGTGGGCTCGCTCGTGGACCGGTATCAGAAGTCAGGCGCCATCGTTTACAGCAAGCCGGCACCTTCGCCGCTAGGCCGCTAGGAACTCGAATCAGGCTGCCACTCTGTTCTGAAACAAAACGGAATAGCTCCACAGGGGGTGCGTCGCAGGACGCATCCCGCTTTGTCTTGTACACGTCCTAAAGTTTGGAAGCGGGAACGAGGTTCGGGTGGCACAGGTGGAACGTGTTTCGGGAGTTTTGCTGCATGTCACGTCACTCCCGTCCTATGGGGGTATCGGTGATTTTGGCCCGGCTGCGTATGCGTTCATCGATTTTCTAGCCTCCGCCAAGCAGCGGCTCTGGCAGGTGCTGCCTCTCAGTCCGGTGGGCTATGGCAATTCTCCCTACTCAGCTCTGTCTGCATTTGCGGGCAATCCACTGATGGTGAGTCTGGAAAAGCTGGTGGAAGCAGGCTGGCTGACAGCCGAGCGGATTGCCGGCCTGCCCGGTCATAACGGGCCGTGCAGCTTCGATGCGGCGTTTGCGCAGAAAGTGCCGCTCATCGAAGAAGCTGCCGCGAACTTCCTGGACCGGGCTGGAGATGAGGACCGCAATCGCTTCCAGCGCTTCGCGCAGGAGAACAGTTCCTGGCTTACCGATTGGGCGCTGTTCAGTGTGCTGCGCAGAAGAAACCATTACGCGGGCTGGTGGGATTGGCCGAAAGAGCTTGCGTATAAGCAATCGGATGCCATCGGCAATTTGATGAACGAGGCCGGACGCGAACTGGCGGTTGAGCAGGTTGTGCAGTTCTTTTTCACCGAGCAGTGGAATGCACTACGTGAATACTGCCGTAGAGCCGGCATTCAAGTCATGGGGGATGTCGCGATCTTTGTGAGCTACGACTCCGCCGATGTCTGGATACATCCTGAAATTTTTGAGCTCGATGAAAATCGCAAGCCGGTGCGGGTCAGCGGTGTGCCGCCAGATTACTTCTCTGAGACCGGACAATTATGGGGAAATCCGCTCTACCGGTGGCACCTGCTGGAAGAGCACGGCTTCGACTGGTGGGTGGCCCGCATACGGCGTGCGTTGAGCCTGCATGACAGCATCCGGCTGGATCATTTCCGCGGCTTCGAAGCGTTCTGGTCGGTCGGCGCCGAAGAGACCACCGCAATGAACGGCCACTGGGTGAAAGGGCCGGGGCATGCGTTCTTCAATCGCCTGAAGGAGATCTTCGGCGAACTGCCGTTCATCGCGGAAGACCTGGGGCTGATTACTCCCGAGGTGGATGAGCTGCGAGAGTTCTTCAAGATGCCGGGTATGCGCATCCTGCAGTTTGGCTTTGCCGACCGCGGTGAGCATCTTTACCTTCCCCACCGGTATGTACCGAACACCGTCGTTTACACCGGCACGCATGACAACAACACCACGCTGGGATGGTGGCGCGAAGATGCCTTGCCTGTGGAACGGGAACACGTGCAAATCTATTTGCACCGCATGCGTGAGGACCAGGAGCTGCCGTGGGCCATGATGCGCTGCGCCGCGTCCTCCGTCGCGAACACGTGCCTGTTTCCTTTGCAGGATGTGCTTTGCCTGGGGAGCGAAGCGCGCATGAACAAACCTGCAGCGGCCCAAGGGAATTGGGCATGGCGTTTCGGGCTGGATGACCTGAAAGCGGAAATAGCAGCGAAGTTGCGAGACATCACCGAGATGACGGATCGTGACGGGCGGCAGAAAAAGATCGAGGGTGTCGGTGCGGGCGGCCCGACGGACGCAGCCCACTTGCGTGTCGTGGAAGGCTCCAGCCACTAGGATTTCGCTTGTTCCGAGGCCGGGAGCGGCGGGCGGCGTTGCGGACGTTTACGCCCTCCTCATGTGCACCGAGGGCGCGCACCGGTTCACACAGTGAGCCATTACACTGAAGAAGTAAGAACGAGGAGATCCGAAGTGCCACTTTCCGGCGAAGCCATCCGCACCATGAACTACGTTGACGATATCTCGGTGACGCTGCGGCGTATCCTCTCCGTGTTGCCCATCCTCACCGAAGAAGAACGGGAACGCGTGGCAGAGCACATCAAGCATGCAGACCCGAGCTACGATTCTGTCGTCGCCGCTTTGAGCAAGTAGGCCTATACGGCCGGCACTCTGTCCATCCGCCATATTGCTGTCATTGGGGCCGGCCGCGCTGGCCGCGACTTTGCGCTGCGTTGCGTACGGGCAGGTTTTCAGGTGGTGCTGGAGGACGTGCTTCCGTCCAAATTGCGTCTCGCCGAGGACCAGATCGCGGGCTCGCCGGTGGAGAGTACAGGATCGCTGCGGATGGTAGCCACCGTGGAAGACGCGGTGCGTCATGCCGATCTTGCCATCGACTTCGTCCCCGATGAGCTCGAATCCAAACTCGAGATCGTTTCCATGCTGGACCGCATGGCTCCGCCTCGCACCCTTCTGTGCACACCCACCGAGCGGCTCAGCCTGACCGACCTGGCGTCCTGCACATACCGGGGCGACCGTTGCGTCGGCTTGCGTGGGAACTTGACGAGCCGCGACGTGGTGGTGGTTCACGGGCGGCTGACATCAATGGAGGCTGTCGAAGCTGCGTCGGACTGGCTGCGGTACCTGCGTTACACCGTGCGTTTTGAGGCGGATGTCGAAGAGCCTATGCTAGCGAAGAACGTCCAAAATCTCCCTTGATCATCCTTCGCGTCATCATCGGTGCCATTCACGCGGTCATCCAGGTGGCCGCGACGGCGCTGGCCGCGGGACTTTCCGTGGTGGTGATCCTGCTGATCATCGTGGCCGCGATCGCGGGCGGCCTCTTCGGAGTGTTCGGGATAGGCGGCCTGAGTCTGGCGGCACGCCGCCGTCGCAAGGCGGCCTCAGAGTCTGAGCCACCTGCATAAACGAGTTCTTGTCCGCCTATTCGCCTGTCTGCTCGCGCTGGTAGGGCTTCTGCATTAGGGCGCGAGCCTCATTTACGGCACCCTGGGTGTTGTCGTTGGTCTGGACCGCCAGCCGGTACTCGTTGACCGCGCGGTCACGCTGACCGGTGATGTCAAAGATCTTTCCCAGGTTGATGTGGCTCCAGACTTCAGTCCACTTGGGATCGCCGTCGCCACGGAGCGAGTCACGGAAGCTGTTGGCTGCCGACTGGTAGTTTTTCTGCATCATGAAGATTTCCGCCAGCCGGTAGTTCGCCAGTGAGCTGCCACGGTTGGAATCCAGCGCCTTCTGGTACTCGGCGATGGCGTCGATCAAGTCGCCCTGGGCGACATCCTGTTGCCCGCGCAGTACCGCAACACGAACGGCAAGGTCCGGCGTGGACTTCAGAAGCCAGTTATCCGGATCGATGGTGATCCGGCGCGGCCGCCCGAAGGTCTCGATGGAGTAAGCCGATTGCGTGCCGGAGAGATCCACGCGGCGCACCTCGGTCTTGCCTTCTGTTTCGATGCGGAGTTCGACCGGCATTCTGAACAGATCCAGGTCCTGCGTCACATCACCAACGGTGCGGAAGCCCTTACCGCTGCCGAGCCGGAAGACGGAGAATGTATCGCCAAACTCGGGAGCACCCGTGCCATCCAGCCATTGCGAGAAGAAGGGAGTGAGCTGCAAGTCGGACTTTGCTTCGGCCACGGACTGCAGGTTGGCTGTGCGGATGCCTTTGTCGGTGTATTGCTCGATCACGCCGCGAATGAAGTTGCCAAACGCCGCGTCGCCCATCTCCCAACGGAGCATGTGGAAGACCATAGCCCCTTTGCCAAGCGTTTCGTTTTGAAACTGCGGAGAGAAAGGATCGAGCCTGCCCACTGTGGTGAGAGGGTCCTGATCATAGGAGAGCGCTTCCGCCTCCGTGTCGGTGATCGCATTCTGGAAGGCCTGCTTACCGTTCTGGTCTTCCAGATACATCAACTCGGCGTATCGGCTCATGCCGAAGGTGATCCAGGCATCGTTCAAGGTTGCCGGAGAGATCGCCGAACCCCACCACTGGTGGGCTACCGTGTTCGCAAAGAGACGCATCGTGCCATGGCTGGGCGCGATGGCAACCACACCGGGAGCCCAGGATGCCGCGACAGAATCGGAAGGAAGCTCGACGACATCCAGCCGCGCGCTTTCCGCGGAGCCGAACTGACTGCTCATCCACTCGAACTCGCGTGCGACCATCGAAGCGAAGCCCTGCGCTTTTTCTTTATTGGCATCGGTGGTGAAGACCCGAACATTCGGCGCGCCGGAAGCGGTAACGGGTTGAAGAAATTTGCCGGCCACGATCGTGCCGGGGAATCCCGAGCGTATCCAGTTGAACGTGTCTTCGACGCGGCCGGCTCCGGCAGGCTTTTCCCCCTGAAAACCGCTGCCAACGGCGTGCTCGCCTGCGGGCAAGGTGACGTGGACTTCCGCTGTGAAGCGGTCAGTGTAGAGGCCAGGCATGGAGATGGGAAACCAGCGGCCGGGATAGAGCAGGATGCTGACCGGATCGGCTACCTGGACGAACTTGATGCCCTCCACGGGGCTGGTTTCTACCGTGGGAGCGCCGGCATAGGTGAAGGTCCAGGTAGTGGAAGTACCTTTCGGCAGTGTGGAGGCGAGCGCCACCCGGATCGTCGAGTCGGCAGCATTGCGCTCGGCACTGAGCGTGGCATGCGTTGTATCGGTGAGGGAGGTGACCTGCAGGGCGTTGTTCAGGCCGAAGGTTGCCGAACTCAGGTCCTCCAGCGCGGTGAAGGTCACCACGGCTGTTGCACTCAAACGACCTGTGGCAGGATCCAGATCCGCGTGAATGACATAGCCAGTGACATCAATCTGGGGGCGATTGGGCAGGGCGGCATGAGCTACCGCACCGAGGCTGAGGAGCAAGGCGGAAAGAAAGGAGACGAATCTCGGGAAGCGATGGCGAAGCATGCGGTGAATCCCTTGGCGGCCGACGTAGTACTACTTGCAGAACTCTACTTGTTAGACGCATTTAGGCGGCGGTTGGACTTACATACAGGGCAGGAGTTGGAGAACGGCCTCCGCTACGCGTTCCATGGGTGCATGGGATGAGTCTTCAGCGCCGGCGGCCAGAAGTCTATGCCGCACCTCGGCGAGAGCGCCGATCTGGGCGGTTCGCTCGGGTGTTTCCAGCAGGAGTGGGGCGAGCGCCGCGGCAACGTTCTCAGCCGTGAAGTTTTGTTGGAGTAGCTCCGGGACAATTCGGCGACCGGCGATGAGATTCACCATGGCAACGGGCTGGTTCCCGTGGACATCTGCCAGGTCCGGGAACTCGTCGGGATAGCGCACCAGCCGGCGAGCGAGCGCGAAGGTAAGGGCCGAGACGCGGTAGACCACGACAAAGGGATTCCCTGTCATCGCGGCCAGAACCGTAGCGGTACCGCTGGCTACCACCGAGGCGTGGGCGTGGTGCAGGGCCTCGCGGGCGTCGTGGACCAGGGTCAGACGGAGCGTGGCGGCCTCCGGCCCGAAGTACTTCAGGTGCTCGCGGTTGAGCTCGGCGAGGAACGCGCGGAGATCGGTCTCGCGAATGGTCTTCGCGACCGGGAGGAGAAACTCGTAGCGGGTGGCGGCGGCGGGGTCGCGCGGGGTGTGGACGCCGGAACCGTCGAAGGTGGTCTGGGCGGAGGCGGAGGCGATGAGATCGCTCATGGCGAGCTCGTGGAGCGCGGGCAGGTTGGCCCGCAGCTCCGCCCAGCGGCTGCCAGGGAGCAGGCCGATCCATGTGCGGCTGGGGTCAAGGCCGTAGCAGGAGGCATACTGCTCGCGGGTGGAGGTGACAGGGGGCTGGCCAGCGAGAGGGTGGCCGACGAAGGTGGCGTCCACGCCGCGCTCGCGGTAGAAGGCCTCCTCGAAGGGGAAGATAACGAGCATGCGGTCCACACGGGACTGCACCCAGCGCAGACGGCGGCGCTTCCAGGCCCAGAGCTGCGGGCTGACGAACCAGATGACCGGGACGCCAGCGCGGCGTAGGTGTCTGGCCAGGCGGAAGTTCACGTCGGGGAAGTCGATCAGGACGGCAACGGCGGGACGCGAGTTGTGGATGGAGCGGACCAGACGACGGTAGCTGCGGAGGATGAGGGGAATGTGGCGAAGGATCTCGGTCACGCCCATGACGGCGACGTCTTCGGAGCGGACGGTCTGAAGCTGGCGCTGGTCCCGCATCAGAGCACCGCCGAGACCGGTGAATTCGGCATCGGGCAGATGTTTGCGCAGAAGGGCGATCAGCTCCGCGCCGTAAGCGTCGCCGGAAGCCTCGCCAGCGGAAAGGAAGATGCGGGGCTCGTTCGCCGGCATGTGATCCTCCCCTTACCTCGATGCGCAAAAGCCTGATTCGAGGGCCCTTAACTTCGGACCCTGCCGCGGAAGGTGGAGATAGCTCCCGCAAGGACGATCTTCTTCAGGCATCTCCGGGGCATGATGTCCCATTATAGTGAGCGACGGAAATTGGCCCGCGCGGGAAGCGTCCACGTTTTGTTAGGGTTTGCCGGTAAGGGGGCTTGACATGAGCGGGAAGACAAAGGCGAAACGGTTTCGTGCCCCGCTGGAAAGGGGCGACCGCGCGTTGGGATGGACGATTGCCCGGGTGCCGTTTGCGCCGGCAGACGTGTGGCCAGAGATGGTGCGGCTCCGAGTCCGCGGCGAGGTGAACGGCTTTCGATTCCGGACGTCCTTGTTCCCGGCGGCGGGAAAGGTGGGGGAGTTTTACCTGCTGGTGAATCGCAGAATGCAGCAGGGTGGCGGCGTGTCTCTCGGGGAGACGGCCGATTTCCTGCTGGAGCCGGACACCGAGGAGCGGGAGGCCGAGCTGCCGGATGAACTGGCTGTCCTGCTGCAGGAGGAAGAAGGTTTGCGGGAGTTTTATGACGGCATGACGCAGTATGCCCGGCGCGAGATAGGCAAATGGGTGCTGGGAGTGAAAAGCGACGGGGCGCGCCTGCGCCGCGCCGGGCAGATGGCGGAACGGCTCCTGCTGACGAAGGAAGGCATGGAGGAGCTGCCGCCGATAGTGGAGGCAGCCTTTCGCCGGAGGCCGAAGGCGCGGATAGGTTGGAAAAAGATGACCGAAACCCAGCGGAAGCATGAGCTATTTGCTGTCTTCTACTATCAAACGCCGGAGAGCCGGGAGAAGCGGATCCTGGGGCTGTGCGATGCGGCGGAGAAGCGGACGTGAGTCGACCAGCCTCTCGGCTCGGTAACGGTCTTCATGAAGACATCCTAGGCGCGTCCGGAGAACTCGCCTGTCTCAGTGGCCACCTTGACGGCTTCACCCTCTTTTATGAAGAGTGGCACGCGTACTGAGAGGCCCGTCTCGAGCTTCGCCATTTTGGTTCCGCCGCCGCTTGAGCCCACGTCGCGCGAGGGTGGCTCGGTCTCGGCAACTTTCAAGTCCACGAAGACCGGCAGCTGGAGGTTGATGGGATTGCCGTTGTACTTCTGCAGCTGGACCATGAGGCCCTCCAGCAGAAACTCCGCCGCGCTTCCGACCGTGTCCTCGCGCAGGGCAAGAGTTTCGAAGCTGTCCTGATCGAGAAAGTAGAAGCTTTCGCCATCGGTATAGAGATAGGAGGCGGGGACCAGGACGACGTCCGGCTCCTTGAACTTGTCACTGGCCTTGAAGCTCTTTTCGAAGACGGCGTTGGTGAGCAGGTTGCGCATCTTCAGGCGCACGAGGGTCTGGCCGCCGCGCGCAGTCGGGCTGGATACATCGGCTTCCATGCAGGCGAAGGGCGCGTTTTCGAACTCGAACAGGGTCTTGCGCTTGACGTTGATCGCTTCCAGCAGTGCCGCCATGAGTCTCTTCTCTTTCTCGCGTTGCGTGTGCGTTCCTGCGCGCTACCGTTCCTGCGCGCTACTTAGTGGCCGGCTTGTAGACCGGATCGGGACGCAGCGCGGTCATCTCGGCCTGAATGCCTTTGATCTTGTCTCCGCATAGCTGCTTGTTCCAAGGAGTGCTCACATCTCTTCCTGCCACCTGAATGTGCAGGGCTGTGGCATTGACGCACACGCCATTGCCATAGGCGTCCCCGGACACCCAACGCAGGCTGCTGGTGAGCTCCGCTCCGGCTGCCACGACGACCGGCAGCATGGCAGGGCCGGGATGCATGAAGCGCGAGCCGGTAACGGAGAACTTGACGTTCAGTGGGCCTTTGGCATCGCTAAGGGTGATCTGCGGAATGGACGGCACGCGGCAGGCGCCCGAGCCGAGGTTGCGCAGCACCAGCAGCGTGCCGCTGTGGGACATGCCGTCAAAGCTGCCGTTTTCGTCGTCGGTGGCGAGGGAGAGTTGATCGGGGGTACACAGAGGGACGGCGGCGGAGGGGGCTGTGTTCTGACTGCCGAACGTTGCAACTTGCGCATGAACGGACCGTACGGCTGGCAAAATAAGCAGCATAGTCCCTAATATTGCAGCAGAAAGGCGGCTTCTTCGAAGAGGGACATTTCGGTAGGTCTGAACGTCCGAAATCTGTGTAGCTTGCATGGTATCCATTCTCATCCCGACGACATACAAATCCAAACTTCCTAAGGTTCTTTCCTGGCCTGTGGGAGCCGAAGAGCTGTCTGCGGCTCTGGCCGATGTGACAACTGTGAGCAGAATGGAGGTCACGTTCTACTGCCGAGGAGCACGCGCCGTAGAAGCCGCGCGAACAACATCATGGATGGAACTGTTAAGTTTTCGTTACTTCCGCCGGGCGGGTCACCTCACGATTTCCCAGCAGTCCGTCGAGAATGGGGTACTTGAACCTCATTGGCACATAAGAATCAGCCCTGTGCTCCGGGAACTTCGCAAGAGGCTTCACGACGGCATTCTGCAGCAGATGCCGCAGGTCAGCGCTCGGCTCAGGGAACGTGCCTCCCTCAACGTGATCGGTGAAAGCAGGATCAGCCTCATCTGGGACGCTGCGAAGGATGACGTTTACGTTTCTTTGGTCGATCACCTGGAGCCGAAGCGAGTCTAGCTTCAGCTCCGGTAGAACTCGCTGCGCTTGCGGCTGTAGAACACGTACACCACAAGGCCGACGACCAGCCAGACGAAGAAGCGCATCCAGGTCAGGACGGGAAGCCCGGCCATGAGCAACACGCAGAATAGGACGCTCAGCATGGGGAAGACGGGGCCTCCGGGCACGCGGAAGCCGCGCCGCCGCTCCGGCTGCTTGCGGCGCAGGATCAGGACGCCGATGCTGACCAGAACGAAGGCGAACAGCGTGCCGATGTTGGACAGGTCGGCCAGCGTACCCACGTCGAAGAGCCCCGCGGGAATGGCGACCAGCATGCCCGCAAACCAGGTGGCGAAGGCGGGTGTGCGAAAACGCGGATGGAGCCTGCTGAAGGCGTCGGGCAGAAGGCGGTCGCGGCTCATGGCGAACCATACCCGCGCCTGGCCGAGCTGAAACACAAGAATCGACGAGATCATGCCGATGATCGCTCCCAGCAAGACGATCAGACGTGTCCAGTGCAGGAGCGGCGAACCGGTCTGCAGCGTCAGGCGCTTAAGCGCGTTCACCACAGGCGCTGCATCGCCGATCACCGATTTCCAGGGAACGATGCCCGTGAGGACGAGAGCGACGCTGATGTACAGGGCGGTGCAGATGACCAGCGTGGCAATGATGCCGATGGGAACATCGCGCTGCGGGTTGCGGCATTCCTCGCTGGCGGTCGAAACCGAATCGAAGCCGATATAGGTAAAGAAGATGATCGAGCCACCGGCAAGCACGCCGGTCCAGCCGTTGGGCGAGAAGGGGTGGTAGTTGACGGGGTGAATGAAGTGGAGACCAACGCCCACAAAAACCAGGATGGCGACCAGCTTGACCAGCACCATGATGTTGTTGGTGCGCGCCGATTCGCGGATGCCGCGCACCAGAATCATCGTGAGCAGGATGACGATGAGAAAGGCGGGAATGTTGAAGCCGAAGTGCCACCCGGTGGGATACACCGTATTGCCGGCGAGGTCGGTGAGGCCCTGGGGCAGGTACGCGGGAGAAAGCCACTTCGGGCTGAGGCGGAGGCCCATCCAGTCGAGCAGATCCACGAAGTGCGCGGCGAAGCCGACACTGACGCTCATGTTGGAGAAGGCGTATTCGAGGATGAGGTCCCAGCCGATGATCCACGCCACCAACTCGCCCAGCGTGGCGTAGGTGTAGGTGTAGGCGGAGCCGGCAATGGGAATCATGCTGGCGAGCTCCGCATAGCAAAGGCCGGTGAAGCAGCACACCACAGCCACGAGCACCATACTGAGCGCAAGCGCCGGCCCTGCTCCTGGGCGGCCGGCCACATGCCCGGCGGCGCCATGGAAGGCGCCGAGCAACAGATCGATGACGGGCGACTCAGTCCAGTCCGCGAGCTTCGACGGGTTACCGCCAATGGCAGTGCCGATCACGGTGAAGATGCCCGACCCGATCACAGCGCCTATGCCCAGGGCGGTCAACGACACGGGACCCAGCGTTTTCCGGAGGGCGTTCTCCGGGTTTTCGGACTCCGCGATCAGCTTGTCGATCGACTTGGTGGCGAAGATTTGTCGGGGCAGCGGTCTGTCCTGGCGCTTTCTTTCGCATCTGCGATGGGGATAGGCGTAGTTTAGCTCGAAGCGAGGATCGCAGCATGGCCGGCACCGCAACCGCTCTCTTCCAGCAACGATCGCAAAGAAACTGGCTGGTAGCGATGGCCGACGTGGCGCTCCTGTTCGGGTGCGTTGCAGATTCGCCCGCGCAAACCACTGGCGGGCCGAAAGCAGAAGCCGCTGCTTCGACGGCAGCCGCTTCTGCTGTTGCTCCATGGCTGGGTCCGTGGACGCGAGCATCCGAACAGCCGATCATCCGGCCCTCTGCAGACGCGACTTTTGTCGACCCGGTGGGTCATGCCGCGGTGCATTGGGAAGCCCTGCACACCTTCAACCCGGCGGCGATCGTGCGTGACGGCAGGGTTTATGTGCTGTACCGCGCGGAAGACAACAGCGGATCCACGATGATCGGAGGGCACGTGTCGCGGCTGGGGCTTGCGGTCAGCGAAGATGGTGTGCACTTCCAGCAGATGCCGGAACCGGTGCTGTTTCCGGATAACGATGCCGAGCACAGCCGCGAGGCACCGGGCGGCGTGGAAGATCCGCGCATCGTGGAAGCGCCGGACGGCAGCTATGTGCTCACCTACACGCAGTGGTCGCGTGAGCGCAACAGCTACTCCATCGGGGTGGCCACGTCGCGCGACCTGCGGCACTGGACCAAGCACGGGCCGGCGTTTGCGGGCGCGCTGGGCGGGCGCTATGACAATCTGAAGTACAAGTCCGCCGGGATCGTCACGGAGGTGCATGGCGACCGGCTGATCGCGGCGAAGATCCGTGGGCGGTACTGGATGTACTGGGGCGAGATCGAGGTGGGGATCGCGACGTCGCCGGACCTGATCCACTGGACGCCCGCGGAGGACGCGCCCGGGAAGACGAAGGTTCTGCTGCGGTCACGGCCGGGTGCGGCCGACAGCGGCTTCCCGGAGACAGGACCGCCGGCGATTCGCACCGCCCGGGGTATCGTGCTGCTGTACAACGCGAAGAACGCGAATGCGAAGGACGGAGCCTGCCCGGAGTGCGATCCGGACCTGGAGCCCGGCAGCTACAGCGTGGAAGAAGCGCTCTTCGCTCCTGGCGATCCTTCGTTGCTTCTGGAGCGGACAGCGAAACCCGTGTTTGCGCCCGCGCTGCCGTTTGAGCGCAGCGGTCAGTACGTTGCCGGGACGACGTTTGCGGAGGGGCTGGTGCTGTTTCACGGCAAGTGGTGGATGTATTACGGGTGCGCGGACAGTTTTGTGGGTGTGGCTTCAGCGCCGTGGCAGGCGGGCTTGCTGCGGTAGCTGTGTGTGCGTTGCAAAGGCATACGGGCAGAGCCGAAGCTCTGCCCGTATGGAGACTGCGGCCGAAGTCTTACCGCTTCGACTGACCGCGCGAAGCCTTCTTGAGCTTTTGTTTGCTGCTGCCGCGAGGGGTGGTGCGCTTGGCCTTGGGAGCAGCTTTCTTGCGGGCTGCCCGCTTGGCTTTTTTGCGCTCTTCGGGTTCAAGCTTGGTGGTATCTGCCATATGACTTACTTCCTTCTGATCGGACGGATCTTGAGATTGGATTGGCCGTGAGGGGCCATACATTAAACTTGCCGGCGTCGGGAGCCGCTCTGTGCAATGAGCTACAACCGTTCCAGCTGGGCAAACTTCTCCACCAGCTTTTTCACGCCGTGGCCACTAAATTGTACGGTAATCTTGGCGTCCGCGCCTTCGCCTTCGCGTGCGGCGACGATGCCTTCGCCATACTTCGGATGGCGTACACGCACGCCCTTGCCCATGCCGGTGCGTCCGGTAGCCTCCGGAATGTCCATCTTCGGACGCGCGGGATACTTGCGGTCGCCCAGCTTGTAGCCCGTGCCGACGCCGCCCTTGCCGAAGAAGGCTGCCGTGTTATCGAGCGAACCCGATCCGGTGCCGAAACGCGGGCTGCCGCTGCCATCGCTGGAGCGCGCGGAGCCGAACCGCTGGGCCGCATAGCCATGGGCCGCGCCGCTTTCCTGCGATTCGTCCTCATAGCTGTAGTGGCGCTCGCCGCTGTCGTTTTCGCCGGCTCCGAAACGGCGCTTCTGCGGGTAGGGAGTCGCGTAGGCGCTGCCATAGCTCGACGCGGGGCTGAGGTTTTCGATCAACTTCGAGGGCACCTCTTCCAGAAAGCGTGAGGCGACGCTGGCTTCCGGTGAATCGTTGCCGTAGCGACGGCGGTAACGCGCGCGCGTCATGAACAGGGTGTCCATGGCGCGGGTCATGCCGACGTAGCAGAGCCGCCGCTCCTCCTCCATCTGGGTGGGGTCGGTGAGGGTGCGGGAGTGGGGGAAGAGCCCTTCCTCCATGCCGGCGAGGAACACCAGCGGAAACTCCAGGCCCTTGGCCGCATGCAGGGTCATCAGCGTCACGCGGGCTTCGGCGGAGTACTGATCGGCGTCGCTGACCAGGGCCGCGTGGTCGAGAAACTCGTGCAGCGTTTCGCCGCGCGCGGTGGCGTCTTGGGCGGCGTTGGCGAGTTCCTTGAGGTTCTCGATTCGGCTGAACGACTCCGGTGTCGCTTCGTCCTCGAGGGCGCGGATGTAGCCGGAACGGTCGTTCAGGAACTTAATGAGCTCCGGCAGGGTGGCGGGATCGCCTGGTTTGCGAAAGGCGCGGGCGTCGGCCTCCGCCAGACTTGAGGTCGCGGCAGCGTCGCCGCCGCCCTGCGCGTCCGACCTTTGCTGGATGCGCTGCAGTCGAGCCTGATTGGCTGCCTGGACATCGCGTCCAGCGAAAGGCCCCAGCGGCACGGGCGCGAACGGATTGTAGCCGGTCTTTGCGGCGGTGAGAAAGCTCGGCTTCACCGAGGCGGTTGCATCTTCGGGAACTTCATCTTTGCCAAACCGCCCGCGCAGGGCGCTATGCGGCATCTTCGTCTGCTTCCTGCCTGACGTGCCTGGGAAGGCAGTCACATCGGCACGTGCCGGTTCACCCAGTGACCGCTCCGCTGCTTCGTTGTCTTGAGCTTTGGCATGGAGCGAAGGCAGGCTACCGGTAGCGGATGCGTTCTCGGGCGCCAGCGTGCTGATCTCCTCGCTCGGCCCGAAGTCAAAGCCGAAGTTGAAGCTGGTGTCGAAGTCGCTGCCGGCATCGTTGGCGGTCACGCTCGGCGGCGGCGGAACGTCGTTAGTATCAGGCTCGAAGCCGAAGTCGAAGGAGGCGTCGTCCCCGTCGCTGATGAAACCACTCTGGGCCGTTGATAGGAGACCGTCTTCACTCCCCGCATCGTCCAATACCGGCGTTTCTCCTCTCCGCCCTTCAGTCTCCGTTTGAAAGGACACATCCTGCAACGCTTCACCTGCAAGGTCTGCGCTGAGTTTGTCTGCGAAGCCGGGTCCAAGCATCGCCCGCGCGTCTTCGATCAACTTGCGAAAGCTGGCCAGTGCGGTCAGCGCCCGCGCGGGAAGCAGCTTGTCGTCGATGGCCCGCGCGATAGCGTCCCAGGTGCTCATGCCGGTGCCGAGCGCCATGCTCTCCAGGGTGTCCATAGTGGTTTTGCCGATGCCGCGCGGGGGCGAATTGACCACGCGCGCGAGAGCGATGGAATCGTGCGGGTTCTGCACGAGCTTCAGGTAGCTGAGCAGGTCCTTGACCTCGGCGCGGTCGTAGAAGCTGAAGCCGCCAACCATGTGGTACTGGATGCCGTAGCGGCGCAGCGCCTCTTCCACCAGCCGCGACTGAGAGTTGGTGCGGTAGAGCACAGCGCAGCGCGGCAGGTCGGCATCCTTGCCGACTTCGCGCATGTACTGCTGTACGCGGTCGGCGATGAAGAGCGCCTCGTTCTCGCCATCAGGGGCCTCGTAATAGCCGATGAGTGAGCCGCCCTCGCGCGAGGTCCACAGGTTCTTGCCCTTGCGCTGGATGTTCTGCGCGACCACCGCGCTGGCGCCTTCGAGGATAACCTGCGTGGAGCGATAGTTCTGTTCGAGGCGAATCGTTTTCGAATCGTGGAAGTCCTTCTCGAACTCGAGGATGTTGCGGATGTCGGCGCCGCGCCAGGAGTAGATGGACTGGTCCTCGTCGCCGACGACGCATACGTTGCCGTGCGAGCCGAGCAGCTTCATCAACTCGTACTGCGGGCGGTTGGTGTCCTGGTACTCGTCAATGAGCAGGTACCGGTACCTGCGGTTGTAGCGAGCTCTTACGTCTGCGTCTGCTTTCAGCAAGCGGACTGTCTCCAGGAGCAGATCGTCGAAGTCCAGCGCGTTCGCCTTGGTCAACTCGTCCCTGTAAATCTTGAAGATGTGCGCAATCTTTTCTTCCAGCGGATTGGTCGAGGCGAGGAAGTACTCCTGCGGATCGATCATGTGGTTCTTCGCCCAGCTGATGCGTCCCAGCGCCACGCGCGGCTTCAGCTGCTTGTCGTCCACGCCGAGGCGCTTGAGCGCAGCTTTGACCACGGCCTGCTGGTCGGTCTCGTCATAGATGGCGAAGGTGCGAGTTAGACCTTTGCCGTTGACGCGCAGCGCTTCGATGTCCTTGCGCAGGACGCGCACGCAGAAGCTGTGAAAGGTGGCCAGCGTGGGTTTGGCGAGCGTGGAGTGGCCCAGGGGCTGGTCGCCGAGAATGCGGTCCACGCGCTCCTGCATCTCCTTGGCGGCCTTGTTGGTGAAGGTGACGGCCAGGATGGAGTCCGCCGGGACGCCACGTTCCTGGATGAGGTAAGCGATTCGGTGGGTGATGACGCGCGTCTTGCCAGAGCCCGCTCCGGCCAGCAGCAGCACGGGTCCATCGACGGAAAGGATGCCCTCGCGCTGCTGCGGATTCATGTTGGCGAGGAGGTCGGGCACTTCGCTATTTTATCGCCTTGGGTGGTGGAAGCAGGAGCAGCGGGCAGGGCGGCAACTCGAACTGTGTATGAGGCGGAGCACGGTCAGACCCTCACAACACGACTCGGCGGATCACTTCCAAGAATCAGACTTGTCCAGTACCGAGCGGAGGAGCCTACTCTGCAGGCGTTAGCTTGACCCGTTTACGGCGCGACGGGGTCGGCCTTCGCGACCGGTAGTGCCGGCGCTTCCGGCTTTTGGTTCCCCGCTTCCTGCTTTCTCCGCTTCCACCATCCGCTGACCAGCTTCTGCCCAGGCTTCTCCACAAAACGGCGGACCAGCATGGCGAACAGGACGACCGCGATGTACGAGATCCATGGATCGAGATGCTCCACGTGCAGGCGCTCGGGGATGCGGTGCTGGTGGAGCAGCACGAACATGTTGAAGTGCAGCAGGTACAGGCAGTAGGTTGAGCTGCCGATCGCTACCAGCGGGGCCCAGGAAAAGATTCGAGCCAGCGGTGTGGGGCCGGCCAGGCCGAGGATGATGCAGCAGAAGACGGGCGTGAGCAGGCCACCGTGCACCAGCACGTACGGGATGCGCGGAGTGATGTGGTAGGCCATAGCGTACGCTCCCGCGAAGCCGCAGAGCCCTACGATAGTGCGCGTACGGATACTCATTCCTTCAGAGCGCGCCTGGATCTTGCCCAGCGTGAGCCCGCAGAGGAAGGTGCAGATGTAGGGCCAGGGCGTGTACTTGAGCACGTTGATCCAGGTGCCGTCGTCGAAACGCGTGGCCATGCGGCCGAAGTGGTCCGGGTCGCGCAGGACATAGATCGAGTGGGGCACGAGGCCCAAGACCCAAAGGCAGAGCACGAGCAGCGTGAGCATCCAGATCTTGCGCGGCCAGGGCAGGCGGAGCAGATAGGGGAACGCGAGGTAGAGCAGCACGTCGCAGGACAGGGTCCAGGTCACAGTGTTCCAGAAGGTCGCCAGGTGAGGGAAGCAGCCTTGCAGCAGGAGCGGCGTGAGAATGGCGCCTTCCCAGAAGTGCCGATGGGAGCGCGCATGCCACTCGTTGAGGAGGAACGGGATCGAGACCAGCAACGTGAAGAGGTAGACGGGATAGAGACGGGAGAAGCGCGCCATCCAGAAGTCCGGCGCGTTCATGCGGCTGAGCTGGCCGTCGTAGTTGTAGGAGAGGATGAAGCCGGAGATCAGGAAGAAGAAGCTGACGAAGACGAAGCCAATGTCCACGATGGGGTAGAGCGAGAGCCACGGATGGGCTTCCCAGCGGAGCCCGGCGGGCGTGAAGTGGAAGAGCAGGATCGTCAGCGCCAAACAGGTGCGAATGCCAGTGAGAGCGGGCAGGGCGGGCTTGCGCTCGTAGGTTACAGGCGCCAGCTGCAACTCCTTGGCTGGTTTTCCGTTGGACGTCGGGGCGCTGTCGGTGAGAACGTGCATTGAAAGCTCTTTCAGTGAGATGCAGGCCCGTGGAGGCCCCTTACGGTTTCCCTGAGGGGTGTAGAGGCAGCAGCGATGCAGATTTCTTCGCCCCGCTGCGGAATGACAACAAGAGAGCGCACGCGAACCTGTTAACCCTGCGGAGAACGGCTCCGATCCCGCAGGGGCTCAGCGGTTCGGCTGATTGCTCAGGATGCGCTTGTCCTGGGAAGACGCCACGACGTAAATCGGACCGGGCGCGCGGAAGGGTGGGCGAACTTCGTCATGGGCGTCTTCCCAAAGGAAGATGCGTCGTGGCTCCGACCATATCCGGGCCAGGGAATCGCGAGTTTCGAAGCGCTGCGGGGCGTCCGGGAAGAAGCTGCCGTACCAAAGGTTGGAGCTGCGGCCCTCCAGGATGTGGATGTCGCTTCGCTGCAGGTAAAAGCCGAGCGTGGAGCCGGCTTCGTACTCGCCGTGGATCGCGAGCAGATCGCTGGGGCGGACCTGCGGGGCTATGGCGCGTGCGAGCTGGGCGGAGGTAAGGGTGGGCGAGAAGACGATGAGAGCGCTGTCGGCGGCGAGCAGGAAGAGGAACGTACCCGCCGCCAGGGAGAGCGTGGAGGCATGGAAACGGTGTCGCCGGCGGAGGATGCAGGCGGCCAGTGGACCGCAGAACGAAGCAACAGCAACCAGAGCGAGCGGCAGGTGAAACAAGCTCAACGCGCGGAGCTTCAGGTCGAGAAAGTGTCCCATGGACAGGGCGTAATCGCCGGGGTTCTGCGCGAGGAGATCGGCGAGCTGCACACCGGGTGCGGTTGCCGGCGTGCGCAACATCAGGAAGAGCGCGATGGCAGCGAACAGACCGCCAAACGCGAGCAACAGGGCGAAGATGCGGCGAGCAGGCTCTTTCGCTGGCGAAGGGACACGGCCAACGGCTGCATCCGGGTGCACGGTACGATGCGCGTTGTCGGCCCGCGCCAGATACATGGCAAGGAGGATCGCTGCTGCCGGCAGCGCGGGGAGAACGTAGTACTCCTGCCGTGTGGAGAGGGAGAAGAAGAGCAGAACAAAAGCAACGCAGAGGGCGAGGAGCAGACTTCCTCGCGCCTCGCTGGAGAGGGCCTTGAGGCGCAATGGGCTGTTTCGCTGAAAATACCGCATGGGAACGGCCTGCCGGATTGTCTTGAATGCAAATGCTGACCATGGCATCAGCCAGACGAAACACAGGCCCCAGAAGAGCCAGAGCGGCACGGTGTCGTAGTCGCGTGGGATACGCAGGTTCAGGTAGCGGAGCACGTGCTCGTTCATGAAGTAGAACCAGAACCAGCCTCGAACGTTGCCGTCTGTGGGAAGGGGGACCTGCCAGTGGCCGCCCGAGAAATGAAAGGACGCGGGATGGCCCTGGGTGGGGTTCGCGAGGCCGGCGGCGATGTGCCACGGTGCGGCGATGGCGAGGAAGACCAGGGTCGAGGAGACCGGATGCAGCTCCCGGATTCTGTGCATTGCGCTGTGCAGGCCGTGGGTGAGCAGGAGGTAGACCAACGCGATGCCCAGCGGGAGAACTACGCCGATGAGGCCCTTGGTGAGGACGTTGAGGGCGCAGGCAACGGCAAACAGATAGCTGAAAAAGCGGGTGTACGGGTAGGGCGCCTCTCCGCTCTCATGAGCGCCCTCATCGGCGCGCCAGACAGCATACAAAGACAAGGTGAGCCAGAGGCAGACCAGCGTGTCTGGAAGGGTGATGTGGCTGTAGAGGAACAGGCCGAAGCTGGAAAGCGCGATCAGGGCGGCGTAGAGCCCGGCCCAGGGATCGCGGCTCAGGCGGCGAGCGAAGCCTTCACACAGCAGAGCCAGAGCCAGAACCGCAAACGACAGCGGAAGCCGCGCGGCTGCCGTCAGCGCCCGCGGCGATCCCGCGCCGAAGACCTGGGAAACACGCATGCATGCGGCCATCGACCAGTAGAGCAGGGGTGCTTTCTCAAGGTAGCGGATGCCGTTGGCGTAGAGCGTGACGTAATCGTGGCGGAGCAGCATTTCACGCGCGACTTCGGCGTGCACGGAGTCGGCGTCGTCGAGCAGCGGCGGGGTGAACAGTGTGAAGGATCCATAGAACACCATCCACAGGGCTAGAACCGCAAGAAGCGTTGAGCGCGGGCGTGACGGCGTTATGGGCACTGATCTCAAGTGTACGGGGGATGCATGCCCGGAGAGTCACGCGAGCCGGACCGATCGCCGCGGACTGGACCGAGTCCGGTGTATGTCGCGAAGGTAGACTTTTGCTGTGGGACGCATGAAGCCAATCCGGGCGGGGCGCGAGGCGCTGCGGCGCGACGAGCTGGTGCAGCTGCGGGGCGAGCCTTCCTTGACAGCGCCGCGCCGGGACGGGCCGGCCGCGGAGATGATCTTCGGGGAATGGTACCCGGCGCTGCGGAGCGGAGAGCTGAGCCCCGGAGACACGGCGGTGGCGACGCTGCTGGGCGTGCCGCTGCTGCTGGGGCGCAAGAGGGACGGCAGCCTTTTTTGCCTGCGCGATCTTTGCCCGCATCGCGGAATTCCGCTGTCGGCGGGCTGGTTCGATGGCGAGACCGTGATGTGCAAATACCACGGGTGGCAATTTGAGCCGTGCTCGGGAAGGTGCGAGGAGATTCCATCGCTCACATCGCACGACCACCTTGTGCCCCAGAAGATTTTCGCGAATGCGTTTCCGGTGCGGGAGAGTGACGGGTATGCGTGGGTGTACGTGCCGGCGCCGGGAGCGGGACGGCTACCGGATGACGCCGTGCTGCCTGCACTGCCGAAGCTGCCGGCCTTCAGCAGCCGTTTTCGCAGCGCGCACCTGCAGGCGGAGCTGCCCTGCAACGTGGACCACGGAATCATCGGGCTGATGGACCCGGCCCACGGGCCGTTCGTGCATCAGGCATGGTGGTGGCGTTCGGGGGCGAGCATTCACGAGAAGACGAAGCGCTTTGAGCCGCTGCTGGACGAAGAGCAGGGCGGCCGGAACGCGGGTTTCCGCATGAGCCCGCATGCGCCGAGCTCGAACTCCGCGCCCTATAAGCTGCTGGGGAAGCCGGTGACGACGATCGACTTCGTTCTGCCCAACCGGCGCTTCGAGACTATCGTTGCGGAGAGCGGGAAGGGCACGCGGCGCTGGTTTTCTTCGCTCACTACCGTGACGCCGGTGACGCCCTCGACCTGCCGCATCGACGTGGTGGCGGCCTGGAATATCGGCTACTTCGTGCCGTTCGTGACGCCGCTGGTGCGGCTCTTCGGGGCGCGGTTTGTGCGCCAGGATCAGCAGACGATGATGGAACAGGCGAGGGGGCTGCGAGCCAACCCCGGGCTCATGCTGATCGACGACGCAGACAAGCCGGCGAAGTGGTACTTCGCGCTGAAACAGCGCCGGCTCACCGGGGTGGGAGAGCATCCGCTGCGGGGGCCGGTGGAGCTGCACTGGCGAAGCTGATTCCGAGCAGGATGGATGAGATCAGTTGACGAGAAGGAGTTGACGCCCTTTTGCTGTCCAGAGCTGCTGATCGTGCCCTCTCGGGAACTCGACGCGACACGATTCAAGTCAGCCGCTGGCTGGGCTGCGTGGGCAACGTGAAGTGGAAGGTGGAGCCCTGACCGAGCGCGCTGGTAGCCCAGATGCGGCCGCCGTGCTGCTGGACGATGCTGCGGCAGATCGCTAGGCCGAGGCCGGTGCCTCCTTTAGCGCGGGAGTCTGAGGCGTCTACCTGCTTGAAGCGCTCGAAAATTTGCTGCAGCTTTTCGTCAGGGATACCGCGGCCCTGATCCTGCACCTCCAGGATGGCCTCGTCCGGACCGTGATAGCGGGCCGTCAACTTGATTTCACTGGCTATCGCGGATGCCTGAGGCGAGAATTTGATTGCGTTGGAGATGAGGTTGGTAAGCGTCTGCAGAATACGGTCGGGGTCAGCATAAACCTGCACATGCCTCGCATCCACCGTGAAACGAATGTTGGCCCGCGCGGCGGAGGCCTGCTGCAGTTGGACGGCACGCTCCATCAGCTCCTGCACTGAAGTCTGCACGGCATGAAGTTCGGCCTTGCCTGAGCCGATCCGTTCCAGATCGAGGATATCGTTGACCAGCTTGACGAGGCGATCCGTGTTGCCGACAGCAATGTCCATCATCTGCCTGGCCTTCTCGGGCCGGGTGCTCAGAGAGCCGCCGGCGACCAGCCCCAGGGCAGCACGCAGGCTGGTGAGCGGGGTTCGCAACTCATGGGACACGGTGGAGATGAACTCATCCTTCATGCGGTCCAGTGCATTGCGCTCGGAGATGTCAGTGAAAGCGATGACGACGCCGACCGCACGGCCCCGGGGACCATCCAGCTCAGCTTCGGTGCGGGCTCGTTTGAGCCCGTCGTTCAGCCAGGCCGGCTTTACGGCTGCTGAACGAGTAGCGCCATAGAGCGTTTCATCGCTTTCTGATTCGATCTGCGGCCGGGCGACATATTCCACCGGGAAACTGTTTCCATCCTTGCGCCAGAAGACCTCGTTTGCAGCACGCACCGTGGTCATCTCGGAGAGGCTTGCCTGGATAGGGGAATTGCCGACGGCGTATGCCGTGCCGTCCGCGTGGGAGTGGTGGATCAGCTGGTGGAGATCGCGCCCGAGCAACTCGGAAGACTGGTAGCCCAGCATCTGCGCGGCCGCGGTATTGACGACGGTGACGCGGCCCTGCAAATCCATGCCGATGATCCCATCACCGACCGATTCCAGTACCGAATTGGACTGGCGGATGAGGGCGCGCAACTGCTCTTCGGCACGAATCTGCTCGGTGATGTCGATGGCGAAGGCGAGCACGTAGCGCTCGTGCTCCTGAGGCTGGATCAGCCGGTTTCGGTACGCGAAAACGTGCTCTTCCCCGCGAACGTGGCGGAGATGGAGAAGCCCCTGCGCTTCGCCGGTGTTCAGCAGCTCCTGCAGGTATTCCCCCACCAAGGGGAGGCGCTCGGGCGCGACGAACTCCTGGATGGTGTGTCCGATGACCTGTTCCGAGCGCAGACCCAGGCCGCTGGCACCGTACTCGTTGATGGAAAGAACCCTGCCCTCCAGGTCATGCGTGCAGACCATGCCCATGGAGCCTTCAATAAGCAGCCGGTAGCGGGATTCGCTTTCGCGAATGGCGTTCTCGGCTGCGCGCTGCACGGTCACGTCGATGCCGGTGGCGATGACAAAGGCCACCTGACCCTGGGAATCGACGAGCGCGGTAGCGGACCAGGAGATGTGGCGGCGGGCGCCGTCGGAAGCCAGCCAGTGGTTCTCATACGAGGTGGGAAAATCGCCGGCGCGAATGCGTTCGAAGCTGTCGATGTACTCCGGAATGTCGGACTCTGGGATGAGGCGTTCCCAGGCGTACTTGCCGACGAGTTCGGTGGAGTTGTAGCCGGAGATGATCTCGCAGGCGCGGTTGAAGCGGACGATGCGGCCAGCGGTATCGAAGACCACAACAAGGGAGCCCACGGTATCGAGTACGGCGGCGACGAAGTTGCGTTCGACGGTGAGCGCGGTCTCGACCCGCTGGCGGGCACGGGCGGAGCGATCCTGTTCGCGCACGCGCCGCAAAAGCTCGATACGTGTGGTCACGGCGTGGCTCAAGCTTTCGAGCGACTCGGCCTGTGCCTGGGTGAGACGGCGCACCGCGGTATCGAGCACGCAGATACAGCCGATGGGTATGCCCTTGGCGCTGTAAACCGGAGCAGCGCCATAGAAGCGAAAGCGCTGGTCACCGACCGGGACGCCATCGGGTGCGTAGCCAGGGTCGCGCCGGGCGTCAGGAATCTGGTAGACACCCTCCGCCGTCACGGTAATCTCGCAGGGAATGAGGTTGCGTGGAACTCTGTCGACCTCTACGCCGAAACGGCCTATGAAGGATACGTGATCTTGCTCAATGAGGGTGACGGCGCTCGCAGGCGCATTGCACACCAGGGCCGCCAGGCGGGCCAGGTCGTCCAGAGCCGGGTCGTGCGGCATGACGGCGAATTCGTACCGCTCCATCGCGTGCAGGCGCGACCGCTCATCGGGTAGGGAGGTTTCCGCCATGGCGCTCTCTGGAGGGTACCCAAAAATCGACCGCAAAGCAGTCCCACTTTCGGCTTGGAACCGTGAACGTCAGTCACTCGAACCGGGTTGCTAACGGATTACCGAAGTAGGAACTGCACCGGGGGAGCAGATGGCGGCCTGCTCTGTCCGCTGAGCTTGTAAGCGCCACCCGTTCAGCGGCGTGTTCCGGCGGCGCTGATATGCTCGGCGACAAGATGAAACAGAGAACGACGAAACTTGAAGCTGCCTTGCTGCTGGGAGGCTTTGCTGCGTTGGGGGCTGGAGCCGTTCTGCAGGGGATCCATGGACCCCGCGCAGGCGCACTGGCGTTGCGGTGGACGGCTGTGCTGGCGTTCGCTTTCTTTGCCGGAACGCGTAGAACCCTCACGCCATGGATCTTTGTGGCCATGGTGGCCGGCGCAGAGCTCGGTTTCGACGCGCCCCAGGCCGCCGTGCAGCTGCATGTGCTCTCAGACATTTTCCTGCGGCTGATCAAGACAATTGTGGCTCCGCTTATCCTCGCCACACTGGTGGTGGGGATCGCGGGACACGGTGATCTCAAAGGCGTGGGTCGCATGGGGATCAAGGCGCTGGTGTACTTCGAAGTGGTGACCACGCTGGCCTTGGGGATCGGCCTGCTGGCGATCAACATCACCAAAGCCGGCGTGGGCCTGGCGGTGCCGGCGGCCGGCGGCACAGGCTCCGCGATGGCAGCGCCGCCGCCAACCCACTGGGACGACTTTCTGCTGCATATCTTTCCCGAGAACCTCGCCAAGAGCATTGCGGACGGCCAGATCCTGCAGGTGGCGGTCTTCGCGGTTTTTTTCGGCATTGCGCTGGCGCGGCTGAGCCAGGCAAAGCGGGAGCCGGTGCTGCGGCTCTGCGAGAGCCTGAGTGAGGTGATGTTCCGCTTTACCAACGTGGTGATGTACTTCGCCCCGCTGGGTGTGGGCGGAGCCATGGCCTATACGGTGGGGCACATGGGGTTGGGCGTGCTGGTGAATCTGGGCAAGCTGCTGTTGACGCTGTATGGGTCGCTGGCGCTCTTCGGGGTGCTGGTGCTGCTGCCGGCGGCGCTGCTGTTTCGCGTGCCGGTCGCACGGTTCCTGGCAGCGGTGGCGGAGCCGGCCACCATTGCCTTCGCCACAGCTACCAGCGAGGCAGCGCTGCCGCGCGCCATGGAGCAGATGGAGGCTCTGGGTGTGCCGCGCCGTGTGGTCGCGTTCGTCATTCCGGCGGGCTACAGCTTCAACCTGGACGGCTCGACGCTGTACCTAGCGGTGGCAAGCATCTTCGTGGCACAGGCGGCGGGCATTCACCTCTCGATCGGCCAGCAGCTGCTGATGATGGCCACGCTGGTGCTTACCAGCAAGGGTGTCGCCGGGGTGCCGCGTGCGACCCTGGTGGTGCTGCTGGCAACAGCCTCGACGTTCGGCCTGCCAACGGCTCCGATCGCGATGATCCTGGGCATCGACGCGCTGATGGACATGGCGCGCACCATGGTGAACGTGGTGGGCAACTGCCTGGCGAGCGTAGTGGTCGCGCGCTGGGAAGGTGTGTTCGGTGAAGAGCGGCCCAGCGAGACGGTGCTGGCGGGTGCGGAAGCGTAAGGCTCTCCGGTTCAGGACGGAAAGACGGGGATGGGGAGAGACTCGAAGCCGGGGCGAGCGAAAAAATAACCCTGGAAGAGATGCACTCCTTCGTCGCAGAACCAGGAGAACTCGTCGCGGCTTTCTATGCCTTCGGCGATGAGGTCGATGCCCAGATCGCGGCAGACCTGGAACACCCCACGGACGATCGCCTGGCGGGGACCATGGCGCGCGACGCCGCGGACGAACGTCTGGTCGAGTTTCAGCTGGTCGGGCTGGAACGCGGCCAGTATGTTCAGGCCGGAGAAGCCGGCGCCAAAGTCATCCAGGGCGATCCGTAGACCTGCGCCACGGTAGAGCTCACACAGCTGCAGGAAACGGGCCTCGTCGCCGACGATTTCCTGCTCGGTGATCTCGATGACCAGGGAATGGAGGGGGATGCGATGGTGGCTGGCGGCCCTGCGGGTGGAGAGCAGGCAGTCCCTGCCAAACTGCACGCTGTGCGGCATGAGGTTCAGGTGCAGATCGGCGGCCACGCCAAGCCGCTCCGCGTGGCGCAGCGCCACCGTGCGGCAGTGCTCATCGAAAGCGGCCAGAAGCGCGGGCGGGACCGAGCCGAACACTTCCGCGGCCGATTCTCCGTGCGCGCCGCGCACCAGGGCCTCGTAGGCGACGATGCTGCGTGCGTGCGCGTCCACAATCGGCTGAAAGGCGCAGGAGATGGCGGGCAGCAGCGAACGCACCGAGTCGAGCGGCGCCGACGCGGGAAGCAGCGGAGCGGCCGAACTCATGCCCCCGCCACACCCGGACCAGGATCGTGCGTGGCGAGCGTTCCGCGCCAGCGGCCCTTCGTAAAGGCGCGGAGAAGTTTCTTGGCGCGGCCCTCGTCGATGGAAGCCAGCAGGTCTTCGCGCTGGTCCGGGTCGCCGCTGTCGATGATTTCAGCGAGCTGCTTCACGCTCAGGTGGGAAAGCGCCATCGTCCACTCGCCGAAGTAGCGGTGCGGAATGGCTTCCTGAATGATGCGGGTGATGCGGGTGTGACGGGGATCGAGCAGGATTTTCGCGTACAGATCGTCGATCCTGTCGGACGCCCCTTCCAGCACCTGCATGAACCAGCCACCGGCATAGATCAGGACGCCGGTGATGCCATGCCGTTTGTTGCTTTCATGCGAGTGGCGAAGAAGGGCGTCAACATCCCCTGAGGACATCGGACGGGTCTGACGACTGGTGTAAATACAGTGCACGAGCGAAGACATAGATTCTCTTTATGTGCCGACTCGTGCGTCTATGTCGGCAAGCGGACATACTGGAGAGTAGTTTCTTTTCCGGAAAGACTCCCGTCAAGCCGCGATGAGTCTCCAGGGTGTTTCCGGCTTGCATACTACTTAGGAAAGGGGTCCGGTTTTGCATCGCACGATAAAGCGTGCGGAATCGCGGACTTCGGCGGCTGCCATCCCGGAGACGCCGCGTGGAGCAGGTTTCACAAGGTGGGTGGCCGGTCAGGGCACAGCCGAAGCTGTACCCTTCCCAAACCCTGCATCCGGACAGACGCTGGAAAGGTCCGTTCAGGGCAGGCGAGCGGCCTCGGCCAGTGCGTCCCAGTGGTCCGATCCGGCGAGGAAGCGGGCAGGGGTGTAGGCTTCGGCTTCCCTAGCGGTGAGCTGGTGCGCCCATGGGGCGCGCTGCCCCGTGTACGCGCCTGGCCCGCTGTTGTGGAACTCGGCATAGAAGGCCTTGGGGGTGGCGTCATCCTTGCCCCAGAGAGACCAGCCCTCCGGCTCCAGATCGGCTGGGATTTCGGAGTTCATGACGACCACCCGGGCGTAGGGACGCCAGGGCCGCCCAAGGAAGAAGCGAAACTCTGCTCGGCTGCGGCATTCAGGGGCATTCGCAAGGCACTCAGACCGCGTGATCCTCACGTGATCGAATACATAGCCGGTGGACTGGGCTTCCGCGGTGCGGGACTGGGCTGTCAGGTAGCCGTTGCGAATTTCATGAACCTCACCGCCTTCAAAGACGGCCGCGGCGTTGCCGAAGATGAAGTCCACGCCGCCTTCGACGTAGCTGTCGAGGTACAGCTGTCGGCCAAAATCGGCAAAGAGAGTGTCCTGATCGCCGAGAAACCGGCAGTGCTTGAAGACGGCTCGGTCGGAGCGCACGGCGGCGGCCACCGCCTGGCCGGTAGGACCGGCGGTGTTGGCGAAGGTGACGTTGTCGGCTTCGAAGTTGTCGCCGTTGATCTCGGCGGTCTCGGTGAAGAAGGTTCCGCCGGCGGACCTGGCGTTCTGGGCCGCGGTGATCACGACATCTTCCGGTCCCTTGCCTTCGCCGAGCAGGGTGATACGAGGGCGGTTCCGGGTGACGTGGATGCGCTCCGCGTACGTGCCGGGGACGATGTGAATGAAGATCCGACCGGGCTTGCCATCCGCACTCGGCCGGGCTTCCGGCGCGTGGTCCAGCGCCTGCTGGATGGTCTTGTAGTCGGTGGTGCTGGCAATGGACCCGGGTCCGTTCGAATCCACCTTAACGTGAACGTCCTGCGCGAGAAGGGCGCCGGGAAGAAGCAGGAGCATGGCGAGACGCATGCAGGGAAGGGTACGCGGCGCCGTGATCTTCCTGCAAACTGGATTCGAACGCCGAAACCGGAGCATCCTTACACAACCGTATCCCGGTACTCCTACGAGCTAAGCATGCGCCAGAGTCGCGGGTTCAGAACTCCCAGCGGAGGAGGGTGGAGGCCACGGTGAAGCCCGCGCCCACAGAGGCGAGGAGCACCAGGTCGCCCTTCTTGAGACGGTCCTCATCGATGGCGGTGTTCATGGCGAGCGGAATGGTGCCGGCGGTGGTGTTGCCGTAACGATCGATGTTGATGATGACGCGGGCGAGGTCCATGCCCAGCCGGTTCGCGGTGGATTCGATGATGCGCTTGTTGGCCTGGTGCGGGATGAAGCAGCCGAGATCTGCACCGATGAGACCGTTGCGAGTGAGCACAGCTTCGGCGGCCTCAGCCATCTTGCGGACTGCGAATTTGTATACGGCGCCTCCATCCTGCTGGACGAAGTGCTGCCGCTTGTCCACGGTCTCATGCGAAGCGGGCAGCGCGCTGCCCCCGGCGGGCATGTTGAGCGACACGACGCCGGAACCATCTACTTCGTGATGGAAGTCGATGAGGCCTATCTCGCCTTCCTCGCAAGGCTCCAGAAGCACGGCGCCGGCGCCATCGCCGAAGATCACGCAGGTGGCGCGGTCGGTGTAGTCGATGATGGAGCTCATCACATCTGCGCCGATGACCAGAACTTTGCGGTGCGCGCCCGACTCGACGAGCTTGGCGCCCACCTGCAGGGCGTAGGGGAAACCGGAACAGGCTGCCGAGAGATCAAAACCCCACGCGCCGAAGGCTCCGAGCTTGTCCTGCACAAGGCAGGCAGTGGCCGGAAACAGCATGTCCGGCGTGACGGTCGCAATGAGGATGGCTTCGATATCCGTCGGCTGCAGGCCGCGTCTGGCAAGGCAGATGCGAGCCGCTTCCACGGCGAGATCACTGGTTGCGGTGCCTTTCTCCACGATGTGGCGTTCGCGAATGCCGGTGCGCTCGGTGATCCACTGGTCGTTGGTGTCGACCATCTTCTCGAGGTCGGCGTTGGTGAGCAGACGCGGCGGAACGCAGGTGCCGATGGAGGAGATTTTCGCGCGGACAGCGTGCCGCGGCTTCAACGTCAGACTCACGTACCTACATCCTTCCACAGGGCCGTAACAGGCGGACCGGATAACAGGGAAGAGTCTACGCCACTTTGCGTCGCGGGAAGACGAGTGCGCCTGGCGTGCCGTCCTGGAACTCGCGCGACTGCCTTAGGGGGACGCTTTGCGAAGGGAGAAGAGGAATTGTACCGGGTGGCCCCCTGCGCCCGCGTGGGCCCGTTGCCGTTGCTTCCTTCCGGACCTGGCGGGGTTGGCGGGTACGCGTCGCGGGGGACCCGGCACAGGAGCTAGTCTAGCAAATCAGCTTGCGTCTACGAAGGTCTTGGAGCGGCCGTCGACATACTCGGCGCCGTATTCGAATGTCATGCGGAGATAGTCTTCGACGCTGATGAAGGGAGTGACCGCGGCCGTTGCCATGAACACCTCGCGAGGACACTCCTAAGTATAGGTGAAGGCCAGGACACTAAATGAGAGGAACATACGGACGGGCGCAACCGACGAAGTGAGAGGGCGCGCACAGGGCCGGCAGGGATACGGTACGGTAAGGAGATGAGGATTGGTTGTGAGCGACACGGTGGTAGAGATCGCGGGACTGCGCAAGATCTACGGCGGCAAGCAGCCGGTGACGGCGGTGGATGGGATCGACCTGCAGGTGCGCGAGGGGGAGCTCTACGGCCTGCTGGGACCAAACGGAGCGGGCAAGACGACGACCATTTCGATTTCGACGACGCGGGCGCTGCCTACGACAGGCTCGGTGAAGATTGCGGGTGTGGATGTGGTGGCCAAACCGGCCGCTGCAAGGCTGGGCATCGGTGTGGTGCCGCAGTACAACACGCTGGACCGCTCCTGCACGGTGGCGGAGAACATCCAGTTTCACTGCCGGTATTTCGGCTTCACGGCGGCGGAAGCGAAAGCGCGCACTGCGGAGTTGCTGGAGCAGTTCCGGCTGAGCGACCGCGGTGCTGCTTATCCGCAGCAGTTGAGCGGAGGGCTGGCGCAGCGCGTGCAGATCGCGCGGGCCATCGCACACCGGCCCAAGGTGCTGTTTCTCGATGAGCCTAGCGCGGGACTCGATCCGCAGAGCCGCCTGGCCATGTGGACGGCGGTTCGCGGGCTGCGCGCTGAGGGCATCACGGTCGTGCTGACGACGCACTACATGGAAGAGGCGGATGAGCTGTGCGACCGGCTGGCGATCATCGATCACGGAAAAATTCTGGTGCAGGACACGCCGGCGGCGTTGAAAGCGAGCCTTGGCGGGGAAAAAGTGATCGAGCTGACGCTGCGCGCGGGTGCGGACGCGCAAACATTGGCGAAGCGGCTGCGAGGCGTCTCAGGCGTGGCTGCCGTGGAGCCGAGTGCGATCGGGCTGCGGGTGTTTGCAAAGGCCGAAGACGGCATCGTGGCGCGTGTGATCACGGCCACGGAAGGGTTTGGCGTCGCGGATGTCTCGACATCGGAGGCGAGCCTGGAAACAGTGTTCATCCGGCTGACGGGACGGGATCTACGGGAGTAGGCGAAGGTGGGTTGAAACCAGCTCAGAGCTTCGTGTTGCAACTGGAAGCCTGGGTGCGGCGACGATGCGCGAGGGAGGATAACGTGGCGAGCGGCAGGGTGAGTTACACGCGGGCGTTTGGCGGGCTGATGCTGCGCGATCTGTATGTGCTGCGGCGCGAGCTGGTGCCGTTCGCGATCCGGGTAGCCATGCAGCCGCTGCTGTTCTTGTTCGTCTTCACGTACGTAATGCCGCACATGAGCGGGGCTGCGGCGGCAAGCAACCCGATGACCGGCATGGGTGGGCACGCCGCGGGCGGCTTTGGGACCGTGCTGCTGCCGGGGCTGATGGCGGTGGGGATCATGTTCTCAGGGATCGCGGCGGTGGCGCTGCCCTTGTCCACGGAGTTCAGCGTCACGCGCGAGATCGATGACCGCGTGATGTGTCCGCTGCCGGTGGCGGCGGTGGCCATCGAGAAGGTCGTTTTCTCCTCGCTGCAGAGCCTGCTCGCAGCGGGAGTGGTCTTTCCGCTGGCGTACTTCATTCCCAGCACGCCGGTGATTGCGCACGTTACGAGCTGGACGTTTCTGGCGGTGGTGCTCGTGCTGGCAAGCCTGGTGGCGGGGGCGTTGGGGCTGGTGATCGGAACCAGCGTGCAGCCGAAACAGATCGGCCTGATCTTCGGCGTGGTGGTCATTCCGATTACGTTCCTGGGCTGTGTGTACTATCCGTGGACGGCGCTGGAGCACATCAAGTGGCTGCAGTGGGGCGTGCTGATCAACCCGATCGTGTATTTCAGCGAAGGCTTGCGCGCGGCGTTGACCCCGCAGATGGGCCACATGGGCTACACGGCTATCCTGGGCGCGCTCGTGTTTTTCCTGCTGGCGCTAACGTGGATCGGGGTGAAGGGGTTCACGCGGCGGGTGGTGAGCTAGCTTGGTTCATCCGCCGCCCTGGACAGAAAGCTGCGTCGCGAAAGCGCAGCGGTGCGCGAAGGAGTCTGCGGTCGATCACTCAGCAGCTACGGTGTGTTGCGGTGCCAGGGGCTTCCCCACCTTGCCCTTGCCCAGCTTGTCCGCCAGATCGGCGGCGATGACGTCGCCGTGGAAGCGGCCGTTTTCAATGAAGATTTCGTTGGTGCGCTCGCCGGCGACCACGACTCCCGCGACATAGAGGCCGGGCACGTTGGACTCCAGCGTTTCGGGCTTGCAGATGGGGCAGCGGGCGTTCTCCGGATCGAGATGCACGCCGAGGCTCTCGATGAAGGCAAAGTCGGGGCGGTAGCCGGTAAGCGCAAAGACGAAGTGGTTGCGGATGACCTCCGGACCGCCGGGCGTGAGCAGCGTGACGGAGTCTTCGGCGATCGCGGAGACCGTCGTATGGAAGTGCGCGACGATCTCGCCATTCCGGATGCGGTTTTCGATGTCGGGCTTGATCCAGTACTTGATGTGGCGGTGCAGCTCCGCGCCGCGGTGGACGAGCGTGACGCGTGCGCCGTGCCGCCACAGGTCCAGCGCCGCGATGGCGGCGGAGTTCTTGCCGCCGATCACCAGCACGTCCTGCGCGAAGAAGGGATGCGGCTCGTTGTAGTAGTGCGCGACCTTGGGCAGGTCCTCGCCGGGGACGCCGAGAGGGTTGGGAAGGTCGTAGTAGCCGGTGGAGACGATCAGCTTGCGGGCGCGATGCGTCTGCGGGCGCTCAAAGCGGTCGAGGGTATGGACGCGGAAGTCGCCGTCCGCGCCTGAAACGTTGCCGACGCGCTCATACTGGCGGACGTCGAGCCGGTAATGCTGGGCGACTTTGCGGTAGTACTCCAGGGCCTCGGCACGGGTGGGTTTCTGGTTGGGGGAAGAGAACGGCATGTTGCCGATCTCCAGCAACTCCGGCGTGGTGAAAAAGGTCATGCCGGCCGGGTAGTGGAAGAGCGAGTTGGTGAGGCAGCCCTTATCTACCAGCAGGACCTTGCAGCCGACGTTCTGCGCGGCGATGGCGCACGCCAGGCCAGTGGGTCCGGCGCCGATGACGAGGACGTCGTGAAGTTCGGGCATGCTTTTATTGTAGGGAGAGAGTCACGCACCGTCATTGATATGC
>CAXTPR010000001.1:243742-261246 GCA_964246235.1 uncultured Acidobacteriaceae bacterium
AAGTTCGGGCATGCTTTTATTGTAGGGAGAGAGTCACGCACCGTCATTGATATGCGGTGATCCTGGCTACCGCGCAGGTAGAAGACCGTTTGCTCCTTACACGGAACACGAGAGACTTCACGGGAAAAAGCTCACTGGTTTGTGTGCCGTACACGCTCTAAATCAGATACCGTTCCGGGCAGGGGAGTGAACGAGGCGCTCTCAGCCCGTCAGAAGGCGCGGCGCGGCTACTCGCCGTGATGATGGCGCTCTTCCGGAGACGCGTAGGAGGCGGCGATCTCCTCCCCGGTGATCTCGATGGCGCTGTGGCTGCGGATCAGGGCGGCGATTTCGTCGTCCGTCTTGCCGCGTTTGCGCAGGGACTCGACTTCATCGCTGATCATGCCAACGAAGGCCTGCAGCGGAAACTGTTCGGGGCCGAGGCCTGCGGCTTCACGAAGAGCCTTCGCCGCCTTCATGGCTTCTTCCAGGGAGTACATCCTGGGTTGATCCTGTGGGCTCATCCGGTGCCGGCCTCGGCTCTTTTATACATCCGTGTCTACACGTCAATGTCGACAAGTTTGTGGCTGATGGCGAAAAGGGCGAGCTCCAGGCGGGTGCTGACGCCGGTCTTGTCGAAGACGTTGGACAGGTGGCGCTTCACCGTTTCCTCGGAGATGGTGAACTGCTTGGCGATGTCCTTGTTGGAACAGCCTTCGACGATGCAGGTGACCACTTCGAGCTCCCGCGGGGTGAGGCCGTAGGTCTTGCGCTCGGGCTGGGCCGCGGCCTTCTGCATGAGGTCGTGGAGCGCGCTCAGCAGGTTGACGACGCGCTTGCCGCCGATCCAGTAGTCGCCGGAAAGCACCGCGCGGAGCGATTCCGACAGATCCGACGCGACGGAGTCCTTGAGGACGATACCGCGGGCACCGATCTGGAGCGCTTCAATGACCTGCTGGGTGGAGATGGTGGAGGTGAGCAGAATGATCTTCACACGCGGCGAGCGCGACATAATGGCCCGCATCGCTTCCAGCCCCGGCAGCTTGGGCATGGCGAGGTCGAGCAGCAGCACGTCCGGCTCGTAATCGAGCACCTGAGTGATGGCGGCATCGCCATCGCCGGCTTCGGCTACCACCTCAAAACCGGTTTCGGCCATGAGCATGTTCTTGACGCCGAAACGCACCACGGGATGATCGTCGGCCACGACGATGCGGATGGGAGTGTTGTTGGAGGTAAGGGGACGCCGGAGCTCCGGGGCGGAGGAGGTGGAAATCGGCTTGGGGGGTGCAGTCGGCATGGGCTCTCCAGCAGAAAGTTACTTGTGTGATGTTACTTCTGAGACATATTGTGCATTACGCGTGGCGCAAGCACGTCCTTTAAGCGCTCGAAAGCTGGCGGAATTGACGCAAAAGTGGTACCTGCGGCAGCACAGGTGGCGGCGGTTTCGGCCTGAGCGGCTCGTGTGGCGAGTTCGCGTGCCCCAACCATGCCGCAACCGCCTTTGAGGGCGTGGGCTTCCCGGCGATATGTCTCCAGGTCAGCGACGGCAAGAGCTTCGCGCATGCGGGAGATTCGCGCAGAGATGTCCTCCAGCGTCATGGTGTAGAGCTCGGCGAGCGGAGCGGCGGGGAGGGCAGCTGCGAGTCTGCCGTAGACGACTTCGTCGAGTGGTTCGAGCTCTGGTGGAGGCGCGGAGGGCGGCCGTTGTGCTTCTTGTGCAGGAGGTCCAACCTGCGGGAGACCTTGCGAGAGGGCTGCGAAATCCTCCATCGAGAAGGGCTTGAGAAGGAAAGCGTCAAAGGCTGCGCGGACAGCGGCAGGGGGTTCGCTGCCGCTCATCGCCAGGAGGCAGGCTGCTGGAGCCACAGCGCGCAACTGCTCTGAAAGGGCCGGCCCGGCGATGCCGGGGAGCTGCACGTCGGCGAGAATAACCTGGACGGCCAGACCCGATCGGAGGCGCTCAAGCGCCGCTTCGCCGCTGCCTGCAATGTACACGGCGTAACCTGCGGCGGTGAGCAGAGCCTGCAGCAGCTCCCGCATCACCGGATCGTCATCGATGATGAGAACGCAGGCGGTTCGGTTGGGCACTTTGTCCATGTGAAGGGCTCCAGTCCCCCGCTGAAAATCGCTGTGTTCGCTGCGGCAGGGCCGCGGTTAGAGTAATCCACATGGACGAGGCGAACGCGGGCGGCAGCAGGGCGCCGGGAACGGCAGGCGATGCAAAGGCTGCGCTGCAGGAGCGGATGGATCGGCTGGAAGCGGCGGTCGCGGGGTTGAGCGGCGAGATCGGCTCGATTCGCGAACAGTTGTCCGCCCTGGGCTGGACACGCGAAGAAGTCCCCGCGCCACCGCTCTCGGTTCCTACGGCGTTGAACCTTCCGCCGCGGCAGAGAGAACGGAAGCCCCAGGCGCCGGCTACGCCGCAGACCCTGTTCGGGCCGCCGGTTGCGGCGGTGCCGGGGCTCGCAGAAGAAGGCAGAGAAGACGCAGGGCCGGGGAGGACTGAATCGCTGGAAAGCCAACTAGGCAGCCGGGTTTTGAGCAAGGTTGCCGTGGTTCTGCTGCTGGTCGGCGCGGCGTGGTTTCTGAAATGGGCATTCGAAAACCGCTGGGTGGGGCCGACCGGACGCGTGCTGATCGGGCTGCTCGCGGGTGCGGGGGTGGTGGTGTGGTCGGAGCGTTTCCGGCGGCAGGGCATGGCTGCATTCAGTTATGCGTTGAAGGCGGTCGGCTCCGGCGTGCTGTACCTGAGTCTCTGGGCGGGGTTCCAGCTCTATCACCTGATGCCGGCGCCGGTCGCGCTGCTGGCGATGATTGCCGTGACGGCGGCCAATGCCACGCTGGCCGTCACGCAGGACGCGCCGCTGCTGGCAGGCTATGCGCTGCTGGGAGCGTATCTCACGCCGGCGTTGCTGAGCACGGGCGGCAACCACGAGGTGTTCCTGTTCAGCTACCTGCTTGCGGTGGCGCTTTCGATGGTGGCGCTGCTTCGCTTTCGTCCCTGGCATTTGCTGCTCTGCGGCGCGCTCCTTGCGACGGTGGTGTACTCCATCGCCTGGTATGCGAGCCACTACAGAGCCGACGAACTAGGCGTGACGATGTTGTTCACGCTGTTGCTGTGGGCCGCGTTTGCGGTGGTCCCGGCGGTTGTGAAGGAGGGCGGGGAAGACGCCATCGTGGCGGTGCTTGTGCCCTTAGGCACGGCAGTCTACGGGGCCCTCATGGTGTACTCCGTGCTGGTGGACAGCGGGAAACGCGTGTGGGAACCGTGGGCCTCGATGCTATTTGCAGCGGCCTACCTGCTGCTGATGCGGGTGCGCCGAGCTGGGCTCGCCGCCTCGGTGCACCTGTCGCTGGCCATCGTGTTCCTGACGATCACGATCCCGCTCAAGGCCACCGGCCGGGGCATCACGGCGGGATGGCTGGCGGAGGCCGTGGCGCTGCTCTGGGTCGCCACGCTGCCGCAGGCGGAGCCACGGGCGCGAAAGGTCCTGCGGCTGCTGGGCTGCGCTTCGCTGGTACTGGGCGTGGCGGGGGCGCTGCTGGGGCCTCTGTTGCCTTGGGAGCACGGTGGCCGGGCATTTCTCAACCGGGAATTTGCGACCTCGGTGGGGGCGCTGGCCGCGCTGGCCGCGGCCGGCGTGGTCAGCCTGCGAGGTGTCCGTGAGAGGTACGGGGATGCAGGTGTGAATGCAGACGCGGATGCAGGACGGGTGATCGCCACGGGCGCATTCCTTCTTGGAAACGCCGTCCTACTGGCGGCGATGGGCCGCGAGATTCATGCCCTGTACCTGCAGTCGCCCGGATCGAGCTGGACAGCGGCGCGAGAGCATGCGGACTTTACGTTCTCGGCATGGCTCGTGATGCAGGGCGTGGCCAACCTGGTGGCAGGGTTCGTGCGGCGGGTGGCGCTCCCGCGCTGGGTGGGGTTGGTGCTGCTGGGCGTGACGCTGCTGAAGGTCTTTGCCTATGATATGCGCAGCCTGGGCACGGGCTACCACGTCTTGAGCTACCTGGGCCTGGGCGTGGTGCTCATGGGGGTCAGCTTCGCCTACCAGAAAGACTGGCTGCAGCTACGCGAGACGCCGCTGAACGAGACGAACAGGACGGACGAGGTCCTGGAGGCTGGAGACGCACAGCTGGCAGGTGACCAGTGAGGGCGCTGACAGTGGCGGCACTGGTTTTGCTGCAGAGTGGCGCACCGGGCGGCAGCGGGGGAGCGGAGGACGGAGCGGCCCAGCACCTGCGCGTGGAGCGGGCGGTGCGCCTTGCCGCGGGAACTCGGGGCCAGACCTGCGCCGTGCTGGATGCGAATGTGTATGCGCACGCGGGGAGCGAGTCACTGAACGATCTGCGGCTGTTTGCGGACGGGACGGAAGCGGAGACGCCATTCACGCTGACGGAGAGCAATACAGCAGGGGCGGAGACGGAAAGGGCGGCAGTTCGAAACCTGGGAACGGAGAAAGCAGCGCAGGGTGAAAGCATTGTTTTCGACCTGGAGATGCCAAGGAGACCCTACACCGCTGTGGACCTGGCGCTGAACGCGAAGAACTTCGTGGGAACGGCAACGGTTTGGGGGCGCGGAGAGAGAGGACGGGAGGTGGCGCTGGGCGAGTTCGCGATCTTCGACCTGAGCGGGCAGCACCTGTCCCGAACGACGACGCTGCCGTTACAGGAGTCGAGCTTCGCGGAGCTGCATGTGCGGCTCGAGCTCCGCGCGGCGCCGGGGACGGTGCCGAACGCGGCTGCGGGGACCTCGCGGCATCTGTTTGACAGCCGCATCGTGACCGGTGCGTCTGTGCCGCCCAGCCGCGCGGCCCAGACGCTGTACACGACAGTGGCGGAGACCGCCGCCTGGACGCAGCACGGGCACAACAGTGTTGCCACCCTGCACCTGCCCTCCCATGCGCCGGTCGCGCGAGTGGAGTTCGCTGTCAATCCGGAGTACAAAGCAAACTTCCTGCGCGATGTAACCGTCTCGGCCAGGCCGGACCATCAAGAGGAGGCGGACTCTCCGATATCCGATGTGGACGCGGTGAGCGGTGAGATCTCGCAGGTGCATCTTCCGTCGGGAACGGACGGGATGGATTCCGCGGGTGTTGCGATCGACAACCGGCAGATGGATGTGGAGGCTGTGCTGGCCGCAAACCTGCGCGGCGGAGCGACCGTAGAGGTGACGGTCGCGAATGGGAACGACTCACCGCTGCCGCTCGGCGCCGTCCAACTGCAGATGCGGCAGCGAAGGATCTGCTTCGAAGCGAACGCTACCGGCTACAGGCTGTTCTACGGAGACAAGGAACTGGCGGCGCCGGTGTACGACTACAGCCGATTGTTTGTGCCGAGCGAGGCTCCCGCGCAGGCGACTCTGGACCCGGAGCAGCCGAATCCGCGCTACGTGCAGCGAGCGGATGCTCGGCCGTTTACAGAGCGGCATCCGGAGCTGCTGTGGCTGGCGCTGTTCACAGCGCTGGCGGCCCTGGGGGGTGTGGCGCTGCGGGGAGTGCGGCACCAGCGCGGTGCGTCGCATTGAGCGGCAGGTTGCGTCGGAGCAGAGAGTTTCGGCAGTGGAGCTTCTGGGTCCCGATGCTGCTTGTCAGCCTGGGCGCGAGCTTCTCCGTCTGGGGGCAGACCACGCCGGGAGGCGACGGCCAGGATCTTCTGCAGGAACTGGTGGCAGGGCGGCAGGCGTTGGCAGGCAAGCAGTACGCCGAAGCGGAGCGACACTTTCGCCGAGCGCTGCAGAGGGACCGGACGAGCGTGCCGGCGCGGATGGGCCTGGCGGATGCGGAACTGGCTCTGCACGCGTACCAGGCAGCGGAGCTGGACTACCGGCGCGCAGTTGCGGAGGAGCCGCAGCTCTGGGTGGCGCACAAGAACCTGGTGATCGTGGAAGCGGCGCTGGGCCGGTGGGAGGAGTTCGACCGCGAGCGGGCCGTGCTGCGCGCAGCGAGGGAGCGGGACGCGGAGGGCATTTCCGCCCGCGAAAGCGACGTGATCGACAGCTTCCCGGCTGGAGGGAGGCGCTGGATCGTGCGCGAATACTTCGAGCCCGCGGGGCGATCGCAGACACGCTTCAACTTCGAGTCGTTCCGGCCGGATGGGCGGGTGAGCGAGTACATCTCGCTGGAGCGCGAGGCTGCGGCGCAAATGGCGCTGACGCCGGACGGCCAGGTTCGCATCGGGGACGCCAACGTGCCGGCCGAGGATGGTGACCGCTACGCGCTGAACTGGTATACCGGAAAAGCTCATGGTGTTGTCAGGGTGTATGGCCGTGAGGAGCCGAGCTATGAACGCATGCGCGCGGATGTGCTGCGCTGGCTGCGTACGCCCCCAGCGGAAACGGCTCATCCGTAGCCCACGGCAAATGCTATCCGGGCAAGGTGAGAGACTGGAGGCTGATGCGCAGCCGCAGGAACCTCCGTTTTATAGCGGGGATGGCGCTTTGGCTTGTGCCCGTGTGTGCCCGCGGCCAGGCGAGACCCTCCGCAGGGACAGACGTCGTCGGGCTGCTGGATCAGGGGAGCCGGAGCGAGGAGCAGACCGCTGCGATTGGCGGCCTGGTGACCAGCATGGAAGGTGTACCCATCGTAGGCGCGCGGGTAAAGCTCACGCCTTCGGGCGAGGGTGCGGCTTCCCGGGAAGCGGCCACCGATGCGGACGGCCGCTATACCTTCGAGCAGGTACCGGCGGGTGCGTTTTCGGTGTCTGCCTCCTTCCCCGGTTTCGACCAGAAGGCAGCCACAGGGAGCCTGGCAGCGGGCCAGAGGCTGCTGATCGAACCGATAGCGCTTTCGCTGGCCGTGGTGCAGATCGAAGTCGACGCCACCCTGCCCCTGTATGAGATCGCGGAAGAAGAGCTCCGCGTCCAGGAAACGCAGCGGCTGCTGGGGTTCGCACCGAACTTCTTCGTGAGCTACAAATGGGACGCCGCCCCGCTGACGAGTGGACAGAAGTTCAGCCTGGCGTGGAAGAATGTGCGCGATCCGGGAAACCTGCTGCTGGTGGGCACGGTCGCAGGCGTGCAGCAGGCGACGGACGACTTCCACGGTTACGGGCAGGGCGCGGCGGGATACGGGCGGCGCTATGGAGCGGACCTGGGAAACCTGGTGACGGGAACGTTCCTGGGTGGCGCTGTCCTCCCGAGCCTGTTTCACCAGGACCCGCGCTACTTCTACAAGGGAACGGGCAGCATGAAGTCGCGGCTGTGGTATTCACTCACAAGCGCCGTCATCTGCCGCGGGGACAATGGCAAGCGGCAGTTCGCGTGGGCCGGCGTGCTGGGGGACCTGTCGGCAGGGGCGATCTCAAATGCGTACTATGCGCCGGAAGACCGGCACGGAGTGGCCCTGACTTTCGAGAACGGCTTCCTGGGCGTGGCGGGTGACGCGCTGAACGGCCTGGTGCAGGAGTTCTTCTTCAAGCAGTTGACGCCGAAGCCGAAGATGAAGAAAGCGAAGAAGCTTCGGCAGGTGCCGCCACTGTGAGCACAATTCCGAACGGTGGGTGGGACTGACCCTATTGCGGCATGCGCTTTCGCGGCCCTGGCTGAAGTAAGACCTCGACTCTGTGGCTTTCGCGGATCGTGCGGGCCGGTGATCGGCATCAACTTTCCACGACGGTGCACCCAGTTTGCGACGCTCAACCGTGCTTCTTCTACCGGCTCGGTTCATACCGCTCAGGATTTGCCGAGTTCTTCGAAGAGGGTGTCGCGGTGAGCCAGCGTGAAGGTCTGGAGCGAGCGCAGGTTGGCGCGATAGACCAAGACCCCCACCACCGCCAGCGCAGCGAAGCAGGGCAGCGCAACCCAGGTGTGCGCGATATGCGCCGAAAGGAACAGCACCCCGGCGCCGTACCCCACGCAGGCTGCAAGAATACCCAGACTCAGGAAAGCGCTGGACTGGGATGCCTGCCTGCCCGACATGCGTGACAGATTGATCTTCTTCGGCGCGCTGACCGAGCGGCGGTTGCCGAGCGACGTGCTCAGCAGCAGACTGCCGCAGGCCCACAGAAGAACGCCACCCAGCGTGAGCAGGCGGGGCGGGCCCGCGACATAGGACAGAACCGCGACAACGACGGTTACTTCCAGGGCTGCGATGGCGAAGTGCAGCAGGTTCTTGGCGAGAAAGACCCGGTAGAGCGGCACAGGCGCCATGAAATAGATTTGCGCACCCGTGCCGTCCAGACCGAGGGAGTTGTAGCTCATGGGAGCGATGCCGACCAGCGCGTAAGCGATGGCCATGGGGACGATCCAGGGAGATGTGGTGTTGCGGCCCATGCGAAGAGCGAAGAGGACGACAAGGAAGAGTGGGGTGACCAGACCATAGAGCAGGCCCGTGTTGCGCCGCATATAGGTCCACTCTTTGCCGAGCAAGGCCAGGAGCGAGCTGGATAAGAAACCCTGCTTCGCTGGAGGGCCAGCGGACTCCCGCGCGGCGGAAGCGGACGGGGGAAGGGAGCGGGAGGGAAAGGAAGAGGGAAGGGAGGAGTCGCTGGCGGTATCGCTGAGGGATTCGCCGCGATACTCGGTGCGCATGCGCAGACCGAAGATCACGAGGAAGAGAGCGGCGTAGGCGGCGGAGCCGGCGGTGTCTACGAGAAAGCCCGTGGTTTGGCCGTTGGCTGCGATCTCCAGGCTGTGGCCGGTCAAGTTGGGCGGCAGCACGTTCAGCATCGGCGTGGCCCGGTGATAGAAAGTGGCGGCGGCGTTCAGGCGCTGCTGAGACACCGGGCTGGCGTGGTGACGGCGGGAGCGGCCGAAACCTGCATTCACGTTGAGATTGACGTACTGGAAGGCCATGGAAAAGACGAAGATCGCCGCAGTAAAAATTTCTCTTGCGCGGCGGGTGGAAAGCCAGCGGTCAATCCACGCAAAGACCATCCGCGAGAAGAGGACGTTGGTGATGGCGAAAACCGCACAAACAAGAAGTGCGTAGGGCCAGAGCCGTGGACGCGCCAGCGAGATGCCAGCGGCAGCTGCCAACGACATGACTGTGGCCATGACGTTGGCCGGGCTGAGGAGATTGAAGAAGAGGCGCACGGCAACGAAGCTGGAAAGCCGCAGGGGGAAGCGGATGAGCTGGGTGGGATCGAACGTGGTGCCGGGCTGGCCGAGATTAAGGTTCAGCATCTGGCACATCGCGAAGATGCCCCAGAAGAGCAGGACAAGGCGGTTGAGCATGCCTTGATGAATGAGAAACCAGGCGAAGCCTCCGGCCCCGAAGGTAAGCACAACGGCGGACCCTGCCAGCAGTGTGTAAAGAATGACACGGCTGGCGATCTCACCGGGCGTGCTGGCGCGGCGCGCGATGTTGACGAACATGCGCCAGCGCAGGGCGGCAATGGCGGCGTACTGGGCGCGTGTTTGGCGGCCTGTCCAGCGGTCGGCCGGAGAAACTAGCTCAGCCATGCGAGCTCCTGCTCGGGGAGGTGATCGGAGCGCTGCGTGCCGACTACAGACAGAAAAATCTGCTCAAGAGTGAGGCGTTCCCCCGAGTGCGGAAGGCTGCCGCCGGCAGTCCCCTCTTCATGGGAGTGGGCGAGGCGGGTCTGCACCCCGGCGCGGAGCTCGTCCAGTGAGCCGTGGGCCACGATGCGGCCCTGGTCGATGATGGCGATATGAGAGCAGAGGCGCTCCACGATTTCGAGTACATGCGAGGTGAGAAAGATGGTCGCCCCACGCGCAATCATGCCCTGCAGCATGGCCTTGAGGGTGTTGGCCGCAACCGCGTCGACGCCTTCGAACGGTTCGTCCAGGAACAGGACTTTGGGACCGTGGATGACGGCGGCGGCCAGCGCCAGCTTCTTGCCCATGCCGTGGGAGTAGTCGGCGATGAGTTTCCTGCGCTCTCCCGCCAAGCCCATGAACTCGAGGAGCTCGGCCGAGCGCTGCGCGGTTGTCGCCTTGTCGAGCCCGTACATGCGTCCCACGAAGGTGAGGTACTCGGGCGCGGTGAGCTTTCCGAAGAGGGCCATGCCCTCGGGCACCACACCGATGTTGCGCTTGAACTCGAGCGGATCCGCCAGCATGTCCCGGCCAAGGATGCGAATGGAACCGGACGTGGGCGCAAGCAGGCCGGTCAACATCTTGATGGTTGTGGATTTGCCGGCGCCATTCGGACCAAGAAAGCCGAAGAACTGGCCGGAATCGACGGTGAGATCAAGGTGGTCGACTGCGGAGAAACCGTGGAAGACGCGGGTAAGGCTCTGAGCTTCGATCGCGGGGGCCATGCTGTGGATGAGTGTAGCGTGCGCGCGGAGTCTGCCTGCAACAGGCTAGACGGCATGGCAGGCGGAAATCAGGTCCTGCCCTACGCCTAAACCGGCAAGCTGCAGCGGCAATCCGGAAACGTGGGCGTGCCGCGTTGCATTACATGGCAGGCGGATGTTTGGGGTCGACGTGGCTCCTGGCTCGCTCCTGCGCGGTCGCCGGCGCTTGCTGTGCGGTCGACGCTCCTTTGAGAGTGGAGGCATTCACAAGGTCGCGAAGCTCCTTACTGGGCTTGAAGAAAGGAATGCGCTTGGCGGGAACGGCGACCGACTCGCCGGTTTTTGGGTTGCGTCCTGTGCGCGAGTTCCGCTGCCGGGTGCGAAAACTGCCGAAGCCACGAACCTCCACCTTGTCGGACTTACGGAGCGCTTCGATGACAGAGTCGAACATGGTGTCGACGATCACCTCTCCATCACGCCGCGTAAGGTCCCCAAGAGCTGTTACCCGGTCGATCAGGTCGGCTTTGGTCATGGTCTAACCTCCGGCGAAGGAGCGCAGCTACAGTCTATGCCACACAGGAAACGTTTACCTCCACAGGAAATAAAAGCCGGGGGCGCGATTCAGCAGGCGGGACGGGTTGGGAAAAAGATCGTCACCCTGATCGCCGTTAAGCAGGGCCATGAGACCGTGCTTCTCCTTCTCGGGACGAACGATGTGCGGCTCACCCTTGATACCGACCTTGTGCGCGGTATCGAGGAGAGCGGTGCGAAAGCCGCCCAGCGTGTCGATCAGGCCGAGACCCAGGGACTGCTCACCGGTCCAGACCTGCCCAGTGGCCAAGGGTGTGATCTTAGCGTCGTCTGTGTGCCGGCCCGTGGCAACGTCGTGCACGAACTGGCCGTACATGTTGTCCACCACGGATTGGAAATACGCCTGCTCTTTGGGGGTCATGTCGCGAGTGGGATCGCCGGCGTCCTTGAGCTCGCCGTGGGTGATGGCGACGTTCTTGAGTTTTGCCCAGCGCATCAACTCGCCGTAGTTGGTCCACTCCATGATCACGCCGATGGAGCCGACAACCGAGGCGGGGTTGGCATAGATCTTGTCGCATGCGGACGCGATGTAGTAAGCGCCGGACGCACCGACACTCTCCACCGAGGCGATGATGGGCTTGTGGGTCTCGGCCTTGACGCGCAGGACTTCGTGGTAGATCTCCTGGGACACAGCCGCGCCGCCGCCGGGTGAGTCGATGTGCAGAACGATCGCCTTGACGTTCGAGTCTTCAGCGAACTTGCGCAGCGGCTTTTCGATCTTGTCGGCATCGCTGATGACTCCGCCGATATCGAGAACTGCGATGGACTCTTCCTCCGCAGCAGCAAGTTCGGTGCCGCGTCCTATGGATTTCGCGAGCGACGCAACAAAGACGCAGAAGACGATAAAGAGAACGGCCACGATGCCGGCGGTTATCGCCGCCCAGAACCAGCCGGAACGCCTGGGCGGTTGGTAGCCGGCGGAAGAGTATCCCGCTGCGGGGTAAGCGCCCACGGTGTATCCGGGGAGCGGGTAGCCCGGTGGGGGAGGGTAGGCCGTCTGCTTCGCCTGCGGGGGATAGGCGCCCGGGGGCGTGGGACCGCCTGGGTTCGGCAAAGGCGAGAGCGGTGGAGACTGCGGCGAAAACTCATCCGGCATGTGGTCCACTGTACCAGTGCGCGAAACACCTGCGTCCCAGCGCGATATCTCATCGTCCAATGAAGAGCGTAGGATAGACGCGCTCCCCCATGCAGTGGGTCGGAGGGGCGGATTTCTGCACAGCCGATTGTGAAGAAAGTGCGGCGTGGGTCGATGCATCCGGCTTTGAGTATTGTGATTCCGGCGTACAACGAAAGCGCGCGGATCGAGTCGACGCTCGAACGCGTGATGCTGTGCGTGCGGAAGCGGGAGTGGGACGCCGAAGTGCTGGTGGTGGACGACGGATCGACTGACGACACGCTGGAGGTGGTGCAGCGCTGGGCGCAACGCTTCGACCGGCTGCATCTGATCCGGAACGGCGGCAATCGCGGCAAGGGGTACTCGGTGCGTAACGGCCTGCTCCAGGCCGCCGGCGATATTGTGATGTTCACCGACGCGGACCTTTCCGCGCCGATGGAAGAAGCGGAACGGCTCTTCGCGGCCATACGAAGCGGGGCAGATGTGGCGATCGGGTCACGCTGGCTGGAAAAGCAGCGGCAGACCACGAACCAGCCGCTCTACCGACGCTTCTTCGGGCGGTGTTTCAACAAGCTGACCCGTTTCGTGATTGGCCTGCCTTTCAAGGACACGCAGTGCGGCTTCAAGGCTTTCAAACGCGAAGCGGCTCAGGTAATCTTTCGCCTGCAGACGATCGAGCGTTGGGGCTTTGATCCGGAGATCCTGTTCATCGCGCGCAAGCTGAAGTACCGTATCGATGAGGTCCCGGTGACGTGGGGACACGACGAGCGCAGCCGGATCAGTTATCTAAGAGATGGCATGAAGATGCTGGAGGAAATGGCGGAGATCCGCGCAAACTCCGCGCGTGGCCGCTACGACCAGGCGATCGCCGCGATGAAAGACACCAGTTCTATGGTGACAACGCCTGAAGCGACCCAGCCGCAGACTCGTGTGAAGGCACAATAAGTCTCTTCGACCTCGCGATGACGCGACGCTTGCCGGGACGTGGTGAGCCGCAGATGGCATAAGCTGTCTCTGTATGTTGCGTTCCTTCTTCATCGCCCTTTCCACCAACAAAGCGTTTCGTGCGTTTGCGGAGCGTTCCACGCTGGGCCGCCGCGTGTCGCGGCGTTTTGTCGCCGGGACGACCGTCGAGGAAGCACTGGCGGTGACCGAGCAGCTCAATCGTGAAGGCATTGAGGTCTCGCTCGATTCACTGGGTGAAAGCGTGCTGCAGGTTTCGCAGGCTGAAGAGTCCGCGGCGGTGTACCAGCGATTGCTCACGGAGATTGCGGGGCGCGGGCTGCGAGCTAATGTGAGCCTGAAACTGACCGCAATGGGTATGGACATCGGCGGTCACGGGGCAGGGCCGGCGCTGGCTGAGCGCATCGTTGGCGAGCTTGTAGCGCAGGCCGCACAGAACGGCAACTTCGTGCGCATCGATATGGAAGACAGCAGTTACACGGAGGCGACAATCCAGATGACGGAGCGTCTCCACGCCCGGTACCCCGGGTGTGTCGGAACCGTACTTCAGGCCTATCTTTTTCGTACGCAAGAGGATGCGAAAAGGCTGCTGCAGGCGGGTATCCGGATCAGGTTGTGCAAGGGTGCTTACAAGGAGCCGGCGGAGGTTGCGTATCCCTCAAAAGACGACGTGGATGCAAACTACGTCACGTTGATGCAACGGATGGTCACCAGCGCGGTGTTCTGCGGGATCGCGACGCATGATGAAGCCATCATTGGGAAACTGAAGCAATTCGTGCAGGACAACGACATTGAGAAGCGAGCGTTTGAATTCCAGATGCTGTATGGAGTGCGGCGCGACTTGCAGCGGGAACTTGTGACAGCCGGTTTCGGCGTGCGCGTCTATGTGCCGTTCGGCACGGAATGGTATCCGTACTTTATGCGCAGGCTGGCGGAACGCCCTGCTAACGTGATCTTCCTGGTGAAGAATTTTTTCAAGAGCTAACGGGGCTGCAAGCGATCGGGGAAGACAGCTGCACCGGCTCACGCTTAGCCTAGAGCGGTGGCGGAGACGGCGGCAGGTTCGCTGCGGCGTCATAGGGGGGCGGAAGCAGCGGCTCGACCTTCATCAAACTATTTAAGGTGGAGCGCTGTGCTTCCGTGAGGGTGCTGAATCGATCGGAGTTCAGGACGTTCTGGCGCTGATCGGCTGAAAGTTCTCGAAGACCCCGGAAGGTGCGGGCCACATAGCGCCGCTGGTCGGCGGGCAGGGCGGCCAACTGCTGCATCGCGCTACGGACCTCACCCCGCTGCTCCGGAGTCATGTGCTCCATGGCCTCGTTGCGGTCGATAATGTGCTTCTGCTTTTCCGGGGGCATGGCGTCCAGCTGCTTGAGGCGCTCGCGGAGCCGTTGCTGGGTCGGAGAAGGAAGCGAGCTGAAGCCGGGCTCCTTTTCCAAGGCTTTCTGCTGCTGCTCCGGAGTCAGGCTGCGATGGTTGTTCATCCACTCGGCGAGGTGCTCGCCGGCAGGACGCGGGCCGTTCGAATGTTGATGCCGTTGGATAGGAGCAAGCGTGCTCTTGGGCGGCGCCGACGCGGGATGGGCCCCCTGCGCGCACAACACGGAGCCGACCGCTGCGAGAGCAGTCAGCAGAACGGCGCAACGAGTTGAAGCGGAGGGGAGCATGGTAAGGTGGTGCGTAAATTGTGAGGAAACAGCCTCCATGATAGCCGAGCAGCGCACTTGCCAAAGGTATCGGGCCAAAGATCGGCCACAGTCCCTCTGTCAGACTAACTGGTCGGTTGTGTATCACCGTCTTCGGAGCCGGACTGATCGAGGAGTTGGCCCATCTGCTGTTCGGCCTGCTCGTTATTGTCGAGAACCTTAAGATCGTTCAGCGTTGTAGAGGCTTCTGGCGGCACAGCAGGATGTGCATGGCGCAACTCCAAAGCAGTGCCTCCGCTGGCCAGCAGGAGCACTGCCGCAAGAGCTCCACCGACAGCCGGCCGGAAGCTGCGTCCCGTACTGAACTGCAGGAAAGCACGGGTGCGCTCCCAAAAGCCTGGCGATGCAGCAGACTGGGCTTCACGAAGCTTGGCCTGCAGACGAGTGTCAAAGTAAGCGGAGGGTTCGGGCGCCGTGTACTCGTCCAGCAGCGTAAAGGTGCGCAGAAGATCATTGGACTCGGTTCGGCAAGGCAGGCAAGCGACACTGTGCGCGGCCAGCTCCGGATGTGCCGCGGTGTAGCCGTCCACAAGCAACAGATCCGCAAGGTGTGCCCTGTATTCTTTGCAATCTTTGCTCAACGTAGTTTCTGTACTCATGAACTCCCCCAACTCTGTGGGTCTCTCTTTGCTTTGTCTTCTTCCGTCCTAAGGGAAGAAGCGCATCTGTATGCATCGTGGCCTAATCTTGGCTTTAGATGAAGTCTTTCAGCTTTTCGCGCAGCGTCTGGTAGGCGCGAAACAGTAATGATTTTGTCGCAGATTCAGAAAGTTTGAGTACTTCGCCGATCTGCTTGTAATCTATGCCCTCGTATTTGTGCATGAGTACGGCCGTCTTTTGCCGCTCTGGAAGAGCCAAGACATGCTGACGAATGGCATTCATGCGCTCCCGGCGCAGCATGTCGGCTTCTGCGGACGGTGTGGAGTCGGCCACATCTGGCATCGTGCCCGTCGCACTGTCAGGCTCATCCAGGAAGACGGTCGGGGCGGTGCGTTCGTGGCGATTGTCCCGAGCGTGATTGACTCCCAAGTTGGTCGCAATGCGATACAGCCAGGTGCTGAAGCGCGCCTCCGCGCGGTACGTTTCACGCGACCGGTACACACGAAGAAAGACCTCCTGAGCAAGCTCTTCTGCCACTGCCTGATTACGAACCATGCGGAACATAAAATGCACGATCTGCTTGCGGTATTTAGCGAGTAGAACGTCAAAGGCAGCCAAGTTACCCGCCTTCAACTCAAGCATGACTTCAACGTCGGACAAGGCAGAGAAGTCCCCTGCGGCCACGGCCGCGGCTCGCGCCTTGGCCTGCTCGGGAGTCGCCTGGATCGGAACGGCCATCGACGGCGGCCTCTCAGAATGGCGCTGGAAAGCTCCGGGTTGAAACGCCAAAGTGCCCATACTCGGTGGAACCCAATCCGCAGACAGGTGTTGCGCGGCACGCGCTGCGATTTCCGGAGTGCTAGGCGGTTCGCCGGATGCCGGGAGCGTGGGTGGGGGAATCGGCAGATCTTTCACGGTAACGGTGGGTTTCGTCACGAATTCGGCTGCCATACCCGGCTGAATGCTTGGACGCCCGAAGTACCTTCCACGGTTGGCGAACTACGGGAAGCGCATTTCCAGGGCATTAGCCGTTGACCGCAATCTCAGCGCGTTAGCCGTTGGCCGCAATCCAGGAGGAGTGCTATGCTTATCCCAATTGGGCGGACCGCGAGGTATAGCGTTGGCTACCAGTCGCGAGTTTCCAGGGCGCATAACTCAGCGGTAGAGTGCCACCTTCACACGGTGGAAGTCGTAGGTTCGAATCCTGCTGTGCCCACCAATCAAATCAACACCTTACGTCATATACCCGCTCCAAGCCCGTTCCACAATCCATTCCACAATCACTGAATGAGCTGTGTGGGCATGGCTAGTGCCTCCAGGTACTTGCCCTGCGCGATGCGAGCCTCGTCCGCATCGTCCTGCGTGTAAAGGTCCATCGTGGTCTGGATGCGGCTGTGCCGGAGGATACCCTGCACGGTCTTGGGCTCGACTTTCGCCTTATTGACGAGCCAGTTGCTGAGGCTATGCCGCAAATTATGTAGGCCAAAACGATGGCCGTCCTCGATGGCCACGCCGACCGCTTTCGCCGCCTTGCGGAGGTGGTCGGCAACAAAGATGGCCGGGGAGAGCGGAACCTTCCCATCGCACCGGTAGGACGGGAACACGAAGTCCGTTTTCTTTGCGTAGGGCGTTTGCCGGTGCCAGGCCTGCATATGCGCGGCCAGCGTGGGGTGCATGGGAACATATCCGTCCGAAGCCCGGTTCTTGGTGGCTCCGTCCTTCCCATGGACCAGCGCTTGGAAACCCGAATCCGGCTCTCCTCCCACTTGATGTCCGCCCAGCGCAGCGCCAGCACCTCGGAAGCCCGAAGCGCCGTTGCGGCACAGGTGAGCACCAGGTTGCGATGGAGAACATTGGGAAGTTGCTGCAGGATGGCCAGCGTCTGCACGGGTGATAGCACGATGGCGCGGTACTCGGTGGCGGACCGTGTTTCCACGGCGGCAACCGGATTACGGGTCACACACTCATGCAGGATGCCGACCTTGTAGATCCGGAGCATGACGCCACGGATTTTCGAAACGGTCGGCCAGGAGAGACCTCTATCCGCATTCAGGGACTTGCAGTAGCGCTGGATATCAAGCGGCCTGATGTCGTCTGCTAGCAGCTCCCCGAACTGTGGTATCAGGTACGCCCGGACTAGATGTTGCACGTTGCTGATGGTCTTCTCGGTTTTGGGCCGGACCGCGTCCTCGCCGAAATCGACCTTCAGGTAGTGTTCCGCCAATGCGTCGAAGCGTATCCGCCCCGGCTGCTGCTCGGCATTGATGGTGACGAGGAGGCCAAGGCGGTTCACCTCGCGGCGGGCGTCCCGCTCTTTGGGGAAGTCGCGCACAAAGCCGATGGGG
>CAXTPR010000002.1:0-124763 GCA_964246235.1 uncultured Acidobacteriaceae bacterium
CCTCCGCCGCAGCGGAGGGCTACAGCGGCGGACCATCTCATTAGTCGGCTTCTCGGAAGGAGGAGCGATGGGACAGCGCTTACGGACACAAACTGATGTCTGGCAACACGGTTTGCCGAAGGGTCCACGTAAATGTACTCTTCAGTGCGACATGAGCTACCGGTTTTCTGCAATGCTGCACATCCCTGGCGACGTCCGCGACGCCATCGCGTTCTATAAACGAGCGTTCGGCGCTACGATTGGCTGGAGTACGCCTCCAGCCACCGACATGGTGGCGCAGCTTCTGGTCCATGATGCGGAGTTCTGGGTGCATCCCGCTGGTGACGAAATGGGCAACCCGTCGCCTGCACAACTCGGCGGGACGGCGGTGCGGCTCATGCTCATCGTAGACGACCCAGATGCCGTGTTCGAACAGGCCGTGGCTGCCGGCGCGGTGGTTCGCTCCCCCATGCAAGACCGCGACTATGGCTGGCGTGATGGTTCCGTCGCGGACACATCAGGACATCGCTGGGAGATCGGTAAGCCACTATGACGGACAGCCGCTAGCGAGCTACAAATCTCCCAAACCTTGCGCGCCGAGCCGGCTCGGCTCGTTGACTTCCACTTCTCACACACATCGCATTCTCGTCAGTGACTTTTCTGGACCCTTCGCGTCAACCAACCTCGGCCCAGCTTTCCAGTGACGACCTGCTACCTGCTTCCGGCTCTGCTAGCATGACTGCGCACATGCCCCTGCATCGCACAGCTTTCCTGGTGTTCTGTCTTTTCTTCGCGCTGGTGACCCTGCTGGGCTTCTGGGCGGGCCGCTGGCGGCGTCCCGAGGCGGGTCTGCATACGCTGGAAGAGTGGGGTCTGGCCGGGCGAAGCTTCGGCACCTGGATTACCTGGTTCCTGATCGGTGGCGACCTCTACACCGCGTACACCGTGATCGCCGTGCCGGCGGCTCTGTACGGCGCCGGGGCCAATGGCTTCTTCGCCACGCCCTATGCCGTCCTGATCTACCCCTACATGATGGCCGTGATGCCGCGTCTGTGGCGTGTCTGCCGTGCCCATGGCTACGTGACGCTGGCCGATTTCGTGCGCGGGCGCTACCGCAACCGTCCGCTGACGATCGCGATCGCGCTCACCGGCATCCTCGCGCTCATGCCGTACATTGCGCTGCAGATCGTGGGGCTGCGCGTCGTGTTCGCCGCGATGGGGCTTAGTGGAGAGCTGCCGCTTATTGTGGCTTTCCTGATCCTTGCCACGTACACGTATTCGAGCGGCCTGCGTGCGCCGGCCATGGTGGCCATTGTGAAGGACGTGATGCTGTACATCATGATCGCGGCAGCGGTCGTGGTGCTTCCGCTCAACCTGGGCGGCTACGCGCACCTCTTCGCGGCAGCCAACGCGGCGCTCGCCTCGCATAAGCCTCCGGCGAGCATCTTTCTAAAGCCGCAACAGTACCTCGGCTACTCGACTCTGGCCATCGGCTCGGCCATCGCGCTGATGCTTTATCCGCACACCGCGACAGCCGTACTCAGCGCCAAGGACGAGAACGTAGTGCGCCGCAATGCCGCACTGCTGCCGGCCTACAGCTTTGTGCTGGGGCTCATCGCGCTGCTGGGCTACGCGGCGCTCGCCGCCGGGATCGTCACGAAAGACACGTCGGCCGCGGTACCGCTGCTGTTCCTTAAGATCTTTCCGGAGAGCTTCGCAGGTTTCTGCCTGGCCGCCATTGCCATTGGCGCGCTGGTGCCTGCGGCCATCATGAGCATTGCGGCGGCCAACCTGTTCACACGCAATCTCCTGGGCGAATGGCGGAAAACGCCGATGACAGCCGGCGCGGAGTCCACCACGGCCAAGATCGTCTCCCTGCTGATCAAGTTCGGCGCGCTCGCCTTCGTGCTCTATTTGCCCACCTCGCTGGCCATCCAGCTGCAGCTGCTGGCGGGCATGTGGATTGTGCAGCTCTTTCCGTCCGTGGTGCTGGGTGTGTTCACGCGTTTCTTCAACGGCTGGGCGCTGCTGGCCGGCTGGGCAGCGGGTATGGCCTGGGCCACGCAAATGGCTATCGCCTTGCAGCTCAAAGGCTCGGTCTACCCGGTCCATCTGTTCGGCCAGACGTATGCCATGTATGCCGCGGTCCCCGCGCTGTTGCTGAACCTCATTGTCTCCGCAGCAGGCACGCTGCTGGCCCGGGCGCTGCATGCGCCGGCAAACCCGGAGTTGCCGGCAGCCGGCACTATCGCTCCGTCGAACCTGGGTTCACAGCCGCTTTAGAAAGGCTCCGGAGTATGCGGGAATCGAATACTCGGGGTAGCCGGGGATCTCCATGGAAAGCTCAGCCGCCTTCCACTGGTCGATGAGGCGGTACCCCAGCGCTTCCAGATCCTTGAGTAACTGTTCGCGGTTGTAGAGCATGCAGGGGAGGCGGAAGCCGCAGGCTACCTGCACTGCGGCAGCCTGCGGACCTTCGGTCAGGGGTGTCCGGTTGAGGAGCAGGTGCGCGGGCTTCACACGCAACTCACGAAGCATATCCGGCAGCGGCTTCTCGAAGTAGTGCAGCGAGCCGCTGACGATCAGCAGGTCCGCCCCACCGGCTTCGCTCCAGTCCGGGGTAAAGCGCAACCCTTTCGCCCCACGCTCGCGGGCAATCTCTTCGCCGGCGGCCATGTTGCCGGGAAGATCGAGCACCTGCCAGCGCAGGTCCGGCCGCAGGGCGAGGTAGCGTGAGTAGCAGTAGAAGAGATTCCCCGCATTGCCGCCGAGATCGAACACGGTGGCAAGCTGCGGCACGAGCGGAGCAAGATGGAACAGCGCGGCGTAATCGCTGGGCCTGGCCTCGCTGGAAAGCTCCAGGTGATGACGGACATTTGTGAGGCTGTCATGGCCCTGATCTTGCGATGCCGCATAGGCGGCGATCGCGTGCTTCGCTTCAGTCAGGGAGGCGAATGGACGCCTGTACCCGACCGCCTTCCGGTACAGCGGGGCTGTGGGTGAGAGTGTCTGGATGCGCCGCAGCAGGGCACGGCCCATGCCGAAGCGGCTGATCCCTTTCACCATGCGTGCTGCCACGGCGATTTGCCGCTCGCGCAGCATAAAAGTCTCCTCACGAGAGCATACGCGCCGACGGATGTATCCAGGTGCTCCGTTGCCTACATCGCAAGAGGAACACCGGCAGGCAGAAGGTGTAGTGCGATTCCTTCCTGTTTCAGGCTGCGGACCGGCCAACGCTGGCTTCCCCGCGGATATCGCGGCCTGAGCGCCAGAAGATCACGTCTTCCGCGATGTTGGTCGCGTGATCGCCGATGCGCTCCAGGTTGCGCGAGACCAGTAGCGCATGAAGGGCTTGGCGGGTCGCGCCGGGCCGCTCCTGAATGGCTTGCGTGAGGTCGTGAAAGGCGGCATGGTTCAGGTCGTCCACTTCATCGTCCAGCACGAGCACGGAGCGCGCCAGTTCTTCATCGCCTTCCACGAAGGCCCGCAGCGAGCGGCTGACCATGGCAGACGACAGCGACGCCAGGCGCGGGATATCGACAGGCAGATCGACAGCCGGCCACAGGCTCGCGTCTTTGCCCAGCCGCGCGATGTGTACGGCCTGATCGCCCACCCGCTCCAGGTTCACGTTCATGCGCAGCACGGCGAGGATGAAGCGCAGGTCCACCGCCGTGGGCTGCTCGGTCGCCAACAAATACACGGCTTTCCCGTCGATCTGCCGTTCCAGCTCATTGATGGCGCGGTCTCCGCTGATCACCGTTTCACACAGCGCCACGTCCTGCTGCGCGTAGGCTTCCACCGCGCGCTGAATCGCCTGCTCGGCCATGCCGGCCATTGAGAGCAGCGACACCTTCAACTCGTCCAGCCCTTGATGAAACTTGATGCGCATCATTTGATCAAACCGCGTTAGCCGAACCTTCCGGTGATGTAGTCTTCCGTGCGCTTGTCGTTTGGACGCATGAAAAGCTGCTGCGTGGGTCCAAACTCCACCAGCGCTCCATCGAGGAAGAACCCCGTACTCTCTGCAACCCGGGCAGCCTGCTGCATGTTGTGCGTGACGATCACGATGGTGTACTGGCTTTTGAGCTCGAAGATCATATCCTCGATCTTGGCCGTGGAGATGGGGTCGAGCGCGGAAGCAGGTTCGTCCATCAAAAGCACCTCCGGCGCGACGGCCAGCGCGCGCGCAATGCACAGGCGCTGCTGCTGGCCGCTGGAGAGATCGCCGCCCAGCCTGTGATGCATGTTGTGTTTCACCTCGTTCCACAGCGCCGCCTTGCGCAGCGAATCTTCCACGATATCGCCCAGCAGCCGCTTGTCGCGCACGCCGTTCAGCCGTAGGCCGCTGCCCACGTTGTCGAAGATAGTCATCGTGGGGAAGGGATTGGGCTGCTGAAACACCATGCCGATGCGGCGGCGCACATCGACCGCAGACGCTTCGCGATAGATGTCCAGCTCACCCAAACGCACGCTGCCTTCGGCGCGGCCGCGCGGGTGGGTCTCATGCATGCGGTTCAGGCAACGCACAAAGGTCGACTTGCCGCATCCGGAAGGCCCGATCAACGCGGTCACGTGGTCCGGCGAAAGCCGCAGGCAGATGTCGTGCAGTATCTGCGTCGTGCCGTACCATGCGTTGAGGTTTTCGATGGTGAGTGTTTCGCTCATGCGCCACGCTCTTCGCGTGCCAGGCTGGAGTCCACGACCGCACGTACAACGCTCGCCATCCTTCCACGCGCGGCAAACCACCGCATCAGTCCCAGGGCCAAGGCGATCATGGCGATCAGGACCAGAGCGCCCGCCCAGGCAAGTCGATGCCACGCCTCGTAGGGAGAGAGGGCGTACACAAAAATCTGCAGCGGCAGTGCGGCGATGGGCTCACTGGGCCGTACGCTGAAAAACTGATTGCCAAACGCGGTAAACAGCAGGGGCGCCGCTTCCCCGGCGGCGCGCGCGAAGGCCAGCAGGCAGCCGGTTACGACGCCCGGCAATGCGGTCCGCAAGCTGACGGACACCACCGTACGCCAGCGGGACACACCCAGGCCCCACGCGGCTTCACGCAGCGACACGGGCACGGTGCGCAGCATGTCGTCGGTGGTGCGCGCGATGGTCGGCACCATGACCAGCGCCAGCGCCACCCCGCCGGCAAATGCGGAGAAGTGGCCCTGCCGCGCCACCACCCAGACATACACCACGATGCCGACGACCACCGAGGGCACGCCGCTCAGCACATCGGCCAGAAAACGAAGCGCGCTGTTCAGCAGCGTGCCACGCCTGAACTCCGCCATGTACACACCCGCGCCGATACCGCAGGGCACGCCCAGCAGGCTGCCCAGGCCCACCAGCAGCAGCGAGCCGGCAACCGCATTCCACATGCCTCCGCCGCTGTCGCCCACGGGCGCGGCGCTGTGCGTGAAGAACCCCAGATGGATCGAGCGCGCACCTTTCCAGACGATGGTGCCCAGGATGAAGAGCATCAGCACGAGGGCTGCGGATGTCGCCAGCACGGCCAGCCCGGTCATGACGCGGTCTGCCACCACGCGACGGCCGTGGGACTTGCGGCCGCTAGGTTTCGCGGCGATCCGTTGACCGCCGGGGGCGCTCATGCGGCCCTCACCGGCAGTGGCCGTTCAACGATCCACACCAGCAGGCGGGCGACCGCATTCACCACACCCGTGACTACCAGCAGAACCAGGCCGACCTCCATCAACGCGCTCAGGTGCAGGTCGCCGCTGGCCTCCGCAAACTCGTTGGCGATGACGCTGGCCATGGTGTAGCCGGGCGCGAGCAGGCTGCGGAACAGGGCTGGGTGGCTGCCGATGACCATGGCCACTGCCATCGTCTCGCCCAACGCCCGGCCAAGGCCAAGGATCAACGCACCAGCCAGCCCTAAGCGGGCGTTGCGCAGCACACCCAGCCGGATCATCTCCCAGCGCGTCGCTCCCAGGGCCAGGGCGGCTTCGCGCTGCTCGGCGGGAACCGCCCGCATGACCTCCCGGCTTACGGAAGAGATGACCGGAAAGATCATCAGCGCAAGGATCAGGCTGGCCGTGAGTACGCCCACGCCATAGCTCGGCCCCGCAAACATGCCTGTCCAGCCCAGGCTGCGCATTAGCACCGGCGCCACGGCCACGCGCATCGCGGGCACCAGCACCAGCAGCGCCCAGAGACCGTACACCACGCTCGGCACCGCCGCCAGCAGCTCCGTGAGGTAAACCAGCACCCCGCGCCAGCGGTGCGGGCAAATTTCAGTGAGAAACACGGCCATCGCCAGCGCCGCGGGCGCTGCCAGCAACAGCGCCAGCAGCGAAGACACAACGGTCCCGGCCAGGAAGGCCACAACCCCGAAGCGCTGCGCCACCGGATTCCACACGCTGTGCGTCAGAAAGCTAAAGCCGAACCGGTGCAGCGAAAGCCGCGAGTCCATCACCAGCGTAACCGTCACGGCGGCCGCCAGTGCAGGGAGTCCAAGAGCACAAAGCAGCACCAGGCTGCGAAAGACCATGTCGGCTGCGCGGCCCATCCCACGCGCGCCCAGCGCCAGACGCGCCGCCCGCAGGGGGTCGGCTGTGCGCGCGGCCGCCGCCGTCGCTTCACGGGCGCGCGGGATGCGCGCCACTTCGGTCATGGAAGTCTGGGTTTCCGCGGGTCTCATCGTATACCCCACCACAAGTCTATGAAGACGCTATGACAAGCAGGTGAATTGCGCCCGGGAAAGCAGAAGGCGCGCGCACCTGCGCAGGTACGGTCCCTCCGGCACCGTCGAAACACTCTCAGCGCCAAGGTCCAGCCCTACGGGAGCCGGCTTACCGCGGTCCGCACCCTGGCCGCCAGCGAGACCGGCAGCGGTGCGTACCCCGCGTGCGCGGCCTCGGCCTCACCGTGGTCCAGCATCCACAGCAGAAAGTCGCGCAGCACGTTGTCTCTGCCAGTTTCCTCTGGACCGACCGGCACCAGCAGCCACGTGAACGACACGATCGGGAACGAGGCCGCACCCGGCGCGTTCACGATGGAGACGCGGAAGTCCTCCGGAATTCCCGCCAGCGAAGCCATGGCCGCCGACGCGACGCTCTCATTGGACGCCTGCACCCACACTCCCTGCGCGTTGCGCACACTTCCGGCCTGCACCCCGCTTTCGGTTGCGTACATCTGCTCCACATACCCGATCGCGTACGGTGTGCCGCGCACGAAACCGGCCACGGCCTCGCTTCCCTTCTGGCCCACGCCCACCGGCCAGGCCACCGAGGTGCCGCGGCCTACAACACGCTCGAACGCCGGACTCACCTTGCACAGGAAGTCGGTGAAGATGAACGTGGAGCCCGAGCCATCGGCCCTGTAAACCGGCACGATCGGCACATGCGGCAGACGCACGCCGGGGTTGTCGCGTTGCAGATTGCCGTCATCCCAGAGGGTCACGGCACCTGTAAAAATACCGGCCAGAACCTCAGGTGCAAAGTGCAGGGGCGCGGCGGCTCCAGGCAGGTTGTACACCGGAACCACGGCCCCGAGCAGGGTTGGAATATGCAGCAGCCGTCGCGGGGAGGCCCGGAGTTGCGCATCGGTCATCGCCGCATCGGTAGCGCCAAAGTCCACAACGCCGCGCGACACCTGCCGGATCCCAGCGCCGCTGCCGATAGGCTGGTAGTTGATGCGGACCCCTGGATGAATCCGGCCGAACTCCGCGAACCACTGCGAGTACATGGGGTTGGGAAAGCTGCCGCCCGCGCCGGTCACGGTTTGCGCCGCAACGGGTGGGGCGAGAGGAAGCATCGCGGCCAGAAAGACGGCGGCATAGCCTCGCTGCCGGAGCTGCCTCAAGACGCGACCTCCGCCTCCGCAACCTGCGGTTTGGCCGATGTGACGCACGGCAGTGTGAAGGCAAACACGCTGCCCTTGTTGAGCTCGCTTTCACACCAGATAACGCCACCCTGCGCTTCCACCAGGCGGCGCGCGATGGCCAGCCCCAGCCCGGTGCCGCCACTCTCGCGCGAGCGCGCTTTATCGACACGGTAGAAGCGCTCGAACAGGCGCGGCAGGTGCTCCGAGGCGATCCCCATGCCAAAGTCGCGAACACTAAACCGCACCGCGCCGGTTTCTTCGCACCCGCTCTCCGCAGACACCACAATGCGCGCCGCTTGCCCGTTCCCTGCAGCACCGTTGGCCGAGATGCCCGGCACGCCATAGCGCAATGCGTTCTCGATGAGATTCCCGAGCACGCGCACCATGGCGTCCGTGTCGGCCAATACCTCGGTTTCGGTCACCTCGCCCAGTTCCAGCTTCGCCTCCGAGTCACGCAGCACGCCGGCAACTGCTTCCAGTGACTCGCGCACCAGCGCTGACGCACGCACACGCACGGGCCGCGCCGGCTTCTCGCCGGAGTCTACCCGCGCCAGCACCAGCAAGTCTTCCACCAGCCGATTCATGCGCGTTGCATTCTTGTGGATGGTGTTCAGGAAATCGGCCGCGGCGGCAGTATCGAAGGTGCCCTCCTCCACCTCTTCCAGGAGTGTTTCCGCGTAGCCCGTAATCGACGTCAGCGGCGTGCGCAGCTCGTGCGACACGTTGGCGACGAAGTCGCGTTGCGTGCGCTCCATCTGCTCCACACGCGTAACCTCCCGCAACACCGCAACAGCCCCGCCCTGCGGCATCGGCGCGGCACTCACGGCGAAGGTTCGCCCCGGTACAACCGTCGTAGCGCGGCGCTCGCACGGTTCGTGGTCGCGCAGCGCGGCATCCACACAAGCCAGCACCTCGGGATCGCGGATGGTCTGCACCAGCGCATGCCCCACGCGGACCGTACCGCTGGCCGGAGTGCCCGGCAACAGCTGCCGCATGGGCTCATTGGTCCACTGAATACGTCCTGCCGCATCGACCGCGACCACCGCATCCTGCATGCTGTCAAGAATGCTTTCCATCCCCCTCTGGCTGTCTTCGGCGGCTTGGAGACGGTGCCGCGAGCGCTCGGCGGCGCGGTCGCAACCGGCAGCCAGTCCTTCCAGCTCCGCAAAGCAGGGCTGCGGCAGCACAGGCTCCTTCTGCCCCGCCCCGCGCAACGCCAGCGTCAAAGGCTCCAATGCATCCAGAACGGTTCTGCGGCACCAGGAGGTGACGGCCAACACAAGTCCGGCACTGCCCACAAAGCGCAGAACAAGATTCCCGGTGACGCTCCAGAGCAGCAGCATGCCCGCAGCGCCAGCGCCGAAGCGCAACGCCAAGGCCCACCACAAACTCCGTCTCATGCGTACTCCTCTGCGTGGTCCTTGGCTTAATCGTCCTATACCGGCCCCGCTACTCCGCGGACATGCCGTCGGCGCTTGGAGGTTTGGGAATATCGAAGCGGTACCCAGCCCCGCGCAGGGTGCGCAGATAGCGCGGCGACTCCGGATCGTCTTCTATCTTCTCGCGAATGCGCCGCACGTACACATCCACGCTGCGCGGCGTCACAAAGCGCGCGTCCCCCCACACGGCATCCAGCAGCTGGTCGCGGCTGAACATGCGTCCCGGATGCCGGGCCAGGTAATCCAGCAGCCGGAACTCCGTAGACGTCATCGTGACCAGCTCTCCGCGCACCCGCAGCTGCATGGCCGCCGAATCGATCTCGATGTGGTGTATCCGCAGGATGGCAGGCGTCGCGGCTTCTTCTTTAGGCGCACTGCGCCTTAGCACCGCGCGCACCCGCGCCACCAGCTCGCGCGGGCTGAAGGGCTTAGTCACATAGTCGTCCGCGCCCAGCTCCAGACCACGCACCCGGTCGGTCTCGGCAGCGCGCGCCGTCAAAAAGATGATCGGCACGGCTTTCAGGGTGGCGTGTTCGCGTACGCTGCGGCAAACATCCAGCCCGCTGCCATCCGGCACCATAACGTCCAGCACAAACAGGTCGGGCCGCTCGCGTTCTGCATCGGCCAAAACGGTCCGGCCTGTTCCGAAACTGCGAACTGCGAAGCCCGCCTTGGTGAGATGGTAGTCAACGAGCCGGCTGATATCCGGGTCATCTTCCAGCAAGAAAATGCTCTGACGCACTGCCTCTCCAGCCCGCGGGCGTAGCCGTGGCCCCTTCAGCCTAGATCACTACTCCTCACCCTCTGCAAAGGCCCGATGAATTCTCCCGGAGCCTGCGCGTCTCTGTGGGCGGCGGCGGGCTCAGGGATAGAGCTTTGCGGCTACGAATTCCGGCTGAGGCTCTCCCGCTGCGGCGAGCAGTCGCTTCAGCCGTTCGCGTAGCTCGTCGGCTTGGGCGCGATACTCCTTGCGGGCCGCCAGGTGGACGAGCTCGTTCGGGTCGGCGCGGTGATCGTACATCCGGTACTCGCGGTAAGAGGAAGCCGCCGGGTGCATCGTGTCCCCGCTCAGATCGGCAACACAGTACGTCCGCAGCCGAAATGCGCAGGAAAGCTCGCGTTCCTGCTTGCCCCTGTGGCTGTTCTGAGATAGCTTGGGATTGGAATCTCTTCCTTCACAAGCAAAGCATCAAGGCGTGTCCTGCACCCAGACGGAAACGAGCTTAACAGCCCGCAGCCGTACCCGTAGATTCATTGCCCTCCGCGCAAGCCGCAACGCTCGCGCACCCGGTGCCATGTATCGGACGAGTTCCAGATTTCGTTTAACCGAATCCGTTCCAAAAACAGGAGAGTGTGGCATGGAAATGAATCAGAATCTTTCTGAGGTATCTCGCCGTAACTTCATGCGTTGGATCGGGGCCGGTGCCGCTGCCGCAGCCACGTTGCCGGCGCTCGCGCAGCAGACTCAGCTCACATCGGACACGCCGCGCCGCCGGTCGGGCACGGGCATCGGCAGCGACATGGAAATGCGGCACCTCCCTCCCGACGCGGTGATCATCAGCGCCAACGAGAATCCGCTCGGGCCCGCACAGTCCGCCATGGCGGCGATCCTGCAGGCTGGCCCTACCGGCGGCCGCTATGACAAGTTCGGCGTGGGGAACGCCACGGTCAAGACCCTGAGCGATCAGTTCGGCCTCAAGCCGGGCTACGTGGAGCTGTATCCGGGCTCAGGCGGTCCGCTGGACATGGCGCTGATGTCGAGCATCGGCCCCAGCCGCGGCCTGGTGTGCGCCGACCCCAGTTATGAGCAGGGACCCCGCGCCGCGCAGGCGGTAAAGGCACCCGTGAAGATGGTGCCGCTCACTCCGACCTACGCGCACGACGTGAGGGCCATGCTCGCCGCCGATCCGAACGCCGGCGCCTTCTACATCGTCAACCCCAACAACCCCACCGGCACAATGACCCCCAAGGCGGACATCCTCTGGCTGCTCAAGAACAAGCCGGCCGGCTCCGTGCTCATCGTCGACGAGGCCTACCACCACTTCAGCACGGACGAGTCCGTCATCGATCAAGTAGCCGCCGACCAGGACATCATCGTCCTGCGCACGTTCTCCAAGATCTACGGCATGGCCGGCATCCGCGCCGGATTCGCCATTGCCCGCCCTGACCTGCTGGCGAAGTTCCAGACCATCTCACCGGAGATCCGGCTGCGCACTGTCGCCTCGGTTTCGCTTCTGGCCGCCGCCGCCGCCGGCGCCAGCCTGCGCGATCCCAGCCTGATCCCCACCCGCCGCAAGATCAACACCGACATCCGCACGGAAACCATCGAGTTCCTCGACAAGAAGGGCTATACGGTGGTTCCGGGATCGCAGGCGAACATGTTCATGGTCGATGTGAAGCGTCCCGGCAGAGACTTCACATCCGCCATGATCAAGGAGAACGTGGCCATCGGCCGCACCTGGTCGGCGATGCCCACCTACGTGCGCGTGACCGTCGGCACCAGGCCGGAGATGGAGAAGTTCCAGACCGCCTTCGTCAAGTGCATGGACATGCCGTCCTCTACGGTGAATGCCTCGCTGCACTCGGAGCTTCATATCCCGAGCGAACTTCACCGCATCTATGCCTGATCGGTCGTCGCAAGCGAATGAAGCCCGGCGTTCTCGCCGGGCTTCGCTTTCTGGCACGTCCTTACGCTGCGAACACCGCGTCCGTTGATGAACGTTTCTTGCGTACAGTTTGTGCGATGGCCGATGCGGACTGCTCACCATCCATGGGAACGCTACTTGCCCTTCACCGCGATCACTTCGATCTCCAGCAGCGCCCAGGGTGCGGCCAGGGCCGCTACCTGGAACGCTGACCGGGCCGGCTTGTTGGGCTGGTCCTTGGTGCCGAAATACTTCACATACTCCGACTGCATACCCGTGAAGTCCAGCTTGCCGGTCTGCGGATCGGGGCCGAGAAACACCGTCATCTTGACGACATCCTTCATGTCCAGTCCCTGCGCCTGCAGAGCCTTCTGAATCTTTGCGAAGACGCTTGCTGCCTGCGCCTTCGTGTCGCCGTACTCCGCGGCCGTTCCCTTGGCGGCGTCCGCCGGTGTCACCGGATCGGCGAGCTGTCCGCTGAGATAGAAGGTGTCGCCCGCCCACACACCGGTGGCGATGGCCGCCTTCTCCGTCTGGATGTGCTTCACCGTGGTCTGTGATTTCGCCACGCACATCACTGTCAGCATCGCCGTCATCAGAGCTGCCTTTTCAACGACTCGCATTGTCTGTCTCCTCGTATCTTTGTTTGTGCCGCCGCTTGATCGCCTAAGCGGTGACGCGATCGGTCGCCGTCGAAGCTAGCCGCGCCGCCTTCACCTGATCGCTGAGCAGTTGCACGCCGCGCAGCCCGCTGAGGGCCGCGCCTTCCTGCCAGGCGACGATGTGACTCACGTGGTCGCCGATGAAGATGAGGCGTCCATCCGGCTGGATCAGCGTGTCATAGCCCGGATTGGAACCGGTACGAGCAGCCGCGGGTGCAGCCGCGCCGCCCGTGGTGCGACTCTGCGCCACGCCCGGCGCCTGTTGCGTCGTTCCGCCTGCGCCGGGCTGGGTGGTGGCTGCATTTCCCGGCTGCCGCACCTGACCTGGCGCATAGCTGCGTATCCAGGAGCCTTCGTTATACGGCACCCTGCCCCAGCCAACGTACATGGGTTTCTCCAACTCCTTGCCGTGGCCCGGGTGCAGCCGCTCAATCGACTTGCGGCTTTCCTCGAACTTCGCCGGGATGGACAGTTTGCCGAACGGGAGGTTGGTCTCATCCGTGTAGCCGCTCACCACAATGCCGCGCTCGCTGAACAGCCCTGCCGACGGAAACCAGATGGGACTGCAGCCCACATTGCAGAACTCCAGGCCGCCGTAGATGTTGTAGTCCTGTTCCCAGAAGCGGCGCGACTCCCACGCCACCTTGTAGGCCGCCGCATAGGTGCACTCGTCGATGACTTTCTTATACGGTGCGCCCAGGTCGTTTGGGATTTTCTTCAGGACGGTCAGCGGCAGGCCGCACAGGCAGTAGTCTGCATCCAGCTTCTTCTCCGCGCCGTTCTCCCTGTACATCACCGCGACGCCCTTGCCGGTCTTGCGGATCTGCGTCACCGGCGCGTTGAACTTGACGATCTCGCCCAGCGCCTTCGCAAACGCATAGGGGATGCGGTCCATGCCGCCCACCGGCTGGAACATCGTGGCCTGCATGTCGAACTGCTGGTCGAACAGCATGCCCTGCCAGAAGTTGTCGTCCAGCAGCGTGTGCATGTCGATCGGTTCCAGCAGCACGCCCGTCTCGTCGCCCGCGCCGGCCAGCTTGGAGTACCCTGCACGGTCGCTGCCCGCATACTTGCCCGCCTCGTCCAGCGGACCGTACTGGCGCAGGAACGCGAGCATCCGCTCGCGGTCTTGCGGAGCAAAATCGGCGTCGAGCGCGCCCTGGTTCATGCACTTCATGAGCAGCTCGCTCACGTGACCGCGCGTGTCGTTCACCACCTGCCGCATCACCGCCGGCTTGCCGCCGTTGGCTGCATCGTTTTGCAGGTGCGCGGAGTTGGTCATATTCACTTCCACTTGCAGCTCCACGCCCAGCTTGCGGCAGTAGCCCAGGATGGTCGGGTGAATCGAGGGCAGGCGCGCCGGCCCGAAGTTCTGGTAGTGGCCGTCCTCCCATGTGCAGGTCTGCGTACTTTCGTTAGCCCCGTCGTTCAAAGTGACCTTGTCGCCGGGCCGGACGGTCCAGTTGCGCCCTCCGGGCCGGCTGCGCGCCTCCAGCAGCGTGACGTCATAGCCCAGCCCGCGCAGCTCATAGGCGCTCACCAGCCCCGCGATCCCGCCACCGAGCACCACCACCTTCGTGCCCTGTCCCGAACCGGGTGCAGCCTCGATCCTGGCCGGCGCCGCGGCGCGTGCTTCCATCAGCCCCATGCCCTGCATGGCCAGAAAGGCCGCGCTGTAGCCTCCGGCATGCCCCACCCGCATCAAGAAATCTCGTCGCGTAACGCTCATGCTGAACTGCCCTCCAATGATCTGTGTCTATGAGTGCAGAAAACCGCGCATTGGCCTCAACACCCGGGGATGCCGGCGGAACGGCATCAGGTCGAGCGCCGGCCGCGGATGCCGTCAATGCTTTCGCTCGGAGCAGAGATACGGGTGCGGAAGCGCACACGAAGTCACTGGAAATAAATTCAGATTGCAAGCTGATACTCAGAATGTACCACCAACACGGAAACTCCCGATCATGAAACCTCATCCTTACATTTCGTTCTCCTGATCTGTTTCTCGGCTCACAGGGTGTGCGCACCGAAACTCCGCTCCCACGGTGGCCGATAGCGTGTAAATGATCGAGAGCGAATGTAGACAGAGTGCTACGCAACTGGAGACGCACGCTGAAGGTGCGCAGAGCGCCGCCATAATGTGGAACGTCCGGTCCACACGGCAAATCTAGCAACCACTCTGGGTACAGCCTGATCCCTTAGGCCGCATGCTTACAAGCACGCCAGGCTCGGAGCGATATCGCCAGAAGTACGGTTCGGCAGCATGCGCGCGCCGGGACAGGAAGAGTTCAAGGCTCCAAGGAGCACGGCATCAAAATGTCGCGCAATAGGCATTTCCTTGGGTAAGCAGTTCCTGGATCCAGCTATCGAGGATGTCCGCCTCCCTCACCGCGCGGGGCGCCCGGCGGAGGCCCCGGATGCGCGGCGGGTGCGGGATGCGGCGCTTCCACATGGGGAGCAGGTGCGGGGTGCGGAGCCTCGACGTGCGGAGCTTGGACGCGCGGAGCTTGGACGGCTGTTGGACGCACCGACTCGACGTGCGGCATCATTGCTGGCCGGCTTACATTCGAGTTCGCCGCGGGTACAGGGTGGTTGAATCCAGTGTTTCCGCCGGGCTGACTGCCGTGCGGCTCGGAGGAGCGATTGGTAACCGAAGCGGAGGACGGTGAGGGCTGGCGGCTGGGCTGTTCGTTGTGGAAACCGCCCTGATGAGCATTGAATTCGTTTGGCTGGTTCGTTCGATCCGCGGGACGGCCTGAGGCGGGATTCGTTGCAGCAGCACTGGGGCGGTTGAGCGGCTGAGCAGGCGCCAGTTGCCGGTTGACGCCAGGAGTGGCACCTGGAGTGACCGCGGGCACATTCCGGTTGGCCGCACCTCTATCAAGTCCACGATCATCATTGCGATCCAACCCACGGCTAACCTGAGCCGGTTCGGGACGATAGATCGGCTGAGCGGCGGCCGGTGTGCCCACGTGGTGCTCCGGTTGAGCAGCACCTGCCACAGGCTGACGGAAAGTCCCGCCAGCGGCCGGCCCTGCGGGGTGGTTGAAAGGTTGACTGACCGCTGCTGCGCCGGGCTGATGGAAAGCTTGGCCCGTGTCGTTTGCCGGCAGCGGTGCCGAGGCGCTTGGTGGATGCGCAAAGGCCGCTTGCACGGGACGGCCTTGGTTCTGCGCGTAGAAGTTGTTTCGGTCAGTCGCGGCAGCCTGGCGCAATGCAACCTGTGCTGGTAGCGCGCCTTCATGACGCTCGTGCTCGGCAGCCAACTCGAAGGGCCGCGGCTGTGCGACGACGCCTCCCGGCCCGCCGTTGTAGCTGACGCGGACGGCGGAGTGCTGGTTATAGGTCACATTGTTCACGACGACAGTACGGTCATACACGTTGCGCACATTCGTGACGTTCACGTTGTTGACGGAACGGTTGTAGAAGAAATCGTGCCCACGCCAATATCCGCCGTAGTAGCCGAAGCCTACGTAGCCGAAACCGTAGTTGATGCCGCCGTAATAGCCGATATGCGGTCCCCAGTAGCCGCGATGAAAACGGTAGTGCCCGCCGTTCCAGGCCCAGTAAGGGGGCGTCCAGAGGGCACCGTAATAGGGCGCAGCTACCCAGGCGCCGGGTACCCAGTAGTAGCCGGTGGAAACGTAGTTCCAGTAACCGGGCGTCCAGAGATCATTGGGATCCGGAGCGGGCGGTTGGTCATAGACGGGCAGCGATGGCGGTGCAGTGTCGGCTTCAGCCTGTTCGCCGTCCGCATAACCCTGGTTATAGCTGCCCTGACCATTGCTGTAGCTCCCCGAGTTCTGTGAGCCGTAGTTCTGCGCGCTGGTATACGCCTCGTTGTTGGCGGAGTTGTTGTTGTATCCCTGCACAATCGGCGCCGGAGCCTGCTGGCCGGCTGGGTAGCTTTCGCCCTGCTGCTGGGGCGCGTAGGACTGACTCTGCCCCAGCACGCGCGTTGGCTGGCCATTCACCGGAGTTGCACCCGCCATGTTGGCCTGCGCAGGATCGGGGCTGTTCGGATCCGCGGCAGCGTTGTTGGTGATGATGGGAGCGGGAGCGGAGCTGCTCTTGCACCCGGTCAGGCCAGCAAAGAAGAGAGCCGTACAGCCGGCGACCGTCAGTGCTCGAAGCGAGGCGCCACAGAGAGAATTGGCACGTGGACAGGCAGCGGGACGGACGGTATCCATAGCGGGGTATCTCCGGGATGCGGACCGGCATCCTGTTTCTCTACTCGTAAACCCGTCCGCTGGCGATAAGATGCGATCCCGTGCCCGCCTGAACCACCTGGAACTCACCGGAAGTAACCTTGCGCGAAGGGGCGCAGCGCATGTCTTCCAGCTGAATCGGGACTCCAAGGGGCTGGGAGTGTCTCACTCCCACCCCTTTCTGCTCACCCGAGCGAGTACGTACGACGATATGGAGTGATGGCAGTAGCGGCAGTGATACCTGAGCATCGAGCGGGACCGGCCACGACTGGGCCAGGGTGTTCAACGCTACTGATACAGATCGGCTTCGAAGCGGCTCAGTGCGGCTTCATCCCAGGCATGGGTGTTCTTGCGCCAGTGGTCGCCGGGTTGCTCGATGAAGTTCGGGAAGTTCGCGCGGCAGAAGCTCTGGCGAGTTTCGAAATCCACGAAGGATTGCGGCACGCCGTCGAGGTAGAACACGGCTTGCAGACCGGACCGCGACCATTGCACACTGGCCAGGCGCTCCCGCGTGGGCTCTCCCAGTGAGCCCACGTTGTAGATCAGCATGGAGTCCGCAATGCTCTCCTCTCCTTCGCCCAGGGAGCCGTCGCAAGCATAGCAGTAGCCCGCCAGGCCCTCGTCTTCAAAGACAACGGCGAGACGGTTCTCCGGTCCCTGGGTCCTGGGTGAAATGGAGAGCAGGCGAGCGCGGCCGGGGGTAAAGGTCAGCGAGTCCATGTGCAGAAGTCAGGGTACAGGTGCAGGCTGTTGCAGCGCGAGGCGATACCCTGTAACGGATGCGTTTGCGTGGGTTCTATGTGGGCCGCGGACAGTGGATTGCCGCGGTACTGCTTCTGCTGCTGTTCGGCGAGTGCTGCTGGTCTATCGCACGGCAACCGCTAAGCGGCGATGACTATCGATACGCTTTCTGCGGGCGTGAAATGTGGGAGCGTCCCACACCGGTCGCCGGTTACTTCACCACGTGCGGCAACCTGCACGGGGACGGCACACTCGCCTACCGCGTCGCCGGGCTCCCTCTCACCGCGCAGCGGCTTGCGCTGCTCACCGCCGACAAGTTTCGCAAGCCGGAAAATCGACTCTACGGGCAAGGGGGGCTTCGCGGCACCGCGTGGGAGCTTCGTCATCAGATCGGCCAGCTAAAGTGGCTGCTGCGGCTGCCGTTCTGTCTCTTTGCGGTGTGGCTGGGAGGCGGCTTGTGGTGGGTAAGCAAGCGGTTGTTCGGCAAAGAAGGGGGAGCGGTCTCGCTGGCCCTCTATTGCTTCTGTCCCGCGGTGGTACGCTACGCCACCACGCCCAACAATGAGGTTCTGGCGCTCTGGGGCTTGTATGGGCTTGTGTATACGGCCATCGGCGTGGCCCATGCGCTGCAGGGGCCCAGGCACAAGTGGAAGCCGCGCATTGTGCTGCTGACGGTGGCGCTGGGGCTGACAGCCGCGGCGCACCTGCTGGCGGCGATCATCGGGTTCGGCGCGGGGGCGGCCTTTCTTATGTATCTGGCGGAACGGCGCCGGCAGTATGTCATGCAGATCCTGATCCCGGCGGCACTTGGCGCTTTGCTGATCGTATTTGTCTCGTTCGGCATGCAGGTGGGTGCGTTCACGTACGTGTTCACCGGCGGCAGTGCGCGCTTCTGGTTTGGACTTTATCCGGCCATGGCATTCTTCCGCGCACCGGAGAATGCCGGGCTCACGCTGGCGATGGCAGTCGCTTTACTGGTGTACGTCAGCACGCGGCGCAGCCGTTACTTCGGCAACACGGCTCCGCTGATGGTAGCGCTCGCGCTGCTGCCGCTCTACACCACCCAGGTGGTGACCGCGCCATGGCTATGGGCGCTCCCCTTTCTATTTACCTTCGTCGGGGGAGTCTTTGCGGACGTACTGGAGAGCCGGCAGCGCAAGCTCTACCTGCTGCTCAGCGGAGCGATCATCGTGACACAGATGGTGCTGTGTATCACGTCCATCGCGGGATTGCCTCTCATGACATGACCTTGAGGTACCGGTGCATTCGCACTGAAGTTGCAGACATCTTTAGTAATCATCCAGGTCCGGCAAAGCTCAACTTTCAGCAACTCCCGCATCTGATATCTGCAAACCCCGCAGTTTCGATGTCGGGCATTGTTCCTGTGTTTCGCTGAGGCTCGCACGTGAAGAAGTTTCGTCCTTTCTCTGTACGCTTGCTGTCCGTTCTGGTCGTTAGCCTAACCGTTGTGCTCCCACTGACCGGCTGCCGCGGCGGCGTGCGCGCGTTGATGGCTAAGTTTCACCATCGCAAGTCGGCTTCAAAGCCCAACACGACCGACTACGCCGATAACGTGCAGCAGGCCGTCAGTCAGCCGAAGCTCGATGTGCTGAAGCATCCTGATTTTTCCCAGTATCAGCAACAGGTGCAGCAGTTTTACGAGGATCGCAACTACGAACTGGCTTGGACCCGCGACGGGAAACCTACGCAGGCTGCCAGCACCCTGATCGGCATGTTCAACCACGCGGCGAGGAAAGGTTTGAAACCTGAGGACTACGACGCGTCGCTGTGGAGCGTGCGCCAGGACAAGCTGCTGCAAATTGCCGGCAAGCACGACACGGGCGACGATGCGCAGACCGCGGTGGCGCAGTTTGATGCGGCCATGACGATAGCGGCGATGCGTTTCGCCAGCGACCTGCACGAGGGACGCGTCAATCCGCAATCGCTCAACTTCGACATAAACGTGCCGGCAAAACGGGCGGCGTTCGATCTGCCGACCTTCGTAAACGAGAAGCTGGTCGACGCAGACGATGCCGACAACGTGATCTCCGGAGTGGAACCGCAGAATCCGATGTACAAGAACACCGAGGCGGCGCTGGGGAGGTATGTCGATCTCGCCCGGCAGCAGAACACACAGCCTGCACAGCCGCTGCCCGCCGTCAGCAAAGCCGTGAGCGTGGGCGGAAACTACCCGGCGCTGCCTCAGCTCATGGCGCGTCTGCAGGTGGAGGGCGATGCATCCACTATGACGGCCACCAGCTATGACGCGGGTGTAGCCGCTGCTGTCAAGCACTGGCAGCAGCGGCATGGACTCACCGACGACGGCAAGCTTACACAGGCCACGATCGATTCGCTCAATGTGCCGCTTGACACGCGGGTGCAGCAACTGAATCTCGCGCTGGAGCGTTGGCGCTGGCTCCCCGACAACTACATGGAGCCCCGCGTTCTTGTGAACCTGCCGGAGTACATCGTCCGCACGTACGATGCCGACCACAATCTGGCCTTCAAGATGAAGGTCGTAGACGGCGAGGCCGATGGGCACGACACGCCGATGTTTGTTCGCACGATAAAGTACCTGATCTTCCGCCCCTATTGGAATCTGCCCACTTCCATCATCAAGAAAGAGCTCTTAAGACACGTCTCCAGCGGCGGTGCGGGCTATCTGGAGCGCAACAACTACGAAGTCACCGGCGGCAGCGGCGAGCCGATCACCGGTTGGACAGCCGATGGCCTGGAGCACGGCCGCTACCTGGTTCGGCAGAAGCCTGGCCCGAAGAACTCGCTGGGCCTGGTGAAGTTCATGTTCCCCAACGAGTACGACATTTATCTTCACTCCACGCCAGAGATGAACCTCTTCAACCTGAGCAAGCGGGACCGCTCACACGGTTGCGTGCGTCTGAACGATGCGGAGAAGATGGCGAACTGGGTGCTCAACGGCCAGGGCGACTGGGATACCGACAAGGTCCATGAAGCGATGTTCGGGCCTGCAGATGGCGGCAAGCCTGAGGACAACAAGCAGGTGAACCTGCAGACGCCGCTGCCCGTGGTGCTCACATACCTGACCGCAAATGCGGATGAGGACGGCACAGTACACTTCTTCGATGACGTGTATGGCTACGACAAGGATCTCCTGGCTGCGTTGCAGAAGGGCATACCTTACGCGCAGAACACTGTGAAGATCAATCCGAAGCTGATACCCGGAGAGACGGAGTAAGCTTCCGAGCCTAGAACCTGGCTCTGACCTGCTCTGCAGTCAGACCTCTCGCGCGCAAGGCTCTGATACTGAGTGCATCGTGGCGCTTGGCAAGCCGGACGCCGCTTGCGTCCCGCACGAGTTCGCAATGAACGTACATAGGTGTGGTGAGTGCGAGAGCACGCTGCAGCAGGAGCTGCCGCGCCGTGGATTTCAGCAGGTCGCGACCGCGCACCACTTCTGTAATACCCTGCCACGCATCATCAACCACGCAGGCGAGTTGGTAGCTGGGCAAGCCGTCTTTGCGCCAGACGAGGAAGTCGCCGAAATCACTCTCAGGCGTGCAGCCGGAGACGAAACGCTGCGGCCCGGCCTGGCCATCGAGGAACTCGATCACATGATCGTCAGGCACACGAAAGCGATAGTTCATCCCAGGCATCAGCTCGCGCCCGGCTGTCCGATTCCGGCAAGAACCTCTGTAAACCGGCTCGTCGTCGCCGTCGTCGTGCGGTGCAGCAAGCACCTGTTGCAGATCACGGCGGCTGCAGGTGCAAGGGTAGATCACGCCTGCTGCGAGTAGAGTGCGCATGGCGGCGCGATACGCTGGAAGCCGCTCCGACTGCCGGACCTCACGGTCCCATTGGAGACCAAGCCAGAGCAGGTCTTCACGCAGAGCAGCGGAGAACTCCGGACGTGAGCGTTGTGAATCCAGGTCCTCATCCCGTAGCCAGAGCGTGCCGCCCGCAGCCAAGGCGCGGTCATGCGCGACCGCAAAGGTGCGCGCGTGGCCCAGATGCAGCAGACCGGTCGGCGAGGGGGCCATCCGGCCCACGTAGCTCATGTTCTTATAAGGTAGGACACAACCTAGCAGATATTCCTGCATCACACCAAATCGAGAGGATACCCATGCCCAGACTAGCTACTCTTGCGCTCGCTGCTGCCGCTGCTACGCTGTTCGTGACCGGCTGCAAGAAGACTGCGGACAACTCCATGAATTACAAGTCCGCAATCAATACATACTACTCGGCACACCCGGCCTGTCTTTGGACCGATTCTCACCAGTTTCCCGTTCAGTTAGACCCCAAGGACGACAAGGCGCGCATGTACGACGCGCTTTTCGACCAGCACCTGTTGACCCGCGTTGCAGTTGAGGAGAAGAAGAGCCTGAAGACCTTTTTCACCGGTCAGAAGCAAAAGAACACCTACGATCTGAGTGACAGTGGCAGGAGTTCCTGGACGGCTGATCCAAGTCAGCCCGGCTTCGGCAACTTCTGTTACGGCACCCGCAGCGTCAGCTCACTCGATAGTTCCACCCCAAACGATGGCAAGGTCGGGGACACAACTGTTGCGACCTACCATTGGACCCTCAGCAGTGCGCCGGAATGGGCCAAGGCGCAGGAGGTGCAGACCGCGTTTCCATCGGTAGCCACCAACCTCGCCGGCGGAGGGCCCGAAACGCAGACTCTGATCGACACGAACAATGGATGGCAGGTCCAGCCCAAGTAGCCACTGCAGGCTCGTACCCATCGGGTGCGTCCAACAGTGTTGAGGTTCTTCCGCAGCTGTTTTTGGATTACAAAGGACAGTAGTAAGGACTGTTACTTCGGCCGCCATCCGCCATGCTCTCATCCGCTGACCGAGCTCGCCTAGCCGTCGTGCTCGTGGGTGCGCGCAACGCGCAGAATGTAGGCGCCGCAGCGCGGGCCATGCAGGATTTCGGATTCTCTGACCTGCGCTTCGTAAACCCCTATGTGGCTCCCTTCCAAGCAGCACAGATGGAGGCCACCAGGTCCGCTGTGGGCGCCGGATCAGTCATGTCGGCTGCACGGTCTTTCGCGACCCTGGAAGACGCTCTGGAAGATACCACCCTGGCCGTAGGCACGACCGCCATCGGGGACCGCAACACCGCACGCGAGATTTTATCTTTGCAAACCGCTGCGCCTGTAATCCTTGCCGCCTTGCGCTTCACACCGGCGGAGACCACCCATACGGCAGGCAGGGTGGCGCTGCTGTTCGGCTCGGAGAAAACCGGTCTTACCAACGAGCAGCTCAGCCACTGTCACCTGCTTGCGACGATTCCGTTGTTCGCACCGGTGGGGGAGCGTCATCTCTCCATGAATCTGGGTCAAGCGGTGGCAGTGTGCCTTTACGAATTGGTCCGAGACGGTCTGGAGGGCGCACGCGAGCTGCCAGTCGCGCAGCCGACGGGTGCAACCGGCGCGGTTCGGGAGCGGCTGATGCGGCTTCTGATTGAATTAATGGACACGACCGGTTATGCGAGACGATTCCCCGCGAATGCCCGCGAGACGGTAGTCCGAAAGCTTGCAAACCAGTTGGGCGCCACACAGGACGAGGCAGCCACTTGGCTCGGAATTCTGCGTCAGGCATTACCACGAGCCGACGATCCAGCGTCGTGACGTTCAACGTCTACCGCGAATGTAAACGAAAGCTCCGACCTCGCTTCGCACTTTGTCGGATGTAACGCTACCCGAGGTGAGGCTACCAGAGGCCCCAGGAACGCGACATGTAGTCGGCCAGACTCATCGTGACCAGGATGAGGAACGTAAAGAATCCGGCACCCACCGTCAGCTTGACCAGCCGCGACTGATACTTCACGTGCATGAAGAAGAGGATGACGACGACGGCCTTGAAGGAAGCAATGCCCAGTGCTACGACCGGATTGGCCCAGCCCAGCGGGATATAAGCCGCTCCCACCGTGATCGCGGTGAACACGAGCAATGTGCCGAACACCATGGAGTACTGCACCGGCGTCACGATATGATGCTGAGCGTGTTCCGGGTTCGTGATGTTGGATGGATCGTGTGCGTCGGTGTGCGGGTTCGCGTTCGACATGATGACCTTCTCCCCGGATAGCAGCGGGTCCTTACTTCATGAGGTGTTTGTCGATGAGATAGAGCAATGGAAAGAGAAACAGCCAGACGATATCGACAAAGTGCCAGTACAGGCCAAAATTCTCGATCGGGGCGACATAGCCGGCGCTGAATTCCCCTCGGTTCGCACGAAGAATCAGCCAGACCAGCAGGCCGAGGCCAATGATCATATGCAGCGCGTGCATCCCGGTCATGGCGAAGTAGAGGAAAAAGAAAATCTGAGTTCGTTGCGCCATATCGACCGCCAGGGGCGGCGTTTCCGGCTCGTGGGTCTTGGCATTGATCGGCGGGTTGGTAAACTCCGAAATGTTGAAGCTCGCACCCGGGATGTGGTGCTTCTCCCACTTCTCGTGATACTCGACATACTTGATGCCGAGAAAGGCAACGCCGAACGCCGTCGTGAGAATCAGCGCGACCACCAGCATGAAGCGGTTGCGCACCTCCGCGAAATATACTCCAAGCGCCATAAAGAAGCCTGAGGAGATCAGGATCGCGGTGTTGGTGGCGCCAAGAGGAACGCTGAGTTGGTTGGAAGCGACAGCAAACGCGGGGTAATACCAGTTGCGGTAAAGCAGGTAAGCAAAGAAGAGCCCGCCGAAGAACATGATCTCGGTGAGCAGGAACAGCCACATACCGAAGCTGCCTGCCTCGCGTTGCTGTTCCTCCGTTTCAAAATGATGGCGGTGCTGCGGCAGCGAGACGTGTTCGTGGAGCGCCGGCGGGGCCGTCTCGCTCATATGCGGATGCAGGGTCGGGTTGCTGGCGGCTGCGACGGCGTTCGCTGTGGCTGCGTTATCCAAGGGCGGTCACCTCTTCCCTCTGCTTCTTTTCCAGCCACTCATAGTCATAGGCTTCCTGCGTAACGACAGGTGTTTCCAGGAAGTTTTCGGTCAAGGGCGGCGACTGAATCTGCCACTCCAGCCCAGTGGCCTGCCAGGGGTTGTTGCCGGCGATTGCGCCGTACTTGAGCGACCAGCCCAGATACAGCAGCGGAAGCATGTATCCGACACCCAGCACGGTGGCGCCCGCAGTCGAAAGCACGTTCAGCACCTGGAACTCCGGCGGGTAAGCGTGGTAGCGGCGCGGCATGCCCAGGTAGCCCAGCACGAACTGCGGCATGAAAGTCAGAAAGAACCCAATAAACGTGGTCACGGCAGCGAGCTTGGACAGCGACTCTGGGTACATGCGGCCGGTCATTTTGGGCCACCAGAAGTGCACCCCGGCCAGAAACGCCATGAGCATACCGCCCACCATCACGAAGTGGAAGTGCGCGACGACGAAGTAGGTCTCGGTCAGGTGGATGTCCATGCCCAGCGAGCCAAGGAAGATCCCCGTGAGTCCGCCGATGGTGAACAGTCCCAGAAACCCAAAGGCATACAGCATCGGGGTTTCGAAGGTGATCGAGCCTTTCTGCATGGTGAACGACCAATTGAAAATTTTGATGGCCGACGGCACCGCGACCAGCATGGTCAGCAGGCTGAACACCAGCGCCGAATAGTTGGAGACGCCCATGATGAACATGTGGTGCGCCCATACGAAGAAGCCGAAAACGGCGATCGCCACCGAGCTGAAGGCCACGGCGGTATAGCCGAACACACGCTTGCGGCTGAAGGTACTGATGACCTCGGAGATCACGCCGAACCCGGGCAGAATCATGATGTACACGGCCGGGTGCGAGTAGAACCAGAACAGATGCTGAAACAGCAGCGGATCCCCGCCCTTGGCGGGATCAAAGACTCCGATACCCAGCAGGCGCTCCAGCGCCACCAGCACGATGGCGATGGCCAGCACCGGGGTACCGAGCACCATCAGGATGGAGGTTGCGTAATGCGACCAAACGAACAGCGGCATCTTGAACCACGTCATGCCAGGAGCGCGCATGCGGTGGATGGTGACAATAAAGTTCAGACCCGTGAAGATGGAGCTGAAGCCGGCCACGAAGATTGCGGTTCCGGTCGTCAGAACATGGGTGTTCAGGTAATGCGTGGAAAGGGGCGTGGTAAAGGTCCAGCCGGTATCGACGCCTCCAAGCACCAGCGCCGCAAGCACCAGGACACCGCCGATGAGATAGAGATACCAACTCAGCAGGTTGATCTTCGGAAACGCGAGATCCTTGGCGCCGATCATGATCGGGATAAGAAAGTTCCCCAGCGTGGCGGGAACGCTCGGCACCAGGAACAGGAAGATCATCACGATCCCGTGCATGGTGAAGAATTTGTTGTAGGTGTCCGAGGCAACGAGATCCGGCTGCGGCGTGAGCAGTTCCAGTCGGATCAGGCCGGCAAACGCGCCTCCGATAAAGAAGAAGAACGTAATCGAGACCAGGTAGAGCATCGCGATCCGCTTGTGATCGCCGGTCAACAGCCAGCTCAGCAGGCCGTGCTCGGCGTTGATGTAGTTCTTCTTAGGGAGCCTGGCCGATGTCTGGTCCGGCAAGGAAACAATCGTGCTTGCTGTCGCACTCATGGCTTCACCGCTTCCTGCGTTGTGCCCACTGGGGGCGTTGTGGGGGCGGCGAGATTCGAGTCGGAGGTCAACTGCGTCTGCTGCACCCGGTAATTCGACTGCATGTTCTTGATGTACTCCACCAGGTCGATCAGGCCGTCTTCCGAAAGTTGCCCCTGGTAGGTCGGCATGATGGGCGCGAAGCCGGCCGTCACGTGCTGGCTCGGGTTCAGGATAGCGTCCCGCAGGTAGGCGTCATTCACCAGAACCTGATTTCCATTCGCGAGCGTCAGCCGTGAGCCGTACACTCCCGCCAGATTCGGCCCGCGCGCCGCGGCATTGCCGCTGTGGCACGCATTACACCCCATGGAGGCGAACAGCCGTTCGCCGTTCTGCGCCAGGCTCATCCCGCTGGTGGATTGCTGCAGCCACTTGGCATAGTCGTCCGGTGTGAGCACCGTTACCTCGCCGATCATGCCGGAATGCAGCGTGCCGCAGTACTGCGTGCAGAAGATGTGGTAGGTGCCGGCCGCCGTTGCCTGGAACCATACCGTGGAATAGCGGCCGGGAATAACCTCACGCTTGACTCGAAAATCCGGGATCGAGAAGCTGTGAAACACGTCCTGCGAAATCATGGTGAGCTGCACCGGCTGGCCCATCGGCACGTGCAGGGCGTTGATCTCATGCTGGCCGCCCGGATGCTCTGCCTTCCACATCCACTGCTTGCCGACTACGTAGATGTTCATTGCGTTGGTGGGCGGATCGTAAATACGGAAGTACAGCAGAGCGCCCCAGACAAAGGTTAGTAGAAAGATACCCAGCGGGATGATAGTCCAGGTGGCTTCAAGAATGGTCGAGCCTTCCACCTGCGTCGCAACTGGATTCTTCTCGCGGCGATACTTGAGCGCAAAGCCGAACACCAGCGCGCCTACCAGCAGCAAGCCTGTCAGCGTCATCCCGAGCAGAAAAAAGTACAACGCATCCATATAGGGAGAGATGGTGCTGGCCTCAGCTGGAAACAGCGCTGAGTTGTGCAGCCACTTCACCAGAAACTGCCATAGGACTGAGCTGATACCCATCGTTAGCCTTTATACCTTCCGCCGGTCGATCCCGGGTTCACACTCCCGCCCCTGTCGTTGCTCCATTGGTCCAGATCGCTGCTGCCCTGCTTGCGCGCATCCCCACCTTCATCCCAGTTGCGGCCCAGGCGCAGATCGCGCCGGAACATCAGGAACATGAAGCCGCCCAGCCCGGCAACCGTCATCATGCCACCCAGCTGTACCACGCGCGCCACGATCAGAGAGTGTTTGTTCTGCTGCGGATCGTAGTGGTAGCAGTAGGTCAAAATATTCGCCACCGGAGAGCCGATCTTGTTTCCCGAGGCGTCGATCAGCCCCAGCAGAATGTCTTTGGGCGAGTACTCCACGCCGAGGTAGTACTGCGCCAGCTTGCCGGTCGGTGTAGCGAGCTCGATCGAGCTGGCATGCGCGTACTGGTCCAGCCGCCCATCCGGTCCGGGCACCTGCACATAGCCAAAACCGACCGCCTGCGTCACGGCATCGATCGCTGGCTTCTGGCCCACCAGAAAATGCCAGCCGCTCGCCGTTTCAGGATGGCCGTAGCGCTTCAGGTAAAAGGCTTTCTTGCGCGCGGCGAGCTCCGGCGTTTCAGTGGGGTCGATGCTGATCGCCACGACCTGAAAGTCCTTGCCGGGTTGGAGGTGCACCATCTCCAGCGCGCCGGTAAGGCCGTCCAGCTCTTCCGAACAGAGCATGGGGCAGTTGTAATACACCAGGGTCAACACGGCAGGATGCCTGCCGTCGAAGTACTTGCCCAGCGTGACGACCGTCCCCGTATCGTCGAGGAAGGGGGCGCTGAGCGGTAACTGCGCGTTCAGGTGCTGTGTCACCTGCACGCTCTTGAGCACCGTTGGCAGCTGATCGCCGGTGTTTTCACCCGTCGCCTTGTCACCGTAGCCGGAGACCTGGGCCGCCGCCGGCAGTGCGGCAGCAAGCAGCGAGCAGAAGAGCGCGCCACAGTACACGACCGCCCGGCCGCTCCGTGTGCTCCTCATGATCCGCATTGTCCGCCGCTTCCTCATCAAATAGCTACCGTCTGCCTATCCTGCTTCGCTCGCTGCTTCCTGTTCTTCTAACGCTTGGCTTCAAGCGCCGCGTTCGACATCAACTTCTGCTCACGCGCTTCGATGGTGTCGAGTTCGTAGCCTGTGCGCGCGAACCCGTTGGTGAGCGGCCGCACGACGACCGGCGCATGCTCGCCCGCCATCATCGTGGCCGGATTCATTTCGGTGGTCGCACCGGGGCCGTTCTGGGTGCTCGCGGAAACCTGAGGGGCACCCGCCGCGGCTGCTTTGGGCAGACCTCGGGACACCACCAGCTGCATGGCCTGCGCTATCGGAATGCGTACCGTACCCTGAGGCAGATCTGACGACTGCGAATAGTAGTTCAACAGCAGATCTTCACGCGCATGCAGATCGGCGGTGTCCTGGTTGCCATCGTCGGTTTCCAGCCGGGGCGTGGGGAAGGCCTGGGTCATGCCGTTCAACTGCCGCTGCTCCAGGGCGGCGTTCGATGTGAGGTCCTGACGCTTCTCGCCGCGCGGCGTATACCCCGGCTCGGAAAGATTCTTGCCCTGCTGCCACTTATCCGGGTTGCCGTCCTGCTTGGCAATCCAGTAGTTGATGCCCTTGCCCATGACGAAGCAAAAGATGAAAAACACCAGAAGAAAGGCCGCTAAGCCGCCGACGAACGTAACCACGCCACCGACGTTGACGTCCTGGATTTCATAGCCAGGATGGTCGGTGTCCCGCTCGTGAGCCGGGTGAGCGGGAACGACCTCCGGCTTTCCCATGTCGTGACCTTCTCTCCCTCTAGTGGGCATGTTCGGGCTCCAGAACTTCTTCCGTGTGTGGGTCGTTCACGTTGATCAGCGGCCGCCGGCCCAACTCCGTGAGGTAGTACGCTGCCCACAAGGCGATCATCGCGACCGGTACGGTGAGATACGCCAGAATCCCCAAATTACCGGCTAGATGCAGATTCCCCGCGGCATCCCTGAAGTTCGGCTCGATGAGCCAGAACATGTCAATCAGGCGCGCGCACAACATGAAGATGCACAGTCCGATCATGCGGCTGCGGCTGCGCTTGAAGTCGCGGCTGAGCAGAATGCAGAACGGAATGATCCAGTGGCAGATGACGTCCAGAGAGCAGATCGTCCACCATCCGCCATTGATCCGGTGCAGATACCATGGAATTTCGTCGGGCAGGTTACCCGACCAGATGATCAGGAACTCCGCGAAGGTGAAGTAAATATTCAGCATGGTGAAGGCGAACGCCAGCTTGCCAAGATCGTGCTGCTCGGTGATGCGGAACATCGACTTGATCGGCTCGTAGCGGGAAAGCAGAATCAGCGACAGAATACCCAGCGCCAGGACGGCATACCCCTGTGCCACCAAGAGCTGCAGCCCGTAGATGGACGAGTACCACGTGACATCCAGCGACTTAAGGAAGACGATCACAAAGTCGGTCATTGCGACCACGTAAAGCAGGATGGAGGGACCGGACAGGTTCTCAAAACGTATACGCCATCTCTCGAAACTCGCCAGCGTGCCGCGCTCCGGGTCTTCATCCCGCTCCTTCGACCACCTGTTCAAAAGGAAGATCACCCCACCCATGAAGCCGAACACCAGAATGGCCTGCACCACCGCGCTTCCAGGGCTCAACATAGTGTGCTTGGTGTTAATGCAGAGTTGCTGTTCCTGGGAGAGGATGCCCGCCTTGTAAGCGTCCCAAGTCTGCGTGCGTGTGTGGAACGCCTGCCACTGATACAGGTGCTTGGACAGCGGGGTGAAGAGCAGCGGAAGCACGCCCACGATGATCAACGGAAAGGTCCGTGTCATCGCTTCCAGCGGCCGGCGAAGGATCAGGCCCCACTTGCCGCCTGACACATACTGCACCATCAGGAAAGCCAGGGCGCCGCCGCAGAAATTGAAGATGGTCATGTAGCCCATGAGATAGGCGCGCAGCAGGTGGCTGTGTCCGGTGGGCACGAACAAGAAGATCAAGGAGAGAAGGCCCGCCACCGCAGCCACCACCAACGCCTTGCCGCGCAGGGCGGCGACACCCGCAGGCACCGTCAGCAGGGCAGGCAGCGTACGCGGCCCATGGTGGGCGTGGTCGTCGTGCTCTTCGTGATGTGCGTGGTCAGTTGCCATCTGGTCTCGTCGCCTTCAAAAAGTGTTCGCCTGCTTCGATTGCGTTCATTCCTCTGCTACCCTGTGCTCACCTGCAGCGTCCCTAGTGCGGCGTTCCGGAGAGCGATCCCGGGGACTGCGCATCGTGCACCGCGGGCGGTCCGCCAGAGTTGCGCACCCCGGAGTTCTGCGTCGCCGCCTGGCCGCCATGCGCCGCCGCTCCTGCCGGCGCACCCGTAGTTCCCTGGCCCGGAATACCATTGTCCTTGCCGTTAGGAGTGCCGTAGATGGCGGTTCCCGGCAGACTCCATGGATCAGCAAAGCCCGGCTCCATCCCCTCATCTTTGGCAATCCTGTGCAACTCTTCTACATGCCCGCCGGCAGCGATGTCCGCCTGCTTGGCGTTCTGGCTCAACTGCAGCGCCCGGATGTAGGCCACGACGGCCCAGCGATCTTCCGGCGTAAGCTGCGCGGCATAGTCGGGCATGGCGCCGTAGCCGTTGGTCATCACGCTGAAAAAGTGTCCGAGCGGCGCATTGCGCAGGCGATCCTCATGAAAGTTGCCGGCGGGCCGATAGCCGCGCTGCACGATCATTCCCACGCCGTTGCCCACGCGCGAATGGCAGGGCGTGCAGTAGATGTTGTAGCGCTCCTGCCCGCGTTCCATGCTCGCCATGGTCAGCGGGATTGGCAGCCCGTCGCCTTCTTTTCCACCCTGCAGGCCGGTGTAGAAATAGCTGTCCTGGCCGCCCTGCGAGCGAGCGACCGTGTTCTCTACCTGCGCCCGCGCAGAGCGCCCATCGGCAAAGAGCGTTGTTCCGCGCTGCGGATAAAACTTGGGCTGGTCCTGCATGTCCTGCCGGCACCCGGCCAACATCAGCACGGAGGCCAGCCCGGCTAGAGTCACAACTCCACGCACAAGCCCCAGGGTCACTGCTCTCTCGCCTCTCGCCTCTCGTCTCTCGTCTCTCATTAGTGGTCCACCTCCACCACCGAAACCGGCGAGAAGCTCTCCAGAAAAGCGCGCGTCGCGGTGGGCGAGAACTTGGGATCGAACGCTTCGAGACACAGGAAAAACTTATCCGTGGTCGCACCCGATGCAAAATTCGGCGCATTGAAGAGTGGGTGATAGACCTGTGGCAGGCCGCACTGGGCGAGCATACCGAAGGCCGCGGACAGGCCCGCAAACAAGATCGTCCATTCGTATCCCGGGATCACAAAGGCGGGCCAGCTGAACAGCGGAGTAGCGCGAATATTCAACGGATACGCCCACACATTCACCCACACTTCCATGCCGTACCCGGTCACCAGGCCCATGATGCCGCCCAGAAGACACATCAACGGCACGCCGGTCTTATGGAAGCGCAACGCTTCCGCCGCCTCCTCAACAGGGTACGGGGTATAGCACTCCATACGGCGATATCCGTTGCGCCACGCCTGCTCGGTCGCGTGCACCAGCTCGCTCGGCGTGTTGAACTCCGCCAGCAGCCCGTAGACACCTTCCTGGATGGGCATCAGAGGGCCTCCTGGACAACTTCTTCCGCGTTCGCTCCGCCGGGCCGAACCTTCGTTTGCGGCAGCATCATGCGTACCTCACTCATGGGGATCATGGGAGCGAGTCGGGCAAACAGCAGGAACAGCATCGTAAACAGACCCCAGGTGCCGATGAACAGCATGTAATCCCACTTGGTGGCGCGGTAGGTGCCCCAGCTCGACGGCAGGTAGTCGCGGTAGAGCGAGGTAACAACGATCACAAAACGCTCAAACCACATGCCGATATTGACGACGAAGCTCAGGATGAACAGCCACAGCACACTGACCCGCAGCTTGCGGAACCACAACGTCGTCAGCGGGATTGCGATATTGGTAAGAATGAGAACCCAGTAGGCCCACCCCATGGGGCCGAACATGCGGTTCCACATCATGAAGAATTCCCAATGACTGGCCGAGTACCAGCTCATGAAGACTTCCATACCGTACCCGTAGGCCACAATCGACCCGGTTGCGAGCATGACCTTGGCCATGTTGTCCAGATGGCGCAGCGTCACCAGATCTTCCAGGTGGTAGAACTTGCGGATCGGAATGGCCAGCGTCAGCACCATGGCGAAGCCGGAATACACCGCCCCGGCCACAAAGTACGGTGGAAAGATGGTCGTGTGCCAGCCGGCCATGGCTGCGACCGCGAAGTCGAAGCTGATGGTGGTGTGCACCGAGAGCACCAGCGGCGTGCTGAGCCCGGCAAGCAGCAGCGACGCTGACTCATACCGGATCCAATGCCGCGTGGAGCCGCGCCAGCCCAGCGACAGGATGCCGTAGACGTATTTGGCCAGCGGCAGTCTCGCCCGGTCGCGCAGTGTTCCGAAGTCCGGCACCATGCCGATGTACCAGAACACCACGGAAATCGTGGCATAGGTCGACACCGCGAACACGTCCCAGGCGAGCGGCGACCGGAACTGGGGCCACACGTTCATCGTGTTGGGATAGGGCAGCAGCCAGTAGCCCAGCCACGGCCGCCCGATATGCAGCAGCGGAAACATGCCGGCGCACACCACGGCAAAGATCGTCATGGCCTCGGCGAAGCGATTGATTGAATTGCGCCAGGTCTGCTTGAACAGCAGCAGGATGGCGGAAATCAGAGTGCCCGCGTGGCCGATGCCGATCCACCACACGAAGTTGATGATGGCGAATCCCCACGCGCCCGGGATGGTGACACCCCAGATTCCCACTCCCTTGAGCACCAGCCACGTAATCGCGATCACTACCAGCGTGGCGATGGTGGCGGCCAGGAAGAGCCCGCCGAACCAGGCCCACGGCGTGTTCGGCGTCAGCACGATGCCGGCGATCTTCTGCGTCACGCTGCGGAAGTTGTGCCCGGGCGCGATGACCGCGTACTCGCCCGTGCGCGGATCGATCATGGGATCGATGACGCGCTTGGGATCGTGAATGGGACCTTGCGTTGCCATAGCGAATCCTTTAGCCAAGCTCCGGGTTGGGGTTCACGACGCCGGCCGTGTACGTGGTGCGCGGTCGATAGTTCAGGTCGGCCAGCACCTCGTAATCGCGCTCCGCTTTCTTGCGCTGGGCTACGCGGCTGCCAGGGTCGTTCATGTTGCCGAACACGATCGCGTCCGTCGGGCAGGTCTGCTGGCAGGCAGTGAGAATCTCGCCATCCTTGATCGCCCGGTTGGTGCGGTCGCTCTCGATCTTCGCTTCCTGGATGCGCTGCAGGCAATACGAGCACTTCTCCATCACGCCGCGGGAGCGCACGCTTACGTCCGGGTTGCGCATGAACTTCAGGCTCTCGGTCTCATAGTCCGAGTACAGCAGGAAGTTGAAGCGGCGCACCTTGTACACGCAGTTGTTGGAGCAGTAGCGCGTGCCCACGCAGCGGTTGTACACCATGGTGTTGATGCCTTCGGGGGTATGCACCGTGGCGCCCACCGGGCACACCTGCTCGCAGCCCGCGGACTCGCAGTGCTGGCAGAGCATGGGCTGCAGGTGCGCCTTGGGCGCATGGAGGTCGCCTTCAAAGTAGGTATCGATGCGGATCCACTGCATGATGCGCCCGATCTTGACCTGCTCGCGGCCCACCACCGCGATGTTGTTTTCCGCATAGCAGGCGGTCACGCAGCTGTTGCAGCCGATGCAGCTGTTCAAGTCGATCGACATGCCCCACTTGTTCTGCACGATGCGCATGGAGGGATCTTCATGGTCGTAGCGCCACGCATCCGGATAAAAGCTTTCCTCATGCTTGGGCGACTCGCCCTGCGGGTTGTAGCCGACCTTGTTGACCAGCGTGCCGCTGGCGCCCTCGTGCGCGTAGCCAGGGGTCTTCTCCGCCTCGTCCACCGTGGCGTAGCGGATGATGGAGCGCTCCAGCGCCTCATGCCCGGCCAGCGAGTAGGTGCCTTGCGAATCGAACTCGGGGCGCTCCAGATCGCGCTGCGCGTAGGCGCCGCGATGCTCGATGTTGTGCACCTTGGTCACGCAGATGTCATACATGCCGCCGGTTTTTTTGATCTCGAGCCCAGGAGCCGAGAACGGCGCATCGGATGTGCGCAACGCGTACGCATTGAAGCCCACACCGGCCGCGCTGCGGCCCGCTTCGGCACGACGGCCGGAGCCAAGGTGCACCGTAACGGAGTCGTTCGCGTGACCCGGCACCATAAGCACCGGCACGACGACGGAGCGGCCATTCAAGGTAAGCTCGACGGCCTCATTCTCTTCGAGCTTGTACTTCTCCATGGTCGCGAGACTCATCAGCGCGGCATTATCCCAGCTCAGGTTCGTCACCTGGCGGGGGGTTTCCTGCTGCCAGCCGTTGTTGGCGTAGCGCCCGTCGTAGAGCCCCGTGTCGGCCTTGTAACTGATTTCGAGCTCGCCGGCCTGCGCGCTCATGCCCTGTACGGCTGCCAGATTTGGCGTACCAACTGTTTTGGCCGCAACCGCCGCGCTTGAAACCCAGCCATCGTGCAGCGCCTTGCGCCAGCCCGAGGCAAAATCGCCGCCGATGTAGGTCTTTGCGTTGGCCACAACGGCATCGTGAGCGGTGACGGACGGGTCCAGGAGCGCCTGGAAGATGTCTCCGCAACCCTTGCCGCCATAGAGCGGGTCTATCATCGGCTGGATCAGCGCGACGCTGCCGTCGATGGCGCGCGCATCGCCCCACGATTCCAGGTAGTGCGCTTTGGGCACGTGCCAGGTGGCATAGAAGCCGGTTTCGTCACGGTGCGAACCCAGGTGTACCGTGGTCGGTACGTTGTTGAAAGCCTGCTCGAACTCCAGGTCTGCCGGTGCGGAATACAGCGGATTCAGCCCCAGGACCACCAGCGTTTTCACCTGGCCGCCCTTCATCGCTCCAACCAGAGCTTTCAGGTCAAGGCCGGCAGTCGGCGCGACCGTCGCCACCGAGGCACCATAGCTCACCGTCTTGCCCACGGCGCCAAGCTGCGCATTCATGGCGTGCGCCGCCGCATGGCAGGCGGGCGAGCTTTGCGGGCCGGCGATCACCACGGCCCGCGCACCGGCCTTCTTCAGATCGGCCGTCACTGCGGCAAAAAACTTCTGCGCCTCCGGGTCGTTCGGCGTGCTCCCGCCCGCCAGCGCATGAGCGAACTCCTCGATGGCACTGGGCTTGAGCGCCAGCCGGTGCTCGGCCTTGAAACCGGTCACCGTCGGCACCGTCTCCACGACGTACATCCGGTTCATCGGCTTGCCTTCTTCATAGCGGTGCCGCTCCGCCCAGGCCGCCGACATCGGCAGGAACCCCGGAAAAGCAATGCCGCTCAGGAAGTCCGCATCGAGCGAGAGGATCACGTCGGCGTCGGCAAGGTGATATTGCACGCCAATGTCGTCGCCGAACATGGCATTGGTGGCTGCGCGCGCGGCGCCCCCAACCGGCTCGTACTGCACCAGCTTCGCGCCGGGGTATTTGGCCTGCACGGCTTTCCATTGCGCCGCCACAGTCGGCGACGTGATCAGCTCACTCAGGAAGTACACGCCCGTGCCGTCGCCGGTAGCGGCTACCGTGTGCGCGAACTGCTCCTGGAACTCCGCCCACGACGAGCTCAGCCCGCGGTACAGCACATGCTGCGAGCGATCCGGATCATAGAGGTCTAGCAGGGTGGACTGCGTGATCGCATCCAGCCGGCCTTTCGTCGCCCCAAATCCGCTGGCCGGATGCTCGGGGTTCCCTTCCAGCTTGATGGGCCGGAATGCGTCACTCTTCACCAGCACCGGGATCGCACCGGTGGGAAACGGGTGCGCGGTGGCAAAGAACATCGGCTTGCCCAGCACCAGGTCTTCCGGCTGCTTGATGTAGGGATAGATCGGCTCATCCGGTTGCTTGGTGCAGCCTGCCAGACCGGCCAGCGCGAAGCTCGCGCCCATGACCTTCATGAAGCCGCGGCGGGAAACGGAATCGACCCACTCGCCGCTGCCCGCCTGTCTTGGGAACTCCTCGTGCATCAGTTCCTGAAACTCCGGCGTTTCCGCCAGCTCGTCCAGGTTCTTCCAGTAACGCTTGCCGGTCTTGCCGTCCAGCTTCGCGCGTACTTCGGCGAGCGTCAGCTTCCTTCGCCCCGCACCGACGTTTTTCTGATTGTCATTCCCGGAGGGAATCTGCGTCTGCCCCGCAGGGGCAATCCTGGTCACCACCTGCACAGACCCCTGCATCGACTCATCCATCACGGCTTGCCCGGTCTCCATCGGTCGGTTGCTCATCGGTGACACACCTCGCAGCTCGCCAGCTCGTTCGCCGCGCGGATGTGGTACTTGTCCATCAGCCAGTGGCCGAGGTCGGTCTGGTCAGTGAACTTGGTGTACTGCGCGGGCAGGAGGGTCTGGGGCATGTCACTGACTGTCTGGCCCTGACCGGATGTTGCATTCGGTTCAGAAAGGGTGCCGGACTGCGGGTGCACCATGCCGCGGCTTACGCTGGGCTGCATGGGGCTCTCCTGACCGGGACCGTTGCCGTTGGTCTGCAGCATGGCCATCTCCGGACCTTCGGGCTTCCTTGTCACACAGCTCACACCCTGAGCCGTCGGCACGCCGGTCCGAACCGTGTCCTGCGTGGTCGCGCACCACACCGGCTTGTTTTCGCTCGGTCCCGCCCAGGCCATGTTGTAAATTTCTGTCGTCGGACGCAGGTTCTTGGCCGGGTTGCGGTGGCAGTTCAGGCACCACTCCATCTGCAACGTATTTTCCGCGTACATCAGTGGCATCTCGTCCACGCGGCCATGGCAGCTGGCGCAGCCGATGCCCTTGTTCACGTGAATCTCGTGATTGAAGTACACATAGTCCGGCAGGTCATGCACCCGGATCCAGTTGATTGACTTACCCGTCGCCCAGGAGTCGCGCACCGGCTCCAGCAGCTGGGCATTGGTCCAGATTTGCGAGTGGCAGTTCATGCAAGTCTTCGTCGGCGGAACACCCGCGTAGGAGCTCTTCTCCACCGACACGTGGCAATACTGGCACTGCAGGCCGAGGCCCTCGACGTGGTGCTTGTGGCTGAACGGCACCGGCTGATCCGGCCTCTGGCCCTGGCGCGTCACCCACGGGGAGCGCTGCAGCTGATCCAGCGCAACGCCCAGGGCGATCACAATCAAGCCCGTGAGCACCAGGCTCGCCCGAGCCAGCGCGTTCGAACTGCGATCAAAAACTTGCGCCATGAGTGAATTCCTGCTTCCTCTGGGTCACAACCAAGCCAAAACGACGGACGTAGACACTTGCGCTGACAACCGCATAGTACACGGCGGACAGTATCTCCACAGAACAGCCGAGGCAGCAACCTGAATTAGCCCGCCCAGCCGAAGACTTCGCTTACGAAAAGTCGAGTATAGCAGCGGCGTGTCCCATGCCGGAATCACGCAGCCGCTGTCGTGTCCGATAGTCGAAGCGGCCCGCGATTATCGACCAGTTTGTTGGCAATGCGGGAAGGGAGAGGCGTGAAAACACGAGCCCGGTATTGCAAAAGCTTGATATCCATTCGCCGCATCCGAAACCATTGTGGACACTATTGAAAGCAGGCTCGCCGTCTCTTCCTGGGCTCGTGTAGAACGTCTCCATGGCCGTCGCCCGCACCCGCAAGCTCCCGTACGATCCCATCGAAGCCACCGCCGCGCTCTCCGCCGCCGACCCTAGACTGGCGAAGCTGATCAGCCAGGCCGGCCCCTTCACGCTCAAGCTGCCGCAACAACAGTCCCCCTTTGAAGCGCTGGCCCGCTCGATCATCTACCAGCAGCTGCACGGCAAGGCCGCTGCCGCGATCCACGCCAAGCTCCTCGCCAGCTTTGCGGAGGTGCTGACCGGCGAGGGCATGGCGTCCACGGCCGAGGGACGCGTACCGCACCCTTCGCCGCAGCAGCTGCTCGACTGCCCTAACGAGCAGCTGCGCAAAGCCGGCCTATCGGGCAACAAAGCTCTGGCCCTGCGCGATCTAGCGGCCAAGACCCTGGATGGCACCGTGCCCACGCTGGCGCGCATTCGCCGCATGTCGGACGAAGACATCATTGACCACCTGACCCGGGTGCGAGGCATCGGCCGCTGGACAGTGGAGATGTTCCTGATGTTCCGCCTGGGCAGGCCGGACGTGCTGCCGGTCTCGGACTATGGAGTGCGCAAAGGCTTTGCACTCACCTTCCTGGGTCTGAAACCCACGCAAAAGGTGACTCCTGACCTGCTCGCCACACCCGCGCAGATGGAGCGTCGCGGAAGAAAATGGGCTCCGTGGCGTTCTGTCGCCAGCTGGTACATGTGGCGCGCCTGCGACCTGGCCGCAGGCAAGCTCGTCCAGCCTGAGTAGGTTCGCTCTGTTCTGATCACACGCCAACCGGGGCCGCTTCGATCTCGTGAGGCATCGCGTCACGAGTGACGATGCAAACCTCCGGCCCTCTCTGCAGGACGTTACGCTTTCAACACTCCTGCATAGACCGCCATTCCCGCCACCGCGTCTACACCCATTGCCTCCAGCTCGTCGATTTCGCTCCGCTGCTTGATTCCGCCCGCCACGATGAGTTGTCTCGTGGTGGTGGAGCGCAGAACAGCGGCGACGTTCAGCGGAAACCCCTGCATCGTGCCTTCCGTGTCTACATGCGTGTACAGAAAGGCCGCGCAGAAGTCCTCCAGCCAGGTGATCGCTTCCTCGGGCGTAAGATCGACCGAGTCCTTCCAGCCCCGCACGGCAACCTTGCCGTTTTTGGTGTCCACGGAGAAGCAGAGCTGGTCTTCACCTAGAACACTCTTCAGCTCCGCCGCAAACTCCAGCCGAATCAGCCTGTGCCTGCGCTTGGCGACCGGTGCGTCCGTCGCGGCTCCGTCGCCAAATTCCAGGCCACTCGGATTGAAAGCGGGCTCCTCCGCGCCAAAGAGGGACGAGCCATAAATCACGCGCTTGGCGCCGCCGTCCAGCAATCGCCGGCCGTCTTCTGCTGTGCGCAGACCACCGCCTACCTGGCACGGCAGGCGCTTGCAGATCGTTTCAATCAGCTCACGGTTGGAACCTTGACGCATCGCCGCATCCAGGTCGATCAGCTGCACGGTCGGGTATTGGCTGAACCGATCAATCCAGTACTCGAAGTTGTCGAAGGAAAGCTTCAGTGTCTCGCCCTGCACAAGCTGCACGATCTTGCCGCCCATGAGATCGATGGAAGGAATCAGCATAGAGGCTATTTTCGCAGCAGGGTCGCCCAAGCGGCGGCTCTCAAGCGGCTTCGAGCGCAGACCATACCGCGTGCAACTCTGCGTCCAGCGTTGCCGACGGGAGCTGGTTCAGCAGCGTGGAGAGCTCCTTGCGCAGGCTCGCGTTCACCTTGCCGGACCGCTGGATGTCCGCCAGCAAGGTGCAGATCTGGTCCTGATGAGTCTCGAACGCACGCAAGGTGTGCAGCAGGGAATGCAGTGGGTAATACACCTGCGGCATGCCTGGCCGCGCCGCGCCGTTCGTCTCATCCGTGCAAAGCTTTGTAGTCACAGGTACTCTCCCCGACAATAGGATGCGAACACGGAGCGGGCGGCTTATTCCCGGCAAAAGCCGAACCTGAGGAAAACAAGTCTCCACCGCTCAGCACGGCAGGCGGACGGCAATCCCGCTTTGAGCAACTTCGGCTTTCAGGGCGTGCGAGTCCGTTACGCCGAAGTGGAAGATGCTTGCTGCGAGTGCGGCATCCGCCTTGCCGCGCCGGAACACCTCGGCGAAATGGGCCGCGCAACCCGCACCACCGCTGGCAATGACCGGAATCTGCACCGCTTCCGACACGCGCGCCGTCAGCTCGCAATCGAAGCCGGTGCGAGTGCCGTCCGCGTCCATGCTGGTCAGCAGGATCTCGCCGGCACCGCGCTGCTCCGCTTCCTTCGCCCACTCCACGACGGGCAGGCCGGTTGGCTTGCGACCTCCGGAGACATACACCTCGGCGTCGTGAACAGCATCTGTGGAATGTGCCGCCCGCCGGGCGTCGATTGCAACGATGACGGCCTGCGCGCCAAAGCTGCCGCCGATTTCACCAATGAGCTCTGGACGGGCGATCGCGCTGGAGTTGATGCTGACCTTGTCCGCACCCGCATCGAAAACGGCTGCGGCGTCTTCGGCAGATCGGATGCCCCCGCCCACGGTGAACGGCACGAAAAGATTCGACGCCGTGCGCTTCACCGTGTCCAGCAGCGTACCGCGGCCTTCATGGGTGGCAGTGATATCGAGCAGTACGATTTCGTCGGCGCCGGCTGCGGCGTGGCGTTGAGCAAGCTCGGCGGGATCACCGGCGTCGACAATGTCCACAAACTGTATGCCCTTGACGACACGGCCACTTCGCACATCGAGGCAGGCAATGATGCGCTTGGTCAGCATGGCAGGACCTCGCCCGGCGGAAGTGCAACTTCGAACAAAGTACGAAGATCCTTCGCCAGGCTCAGGTGACACCTCAAAATAGTAGTGCGATGAGGTGATTACAGGCTCATGCTGCCGTTCATCACCGGGCAGCCGGAGGTCGCAGGCTTGGCGTTCAGCGATTGCGGGGGCATGAAGCCGAGGTCCTCACTCCCGCCAAAGGTGATTCGATGGCGGCGGCCCATGCCGGCAAGCTGCTTTCCTACCAGCGTGAACGCTGCCTGCAGGGCATCCACGGCGTCGATGCCGCGCGCGGGTGAGACATGCACGCGCCCCATGCCGGCCATGCAGAATGGGCAGGCCCAGCCCATGCCGTCGAGGAAGACCGGCTTGCCGAAGCTGACCGTTAAGGCACCCTGCTCGGCTCGGCCATTCTCGTCGTGGGCTTCGATTTCCAGCACACGCTCGGCAACCAGCTCGAAGGGAAGCTCGTCATGGCCGGTCCAATTGTTGGTGATGTCCAGCTTGACGGTCTCGACGGCGCTCAGGGGCAGGGTGGCTGTGCTCATGATTCCTTGGATGCTACAGAGCCAGAAAGTTGTTCAGCACCCGGAGCCCAGTTTCCGCGGATTTCTCAGGATGGAACTGCACGCCCATCACGTTGTCACGCTCGACCGCCGCGGTGAAGGCTCCGCCGTAAAGCGTGGCGGCAGCGGTATCTTCCGAGAGCGGCGCGCGCCAGGAGTGGGTGAAGTAGACGAAGCTGCCGGGCTCGACACCGGCGAGGAGTTTCGAGCCGGGGCGAATGCTCTCCAGCGAGTTCCAGCCAACGTGCGGGGACTTCAGTTCGGCGGCTTCGTAGTGGCTGGGGAAGTGCTCGCAGTTACCGGTGAAGTGGCTGAGGCCGGGTGTTTCGGGCGCTTCAGTCGAACCCGCGTAGAGCCACTGCAGGCCCACGCAGATGCCGAGAAAGGGTATACCTTCGGCAACGGTAGCACGTGTCGCTTCCGTCAGTCCTAGGTCGTGCAGAAGCTGCGTGCTGCGGAAGTGACCGACGCCAGGCAGCACGATCTTGCGGGCGCGACGGACGTCGGAGGGTTCCTGGGTGACGTGGACGTCGTCCGCGCCCAGGTGCCGCAACGCCTTGACGACGCTGGTGAGATTGCCGGCTTTGTAGTCGATGACGGCGATCATAAATCGGCGATGGCGCTCCTCAACCCGCAGATGCTACCCATAACACCGCGAAGTAAGCACCTACGCTCAGGATCAATCCCGCAATCCACTTCCATCCTCTTGCCAAGAAAGAGAGGACAAGAGTAGCGGGGATCAGAGCAAATGAAGCGAGGGTTGCCCAAAAAAACGGTTTCGACCAGATAGGCATGTTCGGGTAGTAGGCAAGCTGCAAGACGCCATTACCCAAGTTAAGAGCAAGCAAAGTAAGGCCGCTCAAACAGGCGAGGGTACCAAAAAGTCCACGCCGACTTTGGAAACTCATCACAGCAGCCCCTTCGTACTGGGCAGCAGCTCGCGCATGCGTTCGTCGCGGGAGCAGGCGCCGCGCATGGAGCGGGCGAAGGCTTTGAAGATCGCCTCGATTTTGTGGTGATTGTTGCGGCCGTGCATGATCTTGACGTGAACGTTGGCGTTGGCTCCGCGTGCAAAGCCATCGAAGAAGTCGGGAACCAGCTCCGCGACCAGGTCACCGACCACGTGCGTGGTGAGCTGGTCATCAACGACACAGGCCACGCGGCCGGAGAGGTCCACCGCGCAGACGGCGAGCGTCTCGTCCATGGGCATGACGAAGTAGCCGGCGCGCAGGATGCCACGCTTGTCGCCGAGCGCCTCCTGAAAAGCTTCACCGAGAGCGATGCCGACATCTTCGACGGTGTGGTGCTGGTCCACGTCGAGGTCGCCGGCGCATTGGAGGTCCAGGTCGAAGCCGCCGTGCTTCGCGAAGCTTTCCAGCATGTGGTCGAAGAAGCGGATGCCGGTCGAGACCTTGTACTGGCCGGCGCCATCGACGTTCAGGCGCAGGCTGATTTTGGTCTCCAGGGTATTGCGCTCAACGAAACCTACACGCGCCGCTTCCGTCGCGACTCCCACACGCTCCGCTTCCGCGAGTTGCGGCTTGGCGCCAAGCTCTTCAAGGAGGTCACTCATCGGGAACCTTTCTGCAGGCGACGCGCACCGACCGCCTGCGTGACAACGTAGGTCGTAAGCGCGGCATCAGCAGGCACCACACGATGACGACGAGCGGCAGGTAGCGGCTGCCATGCATCTGATCGAGCCCCAGGATGCCGAGGAAGCTCAGCAGCGGGATCAGTGGTGCGATGAGCAGCGGTTTGGAACGGCGGCGCATGAGGTGGCTCTCCGGATAGTGTAGCGGGACGCGGGCTACAGAAATCCTGCGCCTTTGGCTCAGGATCACGCCGTCTGTGCATCTTGGCTCTTGTTTTCTGATCTTGACTCTTGCTTATTCGAACTCGCGCGTTTCCTCTGAGGTGCGGCGGGCGTGCAGGGCTTCCACGGGGGTCCACCCGATCTCGTTCAGCGAGGCGCGCAGGGCTTCGATACCCCGCGTGACGTGGTCCTCCGGTCCGAGGGTGATGCGGACATAGCCGTCGCAGCCTGGATCGGCGCTACGGTCGCGGAGCAGCACGCCGCGGCGGCGGGTCGCGGCGCAAAGCTCCTTGTGCCTGGGGCCGATGTCCATGAGGATGAAGTTCGCGGCGGAGGGCCAGGTGCGCACCTGCATGTCACGGAGCGCGGCCTGCATGCGCTCGCGGCCCTGGTGGATCTGGAGCACGTACCAGTCGAGGTAGTCCTGATCCGCCAAGGCTTCCGGCAGCACGGCGAGCGCGACGCCGTTGACGTTGTAGGGCGAGCTCACCTTGCGCAGGAAGCCGATCAGCCGCGGCTGGGCGCAGAGCATCCCGATGCGCAGGCTGGCTAAACCGTAGGCTTTGGAAAAGGTACGGGCCACAACTAAGTTGGGGAAATCGCTGATGGCAGTGAGGGTGCTTTCGCCGAAGAAGTGGAAGTAGGCTTCGTCCACCATGAGCACAGCCTGCGGGGCGGCAGCGGCGATGGCGAGCAGATGTTCGCGGCTGACGGTGGCGCCGGTGGGATTGTTGGGGCTCGCGACGATGATGAGCCGGGTGCGCGGGGTGATGGCAGCCAGGAAACGCTCGTAAGGGAAGGCGAAGCTGTCGTCGGCCTGGACATGCTTCAGCTTGGAGGTCATGAGCGCGACGGAGACATCGTACATAAAGAAGCTGGGGGTGCAGACCAGGGCTTCGTCTCCTTCGTCGAGGAAGGCGCAGGCCATGAGGTGGATGGCTTCATCGACGCCGTTGGTGAGGATGATCTGGTCGGGGTTCAGGCCGTGATGCCTGGCGACGATGGCCTCCACGGGCGCGCGTTCGGGGTAGACCGTCATGCCCTCGCTGGTGAGACTCTGCAGTCTGGCAAACACGCGCGGGCTGGGCGCGAGGGTGTTCTCGTTGAAGTCCAGGCGCAAGGCGTCGCGGCCGGCGAGCGGGGGATGGTACTCGGGCATGGCGAGCACGCGAGCGCGCGGCTGGGGGAGAGTTGTAGGCGGCGTTGCTGCGGATTCGATGAGGGCGGGCATGATGACTCCATGAGATCTGTGCGGTTCCGCGGGCGAAGCGCAGATCCCCTGCGGGGGTGACAACAAGAAGGACAAAGGCAACACAGCAGGAACCAGCTATCGCATGCGGACGCGGACGCTTTCCGCGTGCGCGTGAAGACCCTCGGCGTCGGCGAGAGCGATGGCGTGCGGGCCGACTTCGCGGAGGGCCGCCTGGGTGTACTGCTGGACGGTGATGATCTTGACGAAGTCGAGCACACTCAGGCCGCCACGCACGCGGCCGTTGCGCCCGGTGGGCAGCACGTGGTTCGGGCCGGAGATGTAGTCCCCCATCGATTGCGGGGTATGGTGGCCGATGAACACAGAACCGGCGTTGGTGACCCACCGCACGTCCGCGCCGGAGTCGACGGTGAGATGTTCGGGGGCGAGGCGATTGGTGAGCGCGCGCGCTTCTTCCACGGTTTCCGTGACCAGGCAGACGCCATTGGCGGCGATGGATTGTTGCGCGATCTCGTTGGGTCTGTCTCCGTTTTGAGCCTGGCGCTTCACCTCGAGCGCCACCTCTTCAGCGAGGTCGGGAGTGGGCGTGATGAAGACAGGCAGCGCTTCAGGGTCGTGCTCGGCCTGCGCGACGAGGTCGGCGGCGATTCCCAACGGGTCGCCCTTTTCGCTCATGACGACGATTTCGGTAGGACCGGCAGGCATATCGATGCCGACATGATGCTGCACAGCCTGCTTGGCGGCGGTGACATACAGATTGCCGGGGCCGACAACCTTGTCCACGGATTTGATCGTCTCCGTACCGAAGGCCAGCGCGGCGATGGCCTGGGCTCCGCCGATGCGATAGAACTCCGTGACCTGCGCGAGGTGGGCGGCAGCGAGGGTTTCCCGCGCCGGCTTGGGGGAGCAGACCACGATGCGCTGCACACCCGCGACCTGTGCGGGCGTTGTTGTCATCAGCAGCGTGGAGGGCAGCGGATACCGCCCCCCAGGGACATAGCAGCCGACGGAGGCAAGCGGACGGACGATCTGGCCGACTTCCATCCCCGGCGTGGGGCGAAAGCTCCAGGCGCGCGGCATCTGTTTTTCGGCGAAGGTCCGGATGTTGGCCTGCGCCAGGCGCAGGGCAGCGCGCAACTCTTCGGAGGTCTGGTCCCAGGCGGCCTTCATCTCTCCGCGCGGGACCCGAAGCGGCTGATCGGGCTCCAGCGCGTCGAAGCGGACGGCGTACTCGCGCACCCCTTCATCGCCGCCCTGGCGTACCTCGGCAAGGATCTTGTGCACGACGGCGTCCACCTTGGCGGTGGAGACGGCGCCCCGCTGCTCGATCTGGCGGATCGCGGTCTCCGCGCGGTCGCGGTTTTCGCCGAAGGTTTTGAGGATCTTCATGTGGTCCTTGGGGAAGGTTGGGCGGCCGGCGGCAGGAGTGCGGCTACGAGCGACCTACGGTGGATCCTTCGCCCGCTCAGGATGGCACCCGTGGAAGTCAGGATGATGACACCCGTGGGAAGAGCAAAAGAGTATGCGATACAGCGCTCAGCGGATCTTGTTCATGGGCGGCTGGTAGCCCGAGGGCGGACGCTGTCCAGGGCGGGGCGAACGGAGCTGCGACTGCATGAGGCGGCGTTCCTGCCGTGAGCCGGTCACCACCACGCGCTTGGCGGCTTCCGGGCTGGCTGGGTAGACGCGCGCGCCATCCCGCGGATCGACCACCACGATGAGCCGGACCCCGGCGGTGATCTGCTGCCCCGGAGCGGTGCGGGTGCGCAGGGTCACCTCACGCGGAGCGCCCTCGGGCTCCTGCAGCCGCATGGTGATCTTCTTCATATCAAGCTGCTTGGCCCAGCCGCCGACGGGCTCCACGGAAAGAACCACAGCGTAGACGACAACGCCGTCGCGCTCGGCGCGCCCCTGGCGGCGCTTCTGACGAAGGTAGTTGATGCCTGCGACGATTGCCAGCAAAACGATGGCGATGCCGAGGATGAGGAACGTGAGTTTCATGGCTGCTCCTGACAGAAAGCCTTGACGTGGAAGGCGCGACGGAACGCAAAGCCACGCGAAGAAGAGCTAGAGGACTACCTTGCTCAATGGATATTCAACAATACCCGTGCCCCCCGCGGCTTTGAGGGCGGGGATGACGTCGCGGACAGTGGATTGGTCGAGGATGGTATTGACAGCGACCCAGTCCGGATCGCGCAGGTGCGACACAGTGGGCGAGTTGAGGGCAGGCAGAACGCTGAGGGCGGCCTCGAGGTTCTTTTTCTCCACATTCAGCATGAGGCCGACCTGATCCTGCGCGGCCATGGCGCCGTTGAGCATCAGGGCAAGCGTCTCGATCTTGCGGCGCTTCCAGGTGTCTGCCCAGGAAGCTTTATTGGCGATGAGCTGGGTTTCGGACTCCATGAGGGTTTCGATGATGCGCAGGCGGTTGGCGCGTAGTGAGCTGCCGGTCTCGGTGACCTCTACGATGGCATCGGCCAGGGTGGGTGGCTTCACCTCGGTCGCACCCCAGGAAAACTCCACAGTGACGGGGATGTTTCGCTCCGCGAAGTAGCGCCTGGAGAACTCGACCAGCTCGGTGGCGATGATCTTGCCGGCCAGGTCCTCGGGCTTTCTGAAGGGCGAATCCTCCGGCACGGCGAGCACCCACTTCACGCGCGTACGGCTGGCTTTGGAGTAGGTCAGCGAGGTGACGCGCTCGACTTTCTGCTCAGAGCCGGACTGGTTTTCGAGCACCCAGTCCAGGCCGGTGAGGCCGGCGTCCAGTGCGCCGTGCTCGACGTAGCGCGCCATTTCCTGGGCGCGCACGAGCATGCACTCGATCTCGGGGTCATCGATGGAAGGGAAGTAACTGCGCCCAGAGGCGGCGATGTTCCAGCCGGCCTTGGCGAAGAGAGCGAGGGTGGCGTCCTGGAGGGAGCCCTTGGGAATGCCGAGCTTAAGTTTGTTCATGTTTGAGAGGCGAGATACGAGAAACGAGGTTGGAGAGGTGTTTTGCAGGTGGAGTGCGGCGCGGAATGCTGATTGCACCTACAGGAAAGGCCTGTAAGCTGAATCGGGTAATCGTTCCTATCTCTCGTACCTCATTTCTCGTCTCTCGTCTCCCGCATCTCGATCGGCTTGGTGAAGCAGCTGATCGTGCCCTCATGGCAGACCAGGCCGTCGCCTTCCACCTCGACGCGGAACAGGAGGGCGTCGTTGTCGCAATCGGTGGCGCTGGAGATGACGCGGAGGCGGTTGCCGGAGGTCTCACCCTTCATCCAGAGCTTGTTGCGGGTGCGCGACCAGAAGGTGACGAAGCCCGTGGCGAGGGTGTGCTGCCAGCTTTGCTCATTCAGGAAGCCGAGCATGAGGACTTCGCCGGTACGGTCGTCCTGCACGATACCGGCCAGGAGGCCGCCGGCTTTGGCGAAGTCGAGGGTGGGCGTTTCAGGAGCAGTGGCGGTCATTCCGAGGTGCCTTCCGGGTGGGCTGCAATGGAGTGAGATGCGATGCCGCGCAGCAAAAAGCCCGCTCGCGGTCGGTCGCGGTGGCGGGCCTTGATCGGAGTGCGGTCTGCGTTGCTGCTTCAGATCGCCCCGGACATGGCCGCCAGCACGCCGACGGCGTGGTGAGGGTGTCCGTGAGGATGGTGGCAGACGCGCATCGGTTTGTAGGGTATCGGGGCCGGGCTGGGGATGTCAACGGCGGCGGCTCCCGCGGAGCGCGAGGAGCCGCACAGTTGCGAAAGTGTCCTGCACGTCCCCACCTAGCGGACGAGGAAGGCACATCTTCAAGCGCATGGAGGTTCGTATGCGGCGAGCGATGTTCGGTCTGGTGTGTATGAGCATGATGATGGCGATATCGGCCGGCGCGGCCGTGAGCGGCGATAGTGTAGAGCTGGTGGGCAGCACAGTGCCCGGACAGCCAGCGCATACGGCTGGGCAGTTCGATGTAACCGTGCCCGGCACGCTGGTGTTTCACTCGGAAGGAAAACCAGACCTCGTCATGCCGTACGACAACGTGTTCGAGTTCGGACTGAAGCGCGAGGACGCCTTTCACCTGGTTTTCTTTCCGGCGATGTTCTTCGGCATGGTGGCTCCCAGGCCCCAGCGGCATGTGTTTACCGTGAGCTGGCACAACACCGACGGCACAGGCGAAGAAGCGACGTTCGAGGTGTCCAGGGCGTTCAGTGAGCACCTCATACCGGTTATGTACGCGCGGGCCCGCAAAGTCTGTGTCCGCACAGAGTATGGAGCGTGCACGCCGGTGGTGCCACCGCCGCCTCCACCCCGCACCCCCCTCATGGCGCCGTAGCGACAGTAGTGAGGCCAACGCAGAGGAGCGTCTTGTTCGTGGCTTCGAACAGAAAATTGTTGCCTCCATCCGGTTTCGTCCGGGCAGATGGCATCTATCCACCTGACGGCAACTTGCCGCGGAGACGATTAGCATGTCGGATTATCGAGTTCAGGCGGGCCAGGCGAATGAAGATCAAGTCACAGCCGCCATCGAAAAGTACACGTCGCAGGTGCCCTCGAGCGCTTACCTTGGCCTAGCGATCGCATCGATTGCGGCTTCGGTGACATTCAAAATTGCCAAGAAGGACTATGCGGCACTCTTCGTCGGACAGTGGGTCGCACCCTTCCTGCTGCTCGGCATTTACAACAAAATGGTTAAACAGCACGGCTCGGACGCGGCAGTGCGGTCCTAGTTACAAGATCGAGTTTGGATCGAGAGCCCTCCTTCGAGAGGACTTCTTCGTACTCCCGGCTTGATCTAGCTTGATGACTCTCGCCAGCGGGCGCAGGCGGAGTTTGTTGCGGAAGCCGACGATCACGCCGATGGCCGCCTTAGAAGTCAGGCGTTACACACGGCGAACCTGGCCAGGTCCCCCAGGAGCTTGAGCGCGCATTCCGCGGGAGTCATAGACGAGGAGCGCGAGCAGCGCTCACGACGTACTGCAGCATGCGCGAAATCTGCGCCTGGCGCGGCACAATCATTTGACTGTTCCGCTGCCGGCCGGGGACACGATTGTGACCTCGGCGATGACGGGCTCGAGGCCGCCTGGGCTGGCCGGCCGGTCGAGGTATCGGAAGGTTTCATCCGTGCCGGACGCGATGCGCACATCGCCCGTGCCGATGTCATACACCCAGCCGGATACGGTGAGCTCCCCACGGGCCAGCGCGCCAGCCACCGAGGGGTGGGTGCGCAGATGCTGCATCTGCAGCAGAACGTTGCGCTCGGTCAGACGGGAAAGAGTTTCACCCGGGCACTCCTCGCTGGTTGCGAAGCTCTCGGATACGGAGACGGCGGCGTGCGCGTTGCGCAGCCAGCTCTTCACGGTGGGCAGGTTGTCGAGAGTCTCCGGGTGCAGCAGTGCTTTCATCGCGCCACAGTCGGAGTGGCCGCAGATCACTACGTGCCGGACCTTGAGCGCGGATACGGCGTATTCGATAACCGCGCTGACGCCGCCGAGCATTTCACCGTAGCCTGGCACGATGTTGCCCACGTTCCGCGTGATGAAGAGTTGCCCTGGCTGGGAGTTGGTCACGGTCTCGATATCGATGCGCGAGTCGGCGCAGGTGATCATCAGGGTGTGAGGCTTCTGCGGGCCTTCGGCCGCCTGCTGGTAGTTCTCGGCGTTGGCTGGATAGGTTTCAGCGTGAAAGTGGCGAATGCCCTCTTTCAGGTGTTCCAGAATGTCTTGCATGGTGTCGAAATCTCCTGCCGGGTAGGGAAGAATGAACTCCGAGAAAGCTTTCGGAGCCTCTTCTCGGCCTCCTGCATAGACGCTTGCTTTCCGCCCGCGGCACCTGTTGCAACCTGCTTCGCAGCAAGAAACACTTCGATGACCGAACGACCGGTTTTCGCATGGACGGGCGGGCTACTCCTGCTTCCATTTGATATTGCAGCCAATGGAGCCGCGCTGGTTTGGGTCGGGGCGCTTGCCGGCAACGACCGCGTCGAGGGCAGCGCGAAGGTCGCGGCCGGTCACGGGCTCGTCGTTACCGAAATCGCCGCGGCGCGGCCGCGACGAGTCCAGTTGCCCGCGGTAGACCAGTTCCAGCTCCGCATTGAAGAGGAAGAAGTCCGGGGTGCAGGCCGCACCGTACGAGCGGGCCACCTCCTGGTACTCGTCCAGCAGGTAGGGGAACTTCCAGCCCAGGCGGCGGGCCTGCTCGCGCATGCCGTCGGGGCCGTCGTCGGGGTACTGTGCGATGTCGTTGCTCTGGATGGCACACATGGCAACCGGTCCGGAGCCGTCCGCAAAGTACTCTTCCGCAATGCGGCCCAACTCGGCTTCCACGTGCTTGACGTAGGGGCAGTGGACGCACACGAACATGACCATCAGGCCATGCTTCTTCGCGGGGCCGCCATGGGAAGACAGATTGGTGGCGTCGGAGAGCGTCTCATCCCAGCTCAGGGCAAAAACATCATCCCGCCCCAGGGGCCGGCCGCTGAGGACATCGACCAGCTCAAAAGGAGGAGCGAGGGTGCCGAGCTCGACCATGGTGGATTCAGTACGTGACAATGTGCCCTCCTTGATGCTGCGTTTTGACTGTACTCCCCGAGAGGAGTTTCGCCGTCCATCCTATGACGGCGTGCCGCGAAAGGTGGGTTCCATCAGCCGCTGGCGGTCGCGTACGCTTACCGCACCCTGCCCTGCCGCTTTCGCGACTTCGTGCCGGAAGCGGGGTTCGTTTCGTGAGGTCCCTGATGCGCTCTTCTCTCCCCGATGTTTCCTGTGCCGCACCTGTCCTGAGGATTGCCGCTTGGCTGCTGGTTGCCGCCTGGGCCGCCCTCCCCTGCACTGCCCAGACGGCCGCGGCGGTGCAGCGTTCAGCCCGGGTGCTGAGCCCGGTAGATGGCGGAAAATCCACTCGGCTGAGCGGGCACGTGCCGGTGTTCGCTGACACGGACCGGCTCCCCTCGGCAGCGCTCCCGCCGAGAGCCAGTTTCAGCCACCTCACGATGGTACTCAGCCGTGCACCGGAAGTGGAGGCCGCGTTCGAGCAACTGATGGCAGACCAGGTCAACCCCGCCTCGTCACGCTACCACCAGTGGCTGACTCCCGCCCAGGTGGGAACGCTGTACGGTCCAGCCCAGGCCGATGTGGAGGCCGTGACGAACTGGCTGCAAAGTCAGGGCCTGACGGTGGACAGCGTCTCTCCGAACCGCCTGTTCGTGGACTTCAGCGGGCCGGCGAGTTCGGTAGAAAGCGCCTTCGGCACCAGCTTCCGGCTTTTCTCTCTTGCCAACGGCGAGCAACGGTACTCGCTCACACAAGAGCCGGCGGTCCCGGCCGCCCTGCAGCCAGTGGTGGCCACGGTCGCCGGGCTCTCCGAGGTGATTCACCACGCGACCGCGCACAAAGGCGAGCTGATCACGCCCAAGGCGGATGCGGGCAGCGCGGCGCCGGCACTCAACAGTGCCTCGGGGAACCACTACCTAGTGTCGGGAGACTTCGCTGTGGCCTACGACATCAACCCGGCCTACAGCGCGGGCATAAACGGTGCCGGGCAGAACATCGCGGTTGCGGGCGAGGCCCGCGTCAATCCTGCCGATATTTCCGCGCTGGAGGCGCTGGAAGGCCTCGCAGCCAAGCAGGCGAACCTCATCATTCCCTCGAACGGTGTGGACCCCGGAGCGGCCCTGACCACCTCCGGAAGTGATAACGGCGCGCAGGATGAAGCGACGCTCGATGTGGACCGCACGATCGGCACGGCCCCGGGCGCCACCGTGGACTTGGTCGTCTCCGGCAATATCGGCAACGGGAACACCTATGCCACGGACGGCCTGTACATCGCGATCAACTATGCCATCAGCACGTTGAACGATCCGATCCTGAGCATCAGTTTCAGCGGTTGCGAGTACCTGAACGGACAGGCCAACGACCTGTACGAGCAGAGCATGTTCCAGACGGCGGCGGCGCAGGGCATCTCGACCTTCATCTCCTCGGGCGACAGCGGGGCGGCAGCCTGCAATGCGTTTTCTTCGACGATCCCGAGCGGCCAGGTGCTTAGCATCAACGACTTCTGCGCCAACCAGTATGTGACCTGCCTGGGCGGCACGGAGTTCGCTGACAGCAGCAATGCGTCGGCTTACTGGAGCTCCACGAGCGGGACGGGCCGGGTCACGCTGCTGAGCTACATCCCGGAAGGCGCTTGGAACGATGTGGCCGTGTCTTCGAGCGGGACGTATTCCCAAGGGGCGACCGGGGGCGGAATCAGCGTTTACCTCCCCAAACCCAGTTGGCAAACCGGCACGGGAATTCCCGCCGGCAGCTTCCGCTGGATACCCGATATTGCGCTAAGCAGCTCGACACACGATGGCTATGTGACCTGCCTTGCGTACGAAGGCGCGACCTGCGGCTCGTTCTTCGCGTTCGGCGGCACCTCCGCCGCGGCGCCGTCGATGGCTGGCATCCAGGCGCTGGTGAACCAGAAACTGGGGGGCCGCCAAGGTAACATCAATCCCAGCCTGTACGCCCTGGCTTCCTCGTCCAGCCCAGCCTTCCACGACGTGACCGTGGCCACCTCCGGCGTGGGTACCTGCACGGGATCGCCCTCGCTGTGCAACAACTCGACCCCGACTAGCGCGTCGCTCAGCGGGGGCCTGGTGGGCTATCTGGTCAACGCCGGCTGGGATGCTTCGACGGGGTGGGGCTCCCTGGACGTAACCAATTACCTTACCGCCCTTTCCACGCCGACGTTTACGGTCTCTCCGAGCGCCAACACATTGAACCTCTCGGCGAGCACAGGCGCTACCGTGAGCGAAACCATACAGGTTACCTCGATCGACACCTACGCGGGAACCGCAGCCCTCACCTGCACTGTCAGCACGGCGAGCGGCAGCGCCGCCGGGATGTGTGCTCTTTCCTCCCCAGCGGTGACCTTGACGGCGGGCAGCACGGCAACGGCCACGCTCACGATTACCAATACGGGTGGCACCTCAACCGGTGCGCTCAGCGTGGTGGTGAAAGGCGCGGGCACGACCACAGCCACCGCACCGGCGATTACGGTGTACGTCGCCACGCCAAGCTTTACGCTCACGGCAGCGGCTTCGAGCCTGAGTTTCACTTCCGGCGCAGCGACCGGCAACGCGACGGCGGTCACGCTGACCTCGGTGAGCGGATTCAGCGGCCAAGTGAACTTCAGCTGCAGCCTGACCAGCTCTTCGGCCTACTATGCGCCGAGCTGCAGCGTGTCGCCCGCGACCGCCGCGGTGATCGCCGGTGGACAAGTCGCCACGGAAGTTTTCATTTCCAGCACAAAGGCAGTGGCCGCGGCGGCAAGCGGCGGTCAGGCGGCGGGGCTTTCCCGCCGTTGGCGATTCGGAGGCGAAGCAACGCTGGCCATGCTCGTTCTGTGCCTGCCGCTCTACCGGAAGCGGAAGCTGCCAGTGTTGGCAGCGAGCCTGGTTGCGTTCCTTGGGATCAGCGTGATTTCCGGGTGTGGTAGCGGCGGCAGCGCGGCGGCGTCGACACCGGTCAGCACCACGACGACGCACAGCAGCGCGGGTACGTATACCCTTACCGTGACCGGAACCAGCGCTGCGAACGCCGCGATCACGGCAAGCTCGACGCTCACGGTGACGATCAATTGAGGGGGCCGCTCCCGTGATGTCGCAGGGCCGCGAGGACACGTGCCGGTGATCCGGCCGGAGAGAACACTGCAGGAAGCCGGGCGGCTGGCGCGGGCGGCGCTGCCTACCGGGCCGAACGGCATGCCTCTGTGCCGTTGGTGCCAGCTGGAAATCCTCAACCGCCGCCGGCGCACGTTCTGCTCGGAGTACTGCGTGCACCAATGGCGACTGCGCTCCGATCCCGGCTACCTGCGCGAGCGGGTGCTGGCGCGGGACGCGGGCGTGTGTGCGGCGTGCGGCATGGACACGCTGGCAGCCTTCCGGGCCTTGCAGCGAAGCCGGGGCAAGGCTCGACGCGAAGCCCTGGAGATGTGGGGGTTAGGCTCGATCAAAGCCAGGCGGTCGCTGTGGGACGCCGACCATATTCTGCCGGTGGCGGAAGGCGGCGGCCAGTGCGATCTGGACAACCTGCGAACCCTCTGCCTGCCGTGCCACCGCGAAGCTACGGTGGAGCTGCGGCTTCGGCTCCGGCGCGCGAACTTCCCGGATCTGTGCCGAGTCCATCGGGGTCCTGACGCTCTCCGCGTGCTCTCACCCCAGGCAGGGCGCGGCGACGCCTGAGGAGCGAAGGCCTGGCCAGCCGTCCGAAGCCGGAGCGCTTCCGCGCCCCGCTGGAGGAATGCGCTTGCGGGGAGCGCATTCGGCTGTACAATCAAGAAACCACGAAAAATCCATTCTTTGAGGCTTCCGTATGAAGATGATGCGCCGCTTTGCCTACCTCGGCTGTGTTCTGGCGGTTCCGGTGCTGGCCCATGCGCAAATCGGATGCGCCAACTCGCCGGAGTGTCCCACAGCCGTGCTCGGCTTGGCCGGCGCCGCGGGCGCGTACCTTTACGCGCGCTTCCGCTCCCGCTAGGGGACCGGCCGCTGCAGAAACTGCTTCCGCGTGGCGGGAGCAGTTTTGTTGTGTCGATTTGGAGAAGGCACCGTGTCCCGCAAGGTCGTGTCAGGTAAAATGGGACGTTACTGCGGCAGCGTCGGTTGAGCAGTGGCAAGCTGCATCGTGACGCTCGTCACGAAGGAACAAGGTGCTTTCGGCGTGAAGTCGCTTCGAGTGATGTTTGGCCACCGCGCTTGCGGCCGGCGCCGTTTCGCGACGCTTGCGGGCTCCCTTCTGAGCTTCGGGGCGGCCCTGGGTCCCATGCCGCGTCTGCACAGCCAGGCCGCGGCTGCGCCCGCGGCGGCATCAGCACCCGGTCCGGCGGGACAGGCTGGCGGGACTCCAGGTTCCAGCAACACGACGCCGGGAAGCCAGAACACAACAGCTGCAGGCCGACGCGGGACGCAAGGCACCCGCGAGGGCGAACAGGGTGAGACTCGCAACGAGGTGCCGGCCGGCTCGCAGGACCGCCTGACCGAGTTTCAGCAGATGGTGGTGACGACCACCGGCAGAAGCCTGCCCATCTTCGGGGCCTCGCTGTTCGGGAATCCTCCCTCCACGTTTGCCCAGATCGAGGACGTACCGGTGGGGCCGGGGTACGTGATCGGCCCCGGCGATGACTTGCGGGTGCAAATTTCCGGCACCACTAACAGGCAACTCGATCTTGTTGTGGACCGGACCGGAGCAGTTTCCGTGCCGGACCTGGGAGCGGTCCATGTGGCCGGGCTCACCTACGGGCAGCTGCCCGGCTTCCTGAACGACCAACTCGGCAAGATCTACCGCAATTTCCAGGTCAGCACGACGCTGGGCTCACTGCGCACGATCCAGGTGTTTGTTCTGGGTGAAGCACGCCGGCCGGGCACGTTTTCGATCAGTTCTCTCAGCACGCTCATCAACGCAATTTTCGCGTCCGGGGGCGTGCTGCCAGACGGCACGCTGCGCGACATTCAGGTCAGGCGCGACAACGTCACGATCGACCACTTCGATCTGTACGACCTGCTGCAGCACGGGGACAAGTCGCACGATATCCCGCTGGTCAACGGGGACGTCATCTTCGTTCCGCCGGTGGGGCCGCAGGTGGCCATCCTGGGCAGCGTAGACAACCCTGCGATTTACGAGCTCAAGGGCGCGACCACGATCACCGATCTGCTGCAGATGACCGGCGGCCCCACCCCGGTGGCATCCACCTCCACGGTACGCTTGGAGCGCATCGACCAGCACACGCTGCTCCAGGTGCAGGACGTTCCCGCCGTTCTGCAGCCCTCGATGCTGCTGCAGAACGGCGACATTGTTTCGGTGACCTCCATTGTGGACCGCTTTCGAAACGCGGTGACGCTACGCGGCAACGTCGCCAACCCCGGACGCTACGTGTGGCACCAGGGAATGCGAATTTCCGACCTGGTGCCCAACAAGGAATCCCTGATCACACGCAACTACTGGCAGAAGCGCAATGAGCTGGGCCAGCTGGTGCAGGACTACATCCCCGGCCAGCCCCAGGGCGACGAGGGCGCCCTGGGGGTGAAAGGCAACGCGCAAACCGCAAGCGCCGACGCCGTGGCGCAGCGGGGCGGATCGTCCGGGCAGGCGAGCACCAACTCCGAAGCCAGCGCCCTGACCGCGAACAACGGCGTTTTCAGCGCCAGGAACGATGTGGTTCTGAGCGCTCCGGACATCAACTGGAGCTATGCCGTGATCGAGCGCCAGAGCACGGAAAACCTGTCCACATCGTTGATCCCGTTTGATCTCGGGTCCATCGTTCTGGACGGCAAATCGGACCAGAACTTCGATTTGCTTCCCGGGGACGTGGTGACAATCTTTTCCAAGGCGGACTTGAGCGTACCCAGCGTGCAGCAGACGCGGTATGTGCGTCTGGAAGGCGAGTTCAACCATGTGGGCGTGTACAGCGTGCTGGCTGGTGAGACCTTGCGCGGGCTGCTGCGACGGGCCGGCGGCTTTACCCCGGATGCGTATCTGTATGCCTCGGAGTTCACGCGCGAGTCTACCCGCCGCGTACAGACGCAGCGCTTGAACGAGTACGCCGACCAGTTGCAGGCGCAGATCTCCAACCAGGTTTCGCGCGCCAGCGCCCGCGCCGTCAGCAACAACGATCAGCTGGCAGCCAGCGCCTCAGCGGCGGACGCACAAACCGCGGTCAACCGCCTGCGCAGCATCACGCCGATTGGGCGGATCGTGTTGGAATTCAAGCCCAACAGCATCGGGATCGACTCCGTACCGGACGTAGCCCTGGAGGACGGCGACCGCTTCGTGGTGCCGCACATCCCTGCCAATGTCACCGTGGAAGGCCAGGTTTACAGCGCGAACGCTTTTGTCTACAGCCCCGGCCTGCGGGTCGGTGACTACCTTCACCGTGCCGGCGGCCCGGATCGGCAAGCTGACAAGCATCGCATCTTTCTGCTGCGCGCGGATGGCTCGGTCATCAGCCAGCAATACACGGACGTGCGGCGAGCAACTATTTACCCCGGGGACACTGTCGTGGTGCCACCGATCCTGGACAAGCGGGCGGTCTTCCAGCGGGTGCTCGATATTACGGGAATCCTCGGGAATCTCGGTCTGGGACTTGCGGGCGTAGCCCTGCTGGTTCGCTAGGCGCGAGCTTGTTTCTGTGCCAGTGCGGCGAAGGGGTTAGGGAGAAGCGTTGAACGAGGACATCACCAAGACACCTCACACCGGTCTGGATGCGGTTCCGGTGGTCGTGGTTCAAGACGATGCGCAGGCGGAGAGCGGTATCGACCTGTTTGCACTGGCCGTCTCGTTCCTGGCGCAATGGCGGCTTGCAGTCTCCGTGGCTTTGGTGGTTGCGATCGTCTGCGTGGCCTATGTGCTGCGTTTGAAGCCGCAGTATGTGGCTACCGCCTCGATCCTGCCCCAGGAAGGCCGGTCCAGCGAAACGCTGGCTTCGCTGTTTTCCTCCCGCAGTGGCGTGGGCGGGCTGTATGTAGGGCTGCTGCGAAGCCGAACCGTGCAGGACCTGGTGATCGATCGCGCCCATCTCCTGACGATCTATCACATAACCGACCGGGAGGCGGCGCGAGGCATTCTGACGGGGATCAGTTCTTTCGCTGAGACCGGGGATGGATTGATGACCCTATCTGTGCGCGATGGCGATGCTAACAACGCGGCGTTGATCGCAAACACTTATCTGGACGCGCTGCAGGCGCTGAACGAAAGCATGGGACTGCAGCAGAGCACGAGAACGCGCGAGTTTTTCGAAAGCCAGCTGCAGCAGGAACGCGGTCAGCTGGCGGAAGCGGAGAACCGCTACAAGAAGCTGCAGCAAAACACCGGTCTCGTGCAGCCAGAGGCGCAGATTGCCAGCGGGATCAGCACGATCCAGGGAACGCGTGCCTCCATCCAGAACCTGCAGGTGCAGCGGGCAAAGCTGCTGGAGGGCGAAACGCCGCAAAATCCTGATGTGCGCGCGCTGGACGCGCAGATCGGCCAGTTACAGGCACAGGAAAGAGTGCAGGAAAGCTCCGGCCTCGGAGCTCCCGTGGGAGCTGCGCCGTCGGCCGCCCAGGCGTTGATGCAGAACCTGGAGCTGCAGCGGGCCTCCCGCGATGTGGCGTATTACAACGCCCTGGTCACGTCGCTGGGCAACGAATTCGAAAGCGCCCGGCTCAACGAGATCGCCGCCCGTTCGGCGTTCCAGGTGGTGGACCGGGCGATCGCGCCGGAGAACAAGGCGTGGCCGCCGCGCAAGCCGTACTTCGCGATCAGCCTGGCCGCGGGCCTGCTCGCCGGCCTGCTCGCTGTGATCGTGAAGCTGCTGGTTCTGCGTGTGATGGCGCATGCCAGAACACGCGAGCGCATTCAGACTCTGCGCAGTGCTTTCAGGTAGCCGCCATGGAGGTTTCACGCATCCTGCGCACGCCGCATCGCTACGCGATGTTCCACGCCTATTTTCTGGTCCTCTTCCTTGTACTTTTCCCCAAGGGAGGCATCAAGATCGCTAACATCCCGCTCACCTGGGGATACCTATACCTCGCACTCAGCTTCCCGCTACTGGCCATTGTTCGCCTTTTGGCCGTACCGTTACGAGTGCGCGGCACCACGCTGACCATCCTAGGCCTGCTCGTGCCCATGCAAATCCTGCTCGTCTACGCGTTCCTTGTGTACGGCTACATCAACGCCGGCTACTCGATTTCGATGATGAGCGGCTTCTGCTTCCTGCCCCTCCTCTTTCTTGGGATCTATCCGCCCTTCTTCCGCCTGATCCACCCTGAACGGCTTTCCAAATGGTTCCGCTTCTGCATGCTGGCAGCGGCACTGTGGGGTATCTTCCTGTTTGTCCTGCACCCCTTCACCGGGCACTACATCGAGATTCCCTTCCTTACCGTGAACGCCGGCGATTATGGGCTCTTGGAAGGAACCAAGCACAACGCGCGGGGCTTCTTCCAGAAGCTGATTTCGACCTACAACAACGGCAATCTCTACGGCGTAGCGACGCTCATTCTGCTGCCGCTCTACAACACGCTGGAGCCCAGACGATGGAAGCGGGGGGTCCTGATCACAGCGGCCCTCCTGACCCTTTCGCGAACGGTATGGGTCGGTCTTCTGCTCCTTCAGGCAGCACCGCTCGGCCTTCAATTGCTGCGGCAGCTGCGGACCTTTCCCGTGGTGTACCTGGGCGCTGCGGCGCGGCGGACACTTTCCGTCCTCCTGATCATCGGGCTGATCTTCGGCGCACTTTTCCTCGCCACCAATTCAGGGATCGCTTTCCTTCTCGACCCCACGCTAGGCGGACGGTCCGCAGAGCTGCGTGTCTCGTCCGCCGTCACGCTTCTACCGGCTGGTCCCCTGGTGGGTTTCGACGAGAGCCTGTACGGCTCCGCGCTTCGCTACTACGGTCTATCCGGATTGTTTTTCTTTTCTCTCCTGATGGCCAGCCCCGTTCTGGTGATGGCCGCCGACCCCGCGGCCCGGCGATCACCAGAGCGGATGGCGGCTTTCAGCGGTTTGATGGTTTACGCCATCGTGGCTGCCAGCGACGGAGCTTTCGTGCTCATTCCGGTGACCGTCTTCTACTGGTTCACCTATGCCGTTCTCCTGCATGGATGGCCAGGAGGCTCCGTCCCGCGCAGAACGGCCCTTTCCGTGCGGCAGCGCGCAGGCAGCAGAAATCCGAAACTGATCCTGAAGCCCTTGCGATGAAAAGGGTCTCCACAAAGACCGCTCCTTGGGTAGACTCACGAGAGTCGCAGCACGATGAAGACCGAAGGTCTTGCGGCTCCTGGCCGGAAGGTGCTTGGGGACCGTGCCGGTGCAAGCGCCGGGCTCCGTGCGCCTCTGCCATCGATGTGAAGGGACCCTCATGATGGACAGTCCGGTTTCGCGCGAAAGACCGGCCCCTGGAGTCCTGAAGCCAGGGAGCGGCGCAGAAAGTGCGTGGGGCGTGCTGCGCGGGAATGGATGGGCGCAATTCGTAACGCGAGCCGCGGGGTCGGCGCGGCGGCGAATGCGCGACCATCTGATTGCGCGGCAACTCGGCTCGCCGGGGTTTCGGGCGCGGCGCAACCCGCGACTGCTGGGGCTCGGGAACATACGGATAGGACGTGATTTTGAAGCCGGGGACGATCTATGGATCGAAGCGGTGATGGAGTTCAATGGGCAAACTTTCCAGCCGAGCCTGACGATCGGGGATAGCGTCAACGTCTCCAGCGCGGTGCATATCGCCTGCCTGCACCACATCGAAATCGGGTCCGGCACTTTGATCGGAAGCCGCGTTCTGGTGAGTGACCACTCCCATGGCGTTTACCGGGGTGAGGGGCAGAGCTCACCGGAGACAGCGCCGAACCGGCGGCCCTTGTGGTCCCCCGGACCGGTACGGGTCGGAAAGAACGTCTGGATTGGCGACGGCGTGGCTGTGCTGGCGGGAGCCAGCATCGGAGACGGCGCGGTGATCGGCGCCAACTCCGTGGTAACCGGCACGATCCCCGCCGAAACGATCGCACTTGGGGCTCCCGCGCGGCCGGTGCGGCGCTGGAACGCGGCGTGCGGAGAATGGCTGCCGTTCGACGACCACTCACCACGCGCATGATCCTTACAGGAACCCTGTGTGCCGCGGTGGGCTGAAATCAGCACGGTAAACTAGGTGCATGCTCCACGGCAGATCGGGACTCGGAGGGTGAAGCGAGCAGCGTGCACCATCGTTTCGCCGAACTATTTCGCGTATGCGCGGACGCTGTCCGCGTCCTACCTGGCACAACATCCCGGTCACCTCTTCTTCGTGCTCCTGGTGGCCGACCTTGAAGACGCGACCGCCTTCCGGATGGAAGCCTTTCAGCCGGTGCTCCTGAAAGACATTGGGCTTGCTGACCTGCGCGGCGAGGCGATGAAGTACGACATCCTGGAGCTGAATACCAACGTCAAGCCGACGTTCATGAAGCATCTCCTGACCGCGTACGCACTCGATGCCCTGGTGTATCTCGACCCGGATATTTTCTGCTACGCGCCGTTGGATCCGGTATTCGAAGCGCTGGAGGCAGGCGCGTCGGCGGTGCTCACGCCCCACATCACGACGCCGGTCATGGACGGCCGGTCACCGGGAGAACAGGACCTGCTCTACAACGGGACGTACAACCTGGGGTTCATCGCCGTCGGCTGCGGCAGCGAGAGCGAACGCCTGCTGACGTGGTGGGAAGAGCGCTGCCTGCTGCTGGGCTTCAGCGAAGGCCGCACCGGTTTATTCGTCGATCAGAAGTGGATGAACCTGGCGCCCGGGCTCTTTGCGAACGTCGCCATTCTGCGCGACGCCGGCTGCAACATGGCGTACTGGAACCTGCATGAGCGTACCCTGCGGGCCACGCCGGAAGGCATCACCGTGGAGAGTCCGGTGAGTGGGAGCGTGCCGCTGCGCTTCTTCCATTTCAGCGGCGTGGTGCCGGACGACCAGGCCGTGCTCTCGAAGCACACCAACCGCTTTCGGCTGCAGGATCGTCCGGACTTGCATGAGCTGTTTACGAACTACAAAGCCGCTGTGCTCCAGAACAGGTTGCCGCTTCTGGAGCAAACACCCTACGGCTTTGGCGCGTTTTCCGATGGCACGGCCATCACGCGGCTGGCGCGACGGCTCTATGCCGCTCACTATGGGCAGTTTGCCGGGGAGGATCCCTTCAAGGCGAACGGCTCGTTTGCAAGCTGGGCGCGCAGGGAGAAGCTGGTAGCCGGCAAGGCTGCTCCGGCCAGGGCGGGATGGAACGACTTCAATCCTCGCGACCGGCGGGTGGAAGCGGTGCACACCCTGTTGCGGCTCGCACTGCGGGTGCTGGGACCGAACCGGTATGAACTGCTGATGCGTTACCTTGCGTACATTAGTGTGCTGCGGAATCAGAGCGTGTTTCTGCGCGACACAAGCTGGGCGGCTCCCACGCAGGATGCGGCCTCCATCCTGAGCGCAGGCGTGGAGAAGTAGGCCGTGCCGCGCGCCCTGATCGTCAAGCTCGGCGCCATCGGTGACGTGGTCATGGCGATTCCGGCGGCGCATGCCTTGCATGAACAGGGTTACGAGGTGGACTGGATCTGCGGCGAAGCCATCGCGCCGATCCTGCGGCTGTATCCGTGGATCGGAGTGATCCCGGTGAGCGAAAGCAGGCTGCTGCACAAGGGCAAGCTCGCCGCGCTGCAGACGCTCGCGGCTGTATGGAGGCGAGTCGCAGGCCGGCGCTATGACCTGTGCGCCACGCTCTACTACGACCGCCGTTACAGATTGCTGGCGTTGCCGGTGCGAGCGGCACGGGGCATCGTGTTGTCCGCTGAAGACCGCGCCGCACGGCTGATCCACGGACGGCACCACACGGATGAGTACGCCCGTCTTCTGCTGGCGCTCCCGGACGGCGAGACGCCGCGCCAGCTCTCGCCGGTGCGTGCGGAGGGCCTGCCGCTTTGCCCGCTGGCCCGTCAGCCGGGCAAGCAGCGCGTGGTGCTGGCACCGGGCGGAGCGCGCAACCTGCTGCGCGACGATGCGCTGCGGCGCTGGCCGCTCGCTCACTACGTGAGACTTGCCGACCGGCTGGCGCAGGAAGGCTGCGAAGTGGTGCTGACCGGCGGCCCTGATGACGCATGGACTTCCTCCGCCTTCGAGACATTGCCGGTCGCCGACCTCATCGGCACGCTGTCACTGGTGGAGACGCTGGCGCTGCTGGACTCCGCGGAAGTCACGGTGACGCATGACACAGGGCCGCTGCATCTTGCGGGCATCACCCGCACGGCGGTTGTCGGCATCTTCGGGCCCACGGACCCACGCGGACGCTTGCCGCAGGTTCCGAATGCGGTCGCTCTGTGGGGCGGCGAGGGGTTTGCCTGCCGGCCTTGCTACGACGGCCGCGAGTACGCGCCCTGCAGGCACAATGGCTGCATGGAGCAGGTCACGCCGGAGATGGCGCTTGCGGAAGTGCGGCATCAGCTGCGCACCGTGGCCGCAGGCGAGTGTCTGTTGCCGCGCGTGGTGGCGCCCGCACATACGCCTCTGGTGCAACTCCGGACAGCCGCGGGAACGGTACAGCGATGAGCTCGCGCGCCCTGTTTCTGGACCGCGATGGCGTGATCAACCACGATATCGGCTGGCTGCACCGCGCAGAGGATGTGCGCTGGGTGCAAGGGATCGTGCCCCTCTGCCGCGCGGCGCAGGAGCTGGGCTACAGGCTCGTGGTCGTGACCAATCAGGCGGGGATCGCGCGCGGGCTGTACACCACGGCGGACTTCGAGACGCTGATGCGGTGGATGACGGCGGAGCTGGCGCGCAACGGCGTGCACCTCGATGCGGTCTACCACTGTCCGTATCATCCCGAACATGGCCTGGGAGAGTTCAAGCGTGAGCATGGAGACCGCAAACCCGGTCCCGGCATGCTGTTGCGGGCGGCGCGAGACCTGGACCTGGATCTGGCGAAATCGGTGATGGTCGGGGACCGATGCACGGACGTGGAAGCAGCGAACGCGGCCGGGTTGCGGCAGGCGTTTCTGCTGAGGGGCACAGAGCCCGAAGAGTGCCCGGGCAACGCACTCGCAGTCGGTTCACTGGCGGAAGTGCAGCAATGGCTCCATTCAGCCGACACCTAGGAGGCTGTTGTCCGGAGCGATCGTGCCGCTCTGCCGCGATGTCGTTGTGCTATGTTTCGCGCCTTCAGCACGGGAAGACAAAGCTCCTCTGTAGGAGAAGAAAGCTGTCACAGGAAAGCGACAGTACCCGCGCGAGAACAGCTAAAGCTGTTCTCCTGAAGATGTAGTTCCAGGGCGAGCAACTACCGGGATGCTTCGCTGCGCTCAGGATGACACCCTCGAAGGGAAAAGCACAGCAAAAGGAGAAGCTAAAACTTATGGAACATGAAGAACGCTCCCGCGACCAGGCAGGCGAACGCAACCGCATGGTTCCAGTGCAGCTTGTCGCCGAAGTAGAAGACGCTGAACACGCCGAAAACCGTCAACGTGATGACCTCCTGGATGACCTTGAGCTGGTCAGGTGAGAAGTTTTTCGAGCCGATGCGGTTCGCAGGCACCTGCAGGCAGTACTCGAAGAGAGCGATGGACCAGCTCACGAGGATGACCTTCCAGAGAGCCACGTTCTTGTACTTGAGATGTCCGTACCAGGCGAACGTCATGAAAATGTTGGAGCCGATGAGCAGCAGAACCGTCCACATGCGACGTTCGATGCGGGGAGCGCTGCGCGAACCGAGGCAGAGGCTCCGTTCTGCTCCACCGTGAGCGGCTGCACATTTGATCCCTCATTTACACAGGCACTGTCCCCTTACACTGCACGAAAGGACAATTGCTTGCCGAATCGGGTACGAAGTTACTCCCGCAGGTTGTGGCATTGGCTGCTGTACGCCAAGTGCTCGTATTGCGGGCTGCGGATGGCGCTTGTCGGTAAGCCGTGCAGCCAGCCACGCTGTCAGGCACTCGCCTGCCGGGGCCTGCTCTGGTGATGCGGCTGGACGGCGGCGCCACGTCCTGAACGGCAGCAGAAGTTACCAGACTGCTGCCCCTGAAAAGCGAAGCGCGCCGGTCTTCTCGCCCCATGAAGACAGGCGCCCGTCCCCGATGAAGCCAGCCGTTACGATGGTGGACGCGGGCCGCTACTCGATGGTGTTATCGGCGTCTCCGCCGATGGCGTAGTAGCCCTTGCGGGCCTGCACCTTGGCACCTTTGCCGCAGTCCAGATCGATTTTGCGGTACTTGCCGTCGGCCTCGCGATTGGTGGGCGTGTAGCTCAGCAGGTATTGCGTGCGCAGCTCGTCCTGAATCTGGTCGAAGGCATCCTCAAGCTTGCGTCCGCTGTTCCCCACGTTGATGACGCGGCCCCCTGTCTCGCGGGCGAGCTGCTCCATCTGGCTGGAGCCGGTGTAGATCATCCCCGCCGCGGCATAGCTGGCGCGATCCGCAATCAGGATGGGGTACACGATCACATTGGCCTTCTGTGCTGCCTCAATAGCGCTCTTGATCGTTTCCTGCGAGCCCTGATCTTCGCCATCGGTTAGGATGACCAGCACCTTGCGCCCGGTCTGGGACTGCAGCTTGTCGTGGGCACCCAGATAGACCGCGTCGTAGAGCAGCGTCCCGCGCGGATTGCTGGTCGGAAACGGTCCGCCGCCGATCCCCGGAATCCCCGCGCTGGAGGAGGCCGCGTTAATGGACGCCTTATTAATGGCCCGGCGCAGCTCGTTCGCGCTGTTGGTGTAGTCCGAGAGCAGGTCGACGTTCACATCGAAGGAGATGAGGAAAGCTTCGTCCTTGGGATGCAGCACCTCCTTGAGGAAGCGAGCGCCCGATTCCTGCTCCAGGGGCAGCACGTTGGTCTGGCTGCCGCTGGTGTCGAGCAAAATGCCTATGGTGAGCGGGAGATTCTTCTCCTGGGTCAGCCGCTTGATGGTTTGCGGGTTGTGATCCTCGGCCACCTGGCAGTCATTCTTGGTCAGGTTGGTGATGAATCCGGTCTTGTCGTGGACTGAAAAGTAGACATCGACCAGGTTGACGTTGACCTTGAGGACCTGACTTTCCTCGAGCGTCCGTTCCGGCTGCGCGGGGGCTTTGCTGGGAGGGGGCGGCGTCTCCACGGAGGGTGCTTCCTGGGCGCGGAGACCCGGCAATCCGATGGAGGTAACAAGCAGAAACGCGGAAAAGGCACGCCAGACGGAGCAACGCATGCTTCTTTAGACGCGGCAGCCGGCTGTTTTGGCGACAGACGCATCCGGCAGTTTTCCCTGTTTCCTCCTACGGTAAGGTCAGCGCAACGTCCGCATGGGGCGGTGCGTCCAACCAGATAACTACCTTTGGAGAAAGTCCGGCGAGTGGACGCTGGTAGTCTCAATCGGAGTGCGGCCAAGCGGCTGCCGGTTTCGGAGGAAAAGAGCGGATGGAGCGCAGGACAGGTACGATTCTGGCGGGTTTGGCCGCTCTCATGCTGGCTGGGTGGGGCAGCGGCCCTCTTCCGGCCCGCCTCTGCGCGCAGGCCCCTGTGCAAAGCGGACAGCCGAGTGTTCCGGAGGCTCCCAAACCGCAAACGGTGCCCAGGCTGAACACTGTGGTGCCCACAGCCCCTGACCTGCCGAACGCACCCAACGCATCCACGGCGACCACTGCAAATACGTCAGGCACCAGCGGAACCGACTCCGCTGCTTCCCTTCCGTCCGCCCCCTCCTCCCCAACCTCGGTTGCTCCCGAGGCTGAAGGCTCCGCTATTGAAGTTCCCCCGTCCGGGCAGGGCGCTTATCGGCTGCCGGTGTTCGTGAATTTTGTGGAAGTGCCTTTCCTGGTGAAAGATTCGCGGGGGCGAATGGTCCCCGGCATTACCCCGCGCGATGTGCAGATTTATGAAAATGGCGTTCTGCAGAATATCCGCTACTTCACGTCTGATCCCTTTCCACTGTCTGTGGCCCTGGTCATCGACCAGAGCGTAACCTTCGACACAATGCAACGGATCAACGCCGCGCTCGGAGCTCTACAGGGGGCGTTCTCGCCGGCGGATGAGATTGCTGTCTTCACCTACAACAACGGCGTGAAGCTGCAGGATGCGATCGGTTTCGACGGCGCGACGAGTGCACGTCTGGGCGCGATCCTGGAACAATCCAAGGGCAAGGGGCGTGAGCCCAGCATGACGATGGGCGGGCCGCTTGCGCAGACCACCATCATCAACAATCAGTACGCAGATCCCAACACGGCTCCCAATCACCGCTCGTCCAACATCACCGAGTACGCGGAGCGCGAGTTCCACACCCTGAACGACGCTATCCTGGCCGCAGCCATTCAAACCTCAAAAGCCGGGATACGACGACGCAGAGTGGTGTACGTCATCTCCGACGGCAGGGAATATGGCTCTAAGGCGAAAGAAAAGGATGTCATCAAGTACTGCCAAACCAATAAAGTCGCCGTGTATGCCACGCTTGTAGGTGACTCCAGCCTTCCCGTGATCGGCTTTCTGGATCGCATCCATCTGCCACTCACCATGCGCGACAACGCGCTGCCGCGCTACACCACGTCGACTGGCGGACAAATTGACGCCGAGTTTCGGCAACGGGGAATAGAGACCAGCTTCGCGAAGATTGCTGAGGAGTCGCGCGATCAGTATTTCGCCGGCTTCTACAGCCGGCTGCCGCCGCTCAGTGAGAAGTTCCGCACTCTGGAAGTGAGGGTCCTGAAGCCGAACCTATCCGTGATCGCGAAAGAAGGATATTACCCGACGGCGAGTGACAACCGGCCGAGCGCTCCCCCGGCGCACACAGCCAAGCCTCCGGTAAGCACGAATCCCGCGACCACGCCGTAATGGCCGCTTCCGCGGCTTTCACGTCTTCCGTTCCAGCCTTGTTTTCCGCGTTGCCTGGGAACGCGCTCGCGGCCTTGTTCGCGGCGGCGGCATGGGGTGGCGGCGATTTCTCTGGGGGCATGGGAGTTAAATCGGTCCGAGGTACGGCCCGCGGAGCGTTGCGATTCATCCTGCTTGCCCATGGGCTGAGCCTTGCGCTGCTGGTAGGCGTGCTGGCTTTCATTCATGCCTCTGCCCCGCACGGAGCTGCGCTTTGGTGGGGCCTGGGGGGTGGCGTGGCGGCCGGCATCTCGATCACGGCTTTTTACATGGCCTTGGCGCGGGGAACCATGGGCACCTCCGCCGCCCTGAGCGGAGTCATTGCCGCGGCCATCCCGGCGGTGGTTTCCCGCCTCATTGAAGGCGCTCCGCATCCGCTTGCCTTTGCCGGTTTCGCGGCAGCGGCTGTGGCGATCTGGTTTATCGCCGCGCCTCCGAGCGGAGCTGCACCTGAAAACCGCACTACCACCGGCCTGGCCCTCCTTGGCGGTCTTGGGTTCGGGATTTACTTCACCGCCCTGCGCTTCGCGAATCCCCTCGGTGTCTTTGAGCCGATCGCGCTGGCTCGCCTGGGAAGTCTCTTCACCTGTGCAGCCTTGCTGTTGGTGGTGCCGAGTGAGCGTGGGGAGCAGACGTCTGTCTTTCGCAAACAGCCGTTCTACTGGGTGTGCGGTGTAGCGGTGCTCGACACGGCCGGCAACCTGCTGTTCACGTGGTCGACGCGGCTGGGCCGGCTGGATGCCGCGGCCGTGCTGGCATCGCTGTATCCGGCTTCGACCATCCTGCTGGCGGCCTGGCTGCTCCACGAACGGCCTACACGCCGGCAGTGGCTGGGGATGGGGTTGGCTCTCATGGCGGTTGTGCTGATCACTTTGTAGGCAGTGAGGAGCTTGTCTCCCAGAGAAGCCATCAGACCTAATGACTGCCTGAGCCCTCGCTGTCGGAGTTCACGTCCACCGCGTCTTTGTTGCGGCGCTTTTTCACTTTTTTCTGCGCGCTCTTGTCGCTCTCGTCATCCAGCTTGAGACCTTTGGGGTCGAAGGTCGGCTTGGGGTATTCGAGCTTCAACGAAGCTAGTGTGTCGGCCAGGATGCTGGAGATCGCCACGTTACGGAACCACTTGTGGTCGGAAGGGATGACGAACCATGGCGCATGCTTGCGGCTGGTATGCGCAAAGATCTCTTCATACGCCGCCATGTAGGCCGGCCAGAATTTGCGCTCGGCGAAGTCGGAGGGAGACAGCTTCCAATGCTTGTCCGGTTCATCGATGCGGGCCTGCAGGCGCCGCGTCTGCTCTTCACGGGAGATGTGGAGGAAAAATTTCAGGATGACGACGTCGTTGTCCGCCAGGGTCTCTTCCCAGGCGTTGATGTCGTCCATGCGGCGGCCTGCCGTCTTTGCGGAAATGGTCCCGTGGACGCGCGGGGAAAGCACGTCTTCATACTGAGACCGGTTGAAGATGCCGATCATACCGCGAGGCGGAGTCTGCGCCTGGCAGCGCCAAAGGAACTCGTGCCGGGCTTCCAGCGGGGTGGGGACCTTGAAGGACGCCACCTGGCAACCCTGCGGATTCACTCCCGAGAAGATGTGACGGATCGCGCCGTCCTTACCCGCCGTATCCATCCCCTGTAGCACAATCAGAAGCGCCTTGGACTGCGAGGCGTAGAAGACGGTCTGCAGATCGTTAAGCCGCTGGAGATGCCCGTCCAGTGTCTGCTTTGCGGCGTCGCCGTCCTTGTAGCCCGGATGGGCGTCTGCAGGGAGGCGGGTAAGCCGCAGCTTGCCGTGCGGCGGCACCAGGAAGTCAGACTTGAGCTTCATTGTGGCTCTCCCACAGCGTACCAATCTGGCAGGAATGGAAAAGCGACGGCTCGGGTAGGAAGCCGTCGCTGCACGAAGCAAAGGAGACTAGGCGGTCTTTGAGGTTTCGTCGGGCTTGGGCGTGACGATGTGCGCCGTTTCACCGGGCTTTGTGCTGGCGGTGGGCTCGTCCGTAATGCCCTTCATGCCATCCTTGAATCCGCGCAGACCTTCCCCGAGACCCTTGCCGAGCTCGGGGAGCTTGCGGCCGCCGAAAAACAGGAGCGCGACCAGAAGAACAATCGCGATGTGCCAGGGTGAGAATTCCATCGTTTTCTCCTCCCGCGCCGAGCGGACACGGGTAACACTATATTGTCGCACGACTCGGACAGCGGTGTGAGTGCTGTTCCGTTGGATGCAGACGCCGCGGAGCGCGCTCGCAGGATGGTTGGGCGCATCCGGGGTCGCTGCTCCCTAAGGTATCCTTGTGGATGACCGCTGCGACCGCGGTGCGTCTCTCCTGTCAGGGACCGCCGTGTCGCCCGTAGCTCCGCTCGTGTAAGGACATCCTCTTTCGTGACCATGCTTTCCGCCTTTTACACGTCCCGCCTTCGCCGCCTGGCGGGTACGATCCTCGCTGTGTGCCTCTTTTCCGCAGTTCCCGGAGCGGTCTCCGCGCAGACCAATGCGCCAGGCACCGCGCCTGTCAAGCCGGGAGTCTTCGAGAACAAGCTGCCGCAGGCGGTCGGCCCTGTCTACAACGACAAGTATGAGATCTACGGCGGCCTGAGCTTTATGAATGGGCAGGCCGGACAGGTGCTGCCCAAGCGCTACAACATGGGCGGCGGCGAGGTGATGGCCACCTACTGGCTGGGCTCGCGCGTCGTTCCGAAGCTCGGCGTGGTGGCAGACTACCGGCTGGAGCTGGGCACGACGCCGGTCATCAGCCCGTATTACAACCGTGTGCTGGTGTACCAGAACATCGCGGCAGGCGGAGTAGAGTACCGCGGGCCCAAAAATCGTTACGCAGCCGTGGATTTTCACGCGCTAGGCGGGGTCGCCATCGGCACCTTCGATACCGCGGTGAAGAACTATCCCGGCGGCAGTCCTGTGTCGGCCTGCCCGCAGCAGCAGACCTCCGCGCAACAGGGCAACCTGGGACTGTACTGCAACAGCAGCACACCCTGGGGAGCGGCGGGCGGCAGCGTTGACTTCAACTACGCCCCGCGCATCGGCATCCGGCTCTCCCCGGACATGATCTTTGAGCACTTCGGCACGGAAACACGCGAGTTCTTCTCGATCTCCGGCGGCGTTCTGTATCGCTTCGGCGCGCGGTAAAGGCGAACGTACAGCAAGAGGAGCCGCCTGTGAGGCGGCTCCTCTTGTTTTGCCCGTCTGCACTGCACGGCTACATGACTTGCAGGAACTCGGGGCTCACAGGATTTTCGTACACCGAGTAATCCCGCGTGACGACTGTCAGGCCGCTGGGCGTGACGAAATAATTCCTTTTGTCCTCGGCGGGGTCGTAGCCAATCACGGTGCCGTCCGGTATATGCACATCGCGATCGATGATGGCGTGGCGAATGCGGCAGTGGCGGCCCACATTCACGTGCGCAAAAATGATGCTCGAATCCACATCCGCATAGCTGTTGACGCGAACATCGTGCGAGAGCACGGAGTTACGAACCACCGAGCCCGAGACGATCGAGCCGGCGGACACAATGGAGTTGATGGCCATACCGGTGCGGCCCGGTTCGCCGAAAACGAACTTCGCGGGCGGGTACTGGTAGGGCCGGGTGCGCATGGGCCATGCCTTGTCGTACAGGTTGAACGTCGGCTGCACCGAGGCGATATCCAGGTTGGCTTCGTAGTACGCCTCGAGCGTTCCCACATCGCGCCAGTACAGCGCGTGCTGCTTGTTCTCATCGACGAAGTTGTACGCCATCATGCGGTACTTGCCGAGAATATTGGGAAGAATGTTATGCCCGAAGTCGTGCTTCGAATTCGGGTCCTCGGCGTCCTTGATAAGCTCCGGAATCAGAACGTCGGTGTTGAACAGGTAGATGCCCATGGAAGCATCCACCATCTCCGGATTGAAGGGGGAACGAAGGTCGGTCTCCTTGGGCTTTTCGACGAAGCCCGTGACCTCGCCGTTGCGGGCCACCTCGACCACGCCGAATTGGGACACCTCGCTGGGATGGATGGGCAGTGTTGCTATAGTGACGTCCGCGCCGGACTCGCAGTGCTGCTGCTTCATCAGCGCGTAGTTCATTTTGTAGATGTGATCGCCGGAGAGGATAAGCACGTGCTTGGGCTCCTCCGAACCGATGGAGTAGATGTTCTGGAAGACGGCATCCGCCGTGCCCTGGTACCAGGATTTCGAGACACGCTGCATGGGCGGAAGGATCTCGATGAACTCGCCGAGTTCGCTGGCAACCGTGGTGCCCCAGCCTTCGCGTATGTGGCGGTTGAGAGAAAGGGCCTTGTACTGGGTCAGGATGTAGACGTGCCGCAGATCGGAGTTGATGCAGTTGGAAAGCGTAATGTCGATGATCCGATACTGGCCGGCAAACGGAACTGCCGGCTTGGCGCGGTCGCGAGTCAAAGGAAAGAGCCTCTCCCCAGCCCCCCCGGCGAGCAAAACACCCAACGTGTCTCTCATAGATGAACTACCTCAGAAACGATGCACTGCGATAGGACGCAAAACAGGTCCGGCACGACGCCCGAGTCTAGCATGAGTCCGGTTTTCGAGAGAAAACGAACGCAAGCGACCGCGCCTGCCGCCAAATATCGCAGGGACGCATTGAGCTTAGCCTCAGCTTCCGAAGCGTCAGCGGGGTGCTGCTAGGCCAAGTCGAACCAGCGCTCAGACCGGGCTTTCTTCTGTAGAAATCCGCAGGGACTTCAGGAAGGTGAGGTCATTGCGCGTGAACGAGCCTTCCACGATTTCCTGTCCCGCGCTGTCGGTAAGGGACGCCGTGTCCTGATCGTCCACCTCATTCAGTCCGATGGTTGCTTCCAACATGAGGAGCACGTCGAATCCCTGCTTACGGATTTCGCGCACCACATCCGCTATGGGTTCGCTCTCGCTTACCGACTCCTGGATCGCTTCGCCGAGCTTCTGGATGAGATCCTTGACCTGCTGTTTCAATGCCACCTCCCCGCGCTGCCTAGCATGCCGTTCACCACGCATTGGGTCTTCCCTGCCAAATTCGACGTGCGGAGCCAGGGAACGGCAGCTGCGGGTCGCTTCTTCCTATTCAAGCTTACGACAGTCCTGCGACGCCGGAAAGTGTGTGAATAAGTCAACCCCGCACCTTGGCGGGAACCCGACGTGACCAACGTGCGACACGCAAGTTACCACGCTAGGCTACGGTGTGATGATCGGCCCACGCCGCTTCGAGCCGATGCGCCAACTCCTGCACCGGCTGCACCCGCTTGGGACCCCACACCAAGAATCCCGCCGCCGCCGCACACAAACCACCCACCAGCCAGACAAAGCTCTTCATGCTCTCCCCTTCTCCTCTTCGCTACGCGCGAGACAGACACATGAGATGCGTCGCGAGCGTATCGCGTTGAGCCCTGCCGGTACACTGACGGCATGGACCGCGTTGGACTGGGACGGGCTTTGGGATATGGGACGCGGCACGCAGCCAAGGCACTGCTGCAGGCTGCGAAGGCCGCTTCCGCGCCGTCTCTCGGCCGGGCCGCGGGCGCGCCGCAATCGCCGCCTAGTGAGTCGGCTGGGCCTGCCGCCCGAATGCCCTCGCTGCAGGAGGCAGGCGCACGGGTCATGGAAGCGCAGCGGGCCTTTGCGGAGGGAAAAGGCCGCGTTCGTACGCAGGCCACCAGCGCAGGCCGCACCGCGCTCTCGCCGGTCCGGCGGGCCGGCGGCGTGCTTTGGCTGGAGATGACCGGAACCGCCTTCGCGCTCTTCACGGTGTTTCTCGCACCTGGACTATGGAAGCTGCGCGGAGCCATTCACGCACCGCTCACCTCCGGCGAAGCGCAGAAGTTTTACCTGTACCTGTTGATGCTTGTGCTGTTCACGTATTTCGCCGTCAGCAGCTTCGTGCGCGCGCACCGGCGCGGCAAGCGTCCCTAGCCCTCACCTTTCGTTCTGTATCCCTGAGGAGCAGGGCTCCCGGCACCCGGTACACTCAGAGGCGTCGCGCACTGCGACCTTTCAGAGGATTTCTCATGAGCGATCTGCCCTCCCCTCTCGTTTCTTCGCCGCTTCGCCGGACTCCGCTGCACAGTACGCATCATGCGCACAAGGCACGCATGGTCGACTTCGGCGGCTGGGATATGCCCGTGCAATATGAGGGCCTGATCGCCGAGCACATGGCGGTGCGTGAGCGGGTTGGACTTTTCGACGTGTCCCACATGGGCGACATCCAGCTTCGTGGCCCCAACTCGCTCGCGGCCGTGCAGAAGTTGCTGATGAACGACGCCAGCAAGCTGCAGACCGGTCAGGCACACTACTCGGCCATCCTGTACCCCAACGGCACGTTCGTCGACGATGTGGTGCTGCACAAGCTGGGCGACAACGACTACCTGATCGTGATCAATGCAGGCACTCGCGAAAAGGATGTGCGCTGGGTGCGCTCGGTCATCGGGAGTATGGGCGGCGTGCATGTGATGGATGTGAGCGACTACTACACGCAGCTCGCCATCCAGGGCCCGCGCGCCAAGGACACGCTGCAGAAGCTGACCGGCGTGGACCTCGCGCCGATCAAGAACTACTGGTTCACCTGGGGAACGGTCGCGAAGTGCCATAACGTGCTCATCGCCCGGACCGGCTACACGGGCGAGGACGGCTTCGAAATCTACATCCCGGCGGACGAGCCCACCAGCTCGCGGGTGTGGGGCGAGGTGCTGGAAGCGGGGGCGGAGTTCGGTATCGTGCCCTGTGGATTGGGTTCACGCAACACGCTGCGGCTGGAAGCCGCGATGGCCCTCTACGGGCATGAAATATCCGACACGATCAACGTGTTCGAAGCGAACCTTGGGCGCTACTGCAAGCTCGACAAAGGAACGGACTTCGTAGGCCGCGAGGCGCTGCAGAAGATTGCCGACGAAGGTGGCCCAGGGCGCAAGCTGGTGGGACTGGAGATGGTCGGGCGCGGCATCGGGCGGGATGGTCACGCGGTGTTCGCGCCGGGGGGAGAACGCCTGGGCGAGATCACGTCTGGTTCGCCCGCGCCCTATCTCAAGAAGAACATTGCGATGGCGTACGTGCCGGCGGCCTATACAGCTGCTGGGACCGAGCTTGCGGTGGAGGTGCGGGGGCAGTTCGTGGCAGCGACCGTGGTGCCGATGCCGTTCTACAGACGTCCGAAGCCTGCGCCGAAACCCGTCATCACCGCTCCGCTGTCCTAATTGGATGGTTTCAAAGCGGTGCAGGCCGGGGAGCGTAAACTGGAAGCTATGGGCATCACCCGCGAACAAGCCCTCGACTGTTTCCACTCCGACGACCTGATCGGCATCGGCATGGAAGCCGATGCGGTGCGCCGCCGGCTGCATCCGGAAGGCGTGGTCAGCTACATCATCGACCGGAACATCAACTACACCAACTTCTGCACCGAGTACTGCACCTTCTGCGCGTTTTACCGGCCGCTCAAGGGCAAGCTCGCGGCCGAAGGCTACATCCTCGACTTCGACACCATCTACGAAAAGATTCGCGAGACCGTAGAGATGGGAGGGACCGGCGTGCTGATGCAGGGCGGCATCCATCCTGACCTCAAGATCGATTGGTTTGAGAGTCTCTTTACAGGGATCAAGCAACGCTTCCCGCAGATCTGGCTGCATTGTCTGTCCGCCAGTGAGATCCTGGCCGTCGCCGAGTACAGCGAACTCGACCTGCGGACTACCATCGCGCGGCTGCGCGACGCGGGTCTTGACTCGATTCCCGGTGGCGGCGCGGAGATTCTTGACGATGAAGTGCGGCAGCGCATCGCACGCCTGAAGTGTGGGACCGAGGACTGGGTGAGCGTGCACCGCACGGCCCACCAACTGGGCATGCGCACCACGGCGACCATGATGTTCGGCGTGGGCGAGACCATGGAGCACCGCGTGAACCACTTTGACGTGGTGCGGCGGCTGCAGGAAGAGACTGGCGGCTTTACCGCGTTCATTCCGTGGAGCTTTCAGCCGGGCAATACCGCCCTGGGAGGGCGCGGCTGGGATGAGGCCACGTCAGTGGAATACCTGAAGACGCTGGCGATCAGCCGCATGTACCTGGACAACATCGAAAACGTGCAGTCGAGCTGGGTCACGCAGGGCCTCAAGGTCCTGCAGATGGGCCTGCGCTTCGGCGGGAACGATGTAGGCTCGGTGATGCTGGAAGAAAACGTGGTGCGCGCTGCCGGAACCAGCAACTGCACCACCGAGGAAGAATTAAGGCGGATCATCCGTGACGCCGGCTTCAAGCCCGTGCAGCGGGATACGCTCTACCGCACGATGTTCCTGAACTAGACTTTCGGCTCCCAGCCCTTCTCGTAGGTTCGCCGCGTCATCGCTTCGGCCTCTTTGTCGTTGACAATCGCGCCGTTCGCACCGAGGTTGATCGCCCGTCCGGTGAAGTAGGCGATGTTGGAGATCTGCAGCATGGTTACAGCAACGTTGCCTTGCGCGACCGGCTGCGCCAGCGGTGCTCCGCTCCGAATGCCCGCTATAAAGTTGGCGAAGTGGCGGTCCGTCATGCTGTCCGCTCCAACCGTGTCGGCAGAGGCCGTCGCCGCGTGCTCGGCGACCCGGAACTTGTCAATGACCTTGTCGTTCAGGTCGTACACTTCGTAGCCGGCGCGATCGATCACCGCTGTCCCCAACGTGCCATGCACGGCGATGCCGCGGTCGCGATTGTAAGTCTTCTTGCCGGTGCAGCAATCGCCCTTCCAGGTGATGAGCTTGTCGGGAAACTCGAAACCGACGTTGAGCGTGTCATAGAACTCCCAGTCATCCTTGGCCGCATAGCGTCCCCCTGCGGCGGTGACGCGCTGCGGCATCGCCACTTCCAACGCCCAACGCACGACGTCGACCTCGTGCGAACCGTTGTTCAGTGCTTCGCCCGTACCCCAGCGCCGAAACCAATGCCAGTTGTAGGGGTGGACATTGTCCTTATAAGAGGTACGTGGCGCTGGGCCCTGCCAGAGGTCCCAGTCGAGCGTGGACGGAACGGCGACCTCCTTGCCAATGCCGATGGGTTTGCGATTGTTCGCGTACCAGGTCTCGCCCCAGTAGGCACGACCGAGCAACCCGCTGTGAATTTTTTGAACGATTTCGATGGTGTGTGGAGAAGAGCGCTGCTGCGAGCCCATCTGGCAGAGCTTGCCGTACTTGGCCGCGGCCGCCACCAGCATTTGGCCCTCGTGCGGGTCGTACGAGCAAGGCTTCTCCACGTACACATGCTTGCCGGCTTCCAGGCCCAGAATTGCCATGGGCGCGTGCCAGTGGTCGGGTGTCGCGATCGTGATCGCGTCCACTTCCTTGGAGGCGAGGATACGCCGGAAATCCTTCTCTGACTTGGGCGTGTCGCCCATGGCCTGGGTAGTCTTGCGCGCAAAGCGGTCCAGGATAGTGGTATCCACGTCGCAGACATAGGTGATGCGTGCGTCAGCCGCGTTGGCCTTCAGCGACGAGAGATGGGCTCCGGCACGGCCGTTCAGGCCAATCACCGCAAACTGCACACGGTCGTTGGCTCCCATGATGGCCGCGTAGCTCCTGGCGGAAAACGATGCGGCACCGGCGGCGGCGAGACCGCCTACGAAGTTCCTGCGAGAGACCATACTTCCTCCTGAATCCTTTTTGCGGCTACGAGCTCATCTCATTCGTGTCGTAGCCGAGCCCGCGCAGCACGCCGCGCATATAGGCGAAACTTTCCATTACGCCCGGCATCGGATCGTCCGCCTTGATCTCATATTCCAGATCGACGAATCCGGCATACTTCATGCGGATGAGCTGCTGAAAGATTTCGCGCACCGGCATGATGCCCTCACCGACAGCAACCTGGCTTTCCTTGACGTCATGCTGAGCCAGGTCCTTCATGTGCACGTCGTACAGGCGCGCACCGGCGCTCCGAAGGCCCTCGACTGGATCGACCCCGGCCCGCATGCAGTGCCCCACATCCACGCAGCAGCCGATACGCGCATCCAGACCGCTGACGGCTTTCATCACGTCCAGTGGGGAAGGAAACTCCTTGTCCTCCGGCCCATGGTTATGGATGGCGAGCTTGATGTTGTACTGCTTGACGAACTTTTCCAGGCGGGGAAGGTTGGCGTGCGTCGGCGCACACACCACGACAGGAATGCCGGCCGCTTTCGCATAATCGAATTTCTGCTGAATATCCGCGTCTTCGTCTCTTGCGAAGGTGATGGTGCCCGCCGCGGTCAACTGGAACCCGGCAGCGCGGTAGGCAGCCGCACGTGACGCCACCTCCGAGAGAGGGGTCATCGGCAGGTGCATGTCTTTCAGGTTGAGGAACGGCGTCCGCAGCTCTTTCATGAAGGAAATCAGATGGGCGGAGTCGAAGTTTCGGAAGGTGTAGCTGGCGATGCCCAGCCGCACCGGCGATTTCGGCAGCTTCTCAAAAGAGGCAGTCTGCGCGGGCAGCGCACGAGCGAGCACGGCCCCCGTTGCGAGAGCACTGCTGCGCAGGAAGGTGCGGCGGGTGTGGGGTTCAAACATGCGGGCCATGCTACTAGGGCAAACGCACTATAGTCCACCGCGACCCAGGAACCCGCCTTCGCTTACTTCGCAGCCGCCTGCCCAGCGATCCACTTCGACACCCGCGTATCGAGTACGTCCAGCGGCAGCGCGCCTCCGTTCAGGATCTCGTCGTGGAATGCCTTGATGTCGTACTTTGCGCCGAGCTGAGCCTTGGCCTTGTCGCGGAGCTTGCGAATTTCCAGCTGACCCATCTTGTAGGCCAGCGCCTGGCCCGGCCACGCGATGTAACGGTCGGTCTCCGTCTGAGCCACGGCATCGTTCACGTCGTTGGCGTGCATATAGTCGATGACCTGCTGACGCGACCAGTTAGGTCGTGAATGCCGGTATCCACAACCAGGCGCACGGCGCGGAAAAGCTCGGAGTTCAGGCGGCCGTAGTCCGAGATCGGGTTCTGGTAGAAGCCGACCTCCTTGCCGAGCTCCTCGGCGTAGAGAGCCCAGCCTTCGGTGTAGGCGGAGTACCCGCCGCGCAGCCGGAACTTGGGCAGCCCTTTAAGCTGCTGCGCCACGCTGATCTGCATGTGGTGGCCGGGTACGCCCTCGTGGTACGCCACGGCCTCATCCAGCACTAGGGTGCGCGTGGTCGGATTCGCAACCGCCACCACCACACGGCCGGGGCGCTTGCCGTCGGGGGACCCTGCGTTGTAATGGGTTGCCTCGGCGGCGGCGAAGTCGGGTATGGGCTCGACCGTTACAGGCGATTTCGGCAGCAGGCCGAAGAGCTCAGGCAGCTTCGGCTCCATCTGGTGGATGTACTTTGCGAAATCGTCGACGATCTGCTGCTCGCTGGTGGGCTTCCACCGGGGGTCGGCATTGATGGCTGCGCGGAAGCTCGCAAGGTCCTTGTAGCCCTGCGCCTGCGCCAGCTTGGTCATCTCTGCGGTGATGCGCTTGACCTCGTCCAAGCCGAGCTGATGCACCTGGGCGGGCGTGATGTCCAGGGTGGTCATCGTCTTTACAGCCTCGGCATAGCGGCGCTTGCCATCGGGAAGGCTTTCGACGGAGAGTGCGGTACGGCCATGAGGAGCGTACTCATCGCGCAGGAAGGCCGCGAACTTCCTGTAAGCCGGGAAGACGTCATCGTTTACGGCCGATGTCATCTCGATGGTCAGCTTCTGCTTGTCTGCATCGGAAAAGCCGGCCGGGAATTTCTTGAGCGGCAGCAGAAATGGGTCGGCTGCGACCACGCCATCACACTGCGCGGGCAGCTTGTCGGAGATAAGCTTCGGGGGCATCAGCCCATCCTTCAGCCCTTGCTGCAGGATTTCGGTGGTCTGCTCCAGCACGCGCGGAATCTGGCGCAGGCGGGCAATGTAATCCTCGTAGTGCTGCACGGAGTCAAAAGGGACGCTGAGCGCAAGATCCGCCAGGCCGGTGTGGATGCCACCCTGCTGGTTGATCGGCATTTCGTAGTTCTTCAGATCGAAGTTCGCGTCGGCGCGCTCCAACTGACGCACCATCAACTGGTGGGAGATCTGATCGCTCTCCGGCATGCCCTCGGGGGAGATGGCCTTCAGCCGCGCGAGGAAGCCATCATCCTCAGCATGGTTGCGCAGGATCGCCTGGAGCGACGCGTCGCCGAGCTGGTTGTTGTAGCGGAAGTCTCCGAGCGAGGTGGCGCCGGTTGGATTGCGCTTCAGCCCCAGCTGGTAGAACTCTTCAAACAGAGCATTCTGCTGCGCCACACGCTGCGACGCGGCAGAACCGGGCGCAGCAGGAGCCGATTGGGCATACGAGGGCGCACAAACGCCTACGGCGAGCAGAAAAACATGTGACTTACGCATGCAAACAGCGTAGCAGAGACCATCCTGACGAAGCTGACGCCCGGCCCGACCCAAGTGGGCGTAACCCTACATGACGCGCGCGACGCGTTCGAGCTGGGCCTGAATGTGCTCCGGCGTGGCTCCAGGAACTTCAATGGCCGTGGCAACGCTGCGCGCCTCGGTGGCGGAGATGCCATACCCACGCCCGGTAAGGAAGTTTGCCACAATCTCCGCAGCCTGGAAGGAGTCAACGCCGGACTGCAGCAGATCATGCCGCAGCGTCATCAGGTCCGTCGCGCTGAACTTTTCCACTCCAAGGGCAACATCTTCCCGACAGATCTGTTCAGGTTCGGCGGGTTTCAGCATCGGAACCGTCTCATTTGTCTCACCCATCGTGCGGCTCCCAGCGTGTTTTGCAATATACGCGTTGTACGTTAGAACGTAAGCGGGCCGCGATGGTTGCAGTGCAGCAGCGACGAATCCTACATACGATTGAGAGTGCGTCGCAGAAAAGTTGCTTCCATCCAACTGGCCTGCCCGGCTTTCAGTCACTCAGCACCACTAAAGGGTCACGTCCGACAGGCTGTACGATGGCAATGATGGAAGCGGTTGAGCAAAAGCCACGGGCCCGGCCTCGCGTCCTCGACGGTGTCGCCCTGGCGGCCGAGATCAAGGCCGAAGTCGCGGAGCGTGTGGCTACCGCACGGCAAACGGGCTACACACCCGGGCTCGCTGTGGTGCTGGTGGGGGAGAACCCCGCCTCTCAGATCTACGTGCGCAGCAAAGTCAAGACATGCGCCGAGCTGGGCATCTACTCCGAGTTGATCACCCCGCCGACTGCGATCACGACCGCCGGGATGCTGGACCTGATCGCCTCGCTGAATGCGCGGGACGAGATCGACGGGATCCTGATCCAGTTGCCACTGCCCAAACACATCGACACCGAGCGGCTGCTGGAAGCCGTTCTGCCTGCAAAAGATGTAGACGGCTTCCACCCGATCAGTGCGGGCCGCTTGCTCTCCGGCGCGCCGGACGCCACGGTGCTCGCGCCGTGTACCCCGGCAGGGATCATGGAGGTGCTGCGCCGCAGCGGCATCGCGGTGGCCGGTGCGCGAGCGGTTGTCCTGGGACGGTCCAACATCGTGGGCAAGCCCGTAGCCGCGATGCTGATCAACGCTTCCGCTACAGTGACGGTCTGCCACTCGCAAACGCGCGATCTCCCCTCCATCACGCGGGAAGCAGACATAGTGGTCGCCGCTATCGGCCAGCCCGGCTTCGTGACGCCCGCGATGGTTCGTGCCGGCGCCACCCTTATCGATGTAGGAATCAACCGCCTCACCGGGGAAGCGGAGCTGGCGCGCTATTTTCCACCCGAGCACCCTGAGCACACCAGCCGCCGCGAGGGCTTTGCGAAACGCGGGTCGGCGGTGATCGGCGACATCGATCCGGCGGCGTTCGCCCTTGCAGGCGCGTACACGCCGGTGCCCGGCGGCATCGGTGCGCTTACCATTGCCATGCTCATGTCCAACACGGTGAAGGCTGCGCGTTTACGGCGGAGCTGAACGGGACTATGCTGCGCGTGGGCCTTACGGGGGATCTGGGCAGCGGAAAATCGACCGTAGCGGAAATTTTCGCCTCACTCGGAGCCGTCGTTCTGTCCTCCGACGAGGTGGCGCGGACCATGATGCAGCCCGGCGAGGCTGTTTACACGAGGATCCTGGAGTGCTTCGGCCGCGACGTCCTTACCCCGGACGGCGCGCTTGATCGCCGCGTCCTGGCGCGTCTCGCCTTTGCGGACGGGCGCGTGGAGGAACTCAACGCGATCGTGCATCCTGCCGTTCTCGCCGAGCAGGCGCGACTTCTGCGCGAGCTTGCCGCACGCCAGCCGCATGCCATCGCTATTGTAGAGTCCGCGTTGATCTTCACCGTAAGGCGCGGTACGGGAGGATCTCCATGGCGGGAGCGGTTCGACCGGGTGGTGCTGGTACGCGCGCCCTTCGAACTCAAGGTGGCGCGTTTCACGGCAAGGCTGAGCACCGGCCGAAGCCTGAGCCCGGACGAGCAGACCGCTCTGCAAGCCGATGCGGAGGCGCGGCTGGCGCTGCAATCCAGCGCCAACGAAGCCCATGCCGCCGAGTGCCTCGTCGTCGAGAACGACGGGGATGTGGAAAGCCTTCACACGCAGGTCCTGGCCATCTGGAGCGTTCTAAAGCAAATAGAAGCCGCATCTGGCTAGAATCAAGGCAGGCCCGGAGATGCCTCCTACGCCGCTCGCACCACCCGAACCCGCCTATGAAACTGCGTCCCGTCGCTCTCGTTCTGCTGATCCTTGCCGTGTGCTATTACCTCTCGACCCGCATGGCGCCCGCCGGCACGCTGGCCAGTCTCTTCGATGGGGCGACAGGCGGCAATGCAGCCAACACCTCCCTGCTCAAAGGACCGCTGGGGAGCTTCTCGCTCACGGAGGCCAGCGCCGCGCCCGCGTTCGATACCGAAGAGCAGCAGAACATCTCCGTCTACAAGCGCGCGTTGCCCTCGGTGGTGAACATCACCAGCACCGAGGTGCAGTACGACTGGTTCTATCGGCCGATTCCGCAGCAGGGCCTGGGTTCCGGATTCATCCTGGACAAGCAGGGCCACATTCTCACCAACAATCACGTGATCGACAACGCCCAGCGGATCGAGGTCAAGCTCTCCAACCAGAAGACCTACAAGGCCGTCGTGCTCGACGCCGACCGCGCCCATGATTTGGCCCTGCTGCAGATCAGTAATGCTCCAGACCTGGAGCCGGTCACGTTAGCGGATTCCAAGAGCCTAGTCGTGGGCCAGCAGGTGTATGCGGTGGGCAATCCGTTCGGTTTTTCCGGCACGATGACCCGCGGCATCATCAGCGCGCTGCGATCGGTGCAGTTGCCCAATGGCATGAAGATCGATAATGCCATCCAGACCGACGCCTCGGTAAACCCCGGCAACTCCGGCGGGCCGCTGTTGAACTCGCGCGGCGAGGTGATCGGCATCACCACCATGATCGCGTCCAACCCCAACGGCGGTGCGGAGCAGTCGGCGGGCATCGGCTTCGCCATCCCTATCAACACGGCGAAGGCAGTGCTCGACGATATCGCCCGCTACGGCCGTGTGCGGCGGCCTTCGCTCGATGTTGTCATTCTCCCCATCGGTCCGGACATAGCCGAGCAGATCGGCCTGCCCGCGGATTACGGCATTCTGGTGCAGCGTGTTCTGCCCGGCGGCGCGGCTGACCGCGCCGGTCTGCACGGCGGCTCGCAGCGCGCCTACCTGGGATCCGATCAAATCGCACTGGGCGGCGATCTGATCGTCGCCATCGACGGTACGGAGATCACCAACCCGGACGACCTCGGCAACACCCTGAACGCACACCATGCCGGCGACACCGTGACGGTGACCGTGTACCGCGGCCGCCAACGCCTGAATGTCAAGGTGACACTTTCCGATGCATCGCAGAAAGCCGCGGGCACGGCAACCTGAACCTGAAGGGACCAGCAGTCCTTTCCGTCGATTCGCTTTCCCGTTACGCCGTGTTCACTGTCCTGAAACATCTTCCAGGGAATCTAACCCTGGCATTCTCGTAGGCACTGCGCCGGCCGCCAGCTTCGGGATGTTTCGCTTCTCTCCGACTTGCGGTTTCAGGGCAGGCAGGCTAGAACAGAATCGTCCCCCACAAAGCGCTCCACTCAGTTCATCAGGTCATGGAGCCCATCACGATCCCCCTCACGAGGTTTCGCTTGAAAAGCTATTCCCTGAAACGCCTGCCCACGTTTGTAGCGTTCGTTCTGACCAGCTCGGCGACCGCCATGTTCGCGCAGAACCATCTGGTCGTGTCGCAGGTATACGGCGGCGGCGGCAACAGCGGAGCGGCTTACACGAACGACTATGTGGAGCTTTACAACCCGACCAGCGCGGCGATCAGCCTGTCGGGATACTCGCTTCAGTACGCCAGCGCGGCGGGAACCAGCTGGACGATGGAGACGTTTCCCTCCGCCTCTGTGCAGGCCGGGCACTATTACCTGATTCAACTCGCCGCGGGAACCAACGCCAGCGCCGCGCTGCCCACGCCGGACTTCGTTCCCACGACGGGGAGCTACCTGTCCGGCACGACGGTGCTGTCCGGCGCGCCGAGCAATCTATCCGCGAGCGCGGGCAAGATCATTCTTTCCAGCGGCACGACCATCCTCACCGGCTCCTGTCCCACAGCTGCCGTTGTCGACCTGGTTGGTTACGGCAGCACGGCGAACTGCTTTGAAGGCACAGGCCCGGCCAGCAACACCGGGTATACGAACGCCACGGCTTTCTCACGCGGCACACCGCCCGCCGACACGGACCAGAACGCCACCGACTTCAGCCTGATCACGGCGAACCCGCACAACAGCAGCTACACCACCACACCGGTCACCTCGCTCTCCATTGCCGCGGCGACAGCTTCCCCGGCCAGCGTGACTGCAGGCGGGTCCGTCACGTTCAGCGTGACGGTGACTCCGGGTTCATCCAGCACGGGCATCGCGGTGACGGGGAACCTGTCTTTTATCGGTGGCAGCAGCACGCAGGCGTTCACGCTCAGCGCCACAGCCAACGTGTACACCTTTACCACGGCAGTCGGAGCGTCGCTGGCAACAAACACCTACTCGATACCCGTAAGCGCAACCGACCAGCAGGGCGGCTCCGCCAACGGCAGTATCTCGTTGTCGGTACAGGCGCAGATCGCTACCACGCCGATCGCGACCCTCCAGGGGAATCGCTCCACGTATGTGGGGACCAGCGTGAGCACAAGCGGCGTGGTCACGCTGGTGACGAACGCGGGTTTCTACATCCAGACCCCTTCCTCCACCCCGGGATCGACCGGCGTTCCGGAGGGACTCTATGCTTACAGCGGAACCGGCAAGGTGCCTGCCACGGCGGTTGTCGGCAACAACGTGACCGTCACCGGCGCTCTCTCGCTATACCCGCTGGCAACAGCCAGCCACACACCTTCGCTCGAGTTGGCATCAGCGGCCGCCACCTTGAACAGCACGGGCCAAGCTCTGCCCGCGCCCATTTCCGTGACCTCGCTCACGTCCACCGGCGGCATTTACCAGCTCACCAAGTACGAGAGCATGCTGGTCACCGTGCCTTCGCTCACCGCCGTGTCCGGAACCGACGGCAACCTGACCGAAAACACGGAGACAATTACCTCCACCGGCCAGTTCTACGCGGTGATCACCGGCACGCCCCGTCCGTTCCGCGAGCCCGGCATGGACTTCCGGGATTTCCCCGCTGCGACCTGTCCCACCGTCGCCAACTGCACGGCAACCGCCACCGCTGCCGGCGTGGCGCGTCCTGCCAGCCTAACGCTATTCGACGACAATCCGGAGCGCCTGATCGTCGAGTCGTCTCTCGGCGGCGGCACGGCGCTGGATGTCTCCACAGGCGCGGTCATCACCAACGCGACGGGCGTGATCGATTTCTCGTATGCCACGGACGTTCCTTACGGCGACCCCGCCCGGCTCATCCTCAAGCCCGGGAGCGTCACGACGTTTACTCCGGGGATCGCCGTCTCGAAGCTGGCCGCCGCTGCTGCGAATCAGTTCACCGTGGCCGCCTTCAATATCGAGCGGTTCTTCAATACGAGCTCCACCGACGACCTCTACTTCGACCCGGTCGCGAACACAACGAAGAAGTCTTCGGCCGTGGACGTAACCGCTGATGCGTACGCGCGACGCTTGAAGAAGGTTTCGCTGGCGATCAGAACCGTGCTCAACAGCCCTGACATCATTTCGTTCGAGGAGGCGGAGAACGTCTCCGTGCTCAAAGACATCTCCACGCAGATCGACACGGACACGGTGGCGGCGGGTGGAACGGCTCCCGGGTATGTGGCCTATGGAACGGACTCCGTGAGCACCTTCACGGACGACCTTGGCGGCATCTCCATAGGGTTCCTGGTCAAGCCCGCCACCGTGAATGTGACGAACTTCCAGCAGATGGGCGCGAACAGCACCTTCACGGTCTCGACAGGTAGCACTCAGACACTCAATGACCGTCCCTCCGATGTGCTCCACGCGGGTATCAAGCGCGGTACAGGCGTCAAGGATTATCCCGTCACGGTGATCTCCAACCATCTGCGCTCGCTGAGCGGCATCGGCACGAGCGCCGATACGCGGCTGAAGAAGGAGTTGCAGGCCGAGATGCTCGCTACCCTGATCCAGGGCTACCAGACCAACGGCGAACACGTTGTGGCGGTAGGCGACCTGAACGCTTTCCAGTTCAGCGACGGCTACACGGACACGCTTGGAACCATTACCGGCAACGTGGGAACGAACGTGGCCGCTCAAACTGGAAAGGCGATCGTTTCGCCGGCGGCGGTAGACCTGGTCACCACGTTGCCCGCAGCCCAGCAGCAGAGCTACGTGGAGTTCGGCAACGCCCAGGTGCTCGACCACATTGTGGTGACCGCAGACATTGCCGCTTCGACGCAGCTGGCCTTTGCGCACATCGACTCCGACTTCCCGGAGATCGCCTACAACGATGCCACGACCGCGGCCCGCGTCTCGGACCATGACCCCGCGTTGGCTTATCTCGCCCTGCCCGCGCCTTCGATTTCAGGAACGGTCACCGGCACGGGGACGTTCGGCGCGCAAACGCTGGGCACAAGCTCCAGCGGACAAGTCTTTACCCTCACGAACACCGGCGAAGGCCCAGTCACTTTCACGAGCATTGCCGTGACCGGCGATTTCGCCCAGACCAACAACTGCGGTGCCTCGCTGGCGATCGGCAGCACCTGCGCGGTCAACGTAGTCTTCACGCCGACCGCGACGGGCAGCCGCACCGGCAGCCTGACGGTCACGTCGAACGCCACCGGCCTCGCCGCGGTTGCGCTCACCGGCACGGGCGCGAGCCCGACAGGAACCTTGACGGGCACCGCGACCTTCACGTCGCAGAATGTGGGAACCACGTCCGCGGCGCAGGCGCTCACGCTGACCAACACCGGCAGCGGACCTATCGCCATCACCAGCGTTGCGGTGACCGGCGACTTCGCCCAGACCAACACCTGCGGAGTATCGCTCGCCGTCGCAAAGACTTGCACGATCAGCGTGACCTTTACTCCCACCGCTACCGGTAGTCGCACGGGAACTCTTACGGTAACGAGCAATGCGAGCGGCATCTCCGCTGTTGCGCTTACTGGCACAGGCACTACACCGGACTTTACCCTTGCGGCTGGAGCGGCCAGTTCCCTGACAATCGCGGCGGGGTCGAGCGGCACGATTGCGCTCAATCTCGCCTCGATGAACAGCTTCAGCGGCTCCATCGCGTTCACCTGTGCCGCCAGCGGAACGGCGCCTATGGGCGTCGGCTGCAGTGTCACGTCGCCGGTCTCTCTCACCGCGGGTGGGACCGCCACGGCGACCGTCACCTTTACGACCACCTCGCGGGTCCTGAGTTCCGGCATGAGCAGCTTTCCCACATCGACCGGCGGCCGTCTGGCGTATGTGCTCCTGCTGCTTGTCTCCGGAGCATCCTTTGTGACCTTGCGCCGCAAGCGCCACGCGATGCGTCTGCTGGGTGGGGCCCTGGTGTTCTTCGCCGCAGCCACTGGAGTTACGGGCTGCAGCAGCTCGGGACCGACAGCTAACCCGAACGGCACGCCAGCTGGGACATATAACTACACCGTGACGGCGACAAGCGGCTCGGTAAGCCACACGCAAGCCGTTGTGCTTACCGTGCAGTAATCCTGCTGTAGAGAAAGGTGCCGGAGAGTCCCGGCTGCGTGCGCACGAGGTCTCGGCGATCTTGGCATGGCTTTGCCATCGTCTTTGTCAGGATGGGTAGATAGGTCGCGAGCGGACGAAACCAGGAGCGCTGTATGCGTCCACTCCCGGCTTCCGATCACGTAAACCCCTTCAAGGCTTCTACTCGCCAGAGCGGCTGGAACAGTTGACAGGGGCGTCTGGCCGGAGATACCTTCGGAAAGTTTATCGCCCCGGTTTCTACAAAGTCTCCGCGCCCGAGAAGACCCTCCCTCATGGCTGTCAACATTGTGGATCTTCCCAGCACCGCAAAGGTTCAGGTGCGCTCGATGCATGTGCTCGGCGTGGTCTGCGGCATCGCGGCGGGCGTATGGCTGGGCGCGTCCGAAGCGCCGACCAAGCTGGTCAACGTTGGACTCTCGCCATTTTCGATCTCCCTGTGCATGGTGGCCGGGGTCTTTACCGCGCGCTGGAGCTTTCCAACGCTGCTGCGCGGAACAGGCTACGTGGTGCAGGATCTGCGCGGCAAAAAACACCTGATCCTCTGGGCAGTGCTGGCCGGAGCGCTCTGGTCCGTGGCGAACACTCTGACGGTGTATGCCATACGCGACGTCGGGCTGACCGTGGCGTTTCCGCTGTGGAACACAAACTGCCTGGTGGGACTTCTCTGGGGACGCCTGCTCTTCCGTGAGCTGCAGGGCGCTTCGCGGGTCAACCTGACCAAGGTGCTGCTGGGCACCGCGGCCATCGTGGCGGCGGCGATCATGCTGGGCTTCAGCGTGCTGCATGGCGGAAGCGCGCCCAGCCCGCGGGCGCTGCCGGGTCTCCTGGCGGCCCTGGGAGCGAGCGCCTTATGGGGGACCATGTACGTTCCCTACCGCAAGGCCTACCTCAGCGGCATGAATCCATTGTCATTTGTGACTGCCTTTACCGTGGGCGAGCTGGGCATGATGCTGACCCTGGCACTCACGCTGGGAGGCGGCGCCCACCACCTGATCACGGAGCTGGCGGGTGCCCGGCCGGTCCTGTTCTGGATCTTTCTGGGTGGTTTCTGCTGGGTGATCGGCGACCTTTTTCAACAGTACGCGACAAAATATCTCGGCATCGGGCGGGGCATTCCGCTTTCCAACACGAATCAGCTGTGGGGCCTTGCCTGGGGCGCGCTCGTGTTCTACGAGTTGGCGGGAGCGAACGGCACCCATAAGCTGCTGGTCGTGGCAGGATCGATCCTCATGATTCTGGGAGCACTGGCCATCAGCACGGCCGTGGCCTCCGAGGAAGAAGCCGAGAGCACCCGGAAAGCCCTGCTGCGGGAGTGCGAGCGTTACAACATCAGCTACGACGAGGCGCTGCTGTCGATGTCGGGCATCGAGGACGAGGAGCGCGGGCGCATGGGCAAGCGCTGGTGGGACTATGCCATCGTCGTCGCGGCCCTGGGCGTGTTCGCGGTGCTGCTGCACGGAACGCGGGTACCGGGGCTTGCCATGGACACGCGCTGGCTGTTCGCGCTGCTGGCCGCACTTCTTCTTACGCTTGCCGTTGCGGGCGGCATGCTCTGGAAGTGGACACGCTTCTACTGAGAAGCGATGCTCCCCACGGTGGATGCGCGCGCAACGACGGCGGGTTGAACCAACTCCACTTTCGCCACGCGCTTCCTGCCTTTGACGAGCGCAAGCGCGAGCCGGGCAGCGCGTTCCCCCAGCACGGTGGTTCGCTGATCGATGGAAGACAGCGGCACCTCCAGGTAGGTCGAGAGACTGAGGTTTCCGCAACCGATAACGGCGATGTCTTCAGGCACGCGGAGCCCATGACCCAGAATGGCGCGGATGGCCCCGACGGCAAGCAGGTCGTTGTAGCAGAAGACGCCGTCGGGCGGCTTTCGCAGCGCCAGCAACTCGCGCATGGCCCCGTGGCCGATGTGATCGGCGCGGCCGGAGTGGAGGCTTCGCTCGAGAAGGTATTGTTTACGGAACGGTAACTTTCCAGATGCGAGAGCTTTGCGATAGCCGGCGAGCCGTGCGTCCGCGGTGCTGAGATGAAGTGCCGTAATGTGGGCGATGCGGGATCGCCGGGAGTCGATCAGGTGCAAGGTCGCCAGGCGTCCAGCGTGCACATCGTCCGTGCCGACAAAATGGGTTTTGATCCCGGCGAGCCGACGATCTACCAGCACACACGGAGCCCCCGCACCGAAGTGCGACGGAAGCTGAGGCTCACGTCCCTGGCAGGAGGCCAGCAGCAGAGCGTCGACGCCACGGGCGAGAAGATTCTCGATCTCATCCTGTTCTAGCTGAGAATCCCCATCCGAGGAGGAAACGATCAGCTGATAGAAGTGGGCGCGGAGAGCGGCGGCCAGGCTGCGCGCAAACTCCGCGAAAAAGCTGTCCACAAGGTCCGGCACGATCAGGCCAACGGTATAGCTGCGTCCCGAAGCCAGACCTCGCGCCATCATGTTCGGCCGGTAGTTGAGCTCCCGCATGCGCTGCAGGACGCGGTCGCGCGTGGCTTTGCCCACGTCAGGCTTCTTGCGCAGAACCTTGGACACCGTGATGAGCGAAACGCCGCAATCCGCGGCGATGTCTTTCAAACGTATGGCCATGGGGGGCCGCTCTGTGCGGCCGGGCCGCGCTTCATTGTAGCGAACGTGCGTGCGGTTCGATGCCTCCAGGCGCAGGCTTGCGCGAGGCCACAAGCGCCCGGTACACTCGCCTTCCGCAGACTTACGAGCAGCGCAAAGCCGAGGCTTCCGCGCGCGAAGGACCGAGGGCACATGTTTCGAGCAATCCTGCGCGATGTACAGTTCTGGATTCCGGTGGGCGTCCTGGTCGGCGGCATCCTGCTGCTGATCGCGATCCACTAATCCGGTCTCAACAGCGGGGCCTTACCAGGCGAGCCGTGCTGGAAAGAACTCCGCGAACAAGTCGTCATAGTAGGGCTTCAACTGGGCCACGTCCGGCTTGGTGTGCCCCTTGGAGTACAGGTCATAGGGGTTGAACTTCAGGACAGCCGGAAGCATGGCACGGTCCTGCTCATTGCAAAGGTGATCGTAGGCGCCGTGCCGGTGCCAGGCGTAGAAGGAGTGGAAGCGCAGCATGTAGAGCGCCTCCAGAGGCAGGTGGTTTTTCATGACCTCATAGATATAGCCGTCATGTCCGAAGGACATCTTCACCTTGTCGAGACCACAGTGAGGCTCATAGATGCCGTACCTGGTTTGGAAGAGGGGGTTGCGCGAATCGGGATTGGCCTTGAAGTACTCCGGAAAAACAACGGCTGGGTCGTAGGCGCAACCGGTCGGGAACGTGTCGCCCACGACGCCCCACTGCGGCTCGCCATACAGGCAGAGGCATTTGCCCAGGTCGTGGACGAAGCCCGTCGCCACCATCCAGCGCGGATGACCGTCGGCGCGAATGGCTTCGGAGGTCTGCAGGAGGTGCTCGAGCTGGGTGAGGTCGGTATCCGGATCGCTGTCGTCCACCAGCGTGTTGAGATATTCCGCCGCCTCCCAGATGCTTTTTTCACCGCGCACAAGGCCGAAATACTGCTTCTCCTTGTCCAGTACATAGTTGTGCGTCTGGAAGGTGTGGTTCAAGCGGTAGAACTCGGCGACGCCCGGATTCGCTTCCGCGTCATACTGCCGAAACTCGTCTTCAGACTTGCCTTCCTTGTAACGCCCTTCCAGAAACTCATCCCATTCGTCCAGGGCGCCCAAGGGGCTGTGGGTGTCCGGCAAAACCATTGCTGTGCTCATGGGTTGCTCCCTGGCGCGCAGCTTGCAAGCCTGCGCCCGTTTACGTTAGCGCTAACGGTATACTGCAGCAACAACTCTTGACAAGCGAGCCGGTCTACTTCCGCCGGGGCAGGCGGTGCGGCAATGAGAAAGCTCTTGCCTGTGTTCCCGCTCCCGGACCGATGAAGCCCGGGTGAGCCTCGAGAGGAGCTGGATAGCTGAGCCGATGTGTCCGTCGCGGCTCATTTCCGCCAAGCCGGGCCATGACAGGCCCGGCTTGGGTAGTATGGAATTGTGGAACTCGTTTCCAATCTGGTTTGGCTCGTCGTGAGCGCGGTGCTTCTGAGCGTTGTGCGCCGCCGCAGCCAACGCGATGCGCTGCAGGTTTCCCCGGCTGCCGCACTCACCGCCACGTTCGCTGTGTGCTTGCTTCTGCTGCCGGTCATCTCCATGAGCGATGACCTGCTTCAGTCGCATCAGAACGAGTTGCCGCTGGCCGCGCAGACCTGGCATCTCGCCAGCGAAGGGGCGGCCGTGGGTCTGGAAGTTTCCACGCTTCTCGGCGCCTCGCTTCTCCTATTGTTCCTCACCTTCATGCCGCTCCGCATCAAAGTCGAGCCGGCGCGCCGGGTACGTCCGCACTCCGCCTGGCTCACGCGATCGCAGCGACTCAGACCGCCTCCCTCCGTCGCACCCTAGGCAATAACCCTCCCGAACAAGCGCGAGCCGCACAGCGGCTCCCTTCCCTGTTTCCTCGAGGTTTGCTTCGTGCGCAGACGTGTCTTTCTGCTTGCTGTTCTGCCCATGTCTGCGGCACTGTCCGCCCAGACCGGGTCGCCACCTCCGCCCTCACCCTCTGCGCCGCTCACCCTTGCGCAGGTGCTTGACCTCGCTCACCGCGCGAATCCCACGCTGCTGGCTGCCTCGCAGCATCTGGCTGCGGTGCGCGCGCAAGAGATCACCGCCGGCCTGCGGCAGAACCCTACGGGCGTGCTTGGCGGCACCATGGTGTCGCTCGGGCCCGACGATCCCAACGGTCCCCCTTTTTACAACGCCGGTGTGCAGCGTCTGTTCGAGCGCGGCAACAAGCGCGCTGTGCGCCTCGAGAACGCGCGCTCCACCACGGCGCTCACCCAGTTCCAAATCGACGACCAGCGCCGCCAGATCGATCTCGCCGTTCGCCAGGCTTTTTCGCGCATGGTCTACGCGCAGGCGGCGCTCGCCATCTCCCGCGAAAACCTGGAGAATTACCGCCGGACGGTTGAGCTGAACCGCATTCAACTGCAGGCCGGCGTCATCGATCAGACCGATTTCGACCGCATCGAGCTGCAGCTTGCCGGCTTTGAGTCCGACCTGGACAACGCGCAGCTCACCCTGCGACAGGGCGCCATTGCGCTGCAAACGCTGCTGGGTGTGCCCACTCCCGACGCCGGCTTCGCCATCACAGGAAGCCTCGACCCGCCATCCGTCAGTGCGACCCTGGACGATCTGCGCACCTCCGCCCTCGCCAGTCGGCCGGACCTGAAAGCCGCTGAAGCGCAGGTGGCCGTGAACGCCGCCGCCGTGCGCCTCGCCGCCGCCAACGGAACCTCCGACCCCACCGTGGAAGCCGAGTACGAGCGCAGCGGCCATGCCAACACAGTCGGCGGCAGCATCAACATCCCGCTTCGTCTCTTTGATAAGAACCAGGGAGAGAAAGCCCGTACCGGGTATGAGCTGCAAAGCAGCCAACTGGCCCTCACGGCCGCGCGTAATCAAGTCCTGTCCGACGTGGACAGCGCCTGGGCCGTTTACCAGACAGCGCAAAGCCAGGCCGCACGGTACCGCAGCAAGTACCTCGCCGAAGCCGCCCACGTGCGCGACAACATCCAGTTCAGCTATCGCAATGGCAATACCACGCTGCTCGACTACCTGAGCGCGCTCGCGGACTACCGGCAGGTGAACCTGGCCGCGCTCAACGCCGACCTGCAGCTTCTGCTTTCGCTCGAGCAGCTCAGCTTCGCCGCTCACACGGAGATCCTCCCATGACGCCCCTGCGGACTTCACACGACCTGCGTACCTTAACGGCTCTCTGTCTCCTCGGAACCTTGCTGGGCTGCAAGCGCGCATCTGCTCCCGCCGAATCCGATCAGCCTGCCACCGCCGGCATCCAGGTCAGCACCGTGCATGCGCGGACAACAGCTGACACGCTGAGCCTTCCTGGCCGGGTGCAGGCTGATCCCGACCATCTCGTGCACATCTATGCTCCGCTGTCAGGACGCCTGCTCAACATGACGCTGGTACCGGGCCAGGACGTTCGCAAGGGACAGCCGGTCGCCACCCTGCAGTCCGGCGATGTGGCACAGGCCCGGTCCGACTTCCAGAAGGCGCACATCGAGGTTCTCCGCGCGGACGCCGCGCTCACGCGTGGCAAGCTGCTGGCAGCGCATGAGGTTCTTCCCCAGGCACAGATTCAGGAGCTCCAGGCCGTCGACGACGCCGCGCACTCCGAGGAGGAGCGCGCCCGGCAGCGTATCCATGAGCTTGGCTTCTCGGAAAGTGGCACCAGCGACATCACCGCCGTCACGGCCCCGATCACGGGCACCGTGCTCGACATCGGCAGCGCGGCCGGCGAGATGCAGCGCTCGCTCGAAACCACCAGCGGCATCGCCACCGTCGCCAACCTCGATACCGTCTGGGTGACCGGCGATCTCTTCGAGCAGGACCTCAGCCTGGTTCACCCGCGCGACCCGGTCAGCATCACCTTCGCGGCCTATCCCGGCGAGGTTGTGCATGGCACGGTCGCCAACATCGGAGATTCGCTCGACCCGGCCACCCACGCGGTCAAGGTGCGCGTGGTGCTGGCCAACCCTGGCCATCGTTTCAAGCCGGACATGTTCGCCACCCTGCAGATTGCCCGCCCCACAGCGACGCGCATTCTGCTGCCGCAGGCAGCCGTGTTGCACGAGGGCAATGCTACCGAAGTCTACGTGCCCGCGGGCAACGGCAAATACACCACGCGGCCTGTCACCACGGGCGCTACCGTGGGAGACAAGATCGAGATCGTCGCGGGGCTGCATGAAGGCGAGCAGGTCGTGACGCAGGGCGCGGCGTTTCTGCGCCAGCCGGTAGGAGACTGACCATGGCCGGCTTTCTCCACACGCTGCTCCGTTATCGCACGGTCGTTCTCATCCTGCTCGGGGCGGCGCTCGCCGCCGGCACCTTCGGCGCGCTCCATCTCGACGTTGAAGCCTACCCAGACCCCTCGCCGCCGCTGGTCGAGATCATCACCCAGAACCCTGCGTGGTCCGCCGAGGAGATCGAGCAGCAGGTCACCGCGCCCATCGAACTCACGCTGAACGGCACGCCCGAGCTCGAACAGGTGCGCTCCATCAGCATCTTCGGTCTGTCCGACGTCAAGCTGTACTTCCGCTTCTCCAGCGACCTTTTTCATGACCGGCAGGAAGTTCTCGCCCGGCTGCAAACCTTGCAGCTGCCCGGCAACCTGCAGCCGCAGCTCTCGCCGTGGTCGCCCATCGGTGAAATCTACCGCTACCAATTGGAAGGCCCGTACTCCCTGAACCAACTCAAAGAGACGCAGGACTGGCTGGTCCGCCGCGAGCTCAAGCAGGTGCCCGGCGTGGTGGACATCACCACCTTCGGCGGCACCACCAAGCAATACCAGGTGGAACCCGATCCGAACAAGCTGCTGGTCTACGGCGTCACCCTTCCCCAGGTCATCACCGCCATCCAGAACAGCAACGCCAACGCCGGCGGCAATTACCTTTCCATCGGCGACCAGAACATCAACGTGCGCTCCCTGGGCCTGCTGCACAATACCGACGATCTGGCCAGCATCGTCGTCGCCCAGAAGAACGGCACGCCTGTGCTCGTTGGGGACGTAGCCACGGTCAAGGAAGGCTTTCAGCCGCGCCTCGGCAAGATCGGACGCAATGGGCAGAACGACATCGTGGAAGCCATCGTGCTGCTGCAGAGGGGCGAAGAAAGCCTGCCTGCGCTCGACGCGCTCAAGAAAAAGATCCACGAGCTGAACCACGGCACGCTGCTCCCTCCGGGCATGCACATCAGCACAATCTATGACCGCACGCGGCTGATTGACCAAACCACGCACACGGTCAAGCACGTCATCGTCACCGGCCTTGTCCTGGTCACGCTCATCCTGCTGCTGATGCTGGGCGACCTGCGCACCACGCTCATCGCGGCTGCTACCATCCCGTTCGCCGTGCTGTTCTCGTTCTCCATGATGGTCCTCTCCGGTCGGCCCGCAAACCTGATCTCCATCGGCGCCATCGACTTCGGCATCCTCGTCGATGCATCCATCGTCGTGCTCGAAAGCGTGTTCCGGCGCACCTCGCGTCGCGCTCCGGGCAGCGACGCCGGACCTGCCATCGTGCAGGGTGTCCTCGACGCCGGACGCCCGGTCCTGTTCTCCACGCTGATCATCCTGGTGGCCTTCATTCCGCTCTTCACCATGCAGGGCGTTCCAGGCAAGATCTTCGCTCCCATGTCGGTCACCTACGGTTTTGCGCTTACCGGCGCTCTGCTATTCGCGCTCGTCTTCGCGCCCGTACTCAGCGATGTACTCGCCCCTGACGTCAAGGCCGTTACGACAACGGCCACAGAAGCCCACCATGACGAGGGCACGCTCCTCAGCCGGTTTTTCGCGCGCCATTATGCCCGCGTGTTCGATCTGGCCGGCCGCTCCCGCGCGTTGCTGTGGTCCGTCGCCGGCCTGTCGCTGATGGCAGCAGCCCTTCTTTTTGTGTTCGCCATCGGCGGCGAGTTCATGCCGCCGCTGGAAGAAGGCAATCTCTGGATTCGCGCCACGCTCCCGCAGGACATCAGCTTCGAGCGCGGAGCCGCACTTGCCGATCAGCTGCGGGCCGACATCCATTCCTTCCCGGAGGTCACCCAGGTCATTTCGCAGATTGGCCGGCCCGACGACGGCACCGATGTGACGACCTTCAACAATCTGGAGTTCGGCGTCAGCTTGAAACCCTCCGACGAGTGGCCGAAGAGCCTGCATGGCAACAAGGAAAAACTCATCGGGCAGATGCAGCAGGTCTTTGCAAAGTATCCGGGCGCGGTGTTCGGCTTCTCGCAAACCATCCAGGACAACGTGGAGGAAGCCATGTCCGGCGTCAAGGGCGAGAACTCCGTCAAGCTGTTCGGTGACAACCTTGACGAACTCACCCGTGTCGCCAACCAGATTGTCAACGTCATGGGCCATGTCCGCGGCGTCGCCGACGCGGGCGTTTTCACCGTCAACGGCCAGCCCAGTCTCGTCATCGACGTCAACCGCGAAGCCGCAGCCCGCTATGGCCTTGCCCCCGCGGACATCAACGCCGCCGTGCAGGCCGCCGTGGGCGGCTCACCCGTTACTCAGATGGTTGAAGGCGACCGCCGCTTCGATATCACGGTCCGCTACCCGCAGGCCGATCGCTCCGGCCCCGACGTCATTGGGGAGATCACCCTGCCCACTCCCGACGGCGGGCGCGTACCGCTCTCCCAGGTCGCCAAGATCGGCATCCGCGAAGGCAGCTTCCAGATCTACCGTGAAGACGGCCGGCGTTATATCCCGATCAAGTTCAGCGTGCGCGGCCGCGATCTCGCCGACACCATCACCCACCTCCAGCAGCGCCTCGCGCACGACATCACCCTGCCCCACGGCTACACCATGGCCTGGGCGGGCGAGTTCGACTCCCTCCGCAAGGAGCAGCAGCGTCTGGCGGTCATCATTCCCATCAGCCTCGCTGTCATCTGCCTTCTGCTCTACCTTCAATTCCAGCGCTGGAGCGACGCCTTTATCGTGCTTGCAACGCTTCCCTTCTGCGCTGTCGGCGGCATTATCGCGCTGCTGGTCACGCACACGTCTTTCAGCATCTCGGCGGCCGTGGGCTTTACCTCGCTCACCGGCGTGGCTACGCTGGCGGCAGTCGTTTTCCTTTCTGGTATTCGCCGTATGCAACGCGAGCAGCCTGGGCCCGGAGCGCTCCGTGCAGGTGCACTGGATGAGCTGCGCCCCGTGCTCATGGCCTGTTTTTCTGCAGGGCTGGGACTGCTGCCCGCCGCCGTAATGAACGGCATCGGCGCGCAGGCGCAGCAGCCGCTCGCGCGTGTCGTGGTCGGCGGCATGATCACGACGATTCTTGCCGTGCTCCTGCTCATCCCCGCCTTGACGGCTCTCACGCGGCCCACGCCCTGACCATCTCGTGGCCTACGCATGGGATTAGGGAGCCAGGAGCGAGCGCAACGCCTGCAGCAGGGGGCGCTGGCTCTGCAGGATGGACGCCCCGGCATCCGGGAGCGTGAACCACGCGCCGCGGTCCACTTCCGGAACCTCAAGAAACTGCCCGGAACGTGGGGGCCACTCGATCCGGCACAGATTGCTCCTGAGCTGTTGAGGATCGCAATCGCCCTCAAAGGCCCACGCGGAAACGATCTTGCCACCAACCTGCCGGATCGCTCCGAGGGTGTGGAAAGGGCCTGAAGCCTGGAAGCCCGTCTCCTCATTGAACTCGCGCTGAGCCGCCGCGAGCGCGTCCTCGCCCTCCGTGTACTCGCCTTTCGGCAGCGTCCAGGCGCCCCTGTCCTTCTTCACCCAGAACGGGCCGCCGGGGTGGACCAGGAAGACCTCGATCCCGCTCCGCAGCCGCCGGTACATCAGCAACCCCGCGCTTGTCTTGGCCATCGAAAGTCGTCTCCACGGGATGTGCCGGACGCAAGCCCTCGATCCGGCTACACCTGAGCCCGGCTTACCGAGACCACGAAGTACAGTGCCGGGGCTGTCCCTACATTCTTCATCCCATGCATCTTGTTCGACGCGGAATACACCACATCCCCCGGTCCTACCGGCTCCGGCTTGCCCTCGTTGTAGTACAGGAGTGTGCCCTCGCGAATCATCACGAACTCCGAATTGCGATGCTGGTGCGGTGGGTGGGGCTCTTTGCCCGCGGGAAGCATGGTCTCGTGCGCCTCCACAAACTCGCCAGTCGGCAGCACGCCGTGCACGATCTGCCGGCTCCATCCACCGTTGGCGTTCTGGGTCACCTTCATCTCGGCAAATTTGTAAACGCGCGACATCGACATGTCCGCCTCCCCCGCGGCGGCTGATGCGGTCTGCGGCACTCCGCTCTGTGCCTCCATGCTGTTCGCGGCCAGCGCCGCGAACGCTGCTAGTGCCGCACACATCTCCCGCCTGTTCATCTCGCTCATTGTCGTCCCCCTAAACATCCCCGCCCACCGACACCACAAAGTAACTCGCCGGTCCTGTACCCACGTTGCGCACCCGGTGCAGCGTGCCCATCGCTATCAAGATCATGTCGCCCGCTTCGGCGCGATCCGTTTTCCCATTGTGCAGAAACTCCAGCGCACCTTCGCGCACGCACATGAGTTCCGTGTGGCCGATCGTGTGCGGCGGAACGGGATCGATCCCTGCGGGCTGCACGCTTTCATGCACCCTCACCCGCTCCCCGGTCGCGATCCCGCCCAAACCCAGCGTTCGGCTCTCGCTGCCATTCGGATTGTGCCGCATCATTTCTTCCGAGAAGCGGAAGACCATGGACTCCGCCGGCCATGAGGCTGGCTTCTTCTCCTGCATGTTTCACCTCATGGCGTCCACCGCAGCGGGAGCCCACAACACGATACCCTGAATGCTGTGCTGATTGATTCCCACTGCCACCTGGACGACTACATCGATCTCCCGGCCGTGCTGGCGCGCGCCCACGCCGCCGACGTTGGCCAGCTTCTCGCCGTCGGCATCGGCGACGGCCCGCACGAGATGCACCGCGCCCTGGAACTTGCGCAGATCCACCAGGGCGCAGAGCATGCACCGCGGATCTTCGCTTCCGCCGGCGTCCATCCGCAGGAAGCCCACCATGCCACGCCAGAGGCCCTCGAGAAGCTCCGGATCCTCGCCGCCGATCCGCTCTGCGTCGCCATCGGCGAGATCGGCCTCGACTACTACCATGCTGACAACCCGGAGATCGAGGTCCAGCAGGCAGCCTTCATCGCCCAGATGCGAATCGCCGCCGAAGTGCGCAAGCCGATCCTGATCCATTGCCGCACGTCCGAGCTCGCCCGCCCCGATGCGAAGGAGAAGTTCGGCGCGGCGGATCCGGAGGCTGCGTGGGACGATCTGCTGCGCCTGATCGCTGAGCACTGGACGTCCACAGTGCAAGGCTCCAGCCTGCCCGGCATCATGCACTGCTTCAGCGGCAACGAGGACCAGGCCCGGCGTTCGCTCCAGGCCGGTTTCTACCTGTCCTTTGCCGGCAACCTCACCTATCCCAAGTCCACGTCGATCCAGCACGTGGCGGCGTCCGCGCCTGCCGATCGAATCCTCATCGAAACCGATGCGCCGTTCCTTACTCCCGTTCCCCTGCGAGGCCAGAGGAACGAGCCCGCCCACATCGCGCACACAGCCACCTTTCTTGCGGAGCTCCGCGGCGTGTACGCGGCGGACATCGCCCGCCAGACCACACGGAACTTTCATACCCTCTTTCCGACAACGGCCCCCTGAACCGGTAACACGCCCGTCGCGGTTTAGGGCACCGTGCTGCTCCCCGCGTCAGGGTTTTGCCTTCGCCCGGGCGCAGCGGCATACTAGACAACGCAAAGGAACCCAACATGCCCGCAGATCAAACTTTCGATATTGTCAGCAAAGTAGACGTCCAGGAAGTGAAGAACGCCATCGACCAGGCCAGCAAGGAAGTGGGCGCGCGCTTCGATCTCAAGAACTCGAAGTCGACGATGGCGCTCGAAGGCCAGGACGTGATCCAGCTGGCCAGCCAGGACGAGTACACGCTCAAGGCCGTGATCGACATTCTGGCGCAGAAGCTGGTCAAACGCGGTGTCTCGCTGAAGAACCTAGAGTATGAAAAGATCGAGCCCGCGGCGAACTCCAGCGTGCGCCAGAAGATCAAGCTCAAGCAGGGCGTTTCCTCCGACGTGGCCAAGAAGATCGTCGCGCTGATCAAGGATTCCAAGAAGAAGGCGCAGGCCAGCATCCAAGGCGATGTGGTGCGTGTCACCAGCAAGGACCGCGACACGCTGCAAGAGATCATGGCCACCTTACGCGCCAAGGACATGGGCATCGATCTTCAGTTCACCAACTTTCGCTCCAGCTAGAGTTTGTGTACCGTGCAAGTGGCTTGCATACCCGGCTAGACCGGCAGGCAGCCTTTGCTACTCTACAGTGAGCGTGAGCGGACCTTCCATCGCATCGGCTTCCGAAGTTTTCGACCTGCTCCGTGAGGACCTCGCCGCGGTGGAGCAGGAGTTCGCCGTTCAATCGCAGTCACCCATCGCGGTGGTCACCGACATAGCCAGTTACCTGCTGGCGGGCGGCGGCAAACGCATTCGCCCGCTGCTCCTGCTGCTTTCTGCGCGCGCCCTCGGCTGCAACGACGATGCCCGCATTCGGCTGGGCGCGGTCGTCGAGATGCTGCACACCGCCACGCTGGTGCATGACGACATCATCGACGAAGCGAGCACCCGCCGCGGCCGGCCGTCCTCCAACACCACGTGGGGCAACGCCAAGTGCGTGCTCTCCGGCGACTGGCTCTATATGCAGGCCTTCCAGACGGCCCTTGCGGAGCGCAACTTCCGTATCCTCGATCTGCTCATCTCCCTGACTCAGCAGATGGTGGAGGGTGAGCTCCTGCAGATGCAGAAGCTGGGCCATCTCATCAACGAGGAAGAGTACTTCGACCTGATTTACCGTAAGACAGCCTGCCTGTTCCGCGTTTCGATGCAGATGGGTGCCGTGATTTCCAATCCGCTCGGCATGTCGGAAGCTCCCTATGAAGCGGCCCTGGGCGAGTATGGCCGCAATCTCGGCCTCGCCTTCCAGATCGTCGACGACGTGCTCGACCTGACCGCTCAGGATGAGGTCCTCGGCAAGCCCTGCGCCTCCGACCTGCGCGAAGGCAAGGCTACGCTCGCGGTGATCCACGCCCTGGAGCGCGGCACCGGCGCCGAGCGCGAGGCCATCCGCACGGTCCTCGCCGACCGCAGCTTCCAGCATGTCGCCCACTCCGACATCCTTGCCATCCTGCAGCACCACGGCTCCATCGCGTACGCCATGGACACAGCCTGCGCCTACGCCGAGGTCGCGCGTCAGTCGATCTCGGAAATGCCCGACGGCGAGGGCAAACGCGCCCTGCTCTGGGTGCCGGGCTTCGTCACCAGCCGCGATCGCTAGCGATCCTTCATAGCTGCCTTGCTTCAGGAAGAACGTTATTACAGTAGGCGTGTCTCTTTGCCGGTTCACTCGTAGAGTCGGCGGTTCTGTAGGGTACTCCGCACACCCATCGGAATCAGATCGCTTCTTCAGCTTCCGGACCATCCTCATCCTCTTCCGCCACATCCAGTTCTTCCGCCCGCACCGGCCCCCGCTCGCGTGGATTGACGAGTACCTGAATCCGGCTCTCGGCGCTGGCGAGCTGTGACTTGCAGGCGTCAGAGAGCGTCACCCCACGCTCGAACAGCGTGACGCTGTCTTCCAGCGAAAGCTCGCCGCGCTCCAGTTGTTCCACCACCCGCTCCAGCTCGGTCAGCTGCTCTTCAAAGCTCTTCATCGTTGCTCTCCTACAATCCAGCGACTTCAGCGGCGGTGGCGTAGCGGCCGAACGGCGCGCTCACCTGCACGCCCTGCACTTCCCCTCGCACGGCGGCCAGCATCTCCTGGGCAATCCTTACGCCTTCCGCGATCCCCGCTTCCTTGCTGCCGGCCGCGGCTTCCATGCGCTTCAGCAGATCGTCCGGAATGCTGACCTTCAGCTCGCTCTTCATGAATTCCGCGTTGCGCAGGCTGCTGAGCGGCCAGATACCCGCGATCACCGGAATCCGAAAGCCCTCCACGCGGCGCAGGAAACGTTCCAGCAGCGAGAGGTCGAACACCGGCTGGGTGATCGCGAACTCCGCGCCGGCCTGTACCTTGTACTCGAAGCGCCGGATCTCGTGCTCGATATCTGGCACGCCTGGGTTCGCCGCCACCGCGATCGTAAACCCGGTCGACCCACCTCCGATCGCCGCTTTCCCTGCATCCAGCCCATGGTTCAGGCCCTTTACCAGGGTCACCAGACCGATCGCATCCAGATCGAACACCGCCGTCGCATCCGGGTAGTTGCCCATCTTCGGCGGATCGCCGGTCAGGCACAGGATGTTCTTCACGCCCAGCGAAGCCACGCCGAGCAGATCGCCCTGCATGCCGAGCAGATTGCGGTCGCGGCAGGTGTAGTGCAGCACGGTTTCGATCCCCGCCTTTTGCTGAATCTGCACGCACAGACTCTGCGCGCTCATGCGGGCCGAGGCGCGCGGTCCGTCGGGCACGTTGATCGCATGGACTCCCCGGCTCTTCAGCAGCGCCGCGCCTGCCAGCTCTTTCGAGCAATCCCAACCCTTGGGCGAGACAATTTCCACCAGGGTGACAAAGTCCCCCGCGGCAATCCTTTTTCCAACACCGGACCGCTCCGCCAGTGGCGGCGGGGCTACGGCATCCTTGCTCTCCTCCACCGCAACAACAGTTGGACCGCGATCCGGGCCCCTGTCCCCCGTCTCTCCACCTTCCTGCGCTGCCATCGCGCGCAGCGATCCGCGCATGGCGCGGATGTGCGCCGGCGTCGTTCCGCAGCACCCGCCCACGAACGTTGCTCCGGCGCGCACCGCCTTGCGCGCAAAGCTCGCCATGTACTCCGGCGAGGTCAGGTAGATGTTGCGGCCCTCCACCTCGCGCGGCATGCCGGCGTTGGGCATGGCGGCCAGCGGCAGGTCCGTAACCGCGCGCATGCGTTCCATTGTGCGCAGCACGATGGTCGGCCCTTCGCTGCAGTTGCAGCCAACCGCATCGGCACCGGCTGCGGCGAGACGTTGCGCTGCCTCTTCAGGACTTGCACCGTCCAGGCAGTCCCCTGCCTCGTCCACCGTAACCATCACCACGACCTTCAAGGCTGGTGCGACCGCGCGGGCGGCATGTGTCGCCTGCTCGGCCTCGGCGAGCGACATCATCGTCTCCACCATCAGCAGGTCCACCCCGCCCTCAGCGAGCGCGGCAATCTGTTCCGCAAAGATTTCACGCGCCGTGGAGGGGGTCAGCGCACCCTCCGGGCCGAGCCTCACGCCTAGCGATCCCACCGCGCCGGCCACGAAAGCTTCCACCGCCTGCTTTTCCCGTACCGCCTCCACACATTGCCGCGCGATCGCCGCGCCGGCCAGATTCAGCTCGCGCACCCTGCCGCGCAGGTCGAAACGCTCCAGCCGCAGGCCGTTGGCCCCAAACGTGTTGGTCTCGATGATCCGGGCACCGGCCTGGAGATACTGCATGTGAACCGAACGGACCGTTTCCGCCTGCGAGAGATTCAGTTCGTCGTAGCAGCGATTGAGGAAGACCCCACAGCTGTAGAGCATGGTGCCCATCGCGCCATCGCACAGTACGGGACGGCCGCCCTCAAAGAGCGCAGCCACCGCCTCGTCAGCACCCGCCATTCCATTCCTTTCGCTCGTCCGTCTATCTCATGTATACCGCACCGACGCAGCGTATCTTGCGCACACCGGCATGGGGTGAACGGATGTCCCGTGAGGCCCTTTGTTATACTTAAGCTCTGCCGAAAGGCCGTTTCTCCGCGGCAGACGGCGTTTGGAGTGGTTCACGTTGAAGAACAGACGTTTCGGCGCCCAGCTTGTTTCGGGTCTGCTGCTGGCCGTGGCCGCCCTTTGGCTCTGCGCGTGCGGGCAAGTCCTTTACAAGGAACCTCAGTACAACTACAGCGGGCGTCCCATCCCACCCAGTGGCCTGCTCCAGCGAGTGATGGCGGCCTACACCATCAACGGCGGCGGCGGCGGCCTGCAGATTCTTGATGGTCTGCGCGACATTCGCACCAACGTGCAGAACACAATTTCCTCGTTCAGTATTCGCGGGTTCAGCGCGGCTCAACCTATCCAGATCCTCAACTTTCCGGAGCAGACCAGCGGCTACGTACTGTCCTATACCGACGGCACCCTGGCCGGCGTGAACTACAGTACCGAGACCTCGAACGGCAATATCGCCAGCTTCGGCGCCTTTCCGCGCTCGGCAGCCTCGTCTCCGGATGGCACCCGCGCCGTCGGCGCGGCGGAGGTGGGCGGCATCCTCTATGTTTCTGGCAGCGGCGTAAACCTTCCACTGAATTTGCCCAATGTGTACCGCGTGGCGATGAACCGCGGCAATACCGTGATCCTCGCCATGGTGCGGAACTCCAACGTTCTCTACCGGGTCGTGAGGCTCAACATCACAATGAACACGGCCATCCCTCCCGGCTCAGTGGATTGCGAACCCCTGGTGTTGCCGGTGTATTGCGTCGTGCCTGTGGCAGGCACCTATGACCGACCCTACGACGCCGTGTTTTCCTCAGACGGCAACAGCGTCTACATTTTGAACTGCGGTCCGGAGTGCGGCGGCACCACCGCCGGAGTGACCGTGCTGCAGGAAGGCGCGCTGACGGTCGACACCATTCCCACGGTAGATCCTCTCAGCGCAGGAGCGCCCTCGCCCTTGCAGAAGCTGCCCGTGGCCAACCCGATACCGATTCCGGGCGGTGTCACCGCAGCCCTCAGCAGCGGTACCATCCTGTACCTTGCGGGGCAGTCGCTCTATAACCCGTCCGCCACTGGTTTCCTCGGCACCACACCCCGCGCCGACGGCCTTCTTACCGGCTATCTCACTGCGGTGAACCTCACCACCTATGTCGCGTCGGCCCCTGTGTCGATTGCCGACGGACTTCACACCCGGATGCTGTTCGCAGACGACAGCACGCTCTGGATTGGCGCGCAGCAGTGCGCCAATGGGGAGCGAGCCAGCATTGCGGCAGCCCAGATGGCCAGCACGGGCGTCACCACCCAGGCCGGCAACTATAACTGCCTGACTCGTGTTTCCCTGGCCGGCGCCGCGCCTACAGCGGCCATTGTGCCTGCGATCGTGCAGTCGACCGCCGCCGCCACCAAGCCGGTTCAGGTGCCCTATCCCAACACCAACCAGAACTACTTCTACTACGGCAGCCTGACCGGACTCTGCTGGGTGCAGAACTACCACAAGGTCTACACCGCGTATGGCGGCCAGATCCACGCCTTCAACACTGCCGACGGGTCGGAGATCGACAACACCAATATCACCATTCAGGGCACCGTGCTGGACGTCGCCTACATGGATGCGCTGACCAACGAGGCAAACTAGGCCGGGCCATGCGAGCCGAAGCTGCAGCTGCCAGGGGCACATCCACTGCAGCCTCGCAAGCGGCGGCAGTGGATGTGCTGGCCATTGCGGCTCACCGCGACGACGTAGAGCAAACCTGCGGCGGGACGCTGCTCGTGCAGCAGGCGCTCGGGTACCGCACCGGCATTCTCGATCTCACGCGCGGAGAAGCCGGCACCCGAGGCTCCGCCACAGAGCGCGCTGCCGAAGCCGAAGCCGCGGCGCGCCTGCTCGGCGTCGCGCACCGTGAAGCGCTCGACCTGCCGGACGGCAATGTGGAGAATACGCTTGCGAACCGGCTGAAAATAGCCGCCGTCCTGCGGCGACTTCGGCCTCGCGTCGTGATCCTGCCGTACTGGCAGGGGCGCCATCCCGACCACTACACTTCTGCAACGCTGGGGTACGAGGCGTGCTTCGTTGCCGGACTTTCCCGGCTCGACCTGCCTCTCGACGCAGGCGCGCCGCACCGGCCCTACAAGATCCTTTATGCCTCGCTGTATGCAGACGTGCGCCCCACCTTCGTGGTGGACATTTCCGAGCACATGGAAACGCGGCTCCAGGCACTCCTGGCGTACCGCTCTCAATATGGTGCGCAGCCCGCCGGTCAGGGGCTCTTCGTACCGGAATCCGACATTCGCGAGCGCATGTTCAGCACCGCCCGGCATTACGGTTTGCTGGCAGGTATCCGCTACGCGGAGCCCTTCGTGCAGCGCGAAGTAGGCCACGTGCAGGATTTGCTACAACTTTCCGTCGCCAGCCTGTAATGCTTTCACCTTGCGTCCAATCCAACCTTCCACCCAGTGCGTAGCTCCTACGTAGTGATCGCCCGGACTCATCCGGTGTTTGTATTTCCTGCCGCAGGTGCCTTCGCTGGCGGCGTGCGCACGTCAGTTCCGGGTCGTGCTCCTCTAACGGTTTCAGGCACTCGCAGCGGCTTCAGCCTGCGAGCGCTCCAGGAGCCCACGACCCAGGATGACGCGCGTATCGCCTGGGTCCGCAGTGACGCGTGACAGATCGTATGTTCTTCAGGAGACGCACAGTGGATAAACTCGAATTTCTCGTCAACAAGGCACTCTCTCGCCGTTCCTTTATGGCAGGCGCGGGCAGCGTGGCCGCAGCGTCTGTCGTGGCCGGTTGCGGAGACAATGGCGTTGTTACGCTACCGGTCGCTTCAACGACCATTTCCGACGCTGACATCCTCACCTTTGCCCTCAACCTTGAATACCTCGAGGCGGAGTTCTACCTGTACGCGGCTACCGGTGCCGGTTTGAGCTCCGCAGATGCGGGTTCCGGTGCAGGGACCACGACCGGCGGCATCAAGGCGACTCTCACCAGCAACAACATTCTGACCGCGACGCAGCAGCAGAACATCCTGAATGAGCTTGCGTATACGGAGCAGCAGCATGTCCGCTTTCTCCGCGCGGCATTAACGGCCGCCGGCGCGACGGTCCAACCACGGCCCAACATCAACATCGGCACCGTTTTCAATGTGCTTGCTTCTGCGGCTGGCGTTGGTTCTAGCTTCAACCCTTATGCCAGCTTCGATGCCTTCATGGTGGGCGTGTTTGTGTTCGAGGACGTGGGCGTCACGGCATACGCGGGCGCGGCTCCCCTGATCAGCACTGCTGGCATCGCGGCAGGGTATCTGGGCGCGGCGGCCGGGATCATGGCCACCGAGGCCTACCACGCCGGGCTCGCGCGCACCTACCTGACCGCGCAGACCGCCACGCAGGGAGCGGCTGCGTATCCATATGCCGGGTATGCCAACAAGATCGCTACGCTACGTGCCCAGTTAAGCGGCGGCGCTTCTACCAGTGCCGCGACACTCGCCACCGGCGGTGAAACGCTGCTGACCATCCCGGCGGGTACCCCTCCCTACACCACTACCAACCCGACGACGATCAGCTCGATCGTGCCTGCGACTTCCGCCAACGCTATCGCCTACGCGCGCACCACGGATCAGGTGCTCCATATTGTGTACGGCACCTTCTCCCCGACATCCGGCTCCACCACCCCGGCAGCGGGCGTCTCCTCCGGCGGCTTCTTCCCCAACGGCCTGAACGGCAACATCAAAACCACCCTGAGCTAAGGACACTCGACATGGCAAACCAAGAAACACAGCAATTGGACAGTATTATCGCAAGTCGTCGCGCCCTGCTCATGGGTGGCGGAGCCGCTCTTCTGGGCGCCGCACTCCTCCCTGATTCGGCCAAGGCTGCTTCCACCGTCACGTCCTACACGGACACCGACATCCTGAACTTCGCTCTCAACCTGGAGTACCTCGAAGCCCAGTTCTATTACTACGCGGCTTTCGGGGTGCCGATTACGACGGCGAACAACTCGCTCGTCATGGCCGCAGGCGGCGTGAATGCCACCAGCGGTATCGGAACCGGTGCAGGCACATCCGCCATGGGTGGGGGAACGGTCGCCATCAAGGCAAATCCCAAGGTGCCGTTCGCCTTTACCGTTGTCGCGGCCTATGCGGCGGAAACGGCTGTCGAGGAAGGCAAGCACGTCAACTACCTTCGTGGAGCGCTGGGCTCAGCAGCCGTGGCCCAGCCCAATCTGGACCTGATGGGCGCGTGGAATACCCTGGCCACTGCGGCAGGTATCGGCGCGGCATTCGATCCGTTCGCGTCCGATGCCAACTTTCTCATCGGCGCCTACGTGTTTGAGGATGTAGGCGTCACCGCTTACCATGGTGCGGCTCCGCTCATCACCACGGGCACACAGGGTAAGAGCTATCTGGCGGCAGCGGCCGGCATCCTGGCTGTTGAGGCATACCACGCCGGTCTCATCCGCACCACGCTCGCGCTCCTTGATCCGGCGAATACTGCAGGCTACCTCACCCTCGCACAGAAGGTCTCCACTCTGAGGGCCAACCTGTCGAAAGCGGTGGCTCCGGCAAGCGCGCCGTACGGCTCACCCGCGTACCTGGACGTTCAACCGGACGACATCCCACCGCTCCCCTTCAACACCGCGGGAACAGCGACTCCCACAACCGTTTCCCTAGCGGGCGCGGGTGCGGTCCCATCCACCAACATTGTCGATGCCGATCTAACCAATGTGATCGCTTTCAGCCGCACGACCACGCAGGTACTGAACATCGTAACGGGCGGCGGCGCGACCACGGCGGGCACCAAGGCTACCGGCGTCTTCTTCCCGAACGGGCTGAACGGTACCTTCTCCTAAACCGAACCTGCTTTGCAGCGAAGGCTCCGGCGATGCCGGAGCCTTCGCTGCGCTCTAGGAGAGTCGTGCTTCCACAAACGCACAAAGTGCGGCACTGCTGTACTTCGGCGGCTCGATCTGGAACCGAGGCACTCCCAGCAGCAGAGCCCCGGAGACATGCTGCCAAGCCCCTTCGACTCCCTCGCCGCGCGGAACGATCAGCCCATCCGCACGGTCCAGATAGCGCAGGGCAGATGGCTTGAAGTCGACTACCGACGGGTCGAGCACGCTAAGAAACACATCGGGCTGGAGGAACCGCAGAATGCTGTTCGATTCGATAATGCAGTTCTCCGCCGAAGTAAGTAATTTCCGGACCCGCGGCATGGCCTCCAGCAGCTGCCCCTGCCGCGTCCGTACCCAGAAAGAACGCGCTGCTCCGGCAGCCAGGTAGCGCGCCGTGTCCGTGCCCGTATCCCGCCGACGCTCTTCACTCACAGCGAGGGTGTGATCCGCCGTCTCGCAGTCGCACGGCTCTCCATTGGCCGAGCAGACACCGTGCCCGAACTGCGTGATCTTGATGGCTGTCCAGGCGCGTGACGGCATGGCGGCAATCAACCCCGCCACTACACTGGTTTTGCCGATGTTGCGCGTGTGTCCGCCGACCACAACGACTGCCATGCCGTTTGCCTCATTTGCAGCAATTACTTCAGACGCCGAAGCCGAGCGAGCGACTTCATGTGCTCACGCACCGGCTCGGCTGGTGTCCCCGCGAACAGCTCCCCGGCTCCCGTGACCGTCTTGCCCGGATACACGCCCGCTTGGCCGCCCAGCACAACACCGGGGCCCAGACGGCAGTGGTCGCCCAGCCCGGCCTGGCCTGCGATCACGACGCCATCCTCCACAACGCACGAGCCGGAGAGCCCCACCTGCGCGGCGATTACGACGTTCCGCCCGATTCTGCAGTTATGTCCAATGTGCACCAGATTGTCTATCTTCGTGCCTCGTCCGACGCGTGTCTCTCCCAGCGCCCCGCGATCGATCGTCGTGTTTGCGCCGATGTCTACATCGTCTTCGATCACGAGCGTGCCCTGCTGCGGAAACAACACATACGCGCCGCTTTCCGGATCGCGCACGTAGCCGAAGCCTGTGGAACCCAGCACAGCACCCGCCTGGACGACCACGCGGTCTCCCAGGGACACCCCGGCATGCAGCACGGCCCGGCCGGCTATCCGGCATTCCCGGCCCAGCCGCACCCCTGCCTCAAGGATGGCGCCCGCGCCCACGTGCGTTCCTTCCCCCAGAACCGCAGTCTCGTGCACCACGGCTGCGGTGTGCACGCTGGATCCTTTCCCGGGCCCTTGCGCCTGTTCAGGCTCGGACTCCCGCAGGGCTCGTGCTGCTAGGGCAAAGCCATACTTCGCATCGCGCATCCATACCAGGCGATCGTCCTCAGGCCGTGCTCCGCCACCGGCTGCCGCCTGTGCACAGAAGATCAGTCCCGCGGCGGAGGCCAGTGCCGTCCTCAGGCTCGCGGTATCCTGGGCGAAGACGAGAGTGCCGGGCGTGGCATCCTCCGGCAGTGAAACGCGCTCGATGCCGGTGTTCAGCTCCGTCACGCTGCCCGCGATTCGAGCCAGCTCTTGCGCCGTCATCATGCCGCGTACATCTCCTTTTCACCGGCGGGACGGGTCTTCCATCGCCGGTGCACCCACAACCACTGCTCAGGGTACTGCCGGATCGCCTCCTCGGTCGTTCTGGAGAACAAGGCGGTGTTCGTCAGCACATCCGCGGCGGCGTTGCCAGAGCGCACCAGCTGCAATTCTTCACCGAAGTGCAGCACATAGCGCCTTTCCTCCTCATGCCACAGCAAAAATCCCGGCAGCACGGCAGCCTGCGAACGCAGAGCCACGCGCGCCAGGCCGGACGCCGTGCAGGCATCGATGCCGAAAAAAGGCACGAACACACCCTGCGGCGGCGTCATGTTCGTGTCCATGAGGATGCCCACCGTTTCACCCTGGGACATGGCGGTCAGCAGGCCACGCGCAAAGTCATCTTTGTGAATGACACGGTTGCCGTGCATGGAGCGAACGCCATTCACGAAACGGTCCACCAGCGGATTATCCAACCGCCGGATCACCAGCGACATCGGCATCCCGCGCAGGGAGTGGTAAAAGCTGGACAGCTCCCACGCGCCGAGGTGCCCTGTGAGCACCAGGACGCCGTGTCCCTTATCGCGCGCGGCGATGTAATGCTGCAGGCCTTCATAGCGTATGAATGTCGAGGCCTGTTCCGGCGTGTAATGGCGCATTTGGCAAAACTCGGCAATCTGCCATCCCAGGCTTCGGAACATACACCGCAAAATCGTGTCCCGCTCAGCCTGGGTCTTCTCCGGCAGAGCCATCGCCAGGTTGCGGCGACCTGTCTTGCGCAGACCACCGGCAAAGCGCCACGCCAGCGCGCCCATGCACGCTCCCACGGATCGCGCTGCGGTGCGGGGCAACGCCCCGAGCGCGGATACCAGCGTGCGTAGCGCAGCATACTCCAGCCGCTGCGCCAGCGTCGCTCTTTTTTTGTCCCGTGCCGTGCCCAAGTCTGTCAAAACACCAGTTTACGCAAGAATTCGATGAATCAGACGTGGGCTAAGGCTCGCGGAGTGCATCCAGAGCACGTTCCAGCCGCACTCCCCGTGAGCCCTTCAGCAGAACAACGTCACCGCCTCGCAGATTCTCCCGCAGCCACTCGCCAGCCTGCTCGGAGGAATCCACGAAGACCACCTCCGGCACGCCCGCCGCTACCGCACCCGCTGCCAGATCCCTCGCCAATCCACGAACGCCGAGAACCACATCCACGCCGCGCATCGCATCGCCCGCCTGCTGGTGCAAGGCGCTTCCCTCCGGTCCAAGCTCCAGCATCTCACCGGCAACGACAATCCGCCGGGCGGCCTCTGCCTTGAGCAGCGCCTCCACCATGGAACGCAACGCGGCAGGATTGGAGTTGTAGGTGTCGTTGATCAATCGCGCGCCACGCCACTCGATCTGCTCACCACGCCGGGCCGAGGGACGCAGGCTTTCCAGTGCGCTCACCGCCTCCAGCCGGGAAACACCGCAGCGCAGGCCCACTGCAATGGCGGCCAGGGCATTCAGTACGTTGTGCCGCCCGGGGAGGCGAAGCACCACCGGTAACGGCTCACCGGACTCGGCGGAACCCGTCCTCAGCAGAAAATCCGTTCCACTCAGTCCATGTTCGTGGACTTCAGCAGCTCGGACGTCTGCTCTTTCGCTCGTTCCGTAAAGGACGGCACGTCCGCCCATGCCGTCGCCGAACCCGGCGACATACGCGTCATCCGCATTCAGGAATGCCAGACCGTCCGCAGGCAGCGACTCCACCAGCTCATACTTCGCGCGCGCGATGCCGGCGATGCCCTCGGGAAAGAACTCCAGGTGCACCGGCGCCACATTCGACACCACCGCCCAGTCCGGCCTGGCCATCTTCGCCAGCGCACGAATCTCGCCGGCGTGGTTCATGCCCATTTCCAGCACCGCGACCTCGTGCTCCGGCTGCAGCCGCAACAACTGCAGCGGCACGCCGAAATGATTGTTGAGGTTGCCCTCCGTCTTCAGCACGTTGAACTTCGTCCCGAGCACCGCGGCCACGCACTCCTTGGTGGTGGTCTTGCCCGCCGAACCGGTGATGCCGATCACGCGCTTGCTCTTGCCCGCGCTCTCCCTGCCGGACCACGCTTCGCGCACCCGCAGCGCCAGCGTCTGCATCGCGCCGAGCACACAGTCCTCGCAATCGTCCGGCACACGCAGCAGCTTGCATTCGTCGAAGTTCGCCGGCGCCAGCCAGCGCTGGCTCACCACCGCCGCGACAGCTCCATTCGCCACGGCCGCGTCCACGTACTCATGCCCGTCGACGCGCTCGCCTTTGACAGCAAAGAACAGCTCGCCCGCGCCAATCGTGCGCGAATCGATGGAGTACGCCAGCGCTTCCGCACTGCTGTCGAAGTCGCCTTCCGCATGAATCCAGTCAGCGATCTGCCCAAGTGTCAGCTTCATCGTGTTTGCTCCGCGATCACGCCGCGCAGCACGCGCTCCGCCTCGGCCACGTCGTCGAATGGCACCGGGCCGGCCGCAAACGTTTGCGTCTTCTCATGGCCCTTGCCTGCCAACAGCACAATGTCTCCCGGCTTTGCCGCAAGGATCGCCACTTCGATGGCCGCGCGCCGGTCTTCTTCCACCACGAACGTCCCCGCAAACATGCCGAGTTGCTCGCGCACACCTCGCACAATCTCATTGATGATCAGCATCGGCTCCTCGCTACGCGGATTGTCGCTGGTCACCACCAGGAAGTCGCTGTCCGCCGCGGCCACTCGCCCCATTTTGGGCCGCTTGGTCCTGTCACGATCACCGCCGCAGCCGAACATCGTGATCACCCTGCGGCCATGCTCCCCCACGCTCTCCCGAGCCAGACGGATCAGGTTCGCCAGAGCGTCCTCTGTGTGCGCATAATCCACCACCACCGTGACGCCCGCTTCGCGCGAGCCCCGAACCACTTCGAAGCGACCCGGCGCGGCCTTCAAGTTCTCCGCAGCCGCCGCTACCTGCTCCAGCGTAAGCCCGCGTGCCAATGCGGCGCAGGCGGCAGCCAGCAGGTTATAGACGTTCACCCGCCCACTCAGCGGTGAGCTTATGCGAATGCTGCCGTCCGGCGTGACGAAACGAAATCGCGTGTCTCCCAGCGCGAGCACAAGGTCTTCGGCTCGATGGTTCGCGCCTGGCGAAGTCCCGATCCCGTAGGTCGCCGCAAACTCGCCATCGAAAGAGCCGAGCATATTGACAGCGTAGTCCGCATCGTCATTGATCACTGCGATGCGCGGGGCAGGCACACCCACACCTGCAAACAGCTTCGCCTTCGCCCGCGCATACGCTTCCATGCTGCCGTGGTAGTCCAGATGATCCTGCGTGAGGTTCGTAAAGATCGCCACATCCACCGGTAGGCCCCACACGCGCTCCTGCTCCAGCGCATGCGAGCTCATCTCCATCACGGCTTCCGTGCAGCCCGCGCGCACTCCCTCGGCAAACAGGGCCAGCACATCGCGGCTCTCCGGCGTGGTGTGTTCACTGAGCTTTACGACGTCGCCCACCCGCGTTTCGATCGTCCCCAGCAACACGCTCCTGCGCCCCACGCTTGCCAGCATCTGCTCCAGCAGAAAGGCCACAGTCGTCTTACCATTGGTGCCGGTCACCGCGCTCAGCTTCAGCTTGGCTAGGGGATTCCCGAAGACCGCCGAGCTCACCTCTGCGAGCGCCCGGCGGCCATGTTCCACCAGCGCCATGGCAAGCTCAGGCTGCCGCGCGCGGAGCTCGCCATACATCTCCGGAGAGTCGGTCACCACCGCCGCCGCGCCTTTCCGCAGCGCCGCGTCGATGTAACGATTGCCGTCCGTTGAGCCGCCGCGCATCGCAACGAAGACATCGCCCGCGCTCACTCGCCGCGAGTCATACTGCACGCCGCGCACTTCTGCGCCTTCGCTGCCTGCGGCTCCGATCACATCCACGCTGCTGAGCAGATCGCGAAACCGCATAGGAGCCATTCTAAGTGCGCGTCAGCCGCTGGTGTGCGGCAGCCCTGCGCCTTACCGCGCGAACCGCACCACAACCTGCGTGCCCAGAGGCACCATCGTCCCCGCCGCCGGAACCTGCTCCCTGGCCAGTCCGCTCCCCACCGGCTGAACATGCAGCCCCAACTCACCCGCGGTCTCCACCACACCGCGTAATGCGGAGCCGCGAAAATCCGGCACTGCCACACGCTTGCCCGCATCGATCACGACCGCGCCGGTACTGCGCGTCTGCACGGCCGGCTGTATGTGAGGGGCGACCAGCGGACCCGTGGGATTGGTCTCCGCGATCACGGAGGTCGTGTTGCCGTTGCGATGGAACGTGGCCATTACCTTGGCCGGCAGGCTCATCCCTGCGCGCGCCTCCGCGATGTGTTCTGCCTGCCGTGCCTGCTTCTCATCCGCCACGCTGTTCGCAGCCATGGCCGCGGCCGCGGCAGGCTGCCGCAACGGGTCGTCTGCCGGCAGGCTGTTGATCTCGGCAAACATCGCATTCAGGTCGCCGGCGTCCTGGTCGGACATGTCTTCCGGAATCACGGACTTCGCCAGCTCCACCATCTGCTGTTTGGTCTTCAGGGGCTGATCATGCGGCACGCCGAGGTATTCCAGCACCTGCTGCGCCAGTGTGCTGAAGACAGGCGCGGACACCGTACCGCCATAGCCCTCGACCGCCGTCGGCGTGTCGATGACCACAGCCATGGAGATAGCCGGATCATTCACCGGCGCGAAGCCCGCAAAGCTCGCCACCAGCTTAGTGTGCGAGTACGTGTGGGTTGCCGGATCGATCTTTTCCGCCGTCCCCGTCTTGCCGGCGGAGCTGTAGCCGTTGAGCGCCGCCTGCTTACCCGTGCCCTCGATCACGATGCCCTGCATGATGTCGCGCATAATGCCGGCGGTGCGCTCCTTGATCACACGGTGGGAGCCGTCCGGCAGCGTCTCCGGCAAGCGCGTTTCGGGGTGGAACGCCGCCGGCTGCAGCCGCGGGTCGCCCTTCATTGAGTCGGTGGACTGCAGCAGGATGTGCGGGGGAAGATAGGTTCCGCCATTCGCGATGGAAGACACCATCGAAACCAGCTGCACCGGCGTTACGCCCACTTCCTGCCCGATGGCCAGCGACAGGATGCTCGTCGATCCCCATTTGCGCACCGGGCGCAGCAGGCCGCGCGTCTCGCTGGGCAGCTCGATCCCCGAGCGCTCGCCAAAGCCGAAGCTGCGCATATAGCTGTAGAACTTGTCCGGCCCGGTTTTGAGCGCCATCTTCGCCGCCCCCACATCGCTGGACTTCTCCAGCGCCATCTTCACCGAGATGCGCCCATAGTGATCGGCTTTGTCGTCGTGCAGGGTGCGCCCGTACATCGTCATGGAGCCACCTTGGCAATCCACGGTATCGGTTGGCTGCACACCCGCCGAATCGATCGCAGCGGAGTACGTCACCAGCTTGAACGTCGATCCAGGCTCGTAGATATCGCTGACTGCCAGGTTTGCGAGCACGTCCGCATCCATGTGGTACTGATCGTTAGGATTGAAGCGCGGACTCACCGCCAATGCCAGAATCTGCCCTGAGTGCGGGTCCTGCACCACGATCGTCCCGTGCGCGGCCCTAACCTTTTGCACCTGTGCATCCAGCGCCCGTTCGGCCATGTACTGGATGTTGGAGTCGATGCTGAGCACCAGGTTCTCCCCCGGCTGCGGCTGCTGTTGTTCGCTGCCCATCACGTGGCGCTTCGCATCCACTGCGGTGAGCTCGTGCCCGGGTACGCCGTGCATGTCCTCATCAAACTGCTGCTCCAGCCCGCCCAGACCGTTGTCGTCCGTGCCCACGTAGCCCAGCACGTGGGCAGCCAGATCGGCGTTCGGGTAGAAGCGCTTGAACTCCTTGGTGGTGTAGATGCCCTTGAGGTTAAGCTCCTTCACGCGGTTTGCCGTTTCAGCATCCAGCTTGCGCGCCACCCAGGCGAAGTTTCGCGACGCATTCAGCCGCCCCAAAATGGCCGGCTCGGTGGTGAAGTGATCGAGAGTGTCGGTGTGCACGATGCGCGCCAGCATTCGCGCATCGCTGGCCCGGTTGTCTCCCAGTTCGCTCGGCACGGCATACACGCTGTCCACTGAAACCGTCATGGCCAGCTCGCGCAGGTTGCGGTCGTACAGCACACCGCGCCGCGGCGCCACTTCAAAGCCCCTCTGCTGCTGCCTGGCCGCGCGCTCCAGGAACTCGCCATGACGCCACACCTGCAGCCAGCCCAGCCGCAGTCCGATCACGATGGTCCACGCGCAAAAGAACAGCGTCACCCAGACGAAGCGCACCCGGCGGATAGGGGCGGCCAGAGTCTTGCGTGAAGCTGTCTTCATTGCGTTTGTTCCAAGGAGTGGTGGCGGTGTTCGAGGGCTTCTCTTTGATTTACCAGGTGGATTTTGGGAGATGAACCTGCGCCATCAAGGCATCCTGCTGCGCAGGCGTTCCATCCGGACGAACCACCTGGCCCGGCATCGGCACATCCAACCCCAGCTGCTTGGCAATGCGGTCGATTCGTCCCGGGTCGCTCAGCTGCGCTTCCTGCAGGCGAAGCTGGCGGTTATCTTCCCGCAGCTGATCTACCTGCTTCTTCTGCGCTTCCACCTTGTAACCCACTTCGATGGCAGAAAAGTGCTGCCACACGTACACCATCAGCAGGGAGCAGAACACGCAAACCACGGCGGTGAAGATGCGCATCTCCCGGCGGCGCTCGGGGTCGTCGGCCTTCACCAAACGGCTGTTGTCCAGGTGCTTGGTGAAGAACATCTCCGGCGTGGGCCCACGACGGCGAGTCCGCTGCAGCTCGAACAGCTCACGATTGCGCTGGCGAACACCGGCGGCGCGACCGCCAGCCTGCCTCGCCTGCATTTGCTCGATTTCACCACCTGCCAACGCCATCGTCGCCATGCTTGTCTCCCTTGGCTGTTGAGGTCACAAAAATCCTCAAAGAAACCAAGTACCTGTTCTCCACATCTATTTGCACAAGAGTTAATGGTGGGCCCGCGAAGTCTCCACTAACTCGCTTCTACCGGTTTCCGGAGTGTAGTCAGCTCCTTGGCCGTACCTTCGGACTTTCGGAGCGACTCCTGCTCCCTTGTCCTTCCTACAATTTCTGAGCCGCCCGCAGCTTGGCGCTGCGGGATCGTGGGTTCCGGAGCGATTCCTGCTCCCTGGCCACGACCGGCTTCCTGGTCAAGATCTCGTAGAGGCCCGCCTTCCCGCCGTCGCGAAAGGCATCCTTCACCAGCCGGTCTTCCAGGGAGTGGAAGCTGATCAGCACGACGCGACCGCCCGGCTTCAGCAGAGTCCCCGCGCTTTCGAGCAGCGATCGGATCTGCGACAACTCCCCATTCACACGAATTCGAAGGGCCTGAAAGGTCCTGGTCGCCGGATGAATCTTATCGCCTTTCATTGATGGGGCCGCGGCCGATACCACTCTGGCTAACTGCGCCGTCGTCTGTATCGGCCGGGCCCTCACAATGGCTCTGGCGATTCTCCGCGACCTCCTTTCCTCTCCGAATTCGTAAATCAGGTTGGCGAGGTCTTCTTCGTTCGCCTGATTTACCACCTGTTCGGCCGTTTCACCGCCGCGCGGATCCATCCGCATGTCCAGCGGCCCTTCGGCCCGAAAACTAAACCCTCTGTGCGCCTCGTCTAGTTGCAGGCTGCTTACACCGAAGTCGGCCAGCAGGCCGTCGAGCGAGCCCGACTTGAGCACGTCGCCTATCTCCGAGAACGCCCTCGGCACGAACTCCACCACCGGCATTCGCTCGCCCAGTTCTGTGGCAACCTCCGCCAGCCGCGCTTTCCCCAGTGCCATCGCATCCGGGTCCCGGTCGAAGCAGATCAGCCTGCCTTTGCTGCCCAGCCGAGCGGCAATCGCAGCGGAATGGCCTGCCAGGCCCAGCGTCGCGTCGCAAATCGTGCCCCCGACACGCACATCGAGGAAATTCAAACTCTCTTCCAAAAGAACCGGTACATGGCGCGGTGTACTCATCGTCCCGCCTCATGAGCCCCCTGAGGGGCCTGCAAACTAAACGCCCGCAATCCCCAGCGAATCCAGATCCGTTCCGGTTAGCGGCGCGGCTTCCAGCCGGGCCACATGCCGTGCTTCGCTGACCACCACCAGCTTCGTGCCCTGGCCCATCACAGCCACATCGCCTTTCAGATTGGCCTTTTCACGCAGTAACTGCGGAATCAGCAACCTTCCCTGCGCATCCATCTCCACCGCTTGGCCGTAATAGCCCGTCACATCCAGAAACTTCTGCTTGGCGGCACCCGAACCTCTTTTCGCCAGCTCTTCTTCGATCTGCTCCCACTGCTTCATGGGGTACAGCTCAGCCCGCTCGCCATCCATGCTGGTGATGTAAAAAGCAGTCCCATACTTTTCATCCACCGTGCGCTTGTGCTCGGCCGGAACCTTCAGCCGGCCTTTCTCGTCCACGCGCGTTGGGTGATTGCCGCGAAACATCCCGAACCTCGGCGAGCACCCCGTTTGTCGAGAGTTGCCGCGCCGGCAAAGTCAATCGCCGTAGACTGGAAGTGTGGCCTCATTGCCCTGTTGGCCACTTGCATCCACTTTTGACCACTTGCCTCCACCACACTGTCGCAGACGGAACCAGTGGTGTCCAGAGGAAAATCGCGAGGCTCCCGCAAAAGTTGTGGACTCAGGTAAGACGGTTCCGCCTGGTAGGGGCTCCCTGGGCAGCTACCACAACCTATGGTGTTAACCACGTAGGTTCATGCGAATCTCGGCCTTGCGGCGACGGCAGAGGCATGCTAAAGCGAAACAAAAGCGAAGCCTATCGGAATTCCACGACTTTTCTGCGCTTTTGGCGGAGGAGAACGGCCAGGTAGATGACGATGGCGGCGTTGCCAAAGAGGACTGCCAGCTTGAGGTCTGTGTATTTCTCCACCAACTCGTAGATTTCAAACGGCATCGCGCCTGCGGTCATGATGACCGTGAAGTACTCTGCCCATACTTTCTCCAGCATCAGGCCGACACCCTCCACGAGGTACAGCAGTGCAAGCAGGAAACTCAGCGCGCCAAGTTGCCGTAAGCCGTGTGAACTGACGGTGTCCGCCTCATTCATGATTTCCATGGCAAGCCGGCCCACGGGATCGATGTGCAGCAGACTCACAACGCGCATGGCCAGTTCTCCTGAATCGACATGCGTGAGATGGTAGGCCGCAAACCCGGAAAGCACCGCCAGCGTCGCCTTACCGAGCTTGAACAAGCCAATCAGCAAAAGGCCGCGCCTGTGCTCTCCGCAGTGAAGAGGCCCGACGAGATCCGTGCTTTGCTCCGCGACGTGAGTCCTGGGTAGAGCAGGCGCAACCGTTGCGGACTGGTCCATAAAATCCATGTGACCCCTTCAGTTGACGTTCCAACGCGCGTCTTGTCAATGCGCCCGGGGCTCGCAACCGATTTGGCTTGGTGGACAGCATCGCACCCGATGGAAAGAGGGATCGCCGATTTCCCCGCCTCATCTCGGGCGCTCGGTATCGTGGGGTCAATGCCGACATCCAGCGATCATATCCTCGACGGAAATACTTTCAATCCACTCACCCAGGAATGGCGTAAGTAAGTTGTGCGTCTGAAAGCTGGGCGAGAACAAAGCGACATCTAGGCATGTGCAACGACAGGAGAACGTATGAAGAAGACTTTATTGACATTGGTGGCAGGAGCCGCTCTGGCCATGACACTGACCACATCCGCGCAGAAGAAGGATCCGGATGTCGGCGGAGCTCCGATGTACCCCAACAAAACTGTCGTAGCGAACGCATCTGCCGCGCCGAACCTTAGCACGCTTGTCGCTGCCGTCAAGGCTGCAGGCTTGGTAGACACCCTCAGCGGTCCCGGACCCTTCACCGTTTTCGCTCCGACGAACGATGCCTTCGCCAAGCTGCCTGCCGGCACAGTAGACACGCTGGTGAAGCCGGAGAACAAAGACACCCTCACCAAGATTCTTACTTACCATGTGGTACCGGGAAAGTATGACTCCAAGGAGATCAAGAAGCTGATCAAGAAGGGCGGCGGCACAGCAATCCTTCCCACGGTTTCCGGCGGCAAGCTTACCTTCACGATGGACGGCGGCATGATCAAGATTACAGACGAAAAGGGTGGCTCGGCCATGATCAGCACGGCAGACGTTTACCAATCGAACGGTGTGGCTCATGTGATCGACACCGTGCTCATGCCCAGCTAGTCAGTAGGGGTCAAAGAAGCTTGCAGTAAAGGCGCTCTTCGTTTTCGCGAGAGCGCCTTTACTGCATCTGAGCGCTCTGCTTCCGTACGGCGCGTCGCATCCAACTGCGGATGCGCTTCCGCTTCGAGACGGATCAGTGGCTGCCCTACCCCACAGAACTCGTGTTTGCATTCTTCGCCAATCCGGAAAACCTGCCGCGCCTGATGCCTGCATGGAACAAGGCTCGCCTGGAGGAAGCGACTTTTCGTCCGCCGCCACCCCGCCCGGAAGGAGCAGCTCGTTATCCCGGTATCGCCGCCGGCGACGACACGCGCTTGACGCTCAGTTTCCGCCCCGTTCCTCTTTCGCCGCTGCGTGTTCCCTGGGAAGCCAGGATTGAAGACTTTCGTTGGAACCGGGGATTTGCCGATACACAGGTGCGCGGACCCTTCCGTTACTGGCGTCAGGAGCACACTATGGTCTTCGAGCAGCAGCAAGATACGCTGGCCCGCGGTACACGGATCGCTGACCGCATCGAATACGAGCTGCCACTCCCGGACTCCCTTGCGCCGGTCGCGAACAAGCTGGTTCGCGCGCAGATCGCGACGCTCTTCCGGTATCGCCACAAGCGCACCGCCGAACTGCTGGCCCGCATGACAGGCGCCGCGTCCGTTTAGCACGGGAGTAAGAATTCCCTCGCGCTTTCCCGCCTCCCCGGTGTACAACTCTGCGACAGGCACCTGATCGACTTCCTCCGGAGTTCACCATGAAGCTCATCCTTGCATGCGCACTCGCTTGCGCGCTGTCCACACCCGCCACCTTTGCCGCCAGCCCGTGGGACGGCACGTGGAAGCTCGACATGAGCAAGAGCCACTACGAAGGCGAAACCTTTACCTATGCAAAGAAGCCCAACGGCCTGTGGAACTTCTCCAACGGGTCCACAGTCAGTTTCGATTTCGGCACCGACGGCAAGCCTTACAAGACGGTCGATGCAGACGACACGACCACCACGACGATGGACAACGATCATTCCTGGACTTACATCGGCGAGTTCAAGGGCAAAGCCATCAGCAAGACGCACCAGGAAATCTCCGCCGATGGCAAAACGATGACGGAGCACAACACGTCCTACCGTCCTGACGGCACCCAGGCCGAGTCCGACACCACCTACACGCGCGTCAGCGGCACGACCGGCTTTGCCGGCAAATGGAAGTCCACCAAAGTGGCTTCCGATGCACCCGAAAGCTTTGTCATCTCTACAGCGGCAGACGGTACGGTGACCTGGATGATCCCTTCGCAGAAGGCCACCGTCACCGGACACCTTGACGGCAAACCCAATCCCATCAAGGGGCCTACCTCAGCCGCGGGTCTCACCCTGGCGATGAGCAGCGTCTCACCCCGGTCATTGACGTACAAGGTGGCCATACAAGGCAAGCCCCTGGCTGAGGGAAAGATGACCCTCGCGGCGGATGGCAAGTCGTACCTGGATACGTCCTGGTCACCAGGCAAGGAAAGCGAGAAGTCCATCAGCTTCTACGCCAGGCAGTAGCAACAGAACCGCTGCGGGCGACGAGGTGCTGCTCCACACCAGCCTTCGTCGTCCGAGTCGCTCTCTCTTATCCTTTTCGCTTCGTTTGTTGCCATACTCTTTGGCAGTTATTCGCGCGCAACGGATCCCGCGTTTCCTGCCGCATCGACACTTCGCCTGATTCGCGACATCGCTTGATTCGTCCAGATCACCGCACGGCCGCCACCTGCGTGTGCAGCAGCGGCAGCACGCGCACGAACGCAGCCTCTGCGGTGAGCCCATATTTTTCGCGCAGGCTTTCTGTTTTACCGTGCTCGATGAAGGCATCCGGCCAGCCCACGCGGACCACAGGCGTGTCCAAGGATGCGTCGCTCAGCGCCTCCAGCACCGCCGATCCGAATCCGCCCGCGAGCACATGGTCTTCCATCGTGACGATCGCTCCGCAGGCTTGACCGTACTGCACAATGCACCCGGTATCCACCGGCTTCGCAAAGCGCGCATTGATCACGGCCACACTCTGCCCTTCGCCCTGTAGCCGCCGCGCGAGCGCCTCGGCTTCCGGCAGCATGTTGCCGAGCGAGAAGATCGCAACGTCGCTGCCTTCTTGAATCACTTCAGCTTTGCCGATCTCCAGCACCTTCGGCCGCTCCGCAACAGGCGTACCCGGACCGGTACCGCGCGGGTAGCGAATGGCGCTGGGCCCATTGTGCTGCAGCGCCGTATACATCATGTCCTGGAGCTCGTTCTCATCCTTGGGGTCCATGTGGATCATATTCGGCACGCCGCGCAGGTAGCTTATGTCGAACACACCATGATGCGTCGGTCCATCGTCGCCGCTCAAGCCTCCGCGGTCCATGCAGAAGACCACCGGCAGCTCCTGTAACGCGACATCGTGTATCACCTGGTCAAACGCACGCTGCAGGAACGTGGAGTAGATCGCGCAAAACGGCCGGTAACCCTTGGTAGCCATGCCGGCCGCAAACAGCACCGCATGCTCCTCCGCGATACCGACGTCGAAATACCGCTTGGGATGATGCGGCCGGAAGAGATCGAGCGCTGTCCCGTTGGGCATGGCCGCGGTGATCGCCACCACGCGCTCGTCCCCGTCGGCGAGCTTCACCAGCGTCTCGGCAAAGATTTCGGAGTACGTCTTCTGCCCGGCGGCTTTGGTCTCGCCGGTCTCCGGATCGTACGGCCCAAGTCCATGGAACTTCTTTACCTTGTCCAGAGCAGGCGCGAACCCCCGGCCCTTCTGCGTGAGCACATGCAGAACCACGGGCTTGTTCTGCTTCTTGAGGAACTGCAAGGTCTCGATCAGCAACGACAGGTTGTGGCCGTCCACCGGGCCGTAGTAGCTCAGGCCGAACTCCTCGAAGATCATTCCGCGCCCGACGATACCCTTCGCAGCCTCTTCCGCCTTGCGCGCGATATGCCGCGCCGCCTTGCCACCGAACTTCTCCAGCAGCCCCGCCGCACGATCGTGGATGGAGATGTAGGTCGGATTGGTCGCAATCTTGTGGAAGTATTCAGCGATGGCGCCGACGTTCTTGTCGATCGACCACTCGTTGTCGTTCAGGATGGTGATCATCCGCCTGGTTTGCGCGGCAATGTTGTTCAGCGCTTCGAAGCTGATGCCGTTGGTGAACGCGGCATCGCCCGCCAGCGCTACAATATGCTCTTCGCCGCCCGCAAGATCGCGGGCCACAGCCATGCCCAGCGCTGCGCTTAGCGCCGTTCCGGCGTGTCCTGCCCCAAAGCTGTCATGCTCGCTTTCGGTGCGCAGCATGAAGCCGTTCAGGCCCCCGGGCTGGCGAATGGTATCGAACCGGTGCTCCCTGCCGGTCAGCAGCTTGTGCACGTAGCTCTGGTGGCTCACATCGAAGACGAAGCTGTCCTTGGGCGTGTCAAACACGTAGTGCATCGCGAGGGTGAGCTCCACCACGCCAAGGTTTGGTCCGATGTGTCCACCCGTTTTGGCCACACCACGTATGAGCCGCTCGCGGATCTCCTCCGCAAGGCGCTCCAATTCCACCGGGCCGAGTCGTTTCACATCCGCCGGCGATCGGATCCTGCTCAGATACTCACTCATCAGTCATCCCGTCTCATTTGACGCGAAATCCTCTTCGTCCGACGCGAGACATACACCCAAGGTGTACGCCCAGGCCGCCTGGGCGTACCATGCTGCCCATGAGACCTGTTCGCGCGGCGCAACTCACGCTTATCGCCTGCTCCCTGCTCCCGATGGGTCGACCCCTATCCGCCCAGCAGACTGTGCTGCCCCTTTGGCCGGTGGGGACGCCCGAGCCCGCCCAGACCACGGAGGCGGAGGTAGACCTCACAAAACCGACGGACGCGCTCATCAGCGGCCACCGCACCGCGCGCCTCACCAATGTCACCCGCCCCACGCTCTCGGTTTACATGCCGCCCGCCAGCCGCAACACCGGCGCCTCCGCACTGGTCTTTCCCGGCGGGGCCTACACTCACCTCGCCTGGGACGGCGAAGGCGTGGATACCTGCCGGTGGCTCAACTCGGTCGGCATGACCTGCCTGCTGGTCAAGTATCGCGTCCCCGAGCAGGGCTCCTATCCCGAAAACCCCGCCGACCTGGAAGATGCCCAGCAAGCGATGCGCATGGCTCGACAGCACGCCTCAGAGTGGCATCTCGACCCCGGCAAGATCGGCGTAATCGGATTTTCTGCCGGGGGCAATCTGGCCGTGCTCCTCAGCACCCACCCCGACGACCACCACGTGGAATCCACC
>CAXTPR010000002.1:124773-218711 GCA_964246235.1 uncultured Acidobacteriaceae bacterium
GTCAATGCGACACTCGACGCCCGCGCCAACTTCGCTCTCGTGATCTACCCGGCCTACCTTTACCCACCTGACAACCCGGCGGTTCTGCAGCCGGTCTACACCCCTAACCAGTTCACGCCGCCCACCTTCCTGCTGCAGGCCGAAAACGACAAGGGCTACGGGAAAAACGCTCCGCTGTACTTTCAGGCCCTCGCCGCCGCAAACGTTCCGACAGAGTTGCACATGTACGCCACCGGAGGACACGGTTTCGGACTGCATCCGGTCGGCCGTCCGGAGGAGCACTGGACGCAGCTTGCGACCGCCTGGCTCCGGTCCATCAGAATTCTTCCTCCGCCAGCACCCGCGTCCGAACTCGCAGTCCAGGGAATACTTAATGGCTCACCCGGAACGGCACCCTGCCCCGTTCCGCCACAACCCGGCCGTCTACCCGCCAACACCAATCCGGCAAGCACTTCAACCGATCCGGCCTGCTGGTAGGTCCTGCATCGCCCCCTCACTTAAAAGCAATCCACCGCACCGGAGCCCATGAGACACACCCTAGCCGCCCTTCGCTCCGGAAACGACCCCGTAGTGCCCCTGCCGGCCTCTGCGTTCCACCGCGCCCTGGAAGAACCGATCTACTGCCCGAAGTGCGAGGCCACCTACCTCCTGGTGACCGACTACGACTGGACAGTGAGCCGCCATTTCGACGCAGAGTCGCGCCACCACCGGGCCATGCTTCGCAAGTCCATCTTCCTGGGCCATGGTGACGGCCACTGCATCTCGCACTTCGAGACCAACGGGGTGGTCGTCACCAGCCATAGGCATGCGGAGCCCAGGGCTTCGCTCGAACACCTGAAGCCCGCTACCGGTCTGTTGCAATAGTCACTGCCTCGCTTGACAGAGATTCCCTGTTCTCACACGGTTTTATGAGCACAGCATGGCATCTGCTTCCGGCCGGCTGAGCCGCACCTGCTGTCCGACCATGACACCCTGATCCACCTGCTAAAATAAGCAGTTGTGACGCCCTCCGCTGCGCTTGGGTCTCCAAGCATCGAGCTCCCTCTCAACATTGCAGACGACACCCTCCCAGCCCGTCCCAAGGTAGGCTTCGTCTCCCTGGGCTGCCCGAAGAACCTGGTCGATTCTGAAGTCATGATGGGACTGCTGCACCGTGGCGGCGCCGAGCTCACACCGCGCGCCGAAGACGCCGACATCCTCGTCATCAATACCTGCAGCTTCATCGACTCAGCCAAGCAGGAGTCTGTGGACACGATCCTGGAGATGGCTCAACACAAGATCGCCCACGGCGGCCGCGCCCGTAAGCTCGTCGTCGCCGGCTGCCTGGTGGAGCGCTACCGCGACGAGATTTGCAAGAACATACCGGACGTAGATGCCGTGATCGGCACCGGCGAACTCGAAGCTGTCCTGGAAGCCGCCGGTATCGTGGTGCCGGCAACCGGCGCGCAGCCCATATCCCCTTTCCACGTCCTCACCACGACGCAAGCCGCCGCTCTCGACGACGCCGCACTGCTCCAGCCCCGGGATGCCGATGCCAGCCTCACCGTGAACCTCTCCGGCGTGATCGATGAGGGCCAGCAGATCCGCCGCGCCGCTTCCGCAGTCAATCAGCACTCCCGTCCCGAGGGGAACGGCCCGCAAGTCACATCGCGGCCTGAAGGCGATCTGCGCGAGCAGCAGGGCCGCTTCTCGCGCGAGGGGTGGGACGGCGCCACAGCCGCGCTCCCGAGCTATCTCTACGGCCACGATACGCCGCGCCTCCTGACCACCGCGCGCGCCTCCGCGTACATCAAGATCGCCGAAGGCTGCGACCACCCCTGCAGCTTCTGCATCATCCCGCAGCTACGTGGCAAGTTCCGCTCTCGACCCATCGCCAGCATCGTCGCCGAAGCGCAGCAGCTTATCGCCCAGGGCGTGCGCGAGATTACTCTCATCGGCCAGGACACGACCTGCTACGGTGAAGACCTCCCGCCGCAGCTCTTTCCCGCAGGCACGCGAAGCCTCTCGCCCGGCGCGCAGTCGCGGCCCGAGCTCGCCGACCTGCTTGATGCGCTCGCCCCGCTCCCCGGCCTCAAATGGCTGCGCTTCCTCTATGCCTACCCTAATAAGGTCACCACGCGGCTGCTGGATGCCATCGCCCGCCATGACAACATCGCCAAGTACCTCGACGTCCCGCTCCAGCACGCATCAGCGAGCGTCCTGCGCCGCATGAAGCGTGGCGGCACCGCCGACCGCTTCCTCCAGATCATCGCCAGGGCGCGCGAGATCGTGCCAGGCCTGGTTCTCCGCACTAGCTTCATTGTCGGTTTTCCGGGGGAGACCAGCGCCGACTTCGATGAGCTTTGTGCCTTCGTCGAAAAGGCCCAATTCGACTGGCTGGGCGTCTTCAGCTACTCCGACGAAGAAGGAGCGCAGGCATTCGATCTGCCTGCCGAGCTCAAGATTCCGCGCCGCACCATCGAAGCCCGCCGCCGTCGCCTCATGCGTTTGCAAAACTCCATCAGCCGCAAGGCCCGCAGGCAATGGATCGGCCGTGAAGTCGAAGTGCTCGTCGAAGGCGAGAGCGAAGAAACGGAGCTTCTCTGGCAGGGACGCACCCTCGGCATGGCTCCGGAGATCGACGGCAAGGTCCTGCTCAACGACTTCGGCCCGTACGATCAACTGGTTCCCGGCACCTTCTATCGCGCCGAAATCACGGAAGCCCATGACTACGATGTGGTTGCAACGATTATGGAGTAGAGTCCGCCGATCCTTTCCCGAAGGATAGGCTGGAGGGCTGGGTAGAGTGTGGTTTTTCGCTCGGCTGGCCCTCTCGGAAAGCGTGGGCGCGTCGCTGCTGCCCAATGGGCATTTGGCAGCCGGCCGCAGTGGCTTGGCAGGCGAGTCGGGTCATCTCTGGGAGCGCTTCATCCCGGGTACACCGGTCGCTCCCATCGCAGCGAAGCAGGAAGCGGTCTTCTGCATGAGGAAGTGCTGCGGACTGAGAGCCGGAATGCAGCCTTGCAGCTGCCCACCATAGCATCGTACGGTTCTACCTTTTGCGCGATGTAATAATCGCGGCGGAAGGACCTGGTGTGCATGAACGGGGTTGAACTCGCGGGAAAGTGCGCGGTTGTGATCGGCGGAACTTCCGGAATCGGCCAGGCGCTGGCGCTCGGGCTGGCCGAGGCGGGCGCGGACGTCGTGGCGTCTTCACGCTCGCAGGAAGGCACGGCTGCTGTCGCAGAGGAGGTTCGGAAGATAGGGCGGCGAACCCTGCTGCAGACTTCCGATGTGCTGGAACGGCGCTCACTCGAAGCCTTGTGCGCCGCCGTGCTAGCAGAGTTCGGGGCCGTGGACATTCTGGTGAACTGCGCCGGACGGACCAAGCGTGTCCCCACACTGGATTGCAGCGAGGAGCTCTGGAACGACATCTTCAATGTGAACCTGAACGGCACGCTGCGTGCCTGCCAGGTCTTCGGCCGGCCAATGATCCGTCGCGGGCAAGGCCGCATCCTGAACATCGCATCGCTCTCGACATTTGTGGCGTTCCATGAGGTAGCGCCCTATGGAGCGAGCAAGGCGGCAGTGGGCGCGCTCACGCGCTCCCTTGCCGTGGAGTGGGCGCCCTACGGCGTGCTGGTGAACGCGATAGCACCGGGCATTTTTCCCACCGCGCTCAACAGCTCGCTGCTGGATTCTCCCCGCGGTCAGGAACTGCGTACGCGCACACCCATGGGACGCTTCGGAGAAGCGACAGAGCTCGTCTCCACGGCGATCTATCTTGCCAGCGAGAAGACCTCCTTCACGACCGGGCAGATCCTGGTGGTGGACGGCGGCATGCTGGCCAGCGGCGTGAATCAGTAGATGAGCAGGTCGACGGCGAGGATTGCGATCGCAGCGGCCTGCCAGGCAAGCTGCCGGAGCGGGCAGCACCCGCATTCCGCAACATTGCTCATGTGCAAGTCGCGTCGAGCGAGCTGACCTGCAACATCCATCATCTTCTCGAGAAGGCAGCCAAAGCCTCTCTGCTTTCCGAACTGTGGCATCTGCTCACCGGGGAACTCTTGTCTCGGAAAGCGACGACTCAGGAAACATAGGTGCGTGCTGTTTGCGGAGTGTCCTCGGGTGAAAAGCCATTGGGAGGTCAGGGATGGAGGAGAACAAAACTAAGTGGAGCTTTCGGGGTAGAGTGCGTCGAGCCTCTCATGGTAGAGCTGCCGTGCCTGGTCGTAGGCCGCGCGAAGTTCCGAACGCGGGAGGCACGTCGCGCTGTCGTTCACGCGCACAGCCTGGGTAACTAGCTCGACGAACGTCCGAGGTTCCCCCTTCAGCACACTCCAGGCGACCATCGCCTGAATAGCCGCTCCTAAACAACCGGACTCCTCTTCCACGGGAACATGAATTTCAGCGCCGGTCGCATCGGCGAGCAGCTGTCTCCATCCCCGCGACCGGGCTCCGCCGCCGATTACTTGAATGATCTCCGCGGCCTGACCCTGAAGAATGAGATCGAGCCCGTTCAGGATGCCGAAGCTCACCCCCTCGACCGCGGCGCGAATCAGATGCGCCGGCGTAAAGTTCGTCGCGGAGATGCCGTGCAGGGAGCCACGTGCGTTCGGGAGGTCCGGCGTGCGCTCCCCGTTGAGGAAAGGCACGAACACCAGACCGTCCGCCCCGGGCGGCGTGGTCTCCAGCGCCGGCTCGATGTCCGCCACCGTCTTGCCCAACAACTCGACCGTGCCGGTCACAACGTTGGTGGCGTTCATGGTGCAAACCAGCGGCAGCCAACCACCCGACGAAGAGCAGAAAGGCGCGACATTGCCGGATGGGTCGTGGGCGGCCCGATCACTGTACGAGTACACAGTGGAAGAGGTGCCCAGGCTCAACGTGACGACGCCTGAACGCACGTTCCCGGTTCCGATGGCTCCCATCATGTTGTCGCCGCCACCGGCGGAGACAACACAGTCCGGCGAAAGGCCCAGTTCCGCAGCAACCTCGGGCCGCAGCCTGCCCACGATGTCCTCGGCGTTCAGAAGCGGCGGCAGCGCGCCAAGCAGTTGACCGCTGCCGCCGTCAATGGCATCCAGAACCTCGCGCGTCCACTCGCGCGTGCGCACATCGAAGAAGCCGGTTCCGGAGGCGTCTCCAAACTCGGCGCGCCTCTGCCCGGTCAGCCAGAAGTTCAGGTACTCATGCGGAAGCAGAATGTGCCGGATATGTGCGAAGTTTGCCGGCTCCTGCTCGGCCACCCACAGCAGCTTGGATACCGTGTACCCGGTGAGCGGCACGATGCCGAAGCGCTGGAAGAACGCGGCGCGACCGCCCAATCGCCGCACCAACTCGGCATTCTGCGTGGCGGTCTCGGTATCGTTCCAAAGCTTGGCCGGCCGAATGACCGCAAGATGCTCGTCCAGCAGCACCAGGCCATGCTGCTGTCCGCTGACCCCAAGTGCCACCACGGGCTCGTTCGCGGGAGCGTCCGACAAAGCCTGCCTGACGGCTGCGCGCAGGGCGTCCACCCACCATTGCGGCTCCTGCTCACGCGCGCCAGAAGCCCGCTCGATCAAAGCATGCCTGGCATACCCCCGACCCAGCGCGGCGCCGCGTTCGTCCACCAGGAGGGCTTTCGTGCCTTGCGTTCCGCAATCGATCCCAAGGTACATTCTTTCCCTTCAGACGGTAGCGCCGTGCACGCGAAGTGACCAAACCAGAGCCGGACATCGCTCCAGACCGGCAGCGTAGCGCCGGCACAGGCAGTATTCGTGTCACCCGACCGGCCGCGAGCCGGACCGGCTCGCTACCTCTCGCAAACGGGCTGGATAGTTAAGACAATCTTCTTGTGCTCGAAATATCGAACTATGGAAGGCTTTCCCGCAGTTTCGCTGAACGATACGCAAGGTGCGCACGCCTCGTCAAGACATGCGGATTTGCGTCTCTTTTGTCCGTTTTCTTGGCGATTCCCGATCCTCGCGGACATTCGGCTGCGCCAGAACAGGATGCACGGTAGTGGTGCAGGCAGGTCAGCCGGGGTGTCTGTTCCTGTGGATGGGTAGCCGGGGCGATAAGCGACGGGCCGCAATGGGCGTGCTGACTGGAAACGTGGGCACGCAAGCTTCCGTAACGAAAGCGTCAGTTCATCCACCGGCGATCGTTCGGGTCAGCTTTCCCGTCATCGATGAACTTGCCGTCGGCATCGAAGTGCACATCGCGGCCCTGCTTGCGCATGTATACCTCGAACTTCCTGGCGGCACGGCGCCGTTTGCTGCGATAGAACATGTTGCGCAGCCCATACCAGCTTTCGGTGGGGGAGAAGCCAAGGCCGCTGCGCGGCGCAAAGCGCAGGTAAAGCCAACCCGCCAGTGCGGCGCAGACGGCGGTGAGCGCGCCGAAGCGGTCACCACCAATAAGTGTCGAGCCCAGGTAAAGCAGCAGATAGATGGCTGCCAGGTACTTTGCCTTGAGCCGCAGGACGAAGCTGAATAACACCTCCTGCTCCGCGTTGTAGCGCGCAAACGCGAGCAGGAGCGCCATAACGAAGGGCCAGAGCCCGGCGGTTCCCTGCAGGGGAGTGATGCCGAAGGCACGCCCGGCGGAGAGCCCGGCGAATAGCGAAGCCAGCAGGCCCCCTCCGATGGTGGTGACCAGGAAATACTCGCGCAGCCAGCGGGAGCCGAGCTGATCTTCAAGCATGGAGGCGATGAACCAGACCGAGAGCAGGGCAAAGAGCTCGCCGACGAGCCCGACCGGGAAGAAGGCATACGTGAACAACTGCCACAGCCAGCCATGGAGCACACGGTCGGGGATCAGGACGAAATGCGCCACCAGCCAGCTACCCGCGAGCGGCACGAAGGACGCCAGCAGCCAGAACGTAAAAAAAGTGATTAGGCAAGTGAGAATGATGCGCCGCGTCACGCCACGAAAGGCGGGAAGCGAGAGAGCGACGGGACCGTTGGAGCGAAATGCCATGAGGTTTGCCTACTGCGGGGCTGCGGCAGGAGGGGTTTGCCGTCCTGCAGGCACGGGCGGAACAGGAAGCGACGCGTGCCCTTGCGCATCGACCGCACGCACGCCAAAGAGGACGTTGTCCTTGCTGACGTTCAGCAGAAGGGTCGTTGCGACTCCAGCAGTTTGCGAGTGCGTCCAGAGCAGTTCATCGCTGTCGCGCCACACGACCTCGTAGGTGGTGCCGGGCGGCGCAAAGGCGCTTGCCTGCCAGGTGAGCTCGGTGTTGTTGTCCAGGTTGCGGGTCAGCACGTGGACTTCCTGCGGCTCACTGGGAGCGCCGGCCAGGGTGGCAAGCGTTGCGGCATTCAGCCGGGCGACGTTCGCCACATACCCTGTGTCCACAAACTTCAGGTAGTCGCCGTACTCGATTCCGTTTTCCGTGCGCAACTTCTGGTGCTGGTGATCGAAGTTTTCCCGCCACTCGGTGAAGCGCACGGCGGCGAAGCCCTCGCCGTTGAAGCTGGTGTGATCGCCGCCGCGCAGGTAGCGGTCGCGGCGCAACACCAACACCGGGTGGAAGGCGGGGTCCAGGCGCATCGCCTGGGAGACAGGGTGGCCGGTGGCCGCTGGGGTTGCCCGGTGAACGCTGGACTGGAAGTACGCAGGCGCCAGCTCTGCGATGCTGCGCGCCAACTCGCGCGAGGGTGAATCGTTTTCGGCGCCGAGAGTCAACATGCTGCGCATCTGCTCGGGCGTGGCATTGGCGGGAACATTTTCCGAAAACACCCGGACGGCGGTCTTGTCCTGCATCGCCCCTGCGGGCCCTGAAGTGGTATCGCCGCCCACAATGTCGTTGTTGAGCACGGCTTCCAACGGCCAACCCTGCGCTTTCGCGAGCTCCGCCAGATGTTTGGAGCCGTTCAGGCCCTGCTCCTCGCCAGCGACGGCCACGAAGACGATGGTGCCTAGCAGCTTCATCCTGCTCAGAACGCGGGCCGACTCGAGGCTGACCGCTGTCCCGCTCCCGTCGTCATTGGCTCCCGGCGCGGCCGAGTGCGAGTCCATCACATCGGTGACGCGCGAATCATAGTGGCCGGTCACCAGAACCCACGGCGCACCCTGCTTCTCCGCTGATCCGTGCAGGATCGCGTACACGTTCGTGAGCTGCGTCGGACGGGGAATGCGGGCGGCTCGACCCTGTCCCGCAGGCTCGGTGAAGACGTCACGCTTCACTTCCAGGCAGCCGCCACAGTTAGCCGAGATCGCCTGAAATTCTGACGCGATCCAGTTGGCGGCGGCGTTGATTCCCTGCCCTGGCGGCAGGTCGGTATCCATGCTGGAGAGCGTGCTGCGCGTACCGAAGCCGACCAGCCGGGCAATGTCATCACGCACGCGATCCGGGGAGATGCCGGCGAGCGCCGTGGCGATGGCAGGGTCCGCTTTGGGAGTGACAAGACCGTGGCCGTCCAGCGCCGCACCCTGCCCGAATGCGCCCGCCGCTCCTGCCCAGCCCAGCAGGCATCCCAGCAGAGCGTTCACCGGTCGCCCAAGTCCCATCGGCATTTGAAATCTCCTCAATCTCAGCCGCGCCAAGTAACCGCCGCTCGCTTGCGGGCGTCCCACGTGTTGACTAGCGGCAGCTCTCGCTTTAGAACAGGACAAGGTTCGCGTTGTCCCCCTCGGATCATCGTACAGGGACGCGAAGCTGCACCGCAGAGGAGAACAGCACATGGCAGTCGTTTGCCCGGAATGCGATAACCCGCTGGATATCGACGTCGATGATGTTGAAGAAGGCGAAATCGTCGAATGCGATGAGTGCGGCACGGAACTGGAAGTGGTCTCCAGCGACCCGCTGGAGCTCGCGGCGGTAGACGCCGAAGGCTATGACGATGAAGAAGATTCACCGGCAGCGCCCGGTGACGATGAAGAGGATGAGTAAACCGAAACCTGCAGGCAGGGCACGGCCTGATTTGCAGCGCGTTCTCATTGCTCTGTGCATCCTGGCGACTGGACTTTCCGCTTTCGTTGCGCCTCGCGAAGCGGCGGCGGCTTCTCCCCAGCTCAAGACTCCTGCGGAACGCGTAGTGCTGGGAACCGTCCAGGACGCTGCCGGTACACCCCTCGACAAGGCGGTCGTGTACCTGCAGGACACCAAGACCATGGTGATTCGCAGCTATGTGACAAACGGCGGGGGGCACTTCCACTTCAACCAGCTCTCGCCGGATACGGACTACGAGGTCTGGGCCGAGGTCAACAAGCACCGTTCCAAGAGCAAGATCGTGAGCATGTTCAGCAGCCATCTGAAATTCATGTACACACTCAAAATAAAAAGCTGAGTGGCCGGGCAGACGTGCGGCATGCATCGTGTTGCACGCTCGTTTTGTCCTGCACAAGCCGGCGTCTTCTCCGCCTTCAGCAGCGGATCGGAAGTGCATCCTGTCCGGAGTGCGTCCGCATCCGAAGCGACATGAAGCAGAAGCAACTCGGCCCATTTTCGCGACAGGACGGCAGCTCCCCGCGCACTCCGATCCCTACCTCGCTGGGACGCCGCGACTTCCTCCGTGGAGCGGGCGCGCTTGCGACGGCAAGTCTGGCTTCGTCCGCGCATGGGCAGGCAAGCGTCTCCCCGCCCGCAAAACCAAACGTCCAGGACCGGGTGCAGCTCTCACAGATCAACAACACGCAGACGGAGGCGCCGGAGAAAGCGCCCGGCCCATTTGGCGCGCCGGATCAGCGGGTCGGCTTCGCAATCGTGGGCATGGGACGGCTCACGATCGATCAGATCCTTCCCGCCTTCGGCAGCTCGAAATATTGCAAGCCGGTCGCGCTGGTTTCGGGCTCGGATGATGGCAAGCAGCCGGGCGGCAGCAACCTGGAAAAGGCTTACAAGCTCGGCGCGCAGTATGGCATCAAGCGCTCTGCGATTTACAGCTATGCCAACTACGAGCAGCTCGCACAGAATCCTGAGGTCAAGGTCATCTACATCGTGCTGCCTAACTCCATGCACATGGAGTACGTTCTGCGCGGGGCCGCCTTTGCGGGCAGGACAGGCAAGCACATCCTGTGCGAGAAGCCGATGGCGACGAGCGCGGCCGACTGCGAGAAAATGATTGCGGCCTGTCGCGGGGCAGGCGTCAAGCTGATGATCGCGTACCGCCAGCAGTATGAGCCTATGAATCGCGCGATAGAGGCGATGGTTCACGAGGGCAAGCTGGGCACGGTACGCTCCTTCCTCGCGACCAACACGCAGAATGAAGGCGACCCCACGCAGTGGAGATTGAAGCGCAAGCTGGCCGGGGGCGGATGCCTGCCCGATGTCGGTATTTACTGCCTCAATGCGGCGCGCTTTCTCAGCGGTGAAGAGCCGACCGAGGTCTACGGCCAGGTGTTTCAGCCTGCAGGCGATCCACGATTCACAGAAGTGGAAGCCACCTGCAATTTCATGCTGAAGTTTCCCAGCGGTTTGCAGGCCAGCTGTGTCTCGGGTTATGCAGGACATCGATCTCAATTTCTGCGCCTTGAAGGATCCGATGCGTGGGCCGAACTCAATCCGGCCTTCGGCTACAACGGGCTGAAGCTGCGCACGGCCAAGGTGACCGACGGCCGGAATACGATCATGGAACCAGGCATCGAAAGCAAGGACCAGTTCGCGCTGGAGATGGATCACATGGCGCAGTGCGTGCTCGACGACCTGGAGCCGCATACGCCCGGCGAGGAAGGCTTACAGGATCAGCGCATTATCGAGGCGATCTACGAGTCTGCACGCACGGGCCGCGTGGTCAAGCTCGCGCCTCCGGCGAAGCCCACGCGCGGCGTATCGCTGCCACAGGAGAGCTAGGCTGGCACGCGGTCGCCGTGGCTTGGCGGCTGGCTGATTACCGGAAATCGCAAATCCGCATCGTCTCGTTACGGGCTTGGTGCGCCGCTCCGAGCGTAAGTTCCAGCGCCTCGCCCTTTGCGAGCCGCTTCACTACGCCTTCGAGTTCCAGCATGAGTTCTCCGCCCAGCACGTAGAAAAGTTGACGCATGAGCGTGTGGCGATGGCGCTTCGGCTGCGCCCGGCGGCATGCGCTTCTCAATCACGTTCAGGCCAGCCGAGCGTAGAAGGTGCCACCCATCGCACACGACGCCGGAGGAGTAGTGTTCCGCCGTCTCCCGCGAGATTTTCTCCATGCCCGCTCCCCCTTAACCCTATCGATCAAGCCGGCGTGAGCTGCACCCTTCCCCGGCTCGGTGGTGGGCCGTAGGGCTGTCGGCACACGCCCAGAGTACGCCGGTGCCTCCGTAAGCCCGGAGCGGTTGCACCATTCGCAGAGCAGTTTGACAGAGGCGAATAAGAGGCGAATATAATTTGGGGAAAGAGATGCCATGGCGCCCGAGTCCCAACCCGACCTGTTCGGCTTCCTGCACATCGATCTGAACAGCTTCTTTGCTTCGGTGGAGCAGCAGCTGCATCCCGAGTATCGCGGCAAACCCACGGCCGTTGTCGGCACCATGGCCGACACCGGCACCATCATCGCCGCGAGTTACGAGTGCAAAGCCAAAGGCGTGAAAACCGGCACCAAGGTGGCCGAAGCGAAGAAGATCATCCCGGACATCCTCTTTGTGAACGGCTCGCATACTCAATATGCGGAGTTCTCGCACCGCATCGCGGAGGCCGTGGAGCTGGTGTGCCCGGTGGCGCATACCCCATCCATCGACGAGATGGTTTGCCAGCTGATGGGCCGCGAGCAGCAGCCGCCCCGCGCGCGGCAAATTGCCCTGGACATCAAGCGGGTTATCTGTGACAACGTGGGCGACACGCTGCGTTGTTCCATCGGCATGGCTCCCAACCGCTACCTGGCCAAGATCGCCAGCGACATGCAAAAGCCCGATGGGCTGATCGGCCTGCTGCCCAGCCAGCTGCCGCGGGCCATCGCGCACCTGGAGCTGCGCGACCTGCCCGGCGTAGGCGCACGGACCGAGGAGAGGCTGCATACGAAGGGCATCCGCACCATGCCGGAACTGCTGGCGCTGGATCGCGAAGGCATGCACAGGCTCTGGGATTCCGTCTGGGGCGATCGCCTGTACCACTGGCTGCGCGGCCATGCGACGGGCGACGACGGAGCACCGGTTCCTAGCGAGGGGCAGAAATCCCTGGGCCACTCGCACGTGCTCGGGCCCGACCACCGCAGCCCGGCGGGTGCCTGGGCGGTGGCGCACAAGCTGTTGCACAAGGCCGCCATGCGATTGCGGATGGAGGGCTTTCATGCCGAAACACTGGCCGTCACGATCAAGTTTTCGCTCACTCGCGATCAGGCTGCGGAAGCACGCCACCGCGAGAAGAAGGTGAAGAAGCACACCAGCGGCATCACGCAGATGGCATGGGGCATGGAGGCGCGCTTCCGGCCGTGCAACGATACGCTGAGCCTGCTGGAGGCGCTGCAGGGCATCTGGCGCCAGCGGCCTGATGACGCTGACCACGCCAAGCCGTTTTTCGTCGGCGTGACGCTGCGCAACCTCACGCCCGATGCCCAGGTGCCGCAGCGTCTGTTCGATGAGCCCGGCCACCGTGGCGAGCTTTCCGCCACCATGGACAAGCTCAATCTCAAGTTCGGTCACACCACCGTGCACTTCGCAGGCATGCTGCCGGCGCGCGATTCCGCGCCCACCCGCATCGCGTTCACCCAGATTCCGGTCCAGTACGGCGTGGAGTACATGTGAGCCGGGCGCGTTTTCTTTCTGCAACGTCGTCCCACAAACCGGATGCTAGACTCAGTTCCGCCACCGCTCAGCCTTCAAGATCGATCGGCGGTGTCCACTCCTTGGAACAACGGCTCGGGTGCTGTCTCCATGCGTCGCACCGCAGCCTCGGCCCTCTCGCCCCGCCGGGTATCCGTTTCGCGCCTCAAGCCATCCTCATCACAAATAAAGGAGAACACCATGCCGTCATCCCGCTTCGCGTCTCAGCGCTGCCACCCTCTACCCGGAAGCGACCGTCCCGAGTTTTCAGAGGACACAGTTCCGGCGGCGATGCTGGCCCACTCGGTGGCAGCCTCCGGCGACGCCCACGCCGACGAGCCCATCACCGTCTCGGTCATCGTCAAGCGCAAGGAGCCAATCGACGCCGAGTCGCTCCAGAATCCGGAGAAGCGCGTCAGCCGTGAAGAGTTCGAAGCGAAACACGGTGCGGACCCCCAGGCAATCAAGCTGGTGCATGATTTCGCCGCCGAGTACGGCCTCACCGTCGAAGAGAAGGCACCCGAGATCGGGCCCGGCTACCGCACCGTGCATCTGACCGGGTCGCGGGAAGCCATGGAAAAGGCCTTTAGCGTGACCCTGAAGGATCAGGCGACCGCACATGGCACGCTGCGGGTGCGGCAGGGATCCATCTGCCTGCCGGAAGAGCTCCTGGGGCATGTGGATGCTGTTCTGGGGCTGGACAACCGGCCGGCGGCTAAGCCGCACTGCCGCAACGCCAAGCCGCGCGCCACCAATGTCTCGTACACACCCGTGCAGGTCGGCCAGTTCTACAGCTTTCCCGCAGGCGCCAAGGCTACCGGCCAGACCATCGGGATTATCGAGCTGGGTGGCGGTTTCCGGCCCGCCGACATCACCGCATACTTCCAGGGTCTCAACCTTCCCGTGCCCACGGTGACAGCCGTTTCGGTGGACAAGGGCAAGAACAAGCCCGGCAATGCCAACGGCGCGGACGGCGAAGTCATGCTGGACATCGAAGTCTGCGCGGCCGTGGCGCCGGGAGCCAAGGTGGTCGTCTACTTCGCTCCCAACACCGACCAGGGCTTCATCGACGCCATCTCCACGGCCGTGCATGACACGACCAACAAGCCCAGCGTGATCTCCATCAGCTGGGGCGGACCGGAGTCGACCTGGAGCTCGCAGTCTCTCACTTCGCTGGATGCGGCCTGCCAGTCGGCAGCGGCGCTGGGTGTGTCGATCACGGTTGCCTCCGGAGACAACGGCTCCACGGACGGAGTCACCGGCACCGCCAGTCATGTCGACTTCCCTGCTTCCAGCCCCCACGTGCTGGCCTGCGGGGGCACCAGGCTCACCGGCTCCGGCACCACCATCACAAGCGAGGTGGTGTGGAACGAAACGGCAGCCAATGAGGGCGCCACCGGCGGCGGCGTGTCCGCGGTGTTCGCCAAGCCAACCTGGCAGGCGAAGGCCAACGTGCCCAAACCCAGCGGCAACACCGGCGGCCGTGGTGTTCCGGATGTTGCCGGCGATGCGGACCCCGCCACCGGGTACCAGGTGCGGGTGGACGGCGGCAACTATGTAATTGGCGGCACCAGCGCCGTGGCGCCCCTGTGGGCCGGGCTGATCGCGCTGGCCAACGCGGCCAACAAGCACAATGCCGGCTTCGCGAACCCGGCGCTCTACAACGCGCCAAAGTCGTTCCATGACATCACCCAGGGAAACAACGGAGCCTTTTCCGCTACGGCCGGTTGGGACGCCTGCACCGGCATGGGCAGCCCAATCGGATCAGCCATAATCAAGACCCTGGCGCCTGCTGGCAACAGCAGCAAGAAGCACTCCTGAGGTGCGACTGTTTCGTGTGCTTTCGCTTGCTGGCCTCCTTTCCGTAGCCTTCGCGGTAACCCTCCCGGGAAGCGCGCTTGCGCAGAGCGTCACGCATACCCTGACCTACACGGGTACGGGCGTCCCGGTGGAACAGGGCAACCTGTATCTGCCGGGGGGTGCGGGACCGTTTCCTGTCATCCTGTACCTGCATGGCGGCAGCTGGCGGAGCGGCAGCAAAGTCGGCTTCCGCAAGCTCGCCGGAGACCTCGCGGCAAAGGGCTACGCGGGCTTCTCCATCGACTACGATCTCGGGCCGCACGCGTTTCCGGAGTCCTGGAATGAGGCGCGGGCAGCGCTTGCCTTCCTGCGTTCGCACGCGGCGGAGTACCGCATCGATCCGGCCCGGATGATCGTGGCCGGCACGTCCGCTGGCGGCGAACTGGCCGCGCTGCTGGCGCTCGCTCCTGAGGGTCCGAAGGGCAGCGCAGGCGGCAGCCCGGCCGGCAGTCAGGATCGCGCACCCCCTCTGGTTGCCGCCGTGATCCTCAACGGTGTCTTTGACCTCCACTCCGACGCGCACGTGATCACACGCTACCTGGGTGCCCGCTGCGAAACCGTTGCGGCAGCCTGCGCCGACGCCTCGCCGCTGCTGCATGTTCATCCTGGCGCGCCGCCTTTTTTTGTCGGGCACGGCACGGCGGATCACGTCGTCGACTACCGGCAGGCGCTACGCTTCATCGCCGCTCTGCGTGCGGCTGGCATCGCGGTTACACCGTTCGTTGCCGATGGCGGACCGCATATGTACTGGGAAAAGAACCGCTTTTACAAAGAGAACTTGGCTTCGGTGGAAAGCTTCCTCGCAGAGACACTCCAGCCGAAGTGAAGCATGCCGCCCTGGGCAATTCCGGAGAAGAGATTCCCCGGCTTCGCTGTATCGCGCGGCATGACAATCGTCACCCGAGGATGCTGACGGCGTTCACTGACGGGGTAAGGGGCAGCACTTGCATACTCGATCCTGTACTTCAAGGAGCGAGACATGACCGCAGCCTTCCCAGCAACGCCAACTCCTACCGCACCGCAGCCGGACAACGCTTCCGCCACCGCCGTAGCTGCCGAGCTCAGCGGCGTGACGAAGCGCTACAAGAACGGCGTGGTGGCGCTCGACAACCTGTCGCTTACGTTGCGCCGAGGCGAAGTCGTCGCGCTGCTGGGACCGAACGGCGCAGGCAAGTCCACCGCCGTCAAGCTGCTCATGGGGCTGAGCGCGCCCAGTGGCGGCAGCGTGCGCGTGTTCGGCGCGGACCCGCGCAACAGCAGGGCCCGCCTGCGCACGGGCGTGATGCTGCAGGTCGGCAGTGCACCGCAGATGCTGCGGGTGCGCGAGCACATCGAGATGTTCCGCGGCTATTACGAGCAGCCGATGCCATTCGACGCTCTGGTGCAGGCCGCTGGACTGGAAGGGCTGGAGGCTCGCATGTTCGGCCAGCTTTCGGGCGGTCAGAAGCAGCGTGTGCTGTTCGCGCTGGCGCTGGCCGGCAACCCCGATCTGGTCTTCCTCGACGAGCCTACGGTGGGGCTGGATATCGAAGCCCGCCGCGGCATGTGGACACAGATTCGCGCGCTTGCGGCGCAGGGCAAAACGGTGCTGCTGACCACGCACTACCTGGAGGAGGCCGACGCTCTCGCCAGCCGGATCATCGTCATCAACAAGGGCCGGGTCACCTGCCAGGGCACCTCCGCCGAGATCAAGGCGATGGGCGCGAAGCTCGCCGCCGGGGCGGGGCAAGCGGCAGGCCAGACCCTCGGAAATCAGACCGCGCCGGTGGCCGTCAAGCTGATCCGCTGCTCGACCACGCTTTCGTCCGAGCACCTGCTTGCGATGCGCGGGGTGCTGCGGGTGGAAGGTACCGGCGCGAACTCTACCGTCACGTCCACGGAGGCGGAAGCGACGCTGCGCGAGATGCTTGCCCTGGACGATGAACTCAGCGGCCTCGAAGTAGTGTCTCCTGCGCTCGAAGATGCCTTCCTCGCCCTTACGCAAGACTCGCAGTAGACGCGCCGTTCCGCCCTCACTGCTTCCATGAAGGAGTCACACTTATGTCCAGCACCGCGCTTCCTCTCCCCGTCGCCGCCGCATCGGGCGCCTCTCTTCGCAGCCTGCGTTTGTTCGCATCGGAAACGCGTTATGAATTCCTTCGTTTGTTCCGGACACGCACCTTCTCGCTCTCGGTGATCGGCTTTCCGCTCATGTTCTATACGCTCTTCGGCCTTCTGCTGAATCGCGGCCAACACATGGGCGGCATCAGCGTGGCGCGCTACCTGCTGGGCGGATACGCGGTGTTTGGAGCGGTGGGCGCCGCGCTGTTCGGGGTGGGCGTCTCCCTGGCGGGGGACTTCGCCGCGGGCTGGCTGGAGCTCAAGCGCGCCAGCCCCATGCCGCCGTTCGTCTACCTGCTGGCCAAGTGCACCACCGCCATCGCGTTCGGCCTCATCATCGTGAGCCTGCTTACCGCAATAGGTACCGAGTTCGGGCACGTCGTCCTCAGCCTCGCGGACTACACGAAGATATTGGCCCTGACGGTGGCCGGAGCGGTGCCCTTCGCTTCGCTCGGCCTGGTGATGGCGCTCCTGGTACCGGCCAACTCCGCACCGGGGATCACCAATCTCCTTTACCTGCCGATGAGCTTCCTGGGAGGGCTCTGGCTGCCTGTCAGCGCGTTGCCTCCAGCACTGCAGAAGCTCGCGCCCGTGCTCCCCACTTTCCATGTGGGCCAGCTGATGCTCCATACCCTCGGCTATCCCGCCGCCGGGACCGGCCTGGGACATGCGGCGTATCTGGTGGGCTTCACGCTGCTCATGCTGGGCTTGGCTGCGGTACTCTTCAAGCGCCGCGAAAACAACGCCTAGCCGGGCCATCAGCACGAGCGCCGCTGGTGAGCACCGCTCCGTTCTGTTCCAGCTACACTTCCTATCAACAGCTACAAGGAGTCGCGATCATGGCCCGGCCCGGCGGTTCGAAGAAACTGGACAAGTCCGATCTCATCTGGCTCGCCTACCTGATCTTCTTTCTGATCGAACCGGTAGAGCGCCGATCGGCGGCGTACTGGGCGGAGTGCGTCGGCATCGTCGCCATCTTCCTGGTGATGTACGTAGCGTTTCTGCACACCAGGAGCCGATCCCTGGCGTGGACCATCCTGGGCGCCATGGCGTTTCTTGGCTTTGCGACGACCCCCTGGAACAGCGGCGGCATCACGTTCATCATCTACACGGCCGCCCTGCTGCCGTACATGCTCGTGTCCATCCCTGGCAGCCTGGCCATCATGCTGGGTGAAGTGCTGCTGTGCAGCCTGCAGGAACGACATCTGCACTGGCGGCCGTTTTCGATCTTTATCAACAGCTTCTTCCTGCTGGTGGTTGGTGGAACCAACATGCTGTTCGCGCAGCGCGAACGGGCCAACTGCAAGCTGATCAGGAAGCAGGAGGAGATCGAAGCTCTCGCCGCGGTGGCGGAGCGGGAGCGCATCGCGCGCGACCTGCACGATGTGCTCGGCCATACACTATCCCTCATCGTGCTCAAGGCAGAGCTGGCCGGCCGGCTGCTCGACAGCGCAACGGAGGCAGCGCGCACGCGCGCCCGGGCGGAGCTCGCCGACGTGGAGAGCACCGCACGCAGCGCGCTTGCCGAAGTGCGCGAAGCCATCGGCGGCTACCGCTCTCGCGGCCTGGGCGCGGAAATGGAAGCCGCGCGCCGCACGCTCGATGCCGCCGGCGTGACCCTGATCACTGACGCCGCTCCTGCGAAGGGTTTATCAGCCGCGGAGGAGACCGTGCTTGCGCTTGCCCTTCGTGAAGCCGTGACCAACATTGTGCGTCACGCGCGGGCGAGCCGCTGCGAGGTCCGCTTCGTTTCCGAAGACGGCCGTCACTGCCTAGCCGTCGAGGACAACGGCAGGAATACCGTCGAGCAGGAAGGCAACGGTCTGCGCGGCATGCGCGAACGCGTCGAATCGCTGGGAGGACGGCTGGAGCTGGTCCGGGAGCAGGGTACACGACTGCTGATCGAGCTGCCGGCCGCAGCTCTGTCTGCGCGCGCGCCGAAAGCCCTGGCCTCATGAGTGCTTCCAACACCTCGAAATCCGCAAGCGCCAGAAAAATCCGGGTGCTGCTGGCCGAAGACCAGACCATGCTGCGGGGAGCGCTGGCCGCGCTGCTGGAACTTGAGCCTGACATCGAAGTCGTTGCGGAAGCCGCGAACGGCAGGGAAGCCGAACGCCTCACCCGCCAGCTGGCTCCCGATGTCGTTGTCACCGACATCGAAATGCCGGAGATGACCGGCCTGGAATTGGCCGCCGCTGTCAAGCAAACCGTATTTCCAGCGGGACAGTCTCCGAGGATCATCATCCTGACGACCTTCGCCAGGCCAGGCTATCTGCGCCGCGCGCTGGACGCGGGCGCTCGCGGCTATCTGCTCAAGGAGCGGCCTGCCTCCGAGCTGGCCGAGTCTATCCGCCGCGTGCACCAGGGACTACGGGCAGTCGATCCCGTGCTGGCCGCCGAAGCCTGGACCGCGGACGACGACCCGCTCTCCGACCGTGAGCGCCAGGTGTTGCAGCGCGCGGCGGAGGGCTTATCGTCCGCCGAGATCGCCACCGGCCTCAGGCTCTCCGAAGGCACTGTACGCAACTACCTGTCCGAAGCCATCGCCAAGCTCGGCGCGGCCAACCGCATCGATGCCGCGCGCATTGCACGCCAGCGCGGCTGGCTGTAGAGCCTGCCGGTCACATCCGGAGATACTCTTCTGCTTCTCCGGCCTACTTCCCCGGGCTACGCCACGGGCTGCCAAAGCTCCACGCGGTTGCCGTCGCAGTCACGAATCCAGGCGAAACGTCCGAAGTCGGAATCATCGCGCCTCGGGTCGATCCACACATTCGCCGCAGCCAGCGCTTGCAGCAGCGCATCGATGTCATCGACGCGGTAGTTGATCATCACGGCCTGCTGCCCCTCGCCAAAGTACGCCGTATCGGCGGGAAAGGTGGACCACGCGGTTGCGCCGGTCCCGGCCGGCACTTCATCGCTCCACTCGAAGGTCGCGCCGCCCCACTCTGTAAGCTTCACGCCCAGATGGTCGGCGTACCACTGTGCCAGGCGTTTGGGATCAGACGAACGAAGGAACACCCCGCCCACCCCGGTCACTCGTGCCATAGTGTTTCCTCTACTTACCGCTAAGCCGCGCCAGCAGCAGCTCGACTGCCCCCGAGTCTATACCTTCCTGGGCGCGAAGCACCCCTTCGGTCAAGCCGGAAGCGATCCCGGCCGTCACCAGCACGGCGGCTGCGTTCAGCACCACCACGTCCCTTCGGGGTCCCCGTTCGCCGGCAAACACCGCCTCGAGGATGGCTGCGTTCTCCAAGACATCGCCGCCGGCCAGCGCCACAAGCGGCGCGGCCTGGAGTCCGGCGTCCTCAGGCGCAATGGTGCCCTCTTCGATCCCGCCGGATGCGCTGTCGCCGCGCACGTCGGCCACGGCGCTTGGGCCGCTCAGGCTCAACTCGTCGAGGCCGCCGTGCCCATGAACCACCATGCCACGGATCGTGCCGAGCAGGCTCATGGCGCTCGCCACCAGCGGTACCAGGCGCGGGGCGTAGACGCCCATGACCTGGCGGCGCGCTCCAGCGGGATTCAGCAGCGGCCCCATCACGTGCAGCAGGGTGCGCACCTTCATAGCTCTCCGCACCGGCATCACGGCCTTCAACCCTGGATGGTGCGCCGGCGCCAACAAAAAGCAGAATCCATGCTCCCGGAGCGCGTCCGCTGCTGCTTCGGGCGAGAGATCTACCGGGACGCCGAGCGCTTCGAGCACATCGGCTGAGCCGCAGCGCGAGGTGATCGCCCGGTTGCCGTGCTTGGCCACCCTGGCCCCCGCCGCGGCGGCCAGCAGCGCGGCGGCCGTCGAGATGTTGAACGTCCCGCTGCCGTCGCCGCCGGTGCCGCAGGTATCCACAAGTTGCATCCGCTCAGCATCGTGAAGCGGCAGCGGGGTGGCTGCCTCGCGCAGTGCGCGTGCGAAGCCCGCAAGTTCGGCTGCGGTCTCCCCGCGCGCGGCCATTGCGCCCAGCAGTGCGGCCAACTCCACGTCCGCGGCGTCTCCATCCAGAATGCGCTGCATCAGCGCGGCGGCTTCGCTCATGGACAGCGTCTCGCGCGCTTCCACCACACGCCGTAGCTCTGCCGTAATCGCCATGCCAGCCTGAGGCTAGCAGACCCCGCCCAACCGGAGAACGGCAGTGTTCCCGCTTACCGGAGCGGCACGGTCGATAATCGTAGTACGCGGCTTGCTGGCCGTTTCCGCCACTCGCTACTATGGCTGGGTCCACCCAGAAGGCCAATACGGCCCGGAGTTCGCATGAAAATTCACGAGTACCAGGCCAAGGACATCCTTCGCCGCCACGGCGTGCCTGTTCCTGAAGGCGAGATGGTCATCGGCTTCGACCAGGCGGAGACCGCCGCCAAGCAACTATTTTCCGCAGGCAATGCGGTGGTCGTGGTCAAGGCGCAGATCCACGCGGGAGGCCGCGGCAAAGGCGGCGGCGTCAAGCTGGCCAAGTCGCTCGATGAAGCCGTGGAGCACTCCAAGAAAATTCTCGGCATGCAGTTGGTCACGCACCAGACCGGATCGCAAGGCCAGAAGGTGCAGCGGCTGCTGATCGAAGCCGGCTCGGCGATCGCCCGCGAGCTCTACCTCGGCATCGTGCTCGACCGTGCGTCCTCCAAGGTGGTGTTCATGGCCTCGCAGGCCGGCGGCATGGAGATCGAGGAAGTCGCCGCCAAGAACCCGGACGCGATCTACAAGGAGTACATCGAGCCCAGCGTGGGCCTTCAGCCCTTTCAGGCGCGCAAGCTGGCGTTCAAGCTCAAGCTGGAGCCCGCGCAGGTGAACGATGCGGTCAAGTTCATGATGGGCCTCTACAAGGCTTTTATGGAGACCGACTGCTCGCTGATGGAGATCAACCCGTTCATCACCACCAAGGACGGCAAGCTCGCGGCGCTCGACTGCAAGATCAACTTCGACGACAACGCCCTGTTCCGCCACAAGGACCTGAAAGAACTGCGCGATCTTGCCGAGGAAGACCCGCTCGAAGTGGAAGCTTCCAAGTACGCGCTGAACTACATCAAGCTCGACGGCAATATTGCCTGCATGGTCAACGGCGCGGGCCTCGCCATGGCAACCATGGACATCATCGAGTACGCGGGCGGTAAGGCGGCGAACTTCCTCGATGTGGGCGGCGGCGCCAACCAGCAGCAGATCGAGAACGCCTTCGGCATCCTGCTGAGCGACCCGAACGTGAAGGCTATCTTCATCAACATCTTCGGCGGCATCCTGCGCGTGGATGTGCTGGCCACGGCGGTCGTGGCCGCAGCAAAGAACTTGAACGTGAAGCTGCCCATCATCCTGCGGCTGGAAGGCACGAATGTCGAAGAGGGCCGCAAGATTCTTGCCGAGTCGGGCCTCACGTTCCAGGTCGGCGACACGATGAAGGAAGCCGCGGATTTGGCTGTCGTGGCCGCGAAAGGGTGAACTCAAGGTCGATGCTCACGGCGCTGATAATCATTACGGTTTTGACGGGAGCGAGCGCGCTGTCTGCACAAACGGACAAACAGTCAATTTGTGCCGCCAAGGTTCATGCGGACATAGAAGCCACTACGACTGACTCTCCTGAAGTATTCAAGACGACCCGGAGCTACACATTCGAGTACAGTAGATGCGCCCGGACAAGCTGCTTCAAGAGAAACCATGAGCGCCATTGAGGCAAAGAAGATCGCAATCATCGGCGCCGGCCCTGGCGGGTTGACGCTGGCTCGCTTGCTGCAGTTGCAAGGCGCGGACGTGAACGTCTATGAGCGCGACACCGACCGCCACGCGCGAATCACCGGCAGCGCGCTCGACCTCCATACAGATTCCGGTCTCGCAGCGCTCCAAGCTGCGGGGCTGATGGATGCGTTCTGGGCCAATCACCGTCCGGAGCTGGATCGGCTGCGTCTCATGAGTCACCTGGGCGAGGTGCTGTACGACCACAAGCGGAGTAAGGCACTTCGTCCGGAGATCGAGCGCACGCCGTTGCGGAACATTCTGCTGGACTCGCTCGAGCCCGGGACCGTGCAATGGAATCGAAAGCTCGAAGGCGCTACCGAACGCGGCGACGGAATACGCCTGGAGTTCGCCGGCGCAGAAACTGTCGTTGCGGATCTAGTTATCGGCGCGGACGGCGCCAATTCGCGGCTGCGCCCGCTGGTCACGCCGGAGCGGCCTGCCTATGCAGGCGTCACGCTGATCGAAGGCGTGGTCCCCAATGCCGCGACCGCCGTGCCGGAGGCGTCAGCGATCCTGGGTGGTTCGGCGATCATGGGATTGGGAGCGGAGCAGACATTCGGCTTCGCCACCAAGACCGACGGCAGCATCCTGTTTTATGCGGGGCTGAAGGCGCCGGAAGATCTTGCCAGACAGGCGCTGGCCGCAGCGAGCAGCGCGGACGAACGGGCAGCCTGGTTCCAAACCTACTTCCCCGCGTGGAGCCCGCTGTGGGCGGACTTGTTCTCCAGTGCAGAGTTGTTCGCCTGGCGGCCGCTGTTCACGTATCCGCTGCACCACCGTTGGGAGGTCAAGGCAAACCTAACACTCCTCGGCGACGCCGCGCACGTTATCCCGCCCTATGCCGGCGAAGGTGTGAACATGGCCATGCTGGACGCGCTGGTGCTTTCGCGGGAGCTCAGCCGCCAGCCTGACACGCGCGCCGCGATCGCGGCGTACCAAAACGAGATGTTCTCGCGCATGGAGACCGTCGCGGGCGAGACAGTGTCCAATACCGAAAAGTTCTATGCACCGGATGCCGCCACGCAGATCGTCGCATTGTTCCAAGGATTCGCGCGTCGCGCCGCAAACGAGACGGAACCCGTTTCCGATCTGCCGAACTGATTCAAATTTGTATGCAGTGAGCGCTCATAGCGCGTTATAGGGAGAAACTCTGATGTCCGTACTGGTAGACAACAACACACGCCTCATCGTGCAGGGCATCACAGGCCGCGAAGGCACGTTCCACGCGAAAGGCTGCTCGGAGTACTCGAAGCAGTTCGGCTATGACGTAGTGGTTGGCGGCGTGACCCCCGGCAAAGGCGGCACCACGCACGAGGGCTGGCCGGTCTTCAATACGGTGGAAGAAGCCATGGAGGAAACCGGCGCCAACGTCTCGGTCATTTTCGTGCCGCCGCCGTTCGCGGCCGATGGCATTCTCGAAGCGGCCGACGCCGGGCTTCCCCTGGTGATCTGCATCACGGAAGGCATCCCGACGCTCGACATGGTGAAGGTCTGGGACGTGATCAAGCAGTCCCGGCCTGACGGAACCCGGTCGCGCTTGATCGGGCCAAATTGCCCTGGCGTCATCTCGCCAGGCAAAGCCAAGGTGGGCATCATGCCCGGCCGCATCCACAAGGAAGGCTCGGTCGGTATCGTGTCGAAGTCGGGCACACTGACCTATGAGGCCGTCTACCAGCTCACCACGCGCGGCATCGGCCAGTCGACCGCCATCGGCATCGGCGGCGATCCCATCATCGGCACCACGCACATCGACGCGCTGAAGCTGCTGCAGGAAGACCCGCAGACTGAAGCCATCATCATGATCGGCGAAATCGGCGGCTCCGCCGAGGAAGCCGCCGCGGAGTACATCAAAGCGCATGTGACCAAGCCGGTAGTCGGCTTCATCGCTGGCCAGACCGCGCCGCCGGGGCGGCGCATGGGCCACGCCGGCGCGATCATCTCCGGAGGCGAAGGCACCGCCGCGAGCAAGATGAAGGCCATGGCCGACGCCGGGATCCATGTCGTGAAGTCTCCGGCGGAACTGGGCGAGACCATGGCCAAGGTGCTGGGGAAAGCGTAATCTTCCGGCTCGTCACGGACCGCTACGAATCGCTACGGATCGCTGCCGGCGTGTGCCGTGAGGCCCCCATCCGCCGTCAGCAGGAACGTTTCCAGCCCTGCCCTGTCGGTGCGCACGGTCTTCACGCCTGCTTCCTGTAGACGCTGCAGCACTTCCATGCGCGGGTGGCCGAAGGTGTTGTGCCGGCCCACGCTCACGACGGCATCCTGCGGTGCGACCGCCGCAAGGAACTCAGGCGTAGTGGAGGTCCTGCTGCCGTGGTGGCCGACCTTGAGCAGCGTGGACGCGCTTACCCGCCCGTGCGCCAGCATGGCCTGCTCGCTGCGCGACTGCGCATCGCCTTCCAGCAGCACGCTGGCCTTGCCATAAGACAGCCGCAGCACCAGCGAATCGTCATTGATGGCCGGGCCCGCATTGGCATACCCAGGTTCCGGGGCAAGCACCTGCGCCGCGACGCCGCCCCAGGCGAAGGCATCTCCCGCGCGAAACCAGCGTACGGCGATGCCGAGTGCTTCCGCCTCGTGCCGGAGCGCAAGGAGCCCTGGTGAGCGGCCCGGCTGCACGCCCAGCCACAGCTCGCGCGGGTGCAGGTCGCGCAGCACGGCGGCCATGCCGCCCATGTGGTCGCTGTGCGCGTGCGTGAGCATCACGGCATCCAGACGCCGAATGCGCCGCGACCACAGGTAGGGTGCGACCACCTCCTCGCCAATATCCCAACGGTCCGTAGCTGCCGCTGCCTGGCCGACCGGTCCGCCCGCATCCACCAGCAGCGTGCGGCCTTCGGGCGAGACGACGAGCAGCGAGTCTCCCTGGCCGACATCAAGTGCCGTTACCTCCAATGCGCCCAGATGCAGCTGCGGCGGTGCCGGCCAAAGCGCAACCAGTGGTACGCAGGCAACGGCGACGACACCGGCTGCGAACTGCCACCGATGCGGGGCGCGCAGCGCCCACACCGCCAGCAGCAGGAAGCCTGCCCCCGCAGCCAGCGCCGCAGCCGCCGGCGCGGGCACCCGAAGATCGGCGAGCGGCACATGCCCCACACGCTCCACGACCATGAGCAGCCCATGCAGCAGCCCTGCCGTGGCCATCGCAGGCACAAGCGCCAGCTTCACGCTCAGCAGGGCCGCCGCGAAGGTCAGGACCGCCGTGCACAGCAGGAGCCCGATGAGCGGCAGGCAGAGAAGGTTTGCGGGCAGCGCCAGCAGGGTCGCCCGATGGAAAAACACCGCCATGGGAACGACCATGCAGCACTCGGCCGCCAGGCAGACGAGCAGTGCCGAGCCCACCGCTGCCGCCGCTTGCAGCGCGGCAGCGGGTAGCGCGCCGGCGGTCTGCGCCAGCCACGATCCCGCCCGGCCCGACGCAACGAGCGCGGCCATGAGCTCACCCCACATCCGCAGCCGAACTCTCCACTGCGCCACTCCTGGCGGCAGCCATGCGTCGAGCCGCAGCACGGCAAGCTCACGCCGCATGCTGCGCAGGCGATCGAAACTCCGCTCTTCGAGCGGAGCGCCGAGACCCGCGATCGCGAAGATCACCAGGAACGTCATGGCGAAGCTGGCCGTGAACAGCGCCCGCGGACTCAGCGCCAGCACAGCGACGGCTGCCGCGCCCAGCGCGTTCAAAGGGTTCGCATCACGTGCCAGCAGCCGCGCGAGCATGTAGAGCGCGGTCATGCCCAGCGCCCGCTGCACCGGCACACCCCAGCCTGTCAGCAGGGCATACGCCGCTGCCAGGATGAGGCTGAGCATGACCGCCGACCATTCAGGCAAGCGCAGGCGGCGCAGCAGCCAGAACAGGCCCCCCGCCAGCAATGCGACGTGCAGGCCGGAGACCACGAACAGATGAAATGTTCCGGTGCGTTCGAAGCCGGTACGCAGCGTGTGCGTCAGCCCCTGACGGTCGCCGAAGAGCATTGCAGCGAGCATGGCGCCATCTTCGTCGCGCAAGCGCAGAACAGACGGCAACCGCTGCGCTTCGGTTGCATGCACGAGCGCGCTGAGCCGCGCGGCAGCCCACGTCTGCGCGGCCTGCAAACGGCAGGGCCAGGCCACGGAGCTGTGACCGGTCACCTGCAGCCGTGCCGGCCTCGAGCCCAGACCCGCGCTCGCCAGCGCTCCAATGCCGTCCTCCAGCAGGTGATCCGCGTAGGACCACGTGCCGGGATCGCGGTAGACGTCCGGCGCGCGCAGCCGCAGGGGGACTTCCACAATGTCCCCGCAGCGCGGCGTGAGGACGCCTTCTCCCAACGCTATCCTGACTCCACCTGCGATGGGCCGCAGGGTGGAAGTGTCGGGGTCAACGTCCTCGACCGCGTCCACCTGTATGTCTACGGAAGTGCGCGCCGTGCCGGTCTCGGCCTCCCACGCTCCGGGGTCCGCTAGCCAGGCCTCAACGGGTTCCCGCAGTGCATCCGGCTCGGGGACGGCTCCCCGAAGCGGCCGGACACGGACCACCGTTCCGCGCACGGTGCGGCTCAGGCCGTCGGCGAAGTGGAGCAGCGCGCCCTGTTGCGCCACCGGAGGCTGCATCTGCGCGCACCAGCAGCCGACCGTCACCCAGAGCGCAAGCGTCGGCACCCATGTCACGCGGCGAGCACGTCGCTGCGCGACAGCCAAAAGCAAAAGAAGCAGAACCACCGTCCAGAACAGGGCAAAGGTGGAATGCCACTGCCCCCGCGCCAGCACAATACCGGCTGCGAAGGACGCAGCCGCAAGCAGCATGGGTAAGTGCCGCGGTCGCAGCGGCACCACCTCAGGCGGTGCGTCCATCCAGAAGCTGCCCGGCCCAACAGCTCGCGGCACGTCACTCCGTCCAGGGTTGAAGTCGCTCCCAGTTTCCTCTAGCGCACGTCGGCTTGTCACGCTGTGCGGCGGAGCACGACCACGGTTTCCTGATGGTAGGTCTGCGGAAACATGTCCACGAGATGCAGCGCCGCGATCCGGTAATTGCTTTTCAGCACAGCGAGGTCGCGGGCCAGCGTCTCCGGATCGCAGGAGACATACACCACCTCAAGTGCATCGAGCTGCAGCAATAGCTGGCACACCTCCGGTCCCGCGCCAGCGCGAGGGGGATCAAGTACAAGGAGTTCAGGCCGCGCCCGCTGGACCACGGCGCCGCGCAGAAAGTCGTACGTGGAAGCCGGCAGGGCCACATGCGCCTTGCCGAGCTGGGAGAGCGAGAGTTGCAGGTCTCCCGCAGCCGTGGGGTCGCCTTCAACGGCAGTGATCTGCGTAAAGCTCCGCGCCAGCATGCGCGAAAACAGGCCTACGCCAGCGTATAAATCCCAAGCCAGCGAGCCTGCGCGTCCCCCACACACCAGTCGTACAAGCTCCGGGAGCAGGAAGCGGTTCACCTGGAAGAAGCCTCCGCGCGTGACCCAGTAGCGCTCCTCGTCTACTGTGTAGGCCAGCCCCGCGGCTCCCCAGGATGCCACGGGCCTGCGCGTCCGCTCACGATGGCGTTGCTGCGGACCGAGCAGCATGGCGCCCGCGCCCACGACTTCCGGCAGGACCGGGAGCAGAGCCTCCATTGCCCGCGGAAAGGTGAGATCCGGTTTGCCGGGCGGTACAGCGTTCAGGAGGAACAGCACCTGCACGCGTTGCAGTGTCTCATCGGCAAAGAACTCCACTTCCGCAGCGGCCCGCATCCAGGCGCTCCACTCCGCGGAGCGCGCGGAGACCGCCAGCACCGCTTCCGCGGCGCGCCAAAGCAGCGGCGCGCTGATGGGGCAGGTCCCCACCGGCAGGAAACGCCGTGAGGCTCGCTCGTTGTAGCCGAAGCGGAGAGCGCCCGCCGTATCGCGGCCCACCCGCAGCCGGATACGGTTCCGATAGCCCCACGGCTGCGCCGCGTGCACCTGCAACTCCGGCAGAGTACCGACTCCTGCGCGAGCCAGCCAGTCGAGCAGAACGGCCTGCTTGATGCGCAGCTGCTCGGGGGCAGACGCCATCTGCAGCTGGCAGCCGCCACAAACGCCGAAGTGCGGGCAGCCCGGCTCAACGCGTTCCGGCGATGGGGTCAGCACGCGAAGCCCAGCCCAGTCGTCGCCATGACCCACCGGCACCGCTTCCACCGTTTCGCCGGGCAGCGTAAAAGGTACAAACGAAGCTGGCGCTCGCTCCCCGCCCGGCTGGACGACTCCCATGCCGTGCCGCAGCACAGGCTGCACACACCCCCGCAGGGGAGCACGCGCCGCCCGCTGCCCCGCCGGGCCATACTGCCCGACCTCCCCCGGCTGCATCACTCGCCCAACCCCATGTAGAAAAGGCTGAGCCGCGGCAGGCTGTACTGCGCGAGCAGCTTACGGGTAAGGAACTGCTCGCGAACCTGGCGAAGCTGCACCGCCCCCATCTTGCCGCGAAACGCAGCGAGGGCGGCATCTGCTTCCGCGCGCAGCGCAACCAGCATAGCTTCGGGCGCTGCGGCGATCAGCCCGGCGACCAGCCGCTCTTCCAGAACGGTCAGCGTGCGGTCCAGTTCATCCAAAGTCACGCTGGCCGGGCTGGCGGTCTCTGCTGCAAGCTCCCGCAGCCGGCGCGCCGTCTCGTTGCGCAACTCCCCGGCAGCCGCCGGAAGCGTTGCGGCAATCACCGCGTCCGCATTGCGGCGCAGGAAGGCGGTCACGCGCTCGCCTTCGAAGCCGCTTTCTTTCGCCCCGGCGCTTGTGGCCGGCGCGGTGCCGACCGCCGCCATGGCCATCTGTTCCGCAGCTTCCATGACCGCCTGCGCGCACCAGGCCAGCCCATTTACCTTGCGCAGCTGTCCCCTGCCGCCGGCGGTCCGTGCGGTGCGCGCCTCATACCTGTCGAACGCGTCGTCGATGCCGCGCAACACAGCTGGAAGCGGCACTCCAGCGTCACGCCACGTTTCGATCAGCGCCCAGTCCAGCGTGGAGAGCAGCAGCGCCGAGCCGCGACGGCGGGTAAAGCGCTCCTCGATCTCGCTGAAGTATTCGAAGTAGTTCATGATGGCCGGGCGCTGCCGCTGAGCCCGCTACGGCCGCCTCCGGCGCTCATGGCTGCGCTCCCAATTGCGCTCCCACACCATGCGCAGACCCTGCAGGGTGAGCATCTCATCCACCTGCTGGATGTGCTTGCAGCCGCCCGCGATCAGCTTGGCGAGCCCTCCCGTCGCCACCGTTCTGGTGTCCGGTCCAAGCTCCGCCATCATCCGCTCCAGAATGCCGTCCACCAGACCGATGTACCCGTAGTACAGCCCGATCTGAATGTTGTCGGTGGTATTCGTTCCGATCAGCTTGCCGGGCCGCTTGATCTCCACGCGCGGCAGCCGCGCCGCCTTGGTGAACAGCGCTTCCGCCGATATGCCCAGCCCTGGCGCGATGGCGCCGCCCAGGAACTCGCCCTTCTTCGACACCACGTCGAACGTCGTGGCCGTGCCCATGTCTACGACGATAGTCGGTCCACCAAACGAGTCGAACGCGGCGACGCAGTTCACCACCCGGTCTGCTCCTACCTCGCCCGGATTGTCGGTCAACACGGGCAGCCCGGTCTTCACGCCAGGCTCCACGAACAGCGGCCGCAACTTGAATGTCAGCTCGCACACCCGCCGCAGCGTCGAGTCGATCGGCGGCACCACGGAACTCACGGCAACCCCGGTAACGCAATCCGGCTTGAAGCCATGGAGGCTGAAGAGCGTGTGCAGCAGCACGCTGAGCTCATCCGGCGTCTGGCAGAAGGGCGTGGTAATGCGCCAGTCGGCAACCAGCCTGGCCGTTTGACCTTCGCTCGCCAGCTGAAAGAGGCCAAGCACAGTATTAGAGTTGCCGACATCGAGTGCCAGTAGCATGCTTCGCCTTCCTGCCTCGCTATTGCTTGTGCCGCCCGCGCTTCAGTTCCGGATGCGGCTTTCCGTTCCTAGGATCGGTCGGGCTGAGCCTCACGAACTCCGCCGGAACGAACAATCCGCATCCGTCCTTGATCGTCCTGCACTTGCAGAAAACCACTTGGGTCCAGTCCCGCCGTCACGCCAGTATAGCCGCCGTCCTCCGCTACCTGAACCTGTTTCCCGCGCAGCCAGGTGGAGGCCTCTTCCATTCGCCCGAGCACGCCGGGTCCGTTTCCCCCGGCATAGCCATCCTCCAGCGCACGCACGTTGCGATCCAGATGCTCCAGCAGAGCCGTTAGCAGCGGCTGGCGCTCCGGGTGAGCCCAGCCCTCGAGCCGGAGCGAAGTGGCCAGGTCGGCCAGCTCCGGTGGAAAGGCTGCGTGCCTGACGTTGATCCCGATGCCGATAACCGCGTAGCGGAGCATTGCGGGATGGCCCTCACGCTCCGCCGGACGGACGGCGCTCTCCACCAGGACCCCGCCCAGCTTGCGGGCGCTGGGGTGGACCCTGGGCCGGGTGACAAGATCGTTGGGCCAGCGAATGTCGACCGTGAGTCCGGCCACCTCGCGGATCGCATCCCAGGCAGCGAGACCGGCTGCCAGCGAGAGATGACTTGTGCCGGCGGGCAGACACGGCGTGAACAGAGCGCTAAGGTAGAGGCCATCGCCGGAAGTGGAGTGCCACGTGCCCCTGCCGCGCCCCCTGCCCGCGGTTTGCGCGTCCGCTACCCACACGCCGTGACGCACCCCGGTGCGGGCCGCCTCCAGCGCCAGGGTCTGGGTGGACGCGACCTCCCGGAAATGCAGGACGCAGCCACCCAGCCGCGTGTGCGCCAGCGCATGGTTGACCACGGCCGCGTCGATTCCGTTCCATGTGTACTGATCGAGCATGCAGCCTCTCATGCTAAGCGCAGCGCGCATCCAATCGCAGCAGGGGCGGCAGGCTCCGCATTAGAAATCCATGCCCACTGAACTGCCCATTTCGCTCACGCACCAATTTGCAGTTCTCGTGCTGTTGGCAATTCCGGTCGCCTGCGCGGCCTGGACCGTGACCCACGAAGAGGTATTCCGTGAGCCGCGCGAGTACTGCAAGGACAGGAGCCTGAAGGCCAGCAAGCTGCCCGCGCGCAAGTTCTTTTATCTGTTCACCTGCGAGTATTGCTTTTCGCATTATGTCTCGGCGCTGGCCCTGCTGCTGTTCCGCGTTCCCCTTCTCTACGTCGGTTGGCGCGGGTACGTTATTGCCTGGCTTTCCTTGGTATGGGTCGCGAACACCTATATGAGCCTGTTCAACCGCCTGCGCCTCGATATCAAGCACGAGAACGTGTCCATCGCGGTGGATCAGACCAGTTTGCCGGAGAGCTCGCCGCAGAAGGGCAGGTAGCGGGCATTTCTTTACCCTCTCCGGTGGCCCGAGATGCGCGGAGTAACAGGGATAACGCCGCGATGCGAGAGTGTCATCTCAACCGGCAGGAGATACCTATGGCGAGCAGCGATTCGGAAGATCAGAAGCAGGAACCCCGCGGCTTTGGCGAGCACACGAGAGGGCTTTCAGGCGAGTACGCCCATGAACAAGGCTGGGGACTGAACCAGGAAGAACGCACCCGGCAGGATACTGCTTCGCAGGACGCAGACGGAGGGAACGACTACGAGTACGGAGCGCACGACTTCGGTGACGAGCCGGTCAACACTGCCCTTCCTCCTGATGCAAAGAAGCCAACGCAGAACAAGACGCTCAAACCTGGCAAGGAGACCTAGACATGGCTAACGAACACGCTGTTCCGGAAGCCGCGCAGCGGAAGACCCATGGTGACAAACTCGATAAGTCCATGGACGATGTACTCGACAAGGGCACCGGCCTTACCCAGGACACATCAAACAAAAGCACTAAGCCCACACCGCAACAGGAACCCTTGAAGTAAGGTGCACGAAAGCCGATCAGGAGCAGACAAGATGTCTCAGCAGCAAACACAGCATGCAAGTAAAGATTCGCTCGACGCGATGAAGGAGAACGATCGCCGCGCGGCGGGTTCGACGGATGCGGTTCCGGGCGCGGACAGCGAGCACGCCCACTCGGTCGCGGCTCATCTCGGTGGCGAGAAGGCCCACACCAAGGCCGTTGGCGACCAGCGCGCCCTCGCCGACAAGGAAGAGTCGACTCGCGACAACGGCCGCGCGACCGAAACCTATCGCAACGCCTAGAGAATGCCCAGTCACAAAGAAGGCGCTGAACTGCACCGCGCTCCGCCCAACGTCAGTTGGGCAACGCGGCCAGGGCGGCTTCTGCTTTCTCCCGAAGCGTGCGCGTTTCCGCAGCTTGCTTTTTCAGTCCATCCACTATGTGCGGCGGCGCCTTGGCCACGAAGCCTTCATTGCCCAGCTGCCGCTCGGCCGCCAACAAACCCTTCACAAGTTTGGCGACTTCTTTGGTCAGGCGCTCGCGCTCCGCCGCGACATCGACTTGGCGCTCATAGAGGACTGCTACGTCAAAGCGAGCCGTGGCGCGCGCGTTGCTACCCTGCGGAGCCGTATAAAGCTCCTCGATAGCGCTTACCCGCGCCATCCGGGCAAGCATCTCTGCATTTGCCTGAGCAAGCGCAGTTGTAGGCCCATACAGCTGGACCGGCGCGGCGTCCTTTTCCGGCACCCCGAGCTCCTTACGCAATGCGCGTACCGTCACGATCAGTTCCTGCAAGGAAGCCATGAAGACGACGCTCTCCGCATCCGCGGGGTAATCCTGCGGTTGTGGATACCGGGTAAACGCGATCGATTTTGCCGGGAGATCCACGCTCAACTGCGCGTGCAGCGCATGCCAGAGCTCTTCCGTGATGAAGGGCATGAAGGGCGAAAGCAGGCGCAACGCAGCTTCAAAGACCTGCACCAGCGCATCGAGGGTCAGCGCCGTCGCTTCGCTGCCGGGCGCGCTGAAGTCGAGCCGCAGCTTCACCAGCTCCACATACCAGTCGCAGAACTCGCCCCAGAAGAACTGGTAGACAGAGTTGGCAGCTTCGTCGAAGCGAAAGTCGGTAAGCGAGCGTTCAACGCTGAAGGTGACATCGTGCAGGCGCGCGAGGACCCACCGTGTTTCCAGCGGCAGAGATCCCACTCCCGCCGCACTGCGGCGATCGTTCGCAGCGCTCTGGATCAAGCCGTTGGATAGAGACGGCGTGTAGCCTGCCTCGCGTCCGCGCTCGATCTGCATGGCGAGGAAACGTGCCGCATTCCAGATCTTGTTGGCAAAGGCGCGGTAGCCCTCGGTACGCGACTCGTTGAACGCGATGTCCGTTCCGGGCGAGGCCTGCGACGCCAGCGTAAACCGCACTGCATCGGTGCCATACTGCGTGATGATCCGGATCGGATCGATCACATTGCCCTTGGTCTTGGACATCTTCTCGCCGCCGGCGGCGCGCACAAGGCCGTGGATGTACACGTCACGAAACGGCACGGACTCGGCCCGCGTGCGCAGTCGTGTTGCGCCGTCTCCACCGGGTGCGGGCACATCCAGCATCAAATGGCAGCCCAGCATGATCATGCGAGCGACCCAGAAGAACAGGATGTCGAAGCCGGTGACGAGCAGGTCGGTGGGGTAGAAGGCGGCTAGGTCCGGTGTCAGCGTGCCTTGGCCCTGCAAAGCGCCGGCCCATCCGAACACCGTAAAAGGCAGCAGCCCGGAGCTGAACCATGTGTCCAGCACATCGGTTTCCTGCTGGATGAACTCACTACCGCAGTGTTCGCACTCCGCTGGTCCTTCAGGATCGGCTGACACAGTGATTTTCGCGCATTCTTCGCAGTGCCAAGCGGGAATGCGGTGGCCCCACCACAACTGCCGCGAAATGCACCAGTCGTGGATGTTGTTCATCCATTCGAAGTACGTCTTGGCGTACATCTCCGGCGTGAAGCGGATATGGCCCTCGCGCACCGCCGAGATCGCCTTGGCTGCGATGGACTCACCGCCCGGCTGGCCGTCCAGCCCAACCGGCTGTTTGTTGACCGCGAGGAACCATTGCATGGAAAGCCGCGGCTCGATGATCACGCCCGTACGCTGGGACACGGGCACCACGTGCGTATGGTCCTTGACGGCCACCAGCGCGCCCAGGCTTTCCAGGTCGGCGACAATGCGCTCGCGCGCGGCGAAGCGCTCCAGCCCGTGATAGGGCGAACCCGGCAACGCGATGTGTCCGGTCTCATCCATGATGCTGAGGCTGGGCAAGCCGTGCCGCTGCCCGATGGCGAAGTCATTCGGATCATGGGCGGGTGTGACCTTCACCGCGCCCGTTCCGAACTCGGGGTTCGCCCACTCGTCCGCGAGCACGGGAATCTCACGCGGCTCCCCCAAAGCCCCGGCGCCACTCAGGGGCAGCACAAGCATCTTGCCGATGAACGGCTTATACCGCTCGTCGTTCGGGTTCACCGCCACGGCCACATCGCCCAGCATGGTCTCCGGTCGTGTGGTGGCGATGGTGATGGAGCCGGAGCCGTCGGCCAGTTGGTAGCGCACATGGTACAGCTTGCCCGGCCTCTCCTCGCTCTCCACCTCCAGATCGCTGACCGCGGTCCGCAGCACCGGGTCCCAGTTCACGATGTACGCGCCGCGATAAACCAAGCCCTGCTCATACAGGCGAACGAAGGCTTCGCGCACGGCCAGGCTGAGCCGGTCGTCCATGGTGAAGTACTCGCGCGACCAGTCCACGCTTGCGCCGAGGCGACGCATCTGCTCGGTGATTGCACCGCCGTACTGTTTCTTCCAGCACCACACGCGCTCGGTAAAAGCTTCGCGGCCCAGATCGGTACGCGTCGGGCCGCCTTCGCTGGCCAGTTGCCGCTCCACCATCATCTGCGTGGCAATGCCGGCGTGGTCGGTGCCCGGCACCCACACCACGCGCTCGCCGCGCATGCGGTGCCAGCGGGCGAGAATATCCATCTCCGTCTGGTTCAGCATGTGGCCCATGTGCAGACGGCCGGTCACGTTGGGCGGCGGCAGCAGCTGCACAAACGCCTTTGCACCGGCTTCACCCGGTTCAGGCGCAGCCACATCGAACAGCCGCTCTTCGGCCCAGAGGCGGGCCCACTTCTCTTCAATCGCGGAAGGCTCATAGGCCTTCGGCAGTTCATGACTCATAGGGTCTAGGGTATCAAGCGGAGAGAACGCAGGCCGCAAACGGAGCGGAGACCCAAGGTCTCCGCTCTGTACCAGCTACCTTGCGAACCAACTGCTTCGCTAAAATGGATTGACCTTGGCTGCGCCCTTCTTCGGCTTGTGCTTGCTCGAGCTCTCGTCGTATTTGTCGTAGACGGGCTTCGGATTTTTCTTCTTCTTTCCGCCAGCATCTGCGGGGGGTACGGCGGCAGCAGTCTGCTTCATTCCAGCAGCTTCATTCACCTGGTCCGGAGCCGCCTGGGCGGCTTCCGGTGCGGGAAGCGCTACCGTGGGGGCTCCCGTGGACTTCAGGCCGAAGGTCGCGTCCGGTGCGCCGGTCGCAGAGGGGATGTCGCTGGCCCGCGTCGAAACACCGGCCCCCGGGGTCACGATCTCAACGCCGAGCGAGGTGGTTGTTCCGCCCGAGCCCCCGGAGGTGTTCGTCACTGTCGTCGTATCGCTCGCCGCGGTGCTTCCACCCGGGCCCGGAACGTCGCCCAGGGCGAGCGGAGCGTTGCCCACCGGTGCAGCGGGTGGCACCGGCTGATCGGGTGCCGCAGGCGCTTCCGCCGCGGTTGCGGGCGCGGCGGGGGCCGACGGAGCTCCGGCAGGGTTGAGCGCAGCGACGTACTCCCGCTTGGAAATATCGAGAATCGCCGGTGCGGTGGTCGGTGGTGGATCGTCCAGCAGAGGCTCACCGGTACGCGCTGCGACCACAGTATCCGGCTTGCGCAGGAACAGCAGCTCCAACCGCTTGCTCATCGTGTACTGCGCGCGGCTGCCTTCCAGAACATCGCTCGCAGCCACCTGCTCAGCGGTAGGCGTGGGCACCGGCATGCCCATATCGATCAGCCGCTCCTTCGCATCTTCCACGTGCGGCGCGGCGGCATGTTCGAGCACCACCTTGCGGTACTCCGCGGCTGCTTTGCTGTCATAGGTATCAAGCAGCCTGGCCTTGCTGGCTTCCGGGATGCACGGCACGTTGGTGGCCACGGTGCCGCATGCCGGCTGGGTGCGGAGGGTGCGCGCCTGGGCGGAGTAGGCATCGCCGATACCGATCAGCACGTCATCCATGTGGCTGTACTGCGGATAGGTGTCGACCACTGTCTGGTAGCGGGCGATCGAGGCTGCCCAGTTCAGATGACCAGCGTAGAAACTGCCCAGCTGGGCCTCGCGCTCGGCCAGCAGCTCCTGCACCTCGCGCAGATCCTGTTTGGCCTGGCTAAGCAGCTTGGCCGGCGCGTCGGGGTAGGTCTTCAACATCAGCCGGTAGGCCTCTTCCGCCTTCAGGACCTTGGTATAGTCGCGGTCCGTGGCGTCAATCTGCTTGAAGTAGATATCGCCTACGCGCATCTGCGCTTCAGAGGCTTCCGGCGCGTTCGGGAAGAAGGTAATGAAGTCGTTATATTCCTGCTCCGCCTGCGCCAGCGCCGCCGAGCCGCCTTCGCGGTACCAGGCATCGGCCACGGCCAGCTTGGACCGCATCATGTACTGCGAATCCGGATAAGTGTTCAGCAGCGTCTGCAGATCGAGCCGGCCCACGTCGAAGTGGCCGTGCTGGATCTGGTCCATGGCCTTGTCGTAGAGCTGCTTGTCGGGCAGATCGGCATCCTTGCCGATCAGCGGGTTGAACTTCTTGTCCTTTCGGATGGCGGCGCGGGTGTCCTTGGTCTGCTGCACGCGGTCAGGCTTGTCCGCCTTCTTCTTTTTCCCGGTGTCGACGCTCAGGGTCGCAGACTGCGTGGTTCGGCCCTGCGCATCGGTAGTGGTATCCGAGCTGCCGGTTACCCCCGGCGTACTGGCGGCAGGCGCTGTGCCGGCCGGCGTCTGCTGTGCGCCCAGGCTTGCGGCCGCTCCACTCAGCAACGCGGCCACGGCAAGGCCGGCCAGCAAGCCGGCGCGGCGGGAAGGAAAGAAACCGAGGTGCATCTTGCGCATCGAAAAACGCTCCATCTGCCCGCGGCAGGAGCCGCGCAGCTACAGCTCTCATTCTATCTGCGCTCGCTCAAACTCGCACTTCAGGCATCTTGTGAATTGGACGATGCGATTTCGGAATCGGCACTGAACCAACGAGCCCCGGTTAGCCGGACCGAGCTGTTACGCCCGAACTTCACCAGCGGCCCGAGCTACGCGCAGGAATTCTTCGGCCCGGCTTTCCGCCTTGCCGTCCACGAAGATTGCCGATCCGGCCACGAGCATATCGGCGCCCGCCCGCACCACGCTTTCGACCGTGTCCAGCGCAACGCCACCATCGACCTCGATACGGAAGTTCAGGCCCCGCTGCTCCCGCATCCGGGCGAGCTCGGCAATGCGCTCCACCGAGCGCGGCAGGAACTTCTGCCCGCCGAAGCCGGGGTTCACGCTCATGACGAGCACGTGGTGCACCATGGATAGCACCTCCTCCACCATCACGAGCGGGGTCGCCGGGTTGATCACAACCGCCGGCTGCATGCCGTGATCCGCGATGAGCTGCAGAGTGCGGTTCAGGTGCCTGCAGGCCTCGACCTGCACCCCGATCAGGTCCGCGCCCGCCGCCGCAAAGTCCGGGATGAACTTATCCGGATCCTCGATCATCAGGTGGCAGTCGAGCGGCAGCCTGGTCAAGGGACGGATCGCCTTGACCACCGGCGGCCCGAAGGTGATATTCGGCACGAAGTGCCCATCCATCACGTCCACATGCACGATCGTGCCGCCGCCCCGTTCGGCGCGGGCAATCTCGTCCGCCAAGTGCGCGAAGTCCGCCGCAAGAATCGAAAACGCCAGTTCTACCAAGGTGCAAACTCCACTCAAAGCTTCGTCGGAACAAGGGACGAAATCACTGAGAGGATATCAGGGCAGGTTCGACCACAAGGACCTGGCGCTTGCCTCCCGCCGTCGGCATCGCCACACGGGCGAGCGGCGGACGCCTCCTATCCAACTACCCAAGGACATCCGCCGGTGTAATGCTCTTTCGGCTCCTTACCCTCTTTGGCAGCACCGGCACTTCGCGCTCTACCCCTTCGCGGCCCGCGTGAATGAGCCGCATCCTTAACTCTTTTGCGCCTTCCCGGTCGGTTGTCTGCATAGCCTTGGGTGGTCCAAGCACTGTCCGCGCCGCACCGTTCAACAGACGCCGCATCGGCCAGCTTCCATCCAGGTTAGGCAGAAAGACCTCGCCGGCACGCTGCTTCTCCGGCCGGTAGTACCAGCGGCGAAAGAGTGCCAGAAAGTCACCGCGTTCCTCCGCACTGACTTCACCCAGCGCGCTCGCCTGCTGCTTCAATCTTGCGACCACAAGCCGTGCCCGCTCCTCCGGGGAAAGAACCGTCTGGGGGACCACAGGCTCCGTCTCCGCACCGGAACTCGGGTGGTCTGAACCGCCGGATGTGGGAGTGCCGCTGCCATCCTCCGCCAGAGGCACGGCGGCCAGCATGAGCGGCTGCGCAAATAGCGAGCTGCCTACGGCGGTCTGCTCCCGCACTGCACGAACTCCCAGCGTCGAAAGCCGCTCGGGGCCGACGATGCGACCCGCTTCCAAAAGGAACACCGCTACTTCCATGACATCGCCTGCGTCCTCCAGGCGAACGGCCTCCTGCACGACCAGGGCTCGCAACTCGGCTACGGGCCGCACCAACTCGTCTGCCAACGATGCCGCCGCATGCACGCGCTCCCACAGCCGGTGCAGGGCGGCCGCGGCCTCGAAGTCCATGGCTTCGCTGGCGGCGTGGCGCTCGGCGGCAATCCTCGCCAGCATCGACTCACCGCGCGTCGCAAAGAACGAGTGAACCGCCCGCGCTTCTTCCTCATACTCTTCGGCTGAGCACGCTATTCTGCAGGGGGCCAGACACTTCTTCATCTCGCCGTAGGCGCAGCCGGGATGCTCCGGATGCACTTCGAGATCTTCCCAGCAGCGGCGCAGCTTGAAGAGATCGAGCACGGCATCGGCGTAACGCTCGGCGGCAAGCCGTGAAGGAAAGACACCGAAGCTTTCGTCCAGCGACCGCCTGCCGATCCGATTGGTGGCGTAGACGCGTGGATGCGCATGCGTCATGGTCACGCGCACGGCGTAGGGAGGATACAGGCGCAACCGTTTGCGCGCCTTCTCTGCGCCGTACGCTGCCCGCGAGGCGCGGTACAGCAGGAGGACCGACTCGAACTCCGAGCCGGTCCCGGTCCACTCGATGGAGCGCACCCGCTCGCGCAGGTTCAGTCGTTTGGACAGCATCGGACGGCCGTCGGCATCGAGCACTTCAGGAGAAGCCAGCAGCCTGCGCAGGCGGCGGCGCAGGTCGGCTGCCCGGGTGATGTAGGGCTCGGCTTCAGCACCCTCCGCGGTGGCCTCGCCGCGCAGACAGAACACGCCGGGGCCGCTGGTGACCGTGCGCAGAATCGCGTCCGCCGTCGCCGGCTCGAACCGCACGCGATGCGCGAACTGGAAGGGCTCCGCCACTCTGGGGATTGTAGTCTCGGTGAGGAGGATTGGAAGGCTGTAAAAGGCCTCAGCCGGGCAAACCGGTCAGCCCGTCTACCCGGGTCGGGACGAGTGCCTGTTAGCAATGGTTAACCTGCTTTCGTTCCCACGCCAATCTTGTCGCTGGCGAGCCAGGTTTCCTTGTACCCGACGAAGCCATCTTCGTCGATGTACTCGATGTCGATCTGGTCGTCTTTGATGGTGAGGAACGCGAATGAACTTACGGCGACTAACCCCCTGTCCTCCAACGAGCGGTGATTGACCCAAACGAAGGGTGCCGCTTCCGCACCTGTTTCATCCCTGGCGGGTTCGGTTTCCTGCTGCGGATGATGGCCGATGGCGCCGCTGCCAATCAGCCGCGACTTGAACAGCGCGGAGGTCACCGTGTCGTCATAGATTGTGCAGCGATGCTCGTGACCGAAGAACCAGCCGTAGATCGTGCCCAGTGGAAACTCGGAAAGAAGTGTCCGCGCTTCGTTCATCAACGCCTGTGCTGCTGCAAGCTCCGGCAGATGTGCCGATACCGGCTGATTATGACTCAGGAAGATATTCCGTTTGCCTCCATTCGCTTTGAAGCTGTTCGTAAGCCAATCCCATTGCACATGCAGACGCGAGTCCACTGCGCCGCCGTTAATGCTGAACGGAACGTACGCTGTGTCAAGCCCATGGAACTGCCAGCGGTCGTTGGAAAGCGTGAAGTAGCTCGCTTCCTGGCCAAACGCGGGAAGGACAATCGTAAAGAACGGTTTTCCGAGAGAGTACATCTCATGGTTCCCGTTGAGTGCGAAGCTGCGGCCTTGGAGCGGGATGCCGTTTGAATCTTTGAGCGGCCAATTTTTTAAGAACGTCCGGCACTCCTCTTCGGCCCCCGAGTAGTAGATATCGCCGAGATGGATCACGTAGTCCGGGTTGCGGGACATCGCTTGTGCGGCAACGCTCCTGGCGTGGTCGTTGTCCGCTCCCCAGTCAGCGAGCAGCGCGATCTTGCACTGATTCGGAATCTTGATGTTGCTCGCTGATGTCGCCGTCTGAAATGGGTACTTTTCCTCGCAATGTTCAAGAATGCCTTTGATCCCGGCGGGAATCCACACCACTGGGTTGCCTTCGGAGTACGCTTGCAGCTCCGGTAGAACGGAAGCCTCCAGATTTGACTGAATGATCCCAGCGAGTGGCACCCTGGAGTGGAAGCTTGTTCCCGAAGGCTGAGACTCCTGCTGCGTGTCCGCGATGGCCTCCTGCAGCCTGGAAATGACGGACTGGCGGCTGGCTTCGATGTTGACCGGGTTGTTGTCTGCAAGCACCGCCATGGCTTTGGGATCGCTCTTCTTCAGGGCGTCGAGGGTCATCTGCATGCTCTGGATGACGTAGTCTCGGTTGTCGTGCTGTGGGTTCACGGGGATGCTGCTTGGCATCAGACACCTCGCTGTCTCACGGGCATTCGCAAAAGAAACGTAAATAGCCGCTGGTTTTTCGCGACTTGGCTGCAGTCGCAACGGCTGCTGCAGCCGTGGAGGGGTAGCAGCAGCCGTTGCGGGTCATGAGGAACGCCGCAGGGGGTGCGACCGGGTCGTCAGCCGTGTATATGGTCTTTGACGGCCTCGTAGGCGTCGTCCGCATCTTTCTTCACCTGTGCGGGCTTCAGTTGCCTTTTGAAATACATGGCGTCGAACTCATCTTGGCCATCCCAGGTCATACCTGAGTACTTTTTTTTCTTATGCTCGGTAGCGGCAAGACAGATATAAAGAATGTCGTCTTTGAAGAATCCAAAGATGCGATTCTCTGTGCCACTCTTCCACTCCAAGAAGTGGAGTTTGTTGTACTCCAGAGTCCCCTCGCTCGAGGATGGATCTTCGGCAGCTTCAGTTATCTTGGTTTGAAACGATTTGTAGAGACCTTTCTTATCCTTCGCGAAGAGATCCTCTAGAAAACTCTTCACTTCGCCAACGAAGACGTACTTGGGCGCGGGTGTAACGACGGGGCTTGACATAGGCGGTGCCGTTCTTGCCTTTCTCTGTGAGGTGGGAAGAAGATGAACGACACTATACATGAGGGGAACGCGCAAGGGGGGTCTCTGAAGAGACCCCCCTTGCAACAACTACGGACGATCTAGAGTGGACGATCTAGGAGCAGCCGGAGGTGCTGCCGCATTCCATGCAGCGGTAGCAGCTGCCGTTGCGGGTCATGATGGCTCCGCAGGTGCTGCAGCTGGGCGAATCGCCCATGTCGTAGAGGCTCTTCATGGCGGAGGCGGCGTGGTAGACGCCGCGGTCCACGACAGAGGCTAAGGGAGACGCAGATCCTACGCCTGCGGCGGAGGATGACAAGCCCTCCTGGCTGTCCATGCCGCTGCGGGCGGTGAGGTCGGGGGCGATGCCCCCCTGGGGGGCGCGACGATCGTTGTAGCCGGTGGTATCGCCACCCCAGCTGGCAGGTTGGCCGGGATCGTCGAGGAGGCTGGTGGGCTCGGGGCTTTGGCTGCCTGCGAAGCGGGCGGGGGCAAAGACGGGGGTCTCTCCACTGCGCTGCGCCCCAGTCGAGATGACAGCGTTGTTGGGGGCGACGACCGCACCGGCGACCGGGATGGAGTGCGCGGGGGCGGGTGATGCAGACCCCAGGAATGCGGGAGAGCCGGTGGATGCAGCCGCAGAGCTCATGCCGGCGAAAAGGGTGAGCTGCTCCCCGGAGAGGAAGCGGAGCTGCATCCAGCGGAAGAGGTAATCCATGATGGACTTGGCGAAGCCGATCTGTTCGTTGCCGGTCCACCCGCTGGGCTCGAAGCGGGTGTGGGCGAACTTTTCCACCAGGAGCTTGAGCGGGACGCCGTGCTGAAGGCACATGGAAACTGCCGTCGCGAAGCTGTCCATGAGGCCGGAGATGGTGGAGCCTTCTTTGGCCATGCGGATGAAGATTTCTCCGGGGCAGCCGTTGGGATACAGCCCGACGGTGACGTAGCCCTCGTGCCCGGCGATGCCGAATTTGTGCGTGATGCTGGCGCGCTCGGAGGGGAGGCGGTGACGGACGGCGCGCGGCGGGCCTGCGGAGTCGGGGGCATCGGCGTCGTGCGTGACAGCGTGCAGGACCTTGTCGAGCTGGGCCTGCGCGGCGGCGAGCTTCTGCCGGGCGGCAGCGGCTTCAATCTGCGCTTCCGCCGTCAGGGATTTCTCGGCGGCGAGGAGCTCGGCCAGCTCCACACTTCCGGCCTGCGCCGGGGCGATGTTGCCAGTGTCGTTGGCGGAGGGATGCGCCGCGGGTCTCTCGTCCTTCTTGTCGGTCTGGGCGGAGACGTTGAGCGGCTGGGTTCCCTTGGAGCCGTCGCGGTAGATGGCGACCGCCTTGAGGCCCAGCCTCCAAGACTCTGTGTAGGCGTCGGCGATATCCTGCGCGGTGCAGTCGTTGGGCAGGTTGACGGTTTTGCTGATAGCGCCGGAGAGGAAGGGTTGGGTGGCGGCCATCATCTTGACATGGCCCTGCCAGCTGATGGTGCGGGTGCCCTTGGCAGGCTTGAAGCTGCAATCGAAGACAGCGAGGTGCTCGGGCTTGAGGCCAGGCGCGCCTTCGATGGTGCCGGTGGCGTCGATGTAGTTGACGATCGTTTCCACATCAGGGCCGGAGTAGCCGAGCTTGAAGAGCGCGCCGGGGACGGTGTTGTTGACGATCTTGATCATGCCGCCGCCGACCAGCTTCTTGTACTTGACCAGGGCGAGGTCAGGCTCGATGCCGGTGGTGTCGCAGTCCATCATGAAGCCAATGGTGCCGGTAGGGGCGAGCACGGTGACCTGGGAGTTGCGGTAGCCGAACTTTTCGCCTAGAACAAGAGCCTCATCCCACGCCGATTGGGCGGCAGCTTTGAGCTCATCAAGCTGGGCGACCTTGAAGGGCTCCTTGGTCGCGCGCAGGGCCGAACCGATGTTGTTGACTTCGGCGCGGTGCATGCGGATGACGTCGAGGAAAGGCTCGCGGTTGGCGTAGAAGCCGGGGCAGGCGCCGCCTTCCACGCCGTTGGATTTGGTGACGGCGGTGGCGGCCCCGAGCGGGGGGCAAGCCTCCGCGATGCGAGCGGACTGGGCGTAGGCGTCGCCACAGAGGATGGCGGTGACGGTGGCGGCGAAGGCGCGGCCGGCGTCGGAGTCGTAGGGCAGGCCGAAGTCCATGAGCAGCGCGCCGAGATTGGCGTAGCCGAGGCCCAGCGGACGGTAGTCATGCGAGTTCCGCGAGATGCGCTCGGTAGGATAGCCGGCCGCATCCACGATGATCTCCATGGCGGTGGTGACGACGGCGATCGCGTGGCGATACGCGGGAATGTCGAACTTGCCGGCCGGGGTGAGGAACTTCATGAGGTTGAAGCTGGCCAGGTTGCACGCGGAGTCGTCCAGAAACATGTATTCCGAGCAGGGATTGCTGGCATTGATGCGGTCGGTGTTCTTCGACGTGTGCCAGCGGTTGATGGTGGTGTCATACTGCATGCCAGGATCGCCGCATTGCCAGGTGGCTTCGGCGAGATCGTGCATGAGATCGCGAGCCCGGTAGGTCTTGACCGGCGCGCCGGTCTTCACGGACTTGGTGGAAAACTCGAGGTCGTGCTCGACGGCGTGCATGAACTCGTCGGTCACGCGGACAGAGTTGTTGGCGTTCTGGAAAAAGATGCTGGTAAAGGCTTCGCTGTCCGGTCCGGAGCCGTCGTAGCCGGCGGCCATCAGCGTCCAGGCCTTGCGCTCTTCTTCGACCTTACACTGGATGAACTGCTCGATGTCAGGATGATCGATGTTAAGCACGACCATCTTGGCGGCGCGGCGGGTCTTGCCGCCCGACTTGATGACGCCGGCGAACGCGTCGAAGCCGCGCATGAAACTCAGCGGGCCGCTGGCGGTGCCGCCACCGGAGAGGGTTTCCATGGAACCTCGAATCTTGCTGAGATTGGAACCCGCGCCCGAACCCCACTTGAAGAGCATGCCCTCGGTTTTGGCTAGGGTGAGGATGGAGTCCAGCGAATCATCGACGGAGTTGATAAAGCAGGCCGAGCACTGCGGACGGCTGTAGCCGGTGCGCGAAAAGACGGTTTCGCCGGAGGCGGCGTCCCAGTGCCAGTTCTGCGCATCAGAGTTGGGCTCCAGGCGGTCGCAGCCGACGTTGAACCAGACGGGCGAGTTGAAAGCCGCCTTCTGGTTGACCAGCAGGTGGGTGAGTTCGGCGAAGAAGACCTCGGCGTCGGCGTCGGTGGCGAAGTAGCCGTCGCGCTTACCCCAGTCGCGGATGCTTTCAGCCACGCGGCTGATGAGGTCGCGAACGCCCTTTTCACGCTCCGGAGTGCCCACCTGGCCATGCAGGTACTTGCTGGCGACGATGTTGGTCGCGGTCATGGACCAGTCCGCCGGCACCTCGACATTCTTTTGCTCGAAAATCAGCTTGCCTTTGAAGTCCTGGATGACAGCGTCGCGCAGCTCCCACTTGAGCTCGTCGAAGGGGCTGACGCCCGGCCTGGTGAAGGAACGCTCGAAGCCAAGGCCGCGTGCGTTCTCCATGTTCGCGCGCGCTACGCCGGCATGCTGGTGGGTGCCTGCATGGGAAACGGTGGGAGCTTCGGTGTGGGCGGCGGAGCGAGGCATGTCGGACATGAGCGGCGTGATCCTTCGTCTTTGGAGATCGGATGAACTTGTGGTGCGCCCGGTGCGAATGGCGGTGCTGCTGTCCCCCGCAGACGTGTACGGCTGTGACCGGAGTTCACTCCGGAAGCAGCAGGCTACGCTCCGGCGGGGTTTCCGCGGGAGGTGTGAGCCCCGACAGCGGGCGCTGCACCACGGACGGTGAAGTTCAAAGTACCGCCACGGGTGGGGCGAGTCAAGGGCAAAACAACAACATATAGTGGTGCCCAGTTAGGTTCTTCGGTTTCTGTTACTTAGGCACACGTCGATTTCGGCCTTTGCGAGTTTTGCTAGGGTTTTGGTGTGGAAAGCTCGCTGCGGGTGCGTCTTCTCTGGAGTTCGCAAGGCCCGCGTGATTCACCGTGTATTCACACGCGCATCGGTATGCCCAGACTAGGACGTACCGTGGGTGAAAACAAGGCGCAACAACGGTGCGGTGGGTGGAAAACCTGGTGATTCGTACGCAGGGTCTAAGCAGCGAGAGAGTTCTGCGGACGATCCGCTGCAGCGTAGAAACGCAGATTGCCTTCGGCAGCGACACACAGGCATCAGAAGGCGCCTACTCCGGTTTACACGTGGGGCGGAGGCCAAGGTAGCCGTTCTCGGCGTCGTAGAGGTAGTCGAAGCAGGCGAGAGCGCGCAGGCCGGTGTTGACGAAGGGGCCGTGGGTAAAAGCTGCCCAGGTAGCGCGGCGAGGCGCGGCGGGAGAGCTCTGATCCCCGCTGGTAAAGCGGTAGCGGAGCTGATCGCCGAGCAGGTGAACGACGACCGGCTGGCCCGCGGGAAGGTCACCTGAGCGGGGCGCGCCGGGCTCCTCCACGATCATGTTGGTCAGGCCGGTATCCATCAGGATCGCACCCATGGGATAGCTGTGCCCCGCGATCGTGAGGGAGCCGGGCGCGGTGTCGTAGTCGCGGTTGAAGGCGGCGCTCGGGGCAGGATAGGCGGGGACAGAAGCCGATTTCCGCGCTTCGCTGCGGAATGGCAGGAGCAGGGTGGCCGGCGTGAGCTTGACGAATTGGAAGCCGTGAGTCTCCGCGGCCGTGAGACCGAAAGTGATGCCGCCGCGGGTGATCAGGTAGCCGTGGAGCATGAGGGTGCGGGGCGCAGGAGAGCCGGGTATGGGAGCTACGAGCACGGAAGCGCCGGTTCGGGAACGGTCCATCGCGAGGAGATTGACGAACGCATTGCTGGCCTGCGTACGCATGCCATTGGAAGCGTCACCACCGCGGCCGAACCCAACGCCCAGCATGTGCGGGATCGCGCCGGTGCAGTTTCCGGAGTTGGCGCCGCCACCCTGGCAGGAGCCCTTCACGACGGCAAGGACCTGCACCGCGGCTACGGCCAGCGGCTGCTGTGTGCCGGGATCGAGGAAGCGCACGGTGGCGAGCGTCCAGAAGCCGTCAAGCGTGAGGCCGGAGCTGGAATAGCGCAGTTCGCCGGGAGTGTTACTGGAAGCCTTTGGATCAAAGCCGGGGATCTCGGCGGCAGGAAGAACGGTGCCCACAGAGCCGGTATCGATGGTGAAGGCGTGCGCTGGGCCGCCGTTCACGCTGGTGAGCAGCTTGAGCGTGGCGTCAAGATGATTGAAGTCCACAGGAAGCGCGAACGGGACCGTTACGGACGCCGCCCTGGCAGGGTATGCGGGAGGCTGAGCGGCTGCAGGCCGGGCGGCCGAGGATAGGGCGGACGAGGGTTGCGCATGGAGGCTCGGCACGGCGGCAACCCCGGTGAAGAGGAGGGCCAGAAGCGGGAGTGGGAGAAGAGGGGCGCGGCGCATGGGGTGCCTTCGATGGGAAGATGGGCGGTGCACTCGGGCCAAGGAGTTTGGAACGAACGGCTCAAGAGGTGCACGTACGCTATAGTGCGCTGACCGAGCGAAACGCATCACAAAAGAGCGCCGCTCTGCGGCGTGGAGGGACGAAGATGGCGTACGAGCAGGCGGGATACGAACAGAAGACCGGCAGTGGCAAGGTGCAGGGTGACCGTGGGGATGCTAAGGCGACGCCGTCCGGCTCGATGGGCGACAACCCGGCAACAGCTGGACCGGGCGAGACCAAGGTGAATTCGGCAACACCAGACAACGCGGAGGGCAGGCTGAACCCTTCCGCGCCCGGGGAGACAGGCACCACGCCGGGAACCAACGGCGCGCAGAAATAAGCCGCATGTGTGTGTTTCGCAAAGGAGAGGGAGGTTGGCATGACAGCGGACGACTTCCGCCGGCTGGCCCTCAGCCTTCCGGGAGCCGAGGAGGGCGAGCACATGGGCGCAGCAGACTTCCGGGTAGGCGGACGGATCTTTGCCACGCTTGCCTCCGCTGCCCAGGGGTTTGGCAATTTGAGCCTCACACCGGAGATGCAGGCGGAGTTCGTGGCGGAGGCCCCGGAACTGTTCTTGCCTGTGCATGGCGGATGGGGGCGGACGGGAATGACACATGTACGGCTGCAGCGGGCAACGGAGGACGTGCTGCTGGGAGCGTTGCGAGCGGCCTGGAAGCTGCGCGGTGAGAAGAATGAACCCGGCAGGAAGCGCAAAGCGAAGCCGAAGTGAGCAGTCCGGGTGTGCTGCTCAGGAGAGTTCGGCCCAGCGACGGTTCGGTTGCAGAGAAAGGCGGATACATATAGGAAGCAAAAGAAAAGTAGGAAGCAAAAGAAAAGCTCGGCTGCAACGAGGTGCCTTGCCGGAAGCTAGCCGCTGGACTAAACTGAGTCGTACGCAACGAAGGCGCGTAGCTCAGTTGGTTAGAGCGCTACCTTGACACGGTAGAGGTCTCCGGTTCGAATCCGGACGTGCCTACCATCATTTTCCGATGGTTCGCGTGGCCTCAGAAATTCGAAGCGCCACCCTAGACTCCACCCTGGAACGCTTTTATAACACGGTGCTTACACGCGCTTTGGCGTTCTTGCGCGTTCTAATGTCGCTGCTGCGCCGGTGAGGCCTAACCCATCACAGGACCGCTCCGATGCCCGCTTCGACAGTGCTCGGCAACTGATGGGTCACTGCGGCGTTGTACCAAGCGAGGATTCCAGTGGCAAGCGAACCAGGCGCGGAGGCATCACGAAGACTGGCAACGCGCACCTGCGACGCATTGTTGTCGAAGCTGCATGGAGCTATCGTCGTCCGCCAGGTATCTGGTACGTCTGCGAAGACGACAGGAGAGCATCTCGGAAGAAGCCAAGGAGATTGCATGGAAGGCGCAACACCGGTTGCATAAGCGATATGTGAAGCTGGGCGCAGCCGGCAAGGACCAGAGGAAGATCGTCACAGCTGTAGCTCGAGAGTTGCTGGGCTTCATCTGGGGCTATTGGAACCAGAACAGAGATTGTCTCCAAGCAGCAGGTTGCAGCCTGACAACAGCCAAAACAAAACTTCCTAATAAGGAGAAAGCTCAGAACGCCATCGAGGAACGCTGACATCCATCTCGAACACAGAGCCGGCAGCAGCCAGGGCAAGCACGAAGGAGAACCCTCGCTCGGCCTATGCGACAGGCTCAACCTGACTCGCGATAACAGTCAGAGGCAGCTCCCGACGGATCATAATTATGCGGTTTCGACCCGCGAATATCAGACTGATCAATCGTCGCTCACAACTGCTCTGACTGCTGCTCGCTCTGTCTTCGGGAAAGGACAAGGCAACGACAACGACAACAACAACCCACACTTATGCGGAGTTGACACGGTCACTCCATATCAGGGCTTATCGCAAATCGATATCTCCGGAGAACAAGCAGCCAAAGCGGTCGTTCACCGGCTCTTCTAAGTTCTGCTTACACCCGAGGTAACGCTCGGTGGTCAGGACGGAGGCATGCCCCAGGAGAAACTGTATTTGCTCCAGTTCACCGCCGTTCACATGGCAGAGCTTTGCGCATGTTCGCCTGAGGTCATGAGGGGCGAGGTGGTCGAGCTCTAGACGCTGAGCACAATTCCGGACTACATACCAGATAACGTTCTCCGAAACGCCGGTTCCCCAAGGCGTTCCGTGCCGACTCACCGCCCTGAACACTCGTCCCATCGTGACCGACGCAGCCGTCAGCCATCCGTCCACGGCACCCTTCACCCAAATCGGCATCGGGACTGTTCGGACGTGATTGCCCTTGCCGACAAGGTCTACGATTTGCCCAGTGTACTTGTCGAACCTGGATGTCTTCTTTTCGCAGGCCCGACAGCTCGGCTCGGCGCAGACCACAGCCGAGCAGGATCGATAGCATAGCGACGTCTCGGATGCTTCGTAATCCTTCCCCGTCCGGCTTTCCAAGCAGGAGCCGAGCCTGCTCTCGGTTGAGCCAATTGCCCGCCCGGCAGCCCAGTTGCTTGACTCGCCTAATGCCAGCGGCAAGTTCCGGACTCAGCAGGCCCGAGTCCGCTGCCTCGTAGGCGAGCCTCCTGACCGCCGCAAGCCTTTGGTTGATCGTACCCGCAGCTAACCCGAGCGATTCCAGGTGGAGACGGAAGCGGAGAACGACCGTTCGGTTTAGGGCAAGTCTTGGTTCGGAACAGTACCAAGTGATGACTGCTCTATCGCGAACTTGTAGTTGCGTCTGGAACGCGGGGAACTGAAGCTGTTCAACACCGAGGTCTTCGCATGATCGGGATCTGGCAGGCGGAGGACGACCTTCCGCACGAACGGCTTCTTTGTCCTCTTAGGCATACACGCGGCCTCCTCTGCCGCAGATATGCCCAACAATCTAAGCGCCTACACCCAGAGATTCAGATGCAGCGGCTAAACGAGCGCACAGGCGCTTAAGCGCCAACCGAGACCAATGATCGGCTCAATGTCAGAAGCGGATTCGCGGGGACTGTTCCGGCAAGCTGAAGTACATACTCCGCGAGTTGGTCAACCTGACCCTTGCAAGCGCCGACAGGCCAAACGATAGGGCGCGTCTCAGACTGGCAAACCGTCGAGCGGGACCACTAAAGTGCAAGAAGCACCTCGAGAGTTGAGTGGGCAGGCGGTGCTCGCCCCGCCTTAGTAAGGGTAGCGGGGCCAGATACAAATCTGCGGCAGGACCGGTTTGCGGGTCGAAGTCTTCGTTTGTTAACCTGAGGCGCAAAGTTACTAGATATCGCTGAACATAACCTATGGGTACAGCGTGGAGAAAAGCATTGCAAACAAGACGTCAGTTCTTCCAGGCAGGCATGGGTATAGCGGCAGCATCCGCTTTTCCTTGGGTAAGCCAGGCACAAACAGCGGCTCCTTCAACCGCGGTGAGCAGCGCCCCTGTTGACCTGGCCTTGGTCAACCCGGAATTCCGGCCCAGAGTCGCGGCTCTGCTGCAGGCGCATGCGTTCGGCAGCGACCTGATGACTGCCACGCTAGCGCAGACACGTGAGGCCATCGAGAAAATTGGAAGACCCATGCTTCCCGCGCCCGAGGTCACCAGACGCATCATTCCCGGCCCCAAGGGTGCGCCGGACCTAAAAATCTACATCACAGGCGTCGCTCCGGGAACCCTGAAGCCCGCCGTGCTCCATATTCACGGCGGCGGGTACGTTCTTGGTTCGGCCGCAAGCAGTCGCGCCCTAATCCAGGATCTGACCCTGGCCCATAATTGCGTAGCACTTTCCGTGGAGTACCGCCTAGCACCGGAGACGCCATTCCCCGGCTCCCTTGAGGACAACTACGCCGCGCTGCGCTGGCTTTACAACCATGCAGCCGAGCTTGGTGTCGACCGGACCCGCATCGCGGTCAAGGGAGAAAGCGCAGGCGGGGGGCACGCTGCCGCCCTAGCCATTGCGGTGCGGGACCGCGGCGAGTTTCCGCTTTGCCTGCAAATTCTGCTCTATCCGATGCTCGACGACCGCACTGGGTCCTCAGTCGACGCCCCCGCCTGCATCGGGCAAATCCTCTGGACGCGCCAGAGTAACCGCTTCGGCTGGACGTCACTTTTGGGCCGACCAGCCGGTTCGGCGGTGGTCCCGCCCAACGCGGTGCCGGCGCGTGTGGATCATCTTGCGGGCGTGGCCCCGGCATGGATTGGAGTCGGATCGATCGATTTGTTCGTAGGCGAGGACCTCACCTACGCTCGCCGTCTGGTCGAGTCCTGCGTCGCCACGGAAGTTCACGTCGTGCCCGGCGCATTTCACGGGTTCGACGCCATTGTTCCGCAAGCGCCGCTCTCCGTCGCTTTCAATCAGGCTTGGAACGCTGCGCTTACAAGGGCATTCAACGGCGCCTCTGCGCCTGCTCGTTCTTAGGAAGACGGTAAGTTTGTGAGTTGAAGGACTCAGGAAGCTAATCTACAAGACTTATTGCTTCGCCCTGCTGTCTCTGTCGCGCTTCCTGCGACAATCCTCGAGGCACAAACCGGAACCACATCTCTCGGGCACAGGTCTGTGCCGCTGCTAACGGTTGACGGTTTACAGTTCAAGGGCCTCAATCGCAACGGCAAGCTGGATGTTTACGAAGACTGGCGGCAAACGCCTGAAGCGCGTGCCGACGACCTGTTAAAGCAGATGACGGTCGAGGATATGGCAGGCACCATGTTGCACGGCACCTTGCCGGTCGTCGGAGGTCCTTTTCCCAGTCTGGGAACAGGCGGCAACAGTTATGACTTCGCGAAAACTCGCGAGTTGATCGTAAAGCAAGGAATTACGGCCTTTCTGACGCGCTTCATTGATGTGACTCCCGGGCCTTGGCACGAAGTCGCTCTGGGCGACTTCGCGCGCTTCAACGAACCAGGAATGCCAAACGCGCATGCGCCGGCGGGCCGATCTACCTCGGTTCTCCCGGCGCTCTCGCTGCCTCCCTTTGGAGCACGAATCTTTCGCCACTCTTCAAGAGGAGTGCTTCCCTCCGCAGTCTCACAATCGCCCGCACCGAAGACAGATCGCGTGGCAATCACCTGAATGAGCTCCGGCTCGAAGCATCGGAATCGGTCCACGAGAGCCCCGGAAACCCTACCGGGCCATAGGAAGACACAATGATGTCTAGTCTGCTACGAGCCGCTTCGTTTTCAGCAGCTCGCATGTTTGTTCGACACCCACCAAAGCTCAGGGTTCGCGCCTTGTCTGCCGTGCACTGCACGTGCGCTGCGGGGATTCTCTGCTTCGCTCTGAGCTTCAATGAGTTCCAAATAGGGGCGCAGACCGTTCGGCTCCAACCGTTGCCGAACGGCGTCCTTACAGAGAACGCGGAACAGCTTATGGCAGTGACGGCGCTGCGTGAGGACGTCCTGCGGGTGCGAGTGTGGCCGAAAGGCGATTCCGTCGTCGAGAAGTCCTCCAAACTGACGGTCTGAAACGAGACCCATGACGAGCATCCCTGCTCTGCAGTTCGTTGCTGAGCGTGGTCCAAAGCTTTCGCATCGCGATCGAGACCAAGCACGTAGCCTCCGGGTCCGACGATATCCGCGACGAGTAACGCCACGTCTCCCACACCAGAACCCAGGTCCAGGACACGCATGCCGGAGACTATACCGGCGGAACGGAAGAATCTTTCTGTATAGGGGCTAACCACTCGGCTCTGCAGCATCAGGCGTTCGTGCTCCTGAACAGATTCTGCAAGGATGTAGTTCGCAGGCGTACTCATGCGGGGCAGGATACACCGAAGCCAGACTTTTGTTGAACTAGTTGAACCCTGCAGGTTGGTTTCTACGCACCTTGGGAACGTGCAGATCCGGTCTGAACTCGGGCGTAGAAACCTTGCACTGCCTCTGCCCGTAGCTAGCGGATGCCGCGGCCCGAGTGGAAGATATACGTCAGCCCGAGCGTGCCTGTCTCGGAGTAAAGATGACCCGAGGGCGTTACGGGACTCGAATAGCGCTGCGCCTGCAGGTCGGCCTTCAACGCGAGGTGGGCAGTGCTTACGATGTCCGTGCCGCCGCCCAACGAATACACATTGGAAGACGACTGCGTATAGAAGATGAGCTTGCTGGGAACCTGATACCCGCCATTCGCGTAGGTGGTTTCCCCGCGGCCGACAAGCAGGTCCGCGTAGGGTCGCAACCGACCGTAGTGAGCGGAAATTCTGAACCCACCGAGATTGTTCTTCAGGCTATCGACTCCGCCTTTCCTGAGCGCGTACAAGCCGCGGTACTCCACGGCAGGCTGCAGCTTTGCATTGGGACAGAATGTGAGATCGAAGCCGGCCGTGATGCTGAGGTTTCGCCCTCGCGCCAGTCCGGTGTAGACGCCCGTCACCCCGCCAAAAACCGAGGGCGTCAACGGCCTGCTCGCTGTCGGGAGCGCCTGGGCGGCGGCGTGGCTGCCCGCAAGCACACACGGCGCGAGCATTAAGGGGAAGAGGTAGGTGCGGCGCAAATCCTGCTCCTGATGGGACTTGATGACTAGGGTGTGACTACAACGGTGAGAGTGGCGGACTGGCTGTTGCCGTGGACGTCGGTCGCGGTCACCGGAAGCTGGTAGGTACCGGCTGCAACCGTGTTGGCGCTGTACCAGGAATTTGTGCAACCGGTGAGGGGCAGTAGCGCGACGAGCAGTACAGCGCCTCTCAGCATCCGCGCGAACTGGCGGCGACGCGTGAAGCTCAACGGCAGAAGCGAGAGCAGGCACGCCGCCATGAGGGCCGGCCCTTGCCTTGAACCGGGTTTTAACGGCGCGGTACTTTGAGCTCTCAGCAGCGTATTAATCGTGATTGCTGACGCACCTGCGCCCCCCGCCGCCAGCGTGATGGCCGGTGGTGTAATGGAAGCCGTCGCATAAGCCGGCAGCGTTCCGTATGTGAGCGCCAATGGCCCCGAGAACGCGCCTACACTGCCGAGTTGAATGGCAACGGAGGTGCCGGCCCCAGGCGCGATCGAGACGGTTGCGGGCGAGAGCGTCAGCGTAAATCCGCTGGCCAGGACTACTTCGCTGACCAAGGAGGAGCTCGAGGCCAGAAAGACGCTACCTGCGGGAGTGTAGACGGCGGTGATCGGGTGCGTGCCAACAGCAAATGCGGAGGTTGTGTAGCTCGCCGTGGTGGAGAGAGGCTGCTGCCCCAGCATGACCGTGCCGTCGAAGAAGGTAACCATCCCCGTCGTGACAGCGCTGCCGTTCGCGGCCACGGAGGCAGTCAAGGTGACGACCTGGCCGAAGTAGGCGGGATTGGGCGCGGCGGTGAGGCTTGTCGTCGTGGCTAGCGCGTTGACGACCTCGGTCAATGATGCTGTGCTGGCTAGAAGGTTGCTGGTCGCCGCAAAGCTGGCATTCACGGGATAGCTTCCCGGAGTCAATGTGCTGAGGCTATAGCTTGCCGAACCGGTGGCATCTGTAGTGAGCGATATCGTCTGGCCGTTCAGGCTCAGGACGATGATGTTGCCTGCGGGCGCGGGCTGGCTGTTGGTGGTCAGGTGCGCCGTAAAGGTGATGCTCGTCAGCGCCGGTGCCGGGTTCAGGCTGGACGTGAGGGTCAGTGCCGAAGCAGCCGGTGCAACGGTGACTGGAACAGTATTGCAGCTGCTGCCACCGTATACGGAGCTGCCGTTATACGTGCAGGTCAGGGCATAGGTCCCGCTCGGTAACGTGCTGAGGGTCGTGCTGGCTACACCGTTGACCAGCGTTGCTGCGACGAGCGACGAAGACCCGTTGTAGAAGCTGACTGTTCCCGTGGGAGTGCCCGCGCCCGGGGGCGTGGCAGGCGAAACAGTGGCTGTGAGCTTGACCGGTGAGCCAAAGGTGGTGCTCGTGGGCGAAACGCTGAGCGCAGAGACCGTGGGCAGCGCCGTAACTACCTCCGAGCAGCTGCCCGAGCCGCTGGCGTAAACGCTGTCTGCAGCGTAGCTTGCCATGATCGAGTGCGTTCCCACCGTGAGCGTCGTTGTGTTGAGGCTGAAGCCGGCACCCGCTACCTGCTGTTGCCCCAGCAGTGTGGCTCCCTCGTAGAAGCTGAGCGTGCCCATGAATGGCGCGCTGGAGACCGCGAGTCCCGGCGGCGGAGTTGCTGTCAGCTGCGCGGCAAGTGTTACGGTCTTCCCGGCAATGCTTGGGTCAGGAGAACAGGTGAGTGCGACCTGCAGCGGCAGCTGCAGCACGGTGTGCGATGCGCCAAAGGTGAGCGCCGCGTTGTAGACGTCACCCGACCATATGGCCAAAAGCTGATGCGTGCCCGCGCCGAGCGCCAGCGGGTTCGTGATGGTCGCAGTATTGCCGGAAAGCGGAACCACGCCGATCGAGTTGCCATCGACGTAGAAGGTGATTGTTCCGGTGTACACCGTGCCTGGGACCGGTGGTGTCAGGGCCGCTGTCAGGGTGAAGGATTGGCCTATGTAGCTGGGGTCTGGGCTGGACGTCAGAATGCCTGTCGCGGTCTGCGGGCCGTTATTGAGCAGGACAGTGACGGAGTCGGCGCCGTAGCCGGCCTCATAGCGCTGGTTGCCGAAGAGGAGGTCGGGCCGGCCATCGCCATTGAAGTCGGCAACATAGAAATCGCCGGAAAGCGAGCCTGCCGTGTAGTTGACTTCCGGTCCAAAGAGGCGGCCGCCGAGGTTTGTGATCGTGCCGACAACAAACTCGTTCAGCGACGACGCAGTCTGCAGGATGATGTCGGGCCGGCCGTCGCCATTGATATCGGCAACGCGAAAATCAGAATAGGCATGCACAAAGCATCCAGCCTGCACCGGTGACTGGAAGGTTCCATCTCCGTTGCCGTAGTAGATGAAAACGCAGGATGGCCCGGTCTGGTAGAAGTAGGTGCCGCCGGGCGTATACCAGGACAGAAAGGCGAGGTCGAGCTTGCCGTCCCCATCGAAGTCGCCGACCTGCATCGCCTGCTGGTAGACGGGTTGCGCACCCGCTACAGTAGGAGTGGCAAGCACAGTGAGCGCGGCATCGAAACTGCCATCACCGTGCCCGTGCGCGACATAGATTTTTTCGTTGATGTAGTACGCCGCGTCCAGCTGGCCGCGGTGGGCGAAGTCGCCCAGCACGGCTGCAGCCGGCGTGTAGTAGAAGATGCCGGAAACATACACCGGAGCCGGATAGCTGGTGCTGACGGTGCGGAAGGTTCCATCCCCGGCAGACAACGCGGAGACCAGCCTATAGGTGGGCGACTGAGGGTCGGTGTCGAAGAAGAACAAATCCGCCTTGCCGTCGCCATTCATGTCGGCCGTAAGTGCATAGCCGGCGGTGTAACTGACCGTGGAGCTTGAAGGAGTGAGCGCGGCCGGCAAGCCGCTGGTGGCGATCGCCGTCCCAAAGCTTCCGTCCCCCCGTCCCAGCATCAGGTAGTGGTTGGATGAGCTGTCAGCCGAGAGCAGGTCAGGTTTGCCGTCGCCGTTGAAGTCGGCTACCAGGATGGGCTGGTTATATGCAAACGGGGCTCCCAGGATAGGCACCGGCGCAGAAAAGGTACCGTCTCCTTTGCCCAGGCTCAGCGTGGGCTGGGGCTCTCCCGTCGACACCAGGTCGGGCTTGCCATCGCCGTTGAAGTCTGCAACGGCAGTTCGCCCAGTTTCTTCCGAAGTCCTTGTCGTCAGCGCAGAACTGAACGTTCCATTCGCGCGCCCATAGAGCACATACATGCCGTTGGGCCCGGCAGTCAGCACGTCCAGCGAGCCGTCGCCGTTCAGGTCGGCATACTTCCGCTGTACCCACGCTCCAAGAAACGGCGAGAAGCCGCTATACCCCACTGCGTATTCAGCCGGCGGCGCGAACGTGAGGCCCGGCTGTCCGAGCAGCACGGTCAGGCCATCGCCGCCAAACGCGAGCACGTCCGGTATGCCGTCGCCGTTCACATCGGCGACCACTTCCGGCATCAGCAGCACCCCTGTTCCGGTGCGGGAAATCGATGCACTGCCAAAAGTCGTGTGAGAGATCGGGCTGGGATTGAAGGTGCCATCGCCGTTGCCGTGCAGGATGTCCAGCGCGGTGCCCATCACACCTGATTCGAGATAGCCACACACGGCATCCAGCTTCCCATCGCCATCCATGTCATGGAACACGCAGGTTCGGGGTCCGCTCGCGGTTGAATAGGGTGAAGTCAGATTCCCAAACGAGCCGTCGCCCTTCCCCAGCGCCACCGCCGCTCCTTCCGGCCAGAGAATGTCCGGTATGCCATCACCGTTTATGTCCACCGCGACCGGAACCGAGTAGTTGTATGAGTTCGCTACCGTTTTCGGGGGAAGAAAGCCGCCCTTGCCGTCACTCAACAGAACCAGTGCCGGGGTGTAGTAGATATTTTCCAGAATAAAGTCTGGAACGCCATCCCCGTTCAGGTCGCCGACCGGCACGAAGTAGATCGATGGTCCAAGCTGGCTTGTGAACTGGGAGGATACCGGCGCGCCCAGTGTGCCATCACCGTTACCTGGAAAGACGAAGACAGTCACGCTCGAAGTGGAACTGTACAGGGCGGCGCACAGCACGTCCGGTTTGCCATCACGCGTTACATCCGCGATCAGGCAGTTGGGCACGCCCGTGGGTGCACCTGGAAGCATAAAGGTCTGCCCGGCCAGGTAGCCGCCACTGGCCTGCGCGAGCACAATGTGCCCGACCGTGTTGCTTGATGTCACTTGCAGCCAGATCAGATCAGGTCGACCATCGCCATTCAGGTCACCGGAGAGAACGGCATCCGGGTCTACCGGCGTCGCGATACGTAGAGGATTGGTAAAGCTCTGGCAGCTTGCAGACGCGCATAGCAACATGGCAAATGCCAGCGGCAGCGCCTGGAGTCTAGCGAGAAGGGTCATGGGCTTGGCTGAGAACTGACTGGAAGTATACGGCGAAACGGGCGATCTTCGCGGCCAGAGAATCCCTGCTTATGCCGGCCCGCGAAGGTTCAGACCATAAACTTCTTAGTTGATGGCACCTCTGGAAGCCCGCTTGCTGCGCCCTCCAGCTCTGCCAGTGCGGCGTCGTTGGGCTGACGGACCATACATCCCTCCCAAGGTTCCTGCCGCACGTAGGTTCTTCCGGGTCAAGTGATAGACCAGGACCGTTTCTGCTCATGCGCCGGATGGGCACCTTCACCACGACCACACGCTCATTCCACGCTTCCATCCATGGCAGTGATGAATTGCTCTTGCGCCCTAATGGCTTGGCGGGAACGGTCTGCGCGTACACATCTAAGGTGGTCGACGCCTGGCTATGCCGCAGCACTCCTTGCACGGTCTTTACGTCCACACCCTGCGCCACCAGCGCCGTACAAAGTGACGAGCGGAGGTTATGCAGGCCGGACCGGCCCTTGTAGGCGGGCGAGAGAACACCGCCCGTATTGCGGCTTTCCGAATGTGGTCGGCAGCGAGAACACTTCCTTCCCGTGGTTTGTGCCTTTTTTCTTGGCTCTATGAACCCGCCGCCCCGCAGAGTCGTAGACGGGGGCCAGCCTGGTCCTTGCGGCCGAATGCACTTTGACGTAGCTCAAAGTTCCTCGTTCATTCACGCGCGGCTTCACAAACTCGTTCGCGTGCGCGTCCTCTGCACGCGAGAATGGACCTCACTCCACATTCACGGAACAGCAGAAGTCTCTAAGAGGTAGTTGAGTGTGCACACGGCAGGCAAATACCTGGGGACAGGAGCTGCGCCAGACGATCCGCCTAGGCGGCCCTCTTGCTCTTGGCGAACTCGGGTGGATGTCAACCTACATCGTCGATGCACTGATGATCGGCCGCCTGCCTGCAAGTTACTCACCGCTCGCGCAGGCGTCCGCATTACTGGGGAACACGATCTTCTATGCCGTGGTCTTCAGCGCGATTTACCTACTCAACGGCCTGGAAACACTTGTCGCGCAGGCGTATGGGCAAGGCCGCCGCGATGAATGCCTGCGCTTATTGGCGCAATCTGTATGGATCATTGCCCTCGCGACGCCTGTGGTCGTGCTGGTGTCGCTCGGCTCCCTCACGCTGCTTCCCCTGTTTGGCACTCCGCGGGAGGTGGTGGCGGAAACGGGCCGGTACATGCGTCCGCTGGTGCTTTCCACCTTGCCGCTCATGCTTTACATGGCGTTGCGCCGATACCTGCAGTCGGTGAACGACGTGGCGTGGGTCACGGCTTCACTGCTCACGGCTGCCGCGGTGAACTGGTTCGGGGACTGGGTGTTTCTGCTGGGCCGGCTCGGCGTGCCGGCGCTGGGCATCGCAGGCTCCGCGTGGGGAACGCTTCTGGTTCGTGTGTACATGCTGGCACTGCTGCTGGCCGGCGCCGCCATTGCGACGCGCCGGCTCCGTCTGGTTGCCACCCGCGACATGCTGCGTCCAGATTGGCCGCGTCTGCGTGCGCTGCTGCGCATTGGCTGGCCGAGCGGGTTGGAGAACCTTGCCGAATTTGGCGTGTCAACGTACATGTCGATTCTGTGCACGCGGCTGGGTACCATCCTGGCAGCCGCACAAGACGTTGTGCTGAACCTGAACGCGTTCGTGTACCAGGTACCCGCAGGTCTCAGCTACGCGACGATCGCACGTGTGGGACAGGCGGCGGGCCGCAACAGTCGCGAGCAGGTGGAACGCGCCGCCAACGTGAGCCTGGCGCTTGGCGTGGGATTTATTGCATGTGCCGGTGCCGCGTTTGCTCTTTTTGCTCACTTCTGGGCCGGGCTGTACAGCAACAGCGCGCAGGTGGTTGCCGCGGCCGCACCCATCTTCACGATCTGTGCGTTTCTTCTGCTCGGCGACACCACCTTCGTGCTGCTTGCCTCGGCGCTTACCGGCCTGGGCGACACGCGCACCCCGATGATGGTGAGCCTGCTTTGGAACTGGGGCATCGGCATGCCGCTCGGATATATCCTTGCGTTCCACCACGCTTTTGCCCTGCGCGGTCTCTGGATCGGACGGGGAACCGCCTCTCTCGGCACGGGCCTTACGCTGCTCGTGTGGTGGCGGGTCAGACTCCACCAGGATCGCCGCCGTTCGTCGTTGAGTCTTCTGGAAACCCTTTCCTCTGCTGGCCAGTCAAGCACGTCTGCGCCGGCGCTCACCACTCCTTAGGAGCCTGCAGCTCATGCCTACACCACGCCGTCGCTTTCTGTTGTTCATTTTCGGAGGCGCCCTCGTCAACGGCGCCCATGCGCAGAGTACCCTAGCCGCGCTGCACGGAACGGTGCACGATCCTTCCGGCGCTGCGGTCGCGGGAGCAAGTCTTGTTGTGCACCGCATCGAGTCGAACACCGATCGCACAGTTCTCACCGGCGGTGACGGCCAATACAACGCGATCAACCTCCAACCAGGCACCTATGAGCTGCGTGTCGCAGCGCAGGGTTTCAGCACAGAGACCGACACAGGTATCACACTGGACGCGCGGCAGCAGCTCCTTTTCGATATCAGCCTGCGCCTGAAAAGCGGTAGCGATACTGTGACCGTCAACGCGTCGGAAGCGGGCACGATCAACACCGATGGCGGATCGATCTCCGCCGCGCTGTCGCCGCAGGCCGTGCAAGACCTTCCAGCGAACTACCGCGGCGCCGGCTCGACCTCGCCGTTGAACGTGATCCAGGCACTGCCCGGGGTGCAGCCGGACTCCGGCTCCTACCCGCCGCAGCCTTCGGCATCGCCGAACCCGGCGATCAAATTCTCGATCCAGGGCGGTCTACCCTCGCAGTCGGAAACTACAGTCGACGGCATCTCCGCACAGAACCAGACCGCGAACAACATCCTCGGCGATGCGTTTCCCTCCGCCGAGGCAATCAGCGAGATCCGCGTAGACGGCGTGGGCAACAATGCGGAATACGGGCAGCCCGGCGAGATCACTACCATTACCAAGAACGGCGCAAACAAGTTCCATGGCTCGGCGTATGAGTACTTCCAGAACTCCGGCTTCGACGCGATCCCGTACGGCTACACCTATGCCAGTAAGGCAAAGAAGGTAGCCAACGACTTCGGCGGCTCCTTCAGCGGTCCGGTGCAACTTGGCAAGCTATACAACGGACGCGACCGCACATTCTTATTTGCGGATTATGAAGGCTTGCGCTACGCTACGGCGCGTGGTGTGCAATATGTGGTGCCCACCATCCAGGAAAAGAGCGGCGACTTCTCGCAGGAGGAGGCCTACAGCGGCGGCACGCTTATCAATCCGTTCACGCAGAGTTCCTATGCGGGCAACAAGCTGACGCCCAATGCGAGTGCAGCCGCGCTGCTGGGCCTGTTTCCTGACCCGAACTTCAACGTGGGGCAGCCGGTAGCTCAGGTTCTGAGTGATGCGCTGCCGTACAACTACGTGGCGACTAAAAACAACAGCATCAACTCGAATCAGTTCGATGTGCGCATCGACCAGACGATCGGGAGCAAGGGCTCCGTGTTCGCGCGCTACGCAAATAAAGCGATCAGCCAAGTCCTGCCCGAAGACTTGGCACTGCCAAACGGATCGTCATTTGCCAGCTACCGGATCTTTGCAGCGGCGTTCACCTATGCGCTCACGCCGCACCTCGCCGACGAAGCGCGTTTCGGGTTCACGCTGGAGGAGGACGGGCAGAGCGATCCCTTCAACGGGGCGGCGTTCACCAGCGGAGCCAAGCTGAACGGATTGTCCAGCGCAACTTTCAACGTGGTTCCGCACCTAGGCTTCATCAACTACACCAGCGGCGGCGAGCGGTTGAACCAATCGGAGCGCTCGCGGCTCTTTCAGTATGCCGACAACCTGACCTACACGCGCGGCGCACACACGCTCCGCTTCGGCGGCGACATACGCACGCTTACAGCCTTTACGCCGCTCGGCTTTTTTGGCTCCAGCGGATCGGATAATGCGGGTGATTTCTACTTCGACGGCGGCTACACCGGCAACGAGTTTGCGGACTTTCTCGCGGGCGTTCCCTACCTTTACGAGAACGACAACGTGCAGAACGACAACAACGGTGTCTCGCAAGCCTATGCCGCGTACGCGCAGGACACCTGGAAGGCCACCCCGAACCTGACGATCAGCCTTGGCGCGCGGTACGAGCTGCACCCCGGCTTCCATTCGACCAACGGCGAGCTCGGCAACTTCGACCCTTCGCTCCCAGGCACCGGCCGCCTGATCTACCCTGCCGGCTATGCCAGCCTGCTGAGCGTGCCGGAGCTACAGGGTTTCAATGCCTGCCCTACAGAGGGCATCCCGGGCTTGACCGGCGCCAAGGTCAACGGCGTGGGCTGCACGCCCGTGGTCTCGAACAACAGCCTCAACTTGCCGAGTGCGCTGCGCACCACGCCCCGGCAGCGCGTGGAGCCCCGCTTGGGGTTTGCTTACCGTCCGTTCGGAAACAACAGGACGGCAATCCGGGGAGGAGTGGGCTACTTCAACATCACGACCTCGGGCGCGCTGTTTTATGCGCTCACTGGCACGCTGCAAGCCAATCTCAACAGCTACTACAACTCGCAGCCGGGCGCCGCGCCGGCGTACTCTTTCCCCAACCTGCCGACTTCCGTGGCTGCGGGAACACCGGGAACCGGCGTGTTCTACGCCGCAGTGGATACCAACTGGCACGATCCGTACTCGCTGCAGACAAGCTTGAGCGTGGAGCAGGACCTGGGTCACAACTTCGGCCTGCGCGTCAGCTACATCGGCTTGCAGACCTGGCACCTGGTTTGGCAGCCGGAGTTGAACCAGCTGCCGCTTTCCGCCACCACGGCGGCCGGAACGCAGCCTCGTTCCGCTTTTCCGTTTCCCAACTTCCAGGCCATCTACGACCGCGCTACCTCCGCCACTTCGAACTACCATTCGGCGCAGACAGAGGTGCATCGCCGCTTAGCATCCGGCTTCTCGCTGGATTCCAGCTACACGTTCGCCAAGAGCCTGGCCGACAACCAGGGCACCTATGGCGCGGCTAGCGGACAGTCGAGCTTTGTGGACGAGCAGGGAGGCTATGACGCGACCGACGCACGCAACCGCCACCTCGACTACGGCAATGTGGTGGGCACGCGACGGCATCGCTGGATCACGAACTCCGTGTACGAGCTGCCCGTAGGCCGCGGCAAGCGTTTCGGCGGCAACATGGGCCGGGCTCTCGACCTGGCCATCGGGGGCTGGCAGGTGGCCGGCATTCTTGCCGTGCAGAGCGGCCCGGCGTTGACGGCGTTTATCTCAGGCAGCAACACGGACCCTTCGGGCACGGGCTCCGGGACACTCTACTACCGGCAGCAGCGGCCTGACCGCATCGCGAACGCGAACTATTCCGGGCACAACCGCAACCAGTGGTTCAACAAGCAGGCCTTTGTATGTCCCGGAGGCCGCGGCATCGACCAGACCACGGGCGCGGTGCTGACCGGTTACAGCTCGCTGCTCATCGGCGCTTCGAACACTACACCCTGCGTGGTGGGCGGGTACAACACGCCGGGCAGCAACTATGCCGCCCCTATCGGGCGCTACGGGACGGAGTCCATCGGCGACCTGACCGGCCCCGGTCTGGTGAGCCTGTCAACGGGTCTTAGCAAGGCGTTCGCGATTACGGAGGGCCTGCGGCTTCGTGCGGAGGGTACATTCACGAATGTGCTGAACCATACAAATCTTGCGGATCCGAACCTGGACGTGACAAGCCCGAGCTTCGGAGTGATCTCCTCGGCTCGGGGCTCCGACTTCGGCGGCAATCGCACCGGACAGGTGAGCCTCAGACTGGAGTTCTAGGGGCTCTTACGCGCCGTCTCCATTCCGGCGCACTGCAAGCAGGCAGTGCAAGTGCAACACTGGAAGCGTAGAAGCCTGCGAATAAAATGATCCCCGAGATCTCCATTCTAATGACCGCTCTGAACGCGGAGCGGTATCTGCGCGAGGCAATCGAGAGCATCCTTCAGCAGCAAACAACGCGCGCCTGGGAACTGCTGTTTGTGGACGATGGCTCCAGCGATCGCACGATGCGCATGGCTCAGGAGTATGCAGTCCGTTTCCCAGCGCAGATTCATGTGCTGCGCCATCCTGACGGCCGCAATCACGGAATCAGCGCATCCCGAAACCTTGCGCTCCGGCATGCCCGTGGTGCTCTTCTTGCCTTCCTCGACGCAGATGACGTATGGCTTCCACATCACCTCGAGACCCAGGCAGGACTGCTCGAACGAGTGCCGCAAGCTGCGATGGTGTACGCAGGTGCGGAGCGCTGGGTCGACTTCCGCTTGCCGTTCGATGAGACGGCCGCTCGCGCAGCGACGTGGGGGAGAAATTATCTCCCGCCTTTGATTCCAGCTGGCGAACGCACAGGCCTGTTACCCCGGGGCTGCCTTCTACAGTGGTTTCGAGCCGACGAAAGCTTCGTGCCATGTATCTGCACAGTCGTAGTCCGCGCCGGGGCTGCTTTTGCGGTGAACGGCTTCTGCGAAGACTTTCGCGGCCTGTACGACGATCAGGTGTTCCATGCCAAGATTTCCTTGCAATACGAGGTCTATGCGAACGACGTGTGTGTAGCGCGGTACCGTCAGCATGCAGAGTCATGCTGTGGGCGTGCTCACGCGGCGATAGATGCGGCAGACCAGGAAAGGCGAAGATTCGAGAGTTTCCTCGGGACATATGTGAACAGCACGAATTCTGTTCCTGTGAACAAGCCTTCCTGTCCAGGCGTATAGGCGTTGCGAGCACTGATGGTTGTGCCAGCGCGGTGCTTGACGGCAGCGGTCGTCCGAAGCAGGCTCCGCAAAGGTTTTGAGGCTACTCTGCGGTGGGCCATGCAGTCTCGGACAGCGCATCGCAGTATGCTCAAGAAAGGGACTTTCATGCGGCTGCTGTTGCTCGACACATGCGGAGAGACCGGGAGCCTCGCTCTCACGGAGAACGGCACAATGCTGCGGGAGCGCACGCTGGCCTCGCCAAGCCCATCGGCGCAGCTGGTAGGTGCGATCCGCGAAGAGTTGGCGGTCCTTGCATGGCCGTTGCGCTCTCTGGACGGGGTAGGGGTGGTGAATGGCCCGGGGTCGTTCACAGGGGTCAGGGTCGGTCTGGCTGCGGCGAAAGGGCTGTGCGATGTGGCGGGCCTGAGACTGACGACGCTGTCGCGGCTGGAGGTCCTGCTCCATGCAGGGGAAGCCGGTAGCCAAGATATTGCCGTGCTGGATGCCGGCCGGCGGGAGTTCTACGTCCGTTCGGTCGGAAGCCGTGAGGAGACGGTGATCACCTTGAAAGAACTGCAGGAGCGCGTGCCCATGGGAGGCCGTGTTCTGGTGTCGGAAGAGAAGCTGTTGGCGGTGCTCGCGCCAACGCCGGTGTCTTGGCTGAGGCTCTCGGCGGCTCATGCGCTGGCCTTGGCAGAGGCGCGTCTGCGAGACAGCGGGGACTCCGTCGAGATGTCCGATGCAAGCTACGTGCGACCGGCGCGCGGCTTGTACGACCCCGGGGCACATGGCTGGAACGGAGCCGGCGGGGCTTTGAGTGAGTGTGTGGAGATTCGCTCTGCACATGCCGGAGACTTGCCGAAGATCGTCGCTCTGGAGCGGGCTACAGCAGAAGCTCCTCACTGGAACGAAGCGGTGTATGCGCTCTATGTAACGCCTCGGGCCGAGGAACGCAAGGACCTCCAGAGCAGGGCGCTTTTCGTAGCCGTCGCAGGGGGATGCGTTCGGGGCTTTGCGGCATCAAGTTGCGTAGCCGGGACGGCTGAGGTGGAAAGCATTGCCGTGGCTTGCGCGGACCGGCGATCCGGGCTGGGAAGGCGGCTGCTGCATGCCGTGACGACTTGGGCGCAAGATCAAGATGCGACCAGCTTGCTGCTGGAAGTGCGTGCCGGCAACGAAGTCGCTCAAGCCTTCTATCGCTCGCTGGGGTTTCGGCACAGCGGCTCACGCCCCGGCTACTACAGCAACCCTGCGGAGGACGCGCTCCTGCTGCGTTGGGAGGCCGTGGCAGCCGACAGCTTAGAAAAGCTGCCGGACGTCAGGGAACTATAATCAAGGTATGGTTCGTGACGGTATTTTTTACGGCTTCGCCTTACTGGCCGTGGCCGCGATCGTATGGCACTTCACCCATTTCACCAGCCTTACCGCGATTCCTGTCATCCTGGCGGTGTTCTTCCTGTGGTTCTTCCGCGATCCCTCGCGCAAGGTTCCCGCCGAGCCAGGGCTGATCGTCTCGCCGGCGGATGGCAAGGTGGAAGCAGCGGAACCCGTGGAGACCGCAAACGGTAACAAGCTGCGCATCACGATTTTCCTGAACGTATTCGATGTGCACGTCAATCGCACGCCTATAGGCGGTACGGTAGGGCTGGTGGAGTATCGCGAAGGACAGTTCCTGAATGCCATGCGCCCGGATTCGGCGGTGCACAATGAACAGACGATGGTCACGATCAACGACGGCGCCTACAGCGTGAGCTTCAAGCAGATCGCCGGGCTGTTGGCGCGGCGGATCGTATGTAACCTGAAGGCCGGAGATCAGGTGACGCGCGGGCAGCGCATGGGCCTGATCAAGTTCGGGTCTCGCGTGGATGTCTTGTTGCCCCTCGACGCGCAACTTCGAGTCAAGGTGGGAGACCGCGTGAAAGGCGGGAGCTCGGTACTGGCTGCCATGCCGGCAAGCTTAGGCGGCGGGGCCTGATGCCGGCGGAGCAAACGTCTTCCTCGGCGATCCCACGTCGTCCGCCGCGGCGGGGCATGTTCGTATTGCCATCGTTATTTACGGCGGGAAACATCGGGGCCGGGTACTACGCCATTACGGAAAGTATTCGCGGCGCACAAGGCGACCCGCGAGCTTTCAATCGCGCGGCTCTGGCGATCGCCTTTGCCGCGATGTTCGATGGGATTGACGGCCGCGTGGCCCGCATGACGCACACCGCAAGCGACTTTGGGCGCGAGTTCGATTCGCTTGCGGATGTGATCGCGTTTGGGGTGGCTCCGAGTCTGCTGGCATATCTCTGGGGCGTTCAGGCGGTTGTGCCTTCGGCTTACCCGGTTCTGCAGTCCAAGCTGCACGACCTGGGCGCGGGAATCTGTTTCCTTTTCCTGATCTCGGGGGCTTGCCGCCTGGCTCGCTTCAACATCAGCGTGAACCCGCAGCCAAGAAACCCCGGCCGGCCCGGAAAGAAATACTTCGTCGGCATGCCCATTCCAGCGGGGGCCGGCGTGATTGCGGCGGTGGTGCACTTCGAGGAAGGCTCTCCCGTCCATGGATTGTGGATGTCTGCTCTCTGGCTTGCGCTGGTCGCTGTCACAAGCTTTCTTATGGTCAGCAGCTGGCGCTTCTGGAGTGCCAAAGAACTGAACCTTTCCGAAAGCCAACCCGTACGCAGCGTGCTCCTCCTGCTCACCTTGCTGACTCTGACAATCTGGCTTTCGCAGTACGCGCTGCTCATCATCGCGCTCGCCTATCTGGTTTCCGGGGTGCTCGCGCGCATGGCGTATTCCACAAGGCGCGGTCAGACGGAACCAACTGCCTCGGCTTAGCCGCGTACAAAGGAACTTCAGTGACAACGACGACCTTCCGAGCCGCTATCGTCGGCGCTTCTTCGGTGCTTGGGAAAGAGCTGGCGGAACAACTGAGCCAAGCAGGCGGCTCCCTTTGGGAACTTGCCTTGCTGGATGCCTCTGATGCCGCAGGCCAAATGACAGCCGCCGGCGAGGAGGCGCTCATCATCCAGCCGCTCACGCCCGAAGCCTTCACGGGAATGGATGTCGTTTTCTTCGCGGCGGACGCGGCCGCCACCCGTGAACACTGGCGGGTGGCCGTTGCGGCAGGTTCAGGTGTGGTAGACCTTACAGGCACGCTCACCGAGGAACCGGGTATCGACGTTCGCGCCCCCCTTTTGGCAGCCATCGGTCTCGCTGAACGACGTCTCGACTTGGCGACGGAGGCCGTCGTCGCTGCACATCCAGTAACGCTGATGCTCAGCATTGTAAGCACTCGATTAAGGAGCCAATGGGGTGATCGTGTGCGGATGTTCGCCACGATCCTGCTTCCTGCGTCCGAACACGGCAAAGCAGGCATGGATGAGTTGCATGCCCAGACCGTCGCGCTGCTTTCGTTCCAGCCGGTTCCACGGGACTTCTTTGACGCGCAGATTGCCTTCAACGTAAACGCGGGTTTTGGAGCGGATGCGAAGGATAGCCTGGAGACTATCTCGTCGAAGATCGATAGGGAACTCCAAGGGTTACTGGGCGTCGAATCCGCCGCGTTCTGTGTGTTTCAGTGTGTGCAGGTTCCCGTGTTTCATGGTTTTTCGGCATCGATCTTTCTGGAGTTTGAGGAGTCCGTGCAGACCGCTGCTGTGGCGAATGCGCTTGAAAGTCCATCGGTCTTGACTGTCTTGACCGATGAACCGTCACTACCGAGCAGCGCGACCGCAAGTGAACAGGAAGCGATGCAGGGAACTCTTCGCATGAGTGGCCGGTCTGCAGGAAGGGGTGCCTGGCTTTGGCTGGCCGGGGACAACGTGCAGCTCTTTGCGCGCAATGCGATTGCCTGCGCGGGCGAGCTGCTCGCGATGCGCCCTGCGGGCCGGGTTCAGTAAAGAGGCGGGTCGCCGGGTACAGTCCAGCTTTAGAGAAGGTGTTTATCTCCAGAGGCCGTGGGATAAAGTAGTAAGTAAGCCGGGATGGCGGAATTGGCAGACGCAGCGGACTCAAAATCCGCCGAGGGCAACCTCGTGGGGGTTCGACCCCCCCTCCCGGCACCAATAGAATCAACAATTTAGCAAATTAACGCGTCTCCGGATGCGTTTTTTCTGTGCCCAAACTGTGCCCAAACTTGGGTATCGGCCTTCATCTGTTCGGAATAATAGGAGAGGCCTGAACGGCATAAGCGTCCATGATTTCAAAGGCCCGATAAAATCCCTAGACGGAAATGAGCAACCCAAGCCTTTGGCTGTCGCCATCAGCGTCGTATCATCTTGATCTGATCCAGTGAGGCAGGCAGTTGAGAAAATTTAAGCAGGCCTTCACTCCAGTTGAGTTGGAAAATCACATTCGCGCTTCGGACTACCGTCAGTTCCGAACGGTGTTGTCTGCATCCACGCGCCAATCTTTGGTGGCTGATGCCAGTATTCTTGCAAAAACACTCTTCAGCTCACCGGTTGGCTTGAAATATCACACCCGGAAAGACCGGGAAATATGCACCCTGCCAACCTTCCCCGCGATCCTCGTACTGAGGAAAGTTGCCTACAACATTAGCGACGTGTCTGGAAAAGTTCCGAGTGACCGAAATAGAATTATCACGGTTCTTTTGGGTGCTCTTCAGGAAGAGGTGCGCTACAGGGTGTACCGACTGGACATCAGGAGATTCTTCGAGTCGCTGCAACCAACCAGGGTAGAAGAACAAGTGGCGTCACTTGGCGTGAGTCAGGACACCAAAATGCTGCTCAGCGCAGTGCTCAATGAACACGGGAGCTATGGACGACCCGGTATACCGACTGGCCTGTCTGTCAGCTCGCCATTAGCCGAGTCGATGATGATTAGCTTCGATCATTTCCTTCGGACGGATCCGGCTGTGACGTTTGCCGCTCGATTTGTAGATGACATCGTCGTTGTAACAACTGGACGCGAAGACCCTGCATCTTTTCGAGGAAGACTGGAGGCCCACCTTCCACACGGCACATGCTTCAATGCGAAAAAGAATGTGACCTTGGATGTCTCAGAGAAGAGCACCGTGCTTCAAGTATCGTCCAGCTTCGAATACCTTGGGTATCGATTCAGTGTTCGCGATACAGCCGATTCGCCGGCCCCGAAGAACGCTAAAGATGTCACGCGCGTGGTTGACGTAGGGCTTTCGGACGCCAGCTTGCATCGGTACCAAACCAAACTCTGCAAAGCTTTTCGCGCCTTCGCGAAAGATAATAGGTTCGATGACCTTCTCCATCGCGTCTTATATTTGACTTCCAACTACCGCCTCTACGATCCTCGTGTGGGACGAAAGCGTTTGGCGGGTGTCTATCACAACTATCCTTTCTTGACCCACGAACCTGGATCATCCCTGCATCTCCTCGACCGCACATTAGCTGATCTTGTCCATAGTTCGCAGAACCTCCGCGCAGCGAACGGCATCATTTTAACCCCACAACAGTCTGCGTCGCTCTCACGAAGGAGTTTCGTATCTGGCCACCGCAGCAAGCAATACTATTCATTCAGCATAAAGACGCTTGCGAAGATTAAGAGGTGCTGGTTCAATGGCTAGTCGTGGTTCATGGGTTTCGGTCAAGAGGGGCGATCATGAGCGAGTGCTCATCACGGAGACGCTTCCTTACGAGACTCCGCTGATATTTTCAGGAGACGGTTTCTATAGTCGGATGAAGGAACGTCCGAGTCATAATGCTGTTCAACGAGCCCTGACCAAGATTCTCGTCCTCAGGGAAGGGCCGAAACTCAACCCCGTAACAATACCGTTTTCGTACAAGATACGCAAAGGGACGGCCGAATTCAGGAAGCTTGGAGTTGTCCACCCTTCTTCCCTTTGGGATGTGAATAAGTTCTATGAACGGCATGACGAGTGGCTCATTTACCAATGCTCTCGGAGCTCTTTTAGTATCAGAGCACCGGAAAGAATCTCGGGCTCCTTTTATGAGCGTAATGAAGCCGACGCGATGAATCAGTACAAGAAGGGCCAAGTTCTATCGTCAGACTCTGCGATCCACTCTCGGTATAACCCCTCTTACTTTGCGTACAAGGGATATAACCGACTCTACAAATTTTTTCAGTCGGATCGTTTTATGCGTCTTGAACAGGAGTACGCGGTCGTAAAGACTATCGACACCTCTCGCTGCTTCGACAGCATCTACACTCACTCAATTTCTTGGGCGACGATGAGTAAAGGGGTAGCAAAAGAGTCGAAGTCTTCAAAGACCCGAGCCGATCAGTTTGACCGCCTGATGCAAAACCTTAACCACGGGGAGACGAGTGGCATAATCATTGGGCCTGAGATCAGCCGAATTTTTGCCGAGATCCTTTTCCAGCGCATTGACGTTACCGCAATGGAAAGGCTAAAGGCGATGAGCCTTACATTGGGTCGCGACTATGAAGTGTATCGGTATGTTGATGACGTATTTGTGTTCTCGAATTCTAAGGGTGTCAGCCAGACAATTTATGAGTGCTATACGGATGCAATGGCTCAATTCAATCTGTACAGCAATCCTCACAAATCTGTTGAACTAGAGAGGCCGTTTACCACTCACAAGACGCAAGTCATCGAGAAGTCAAAGCGATTCATTGAAGACCTCGAACGTGAAATGTTCATTCAGGATGTATCGCCGCGAAGCATTTTACGTCCTAAGACGAAGCTATCACCCGAGCGAATCTCGGCGAAGCTCATTGCAGCAGTGCGAACCATTTGTTTCGACTCTAGTAGTCACTACGAAGACCTATCGTCCTACATTTTGTCGGCGTGTTGCGAAAGGATAAAGCGCCTCGTGAAGCGGAAGCGCGTCGGAGCGGATGAAGCCGAGGACTACCGCAATGCAATAGCCGTGATTATAAAGCTTATGTTCTTTCTCTACACTGTTGCTCCGATTGTGAGCGCCTCATTCCGTTTTGCATCCGGAATGATTCTGCTCGTTCGGTTTACGAAGAGCAAACTTGCTTTGCATAGTCGCGAGATTGAGGAGATGATCTTCTCGGAGGTCTGCGCGTTTCTCCAGTCGGAAGCAAACAGGCGATCAAGGCATCTATCCAGCTTTGTGTCTCTTGAGGCGCTCAACGTTCTAATCTTTGCGAAAGAACTCAGTGGCGAGTTTTTATTACCGCAAGATGTATTGTCGGGTCTATTCCTTGATGGCAGGAAGGCCATTGGGGCGTCCGCAGAGTGGTGTTACTTTGATCTCGTTGCATGCCTCTATTACATAGGAAACAACGCTCGATACGCGGTTCTCCGTTCAGCGGTTGACGAGGAGATTGACCGACGCCTGAAAGCTTTGGCTGGTGTCGAGCGCACCGCTGAGAAAGCCTATCTTTTGCTTGATGCGCTCTCGTGCCCCTATATCACGGCTTCAAAAAAGCAAGAGTGGATCGTGGCATTCCAGCAATTGTTTTCGGTTCCGACGTTCACCCAATTCGAAATTGCTGACTTCATCCGGGAATCGAACGAAAAGCATTGGTTCACCGGGTGGGGAGGCGTTGATCTCCTAACCCTCCTCCAGAAAAAGGAACTTGTGCCTACCTATTCGTAGGGTATTCTGTGATCCGAGGGCGGTTGAAGCCTGGCCACTTGGCCGTTTCATCTCTTCAAGCTGATGACGGGGACCGCAAGTCTTCGTCTGATGCTCGTATGAGGGCTGATCCTAGCCCACACACTCAGGTGGATGCCGTCCTCACTTCAGATATGACGTACGGGAGCAGCGCGCGTGGAATACACACGCAGGCCCACCAACACGCCTAATGTGCCACCTCTAGACCGGATAAAGGAGTGCTCTTCAAACTCTCTTCGTTACGCCTGTGCCCCCGGCTTGACTTCCAACCCTTACAATGAACCCTTGCCAGACTCCTGCTTCTAGACTGCCTCGTAGAGCAAGACTCTGTACCTGGGAGCCTGAATGCCTGATCCACGCAAACTGCTGGTTTGCCTGCTGGACTACATCAAAGAGCAGACGAAAGAAGTTGACCCAAAAGGCTACAGACTCACGTCTTCGAGGGGCTTCCTTCGCAGGAGAAGCGATATTACGGGTCTGCCCGGTGTCGAGTTTGACATTCGCCTTGCGGGAGATCACGTTTGGCTTCGCGTTCCACGGCTTGCCGCCGAGGCGCCACCCGATTCACCCGAAAGTCACAAAGGCCTGCTCAAAGTCAGCGCCGACCCTGCGGGCGTCCTGCCGTCGCTTGATGATGCTGCGCTCACGCGCCTGATTAATAGGTCAATCCAAGCTCTCAAAGCCCAAGGCTCGCCGACCGATGAGGATATTGTCCGGTTGGAGGCACAGCACAGGAGTAATGCCGCCCAAGTGTTGGCCACGTACACCGTAGCTTGGAAGTCGTGGGCGGCGGCTGAGCAGCCGCGACGGATGACGATTGCACTCTATGGCGATCTGTTTACGCTGATGCACCAAATGGAAGCTGAGCAGACCAGCAAGCCGCAAGAATTGATTTGGGGTGTTGGGGTCTCGTCGTGGGAGCTTGAAGCTGAGAAAGAGAAGATTCCTTTTGAGTACCCGCTTCTTACTCAGACTATGGAAATCACTATCGACGATCAAACAATGGCGATTGATCTGCGTCCCCGTGCTACCGATACGCGCGTTGAATTGGACGCTTTTGTCGCCTGCCAGGTGGTCGGTGCTATTGAGGTCGAGCGCACTGCTACCGCTCATCTTGCCAAGCACAAGGATAGCCCGGTTACACCGTTTGACCCCGGAAGCTATACCGATGTCCTGAAGCTCATTGCCGGGAACTTGGATAGTGAGGGTGTGTACCGTGAAGTTCTGGCCAAGGGTGAATTCGTCCCGGCACCGGGCAAGCATCTTGTCATCACGGATGCTTGGGTTCTAATGTCCCGTCCTCGCGCGATCAATTACCTCTTCGACGATCTTAAGCGGCTGCAGGACAAGTTGGAGGACGGCTGTGAGATTTACGGTGGACCGCTCGCGCTTGTAACCCCACCGTCAGACCAGCCGATGGAGTTCGAACCCGTCAGCTTTCGAGGGCTATCTAGCCGAGGAAGCAGCGGTACTGGTGGAACTCCCGAAGAGCTGTACTTCCCCCTACCGTATAACGATGAACAAGTGACCATTGTGCAGCGACTCAAACGCGCTGCCGGTGTCACGGTGCAGGGGCCGCCGGGAACCGGCAAGACCCACACAATCGCAAATGTAATTTGCCACTATCTAGCAACGGGCAAGCGCGTACTCGTTACTTCACGAGGTGAAGCTGCGCTCGGCGTTCTGCAAGAGAAAATCCCTGAAGAGATTCGCGCTTTGACGGTTTCGCTTCTCACGAGCGATCGGGAAGGCATTCGGCAGTTCCAAGGCTCTATAGAGGCGATCCAGCATCGTGTATCCCAAATCAACCCGGAACTGACGCGCCAAGAAATTGCACGGGTTCAAAGCTCGATTGATCGTGCCCACTCAGAGCTAATCACGATCGACCGCAAAGTAGATGAGATTGCCCTTCAGCAGCTCTCGACAATCGAAGTTGACGGGGTACCGATGCGTGCCCAGGCGCTCGCAGAGTTGGTGCTTTCGGGACTTGAGCGATATGGCTGGTTCGAGGACTCTATAACTCTCTCACCTGAACACACGCCTCCTCTCTCCTCAGATGAGGCGGGGAGGCTCAGGGAAGCTCGCAGGAAACTTAAGAAAGACCTTGTATATGTGCAGGCGCGTGTGCCTTCCGCAGACAGTTTCCCTTCGTTATCGGCTGTCGGAGACCTCCATGATGTGCTCGTGAAGAGGGAGAGTATCGAAAACGAGGTTCGCAAAGGCGATCTACTGCCCCTCAAAGCGAATACTCCCGAGGTCCTTGCTGCGGCGCGCCAACTGCTCGTACTCACAGATGAAATGCTCGGCGTTCTCACAGAGTTGGAAGAGTTCGGCGATGAATGGCCTTTCGATTTGCGTGCTAAGTGCCGGCAATCGTCATTCGCGTCGGAACGTGCTGCACTTGAATCCTTGTTCGATGATCTTGATGCACTCATTCATGCACGAGCTGAGTTTCTGAAAGCTCCAATTGTGTTTCCCGAGGCCGGGTTGAACGATACGAAAACGGTTGAAGCTGTTGCCCGTGCTGTCGATACCGGCAAACCGTTCGGTTTCGTGTCGCTCGGGACATCCGATGCCAAAGCGCATATTGCCGCGATTCGTATCGAAGGTCGCCCGCCCTCGACTTCCGAGGATTGGACGAAGGTGCAGCGATGGCTCGGACTTCATCTGCAAGTCCTCACTTTCAATACCCGGTGGAACGAACTTCACCAGCTTCTTTCTGTACCATCTCTCAGTGCAGGAGTCGGTGGCCTTCGCCAGCTTGAGGTTGTTGCGACTACCGCACGGAAAGCTCACACGCTGGCAACCCATTTCGACACTCATTTCTTGAGGGGTACACGAGATGTCTTTGAACGGATGCCACAGGTATTCGCCATCATTACCCGCGCTGATGTGGAATCCATCCGCCAACAGTTGTTGCGCCATTTGACCTTCGCTGAGCTGTCCCGAGCAGCGATGCAACTGAGCGACTTTCAAGAAAAGCTCGCGGGCAAGTCTGGCCCAATATCGGATGTTCTTCGGCTGTTTGTTGAAAAGGCTCTGGGGAATGGTGAATTGCCTAGAGAACGTGTTTGCGCTCAGTATGCCGAACTGGTTGAAGAGTTGCGGCGCATTGCTGCGCTTGCCAATGATCTTTCATTCGTTCATGTTTCCGCACTACGGCTTGAAGAAGCAGGTGCTCCCAAGTTAGCCGCAAGCGTTCGTACATCACCCGTTGCAGAATCGGGAGAAGATATCGTCTTTCCGACAACGTGGAGAGACGCATGGAACTGGGCTCGTGTGCGTACCCATCTTGACGCGATTGAGGCCAGGGATGTGCTCTTGACTCTCGCAAGACGGAGGCGCGAGGTAGAGACAGGACTGGCACGGTTCTATCAAGAGATGGTCGCCAAAGCAGCATGGCTCGCTACGAAGAAGAACGCGACCCCGAAAATCTTGCAGGCTTTGGCCGGATATGCGACTGCAATCCGAAGGATCGGTCAGGGGACTGGACCGAATGCGACTCGCTATCGGCGCGATGCGCGGGAAATGATGTTCGACGCTGCGGGTGCGGTGCCTTGCTGGATCATGAATCACAACCGAATCTCTGAGGCTATGCCCGCCGACATCGGCGCATTTGATTTGGTGATCGTTGACGAAGCGAGTCAGTCGGACTTGTGGGCTTTGCCTGCCATCTTGAGGGGCAAGAAGGTTCTTGTGGTCGGTGATGACAAGCAGGTATCTCCAGACGGCGGGTTCATCGACAGCAGCCGTATTCAAGAGCTGCTCGACCGATTCCTAGCCGATCAACCATATAAGTCCGAGATGACCCCTGAGAAGTCGCTCTATGACCTCGCAGCACGAGTATTCGCCGCCGATCAGGTGATGTTGCGGGAGCACTTTCGCTGTGTTCCGCCGATCATTGCCTATTCAAACCGAACCTTCTACCAAAATCAGATTCTGCCTCTACGGATTCCTCGTGCCTCCGAGAGAATAGAGCCGCCATTGGTAGACCTCTATGTAGAGGGCGGTGTCAGGGATCACCACAACCGAAACGATTGTGAAGCGCAAGCAATCGCAGATGAGATTGAAGCGATCCTAAATGACGAAAGATTCACAGGCCGAACGATTGGTGTTGTATCTCTCCTTGGAACCGATCAAGCGAAGCACATTGATTCTGTGGTGAACGAGAGATGTGATGCGGCAGAATTGCATCGCAGAAAGTTCCTGTGCGGCGATGCTCGTACATTTCAGGGCAGTGAGCGGCACATTATGTTCTTGTCCCTCGTCGTAGACCCCACGAATTGCCATGCGCTTTCAGGCAATATGTTCGACCAGAGATTCAATGTTGCGGCCAGCCGTGCGCAAGATCGGATGTATCTGGTTCGCTCCGTTACTGCATCCGATCTTTCAGACGCAGATCTGAGGAAAACGCTGTTATCGCATTTCGATAAGCCGCTAGTGATGAACACGGAGCAGGCAGCACAACTTATCGACCTCTGCGAATCGGGATTCGAGCAGCAGGTTTATACGGAGTTGAGCACTCGCGGATACCGCGTCATTCCGCAAGTTAAGACTGGTGCGTATCGAATCGATATGGTGATCGAAGGTGCAAGCGATATCCGTCTCGCAATTGAATGTGATGGGGACGAATTTCATGGCCCCGATCGCTGGCAGCACGATATGAATAGGCAACGCATTCTTGAACGCGCGGGCTGGGTTTTCTGGCGCTGTTTTGCTTCAACATGGACCATGCGAAAAGACGAGGTATTGTTCGAACTGCTTCAGCGGTTACACGCAATGGGCATTGATCCTCTTGGCGCGGTAGAACGAGCAAGTACATCGGTTGAGAAGCGCACTTGGAGGCATCCAGTAGAAGAGGCTGAAGTGGGTGCCTCCCAAAGTGGCCTATTGCAGTTCTAGCTTCTTAAGGGCGTCCGCAATATCTGTCTGCGAAACGATTGCATACCGCTCAAATACGCTACGAGTACGCCAGCCGCCGATTTTCATAATGACGCCTTCCGCAATCCCGGCACGACGCAGATTGCGGGCCGCAGTGCGGCGGAGATCGTGGAAGAGAAGCCCCGGCACACCGGCAGACCGACAGGCGTTCGCCCAGGTCTCGCGGAAGTCCCTTACCGGTTTACCATCGGGGCGAGTTAGCACCGAGGAGTCCGCCGACTTCCCGGCGACGCACTGAGTGAGCAGAGCATGGATGTTCGCGGTCATTGTGACCTCGCGTCCATCCTTGTTCTTGGTGGTGCCGGGTTCCAGGCGAATCGTCCGTGCGGCGATATCGATTTGTCCCACCTTGAGGTTGATGAGTTCGCTAATTCGCCAGCCGTATGTCCGCCCCATCTCGACTATCGTTTGGAACCAAAGATCGGGGCAGTATGCGATCAGCTTTCTGTACTGTGCGTCTTCGAGGAAGCCGGTACGGATGTTGTCCTCAGTGAGCTTCGGAAACTTAGGCAGACGGAAGACCTTCGGCGGGGTGGCGAACATGCCGATACGGAACATCCGCTTGAGCGCAGCCATCTCGCGATTGATCGTCGCATTCGAGGCGTGTTCACTCTGGCGATGGTCAACGTATTTCGCTACTAGATCGCTTGTGACTTCCATGACTCGGCGCGACCCGAAGAACGGCTCAATATGCAGCCGCCAGCGGGTCTGTACATCATCGGTCGTCTTGCGCCCGTTGATGCGGTAATCGCGGAAGAGCCCGTCGGCTAATTCGCCCACGGTGATGCGCTCATGCGTCGGCCCAACGAATGTATTGGTGCTGATCTCAGCAAGACGCTTGCCCAGGATGCGAGTCGCTATGCGCTTGTCTTCCGTGCGAGTCGATTCACGAAACGATCTTCCGTTCCGGTGGTACTTGATCCACCAGACCGCACTGTCTTTCCGCTGATAAAGACTTCCAGTTCCCCGAGGACGTGCCATATGAATATCCCCCTTGCATCCGCCATGCGGACGGTCTAGCTAGCGAACAGGTCGATGCCAGTGTGTTTGTGCCGGTCGATATAGGCGTCAAGATCACGAAGATCAAAGAGGAAAGGCGTACCTTCACCATCTTGCACAAAGGGCAACCCGCCGTCTTGGATCAAGCGCCGCAACTTCCATTCGCTGATGCAGAGATAGTCGGCAGCTTGCCTAGTTCGGAGGAGGCGGCGGTGATGATGCGTTACGGATGGTGGAAAGCGTTGCATAGGAAGGGGGCCTCCAATTGCCAATATTGACAATCTAACGCGGCGTGAGTATGTTGTCAACTTGTATGACATACAAATGTACGGATGACATCCTGGAGGTTTTACATGGCACGCGAACGTGAGGTTTTCGAAGAAAGGACTCAGGAACGGCAGCAAAAGACACTATCGCTCCGCATTTCAGACGTCTTGCATGATCGTTTGGAGCGAGTCCGCGATGTCTTGTCGGTAAAGGCAGGCAGCCGTGTGACGACCTCCGAGGTTGCGAAGCATCTGCTGGAATCTGCCGACGAAGAGCGTCTTGAGTTGGTCGAGTTGATGCAGAAGCCGACAGAAGCGCTCCTCATGATTCGAGAAAAACATGCTCAAGGAATCCGGCTCTCAAAGAATGAATGGACCTGCATTGCCTATTACGTGCATAGAGGCATGGAGTGGTTCACCGGAGGGCATTCAAACATCCTTCCTGATTCCTACATTGCGGTCGTCGAGGCTTTCCTAGCTGTCTACGGCATCCTTCCTAACTCTGACAAAAGACATCAGGACTACTACCTAGGGAATCTCGCCGATAGTGAGTTTGCGGCAAAGCGTCCCGTTACCAGCGATGTCGTGCTGAAGGCTGCGGCGCATTGCATCCGCAAAGTGGAGACGGCCAAGAAGCCGTATAGGCCGCTGTATGTCGGGCGGAACTTCTATCATGCGCTCGACAGCGAGGAGATCACAGACACGACCGCACTGAACGAAGCTCTGGCTCGCTTTTGGAAGCCTCTTTGGAGGCTTGCAGCGAGAGGCCACTACAGAGTGTGCAGTCTTCCTCTTCGTGCCCCCAAAGCGGTGGGGGGCGAACACTATGAAGAGAAATCCTTTCTGCCTCCCGTGTCGGAGTCTGTGCCTGATGGTGATTTCTCGCTTTCGTTCTCGACTCTTGACGGCACCGATCTCTCTGTACTTTTCGTCTTTCCAGGAACGCGCGGTGCGATGTATCCACTCAGCCGCTACCCGATGCTTGCAGCGTTTCGCGCGATGCTCTTCGGCATTTGCGAAGACCGCGAGATGCAGCATTGGGACGGTGAGCTGTTCTATGCCTACACCAGCCGGAATGGTGACGAGATCGATGTCTCCTTTCGCGCCAAGGACAATGGCATCACGTTTGGTTTCTCATCCCGCGAATGGGCGGCGGTGAAAAAGCTGTTTGCCAAGGCGTGGAATTCGCCTGAAGTCAGTCGCACTTGGGACAAGCTGGTCGAGGAGTACGGCGAGCTTTAAGTACGCGATGCCTACGGCATCGGCTTAAGAAGGACACACCACCCCAGATTGGGTGCTGTGCAGGAACCTTAGTTGCCGTGCGGTAACTATGGGCAGGAGTTGGATTTCGATTCTGCCTTCATTTCCTGCTCGGAGCATCAGTACCGCACGGTAACTACTTGATTCTTAGTTCGTCACGAAGACTCAGTCGGCAAAAGGAAAACGTATGGTGAAGCTCGCACTGCGCAATAAGTCTGTCGGAACGAAGGTCACGGCGGTTGAGTTTGACGCCTTGGAAAGGCGAGCACACGCGCAGAAGTTGACCCTTTCAGAGTGGGTGCGAGCAGAGTTGCTGGACACCAAGAAGGGCGACGGGGATGAGGTATTGCTCGGAGAGCTATTGGCTCTGCGAGCCATCCTGATAAATCTTCTCTTCTCGCTCGGTAAGGGTGAGACATTGACCGCCGAGGCAATGAAAGAACTGATCGAGCGAGCAGATCGAGACAAGTTAAATCGCGCAGCCGGTAGGCGAACGGACAGAGGACTGTCCGTTCGCAATGCCGGTTGCTGAATTGGAAGTGAGGGCTTAAGTATGTCGGAGTGGGGACGGAAGGAATACTTGAAAGCATGGCCGAGCCAGACGCCGGTGTGGACGTGGATGGCGATCCTACTGACGTTCGCGCTCTTCGCCGGGATGCTGAAGCTCCAGTACGAGCGGAGCTGGAGTGCGGCGGAGCGGCTGTATCTGATGGACTACCTGAAGAGCGGAGCGCGAGGCAAGGCATCTGCGACAGCGGCGAGCAAGTACACGCTGCTGGAGGCGGTGGTCAGCAAGGGCCAGCGCCTTGTGATCGGTGACGAGATCGAGGAGGTTCCGGCCATGAACCGGAGGCTGGGATACCGGCTGACGGACGAGGGCGTGAGGGACGGCATCGCTCGGCTGACCTGGGCAACGGGGACGTTCAACGACCGTGGCCTGCACCGGGTGATGGGCGAGGCGGTGTATGGCAATGTCGGGAGTTGGGAGTCCTACCGGCAGCCGGTATATGTCGCCGTGGTGTTCTTCATTCTTGCGCTGTTCGTGGCGGTGCCGAAGGACCGGGAGCGGCGGATGATCTGGAAGCATGGCCGAAGGTTGCGCGGGCCGGAGTTGGTGAAGACGGCGGAGTTCAACGAGAAGCTGGGCAAGTCGAAGCTGCTGACGACACATCTGCCAAACGGCATCGCGCTCATCAATGAGGAACGGAGCTGGTTCGACAAGATCATGCGCAAAGATCTAAGCCGGTGGGCGCGGGTTCCGCGCGACCGCGAGGCAATGCACTTCCTCATCGTAGGGGACAGCGGCACTGGCAAGAGCGCGGCTATAAGACAAATACTCTCGCAAGTTTGCGAGCGCGGCGAAGCGGCCATCGTGTACGACCCGGCGATGGAATATCTGCCGCAGTTCTATAACGAAGCGCGGGGCGACGTGATCCTCAACCCAATGGATGGGCGCTGTCCGTTCTGGACTCCTGGCGATGAGGTTCCTCACGAGGCCGAGGCGCTTACATTGGCCGTCAGCCTGTTTCCGGATCAGGGCCGGGAGAACCGCTTCTTCGTCGAAGCGCCGAGGAAAATCTTCGCGCACCTAATCAATCTGAGGCCGACGCCGGAGGAGTTAACGTACTGGATGGCCAACGCGGATGAGATCGACAAACGGATCGCCGGGACGGAGATGGCGGCAATGATCGAGAAGGGCGCGGCGAACCAGCGCAGCGGCGTTCTGGGGTCGCTGAACATGGTTGCGGATGCGTTCAAGCTGCTGCCCAGAGAGTCGGAGACGAAGCAGCATTGGAGCACGGTCGAGTGGGCAAAGGAGCGCAAAGGATGGGTGTTCCTTACATCGAAGCCGACAATGCGGGAGAGAATGCGCCCGCTCATCAGCCTGTGGCTGGACTTGCTTGTGTTGCGTCTGATGAATGATGACGGGCCGAGCAAAAAGACGTGGTTCGTGCTTGACGAGTTGGCCAGCTTGCAGCATCTCCCACAGCTCAAGACGGCGGTTACGGAGAACAGGAAATCGAACAATCCGATGGTGCTGGGCTTCCAGGGCAAGGCGCAGGTGGAGGCTCTATACGGCCACGTTGCCGAGGCGATGCTGTCGCAGCCGGCAACGAAGATCTTCCTCAAAACCAGTGAGCCTCATGCGTCCGAGTGGATCTCGAAAGCCATCGGCGAGATAGAAATTGAACGCTTCCGTGAGTCACGGACAGTGGGCCGGTTTCCCACGAATTCGCAGAACGAGCAGCGCGACATAACGCGGGAGCCGTTGGTTATGTCGTCAGAAGTGGCGGGACTTGACCCGCTGCATGGCTACCTGAAGCACGGCAATCTGGTCGTGCGGATGCGTTTCCCATATCTTGAGCTGCCGAATCACGCGGTGAAGTTCGTCGAGCGCAAGATGACCGCGACGGCTGCAAAGATGACCGCACAGTCGGAACCTGTTGCGGTCAAAGAGGCCGAGCCGGTGATCGAGGTTGCCCTCCCCAAAAAGCCACCGGTCGCCGTCTCTGAGCAGTTGAAGCCAACCGCCCAGGTCAATGAACAGCAGCACTTTTTCGAGTGATAAATCATGGTGACGCTCTCAAAACCGATCAGCGCGGGACAGGCTCAGGCATATCACAACGAGGAGTTCGCCAACGCCAAGGAGAACTACTACACGGAGGGTGAGCGTGTGCGTGGTGAGTGGCAGGGCCAGCTTGCCACGCGTTTCGGATTGAGTGGCGAGGTCCATGAGCATCAATTCGCCCGACTGTCCGAAGGCCAGCATCCGTTGACCGGCGCGCAACTTGTGCGGCATCAAACGGCGCGTGAATATGAGAACGGGCGCGGTGAGATGGTGCGTTCAATGGAGCATCGTGCCGGTTGGGATGCGACGTTCAGCGCGCCGAAATCCGTCTCGCTGACCGCGCTTGTTGGGGGGGATGGCCGGATTAGAGAGGCCCATCGGGAGAGTGTGACGGTCGCGCTAAACGAGATGGAGAGATACGTTCAGGCGCGAATCGGTGGCAATATTCCGGCACAGACGACGGGTGCATGGGCTGTCGCCAAGTTCGAGCATGACAGTAGCCGACCCGTCGAAGGGTACGCCGCACCGCAGCTTCATACCCATGCGGTCGTCTTCAATATTACCGAAACGGGGGACGGCAACATGCGGGCGTTACAGCCGCAGGAACTTTACAAAACACAGCAGTACGCCACAGCAGTTTATCGATCCGAGTTGGCGGCGCGTTTGCAGGGAATGGGCTACCAGATTGAGCGCGGGGAGCACGGCCAGCCGGAGATCAAAGGCTACTCACGCGAGTACATGGAGGTGTCCAGTCCGCGGCGACAGCAAATCAAAGATCATCTTGCCCAGCATGGTCGCACCGGCCCCGAGGCTGCGGAGATAGCAGCGCATCACACACGCAGCAACAAACAGAATCTCTCACACGATGAGGTGCGAGCACAGCATCAGGCTATGGCAACCGCACACGGAGATCAGCCGCAGCGGGTTGTCCTTGCAGCGGCACAGCGCCCCGCTGTCGAGCTTGCCCCGGAAGGATCATCGCCCGCCGCAGCCGACGGCATGAGCTACGCGCGAGAGCGCGGCATGGAGCGGGAGGCCGTGACCGACGAGCGCTCTTTAATGCGCGACGCTCTCAAACACACAATGGGCGAGGCACGATTGCCGGAGATACGCGCCGAGTTCGGGCGGCGCGTTGAGGCGTCGGAACTGATCGAGGTGTCACATCGAGAGGGTGCGGCTGGGCGCACGTTTACAACTCGCGAGATGCAGGGCTACGAGCGCGAGCTGATTGAACGGATGAAGTTGAGCCAGGGCAACCGCGAGGTATTGGCGGACGGCAACGTGCGGCAACGGACTATGGAGCAGCATTCGCATCTGAGCTTGAGCCAGAGGAACGCCGTCAATACGGTGCTGACAAGCCGCGACCAGATGATGGCCTTGGAGGGCGTGGCTGGAGCCGGGAAGACAACTTCTTTAGCCGCCGTTCGTGAGGCTGCTATGAGCGCGGGCTACGAGGTTGAAGGGCTTGCTCCGACATCGAGAGCCGCGCAGAAACTTAGCGAAGCGGGCATGGAGACGCACACCTTGCAGCATCATCTCGCTCGTAGCGACCGGGCCGACGACGGCCAAAAACGGCTCTATGTAATCGACGAATCGAGCATGGCGAGCACCAAGCAGATGCACACGTTCGTCGAGCGGCTAAGGGATAATGACCGTGTTCTCTTCGTGGGTGACACGCGGCAGCATGAGGCGGTGGAGGCAGGGAGACCTTACGCGCAGTTGCAGGAGGCGGGGCTTCGCACGGCGCGTCTTGACGAGATCATCCGGCAGAAAGACCCTGCGCTGAAGGAGGTCGTCGAGCAGCTTGCTCGCGGCGAGGTGCGGGATGCCATTGACAATCTCAACGAACAGGGTCGGGTGCATGAGATCGGCGACCGGCAGGAGCGTATCGCCGAAGTTGCCCGTGAGTATGTGCGTTTGCCTAAGAACACTTTGGTAGTCTCGCCCGACAATGAAAGCCGCCGCGAGATCAACCAGCACATCCATCGAGCGATGCAGGACACCGGCCAGGTGAAGGGTGAAGAGCACCGAGTGCATGTGCTCTACGCACGACAGGACATCACTGGAGCCGACCGGCAATATGCGCAGAACTACGAGCGGGGCGACGTAATCCGCTACTCGAAAGGGTCTAAGTCGCTGGGCATCGAAGCCGGAGAATATGCGCGTGTGGCCCGCAACGAGGCGGAAAACAACATCGTCACGGTGACGCGGAAAAGCGGCGAGGAGTTGAGCTATGACCCGCGTCGGTTGCAGGGCGTGACGATATACCGCGACACCGAACGCACGTTTGCAGAGGGCGACCGGGTGCAGTTGACCTCGCCTTATCACGAGCAAAAGCTAGCCAATCGTGAGCTTGGCACGGTGGAGCAGATCGACGGCAGCGGCGACCTGAAACTGAAGATGGACTCGGGTCGTGAGGTCGAGTTCAATGCTCGGCAGCATCCGCATCTCGACTACGGCTATGCGGTGACGAGTCACAGCAGCCAGGGCCAGACCGCCGACCGGGTGCTGATTCACGTTGACTCCGAACAAGCGCACGGCGAGCTGCTGAATAGCCGCATGGCGTATGTCTCCCTCTCTCGGGCGCAGTACGACGCACAGATTTATACGAACGACGCGGCAACGCTGGGCCAAGAGCTGAGCCGTGATGTATCGAAGTCGGTTGCTCTTGAGGATGTGAACATTGCGAAGAGCCTTGATTCGCAGCCGGTTCAGCAGATCGTAGAACAGCTTGGATTGGGTTTGAGCCTGTAGGAGTGTTGCAATACGTCATCCTTTATAATCAACTAATGACGTTTTGAGACAACCGACGATGACAAACAACATGGTGAAGACAATGCGGTATGTCTGCAAGCACGGGATCGTCAGACCCCGCGATCTTGAAGCGCTTGGCATTCCACGCGAATATCTTCTGCGGCTGTACCGGCGAGGTAAACTCAGCCGAACTGGTCGCGGCGTCTACACTCTACCCGACGCTGCTGTTACTGAAAGACATTCGTATGCAGAGGTGACGAAGCGAGTTCCGGGAGCTGTTCTATGCCTTCTGACGGCGCTCGCTTTCCACGAGATCACGACTCAGAACCCCTCTTCAATATGGATTGCCCTGGGGAAGGGAGCGAGAACGCCCGCGCTGGAGTCTCCTTCGCTAAGGATTGCTCGGCTGTCCGGCCCATCGCTCACAGAAGGGATTGAAACCCATCGTGTCGAAGGCGTTTCCGTCCGTGTTTACTCCGCCGCAAAGACCGTCGCGGACTGCTTTAAGTTTCGCAACAAGATTGGCCTGGACGTAGCAATGGAGGCCCTAAAAGACTGCCTTTTTCAGGGGAAGGCGAGCATCAATGACATCTACCATTACGCTAAGATTTGCCGCGTCAGCAATGTCATTCGCCCATACATGGAGGCGCTATGACGCAAGAACCCAGCAAGAATCCTGCCGCATCCATCCGAGCCAAGCTCCTCTCCCTTGCCCGCGAGAAGGGCGAAGACTATCAGAGAGTGCTCGGCAGATTTGCCATTGAAAGATTCCTTTACAGGCTGGGGATTTCGACCTACAGAGATCGCTTTGTGCTCAAAGGCGCAACGCTCTTTACGCTGTGGACCGGGGAAACCCATCGACCGACGAAGGACTTGGATTTGCTTGGCTGGGGCTCCTCTGCCATCGCTGACGTAGAACAGGTCTTCCGTGACATCTGCGAAATCGCAGAGGACGACGGCATCGTCTTTGATAGCCAATCCGTCGATGGTACGACGATCAAAGAGAATGACGAGTACAACGGTGTTCACATCAGGTTCCGCGCTCAGCTCGCTGGGGCGCAGATGAGTTTGCAGGTCGATATCGGATTTGGCGATGCGGTTTTCCCAGAGCCTGAGCTGGCGACCTTCCCCGTACTACTGCTAATGTCGGCACCGATCATTCGCGCCTACCCGCGCGAGGCGTCGATTGCTGAGAAGTTGCACGCGATGGTTCAACTCGACATCCGCAACAGCCGAATGAAGGATTTCTACGACATCTGGTTCATGGCGACCACCTGGGCATTCACGTTGGAATCCTTGCGCAATGCAATCGCGTTGTCCTTCCAGCGGCGCGGTTCGGCGATGCCGAATGGCGTCCCATTCGCGCTGACCGACGAGTTCTTGACAGATAGCCAGAAGATGCAGCTATGGAAAGCTTTTGCGGGACGCCTGAATGCTGGTGACAAAGCCCGTACTCTCGCCGAAGTGGGGGCCGTTCTCCGTGCCTTCCTTGTGCCGTGTCTTTCATCCGAAACCGATGCCGCTCAATTGTGGACACCGAATTTGGGCTGGCGCGAGTCCAGGAGCTAATCCCAACTCCAAATCGAACCGCTAGCGCGGCATACCCTTCGCTCCGGCGTCTGTAAAGGCTCTCCGCTGCGCTCCGACCGCTGGCGCGGCGCTTCGGGGCCTTGACAGACGCCTCCGCTGCGGGTGATTTCCAATTATGAGAAGAATGTATTCTTCTCATGTGTCCAGGAACACATGAACACGCAACCGTGCCAGAAGCACCGCACCACTGCTCAATGAGCGAATCGCCCTGTTCTCGTCATTTGGAGCACTCGGGGCGGATCGTTTGAGAAGCCGAGTTCTGGTGATTGGTTCAGGCGAGGCTTGGCCATCCCCCTTATCAGACTGGATGCGGCTTCGACTAACCTGATTGCAGGCTTGCAGATTACTGAGCGGGCGTGAGGTAAGAATGGAAGTCTCCGAACTCCCTGATTACGCAGCACTACAGCAAATAGCAAAAGCTCTTTGGAAGCAAGGAAAGACACGGGGTGCTGCTGTTCTCGTCGGTGCCGGCTTCAGCCGAAATGCGCAGCTTTTGCACGCAGGCGGGAGCTATCCGCCGCTCTGGTCAGAGTTGGCCGATGAGATGCAGCTGCGACTCGACCCAACCATGAAGGGATGGAAAGATCCGTTGCGCCTCGCGGAAGAGTTCAGAGTCGTACTTGGTGAACCAGCTCTTGAGGGTCTTATCCGCGATCTGGTCACCGATGAAGAGTGGATACCGGGAAAACTCCATAAGAGACTCGTCGAACTGCCTTGGGTGGACATTCTCACCACGAATTGGGACACCCTCTTGGAGCGAGCCGCTACGTCCGTGATTGGACAGGCATACGAGACGGTACGTTCCTTGGAGGACATCGCGACGACCAGGGCACCACGCATCGTAAAGCTACACGGCAGCTTACCCTCAAATAGACCTTTCATTCTCTCCGAAGAGGACTACAGGACCTATCCCAGGCTGTTTGCACCGTTCGTCAATCTTGTTCAACAGGTACTCCTCGAAAATGAGCTCTGTCTAGTGGGCTTCTCCGGGGATGACCCAAATTTCCTTGCATGGACGGGCTGGATTCGCGATCAGTTGGGCGCATCAGCGCGGAAGATGTACCTCGTGGGCGCCATGGGGTTGAAACCTGCTCAGCGTCGACTTTTGGAACTAAGAAACATCTCTCTGATCGACTTCCAGCCGATCCTTACACCAAGTCAGCTCAAAGACCGGCATAGAGTGGCCGCAGAAACCTTCCTCAGTTTTTTAGAGAACTCTCGCCCTCGGGCTCCTTGGGCTTGGCCTGAGAAGGATTATCTCCAACTGACAGCGTTTGATCCAGACCCGCAGGTACAGGCAAAAAAGCTAGCGGCGCTAATACTGTTATGGTCAAGCCAGCGAAAGTCCTATCCCGGCTGGGCGGTATGTCCTGAGGAGATAGTTCTCCACCTGACACATGCCACCTTTTCGCCTGAATTCAATAAGACCGCGTTGCAGCAGATGTCCTTGCCCGATCAATGCCAGCTGTTCTTCGAACTGACGTGGCGTTTAGACGTAGCGATGCTCTCACTTCCCGACTGGCTGCAAGAGGAAATGCGCCCTCTCGCGAATCAGGATGACGGATGGGAGGACGAATCGCAGCGGCGCTTTGTTCAACTTTTTCTTCTCAAGCGTGCCAGAGAATCGAGCCGAGATTCTGCGGGGGAATTGCTGAGGTCGCTGCAGGCCGACACTACCTTGGAGGCCGACATAAAAGCGTCTATCGCCTATGAGGCGTGCCTTCAATCAAAAAACGAACTTGATTTCGAAGGCGTTCAGCGAGGCATAGCCGAGCTTAGGGGTGAAGATCCGCTATGGAGGCTGAGGCGAGCCGCCCTTCTCTGCTGGCTCGGAAAGCTCTCAGAAGCTGAGTCAGCGGTGGACGAGGCAATTTCGGAGCTCCGAGCGAAGTTTGCTCGCAACCGGAGTTCATTATGGGTTATATCCAGATTGGCTTGGGCTAACTTTGTCAAGAAGCAGTATCGGCTCGTGCGCGATGATGATGCCAGCGTTGAGCGTACGAGTTTCGATGAGATGGATGGTCTGCAGGCCCGAATCAGCGAGGCCAAGTGTGACCCTTGGGAAATCTTTCAAGCGATAGAGCGTAAGAGCGATCGTGATGTTGAAAGATTCGAAGAGCATCAGCAAACGATCGAAACAAATTTCGATGCTGGGTCCTACCGCGACCACTCAAAGACTATTCACATCGGCTTTGGGAGCGAGTCAGCCCTGTTGGCATGGGAGAGATTATCCGATCATATAGGCCTACCGGCCCGGGTTGAGAATTTGGATTCTCTAGTTTCTAGAATGGAACGGGCTGAACGGGCCATCGTGCCCGCTTCGATCGAAGATTTCCAGCGAATCCTCGATCTCGTACAAGAGGGTGCAAAAAAAACTCTGGCGCGGCGATTCAGTCGACTCCAGATAGCGGTACTTGCTGACGACATATATTTCTGGGTTCTTCAGACTACGATCCGCTCTCTCGACAATGCGCTTCCTCGAATTGCACAAGAGACTGGCTTCTTCGGCGCGTCATGGACAGCCCGTGCTGCCCTCTACATCGAGCTGTTATCTCGCCTGGTTGTTCGCGCGGGTGGTCAACAGGCACTAGGTATTTGGCACAAAGGTTTAGAGATTGCTGGTATGGCCCGAAGTCCCTCTACTCTGTTCGAGCCGCTTAGCCACCTCATGCAACGTTCGATGTCCGCGATTCCTCCGAGAGACAGAACAGCGCTCCTCGTGGATGCGTTGGAATTCCCGCTTCCTGACGAGAAAGCTCTCGAAGGGCATTTTGCGAGAGATTGGCCGGTGGCTGCCGAATGGTTCTCAATCAGCGAGATTAAGCGACCTGAACCGGATACCGCTTTCAGCGCTCGCCTTCAGGTTTTGATCGAGAAGATTCGTACCGCCACTGAAGAAACGAGGGGACGAGCAGCTCTCTGGCTCGTCCATCTCCATGAAGCGGGCGCGCTGACCTCAGATGAGGGTGCGGCTTTTGGCGATGCCCTTTGGAGCCGTCGCGACTCGGAGGTGAGTTTCCCCGCTGCTACCAATCTTCGTCCCTTCGTGTACTTGTCAATTCCAGGGAACCCAAAGAACGATACCTTGGAGATGATCACGCGGCGGAGTAGCTATATCGAGGATCTCGAGCATTTCGTCACTGTTTCCGAAGTAACGCGTAAACAACGCCGCGGTGGCGCAGCCCGAGCTTATACCGCCGATATGGCTCTAGAACGTCTGCGCGGAGTTCTCCAGTGGTCGCCAGAAAAAGCCCCAGATTTCGATCTCAATAACATCTCGGGCAAGAATCGTGAGATTTCCGCGGCCCTTGGTGCGTATTTGGCCAACGCAGTTCTGCCAGTGCTTTCGCCGGGCGACTTCACCGATGAGATGATTCAAGCCCTGTTCAAGAAGCTTGAGGTCGTTCCTTCGCTTGTTCAAGCACTCCCGCAAGTGTTGCGCCTAGAGCCTCCGCGAATTGCGGACGTGTTACTTGCCATTCTGAAAGCTATGACGAGTCGCGATAGCCGAGAAGCCTTCTTTGCATTCAATACCCTTTACCGCTGGATCGAACTCATTAAAGAAGGAGCTCTCAGTGACTTCCCGGAACGACTCGCTGACGGTGTGACGTCCCTTATCGAAATGAGGAGAGAGCCCGGTCTTGTGCACGCACTCAATGTCGCAAGATTCCTCCTAGACGCCAACCTTCTGAGTGAGGCGAACCGAAAGCGGATAGCGGATGTCATGGGGGTCGTCAACGTGGAGAGCGCATACAACTCAGCATCTCTGACGGAAGAACGTATGATCACGCTCGTTCGAGTGGCTGCTACCAGGTTGGCGAAATCACTGAAAACCTCGGGAACAGAGAATACGGACGTTGAAGCTTGGATCGCATCAGCTGCGAACGATCCAATGCCCGAAGTGAGATTCGCCCTCGTTGCCTCAGATGAGTGAAGCAATGCGATCTTCTGAGCCACTCGCGCCAATTCTGGGACGAGAACTTGAGGAAGTGTATGGTCTAAGGGATGCTGGAGGCGGTCCCGATCGGCTCGCCGTGCCATCGGACAAGCTCGCGTAGGCAGCATGGACACATTGGCACCAAGAAACGCTCTTCTCGTCAACTCTGTTTCTGGACTGCCGCCAAATCGCCAAGGCGCTCGTTGAGTCTCGTTGAGGGGCCAGAGTGCCAAGTCGCCACTCTATAAGGAATCCAAACTGACAGAATCTGATGCCGCGAAACTGTGCCCAAACTGTGCCCAAACATCCCGAATGACCCCTCACAGAACCGCATGGAACCGCATCGCGAAGTGAGCTAAGTGACTGTAAACATTGTGTTTTCAATATCTAGGAACTAGGGGATAGGGACTCAAAATCCGCCGAGGGCAACCTCGTGGGGGTTCGACCCCCCCTCCCGGCACCACATAACGAAGAATGTATACATCAGTCTCGCTTCTGTTCCCTTGGTTCGACAGCTTGCCTGGCAATCGACGTGAATGTCATTCATCTTGTCTGCGATCTCGTTCCTCATGGCAGGCATCTCGTGCAAGTACGTGTCCGTGGTGAGTTAGTAGCTCGAATGGACGAGCGTCTCCTGCACCGCCCGCGCGTGAACGCTCAGTCGCAGCAGCAGGCCCGCGCAGGAGTGGCATGATCGGAGCCGAATGCGGGGCCGACCTTTTGACGCGCAGCGGCAGATCGCGGAACTCGACGATGTGACTACATCGCGTGCAGCCGCGACGACCGGCCGAGAACTACGTCGGTTTACCGTTGTGACGCCGTTGAGCACGATCGAAGCGCAGGAAGTGTACTTGCAGTCACTCTCAGAACCGCAGCAGGTGACGCAGGGCAACATTCGCGGGCCAGACAGTGGAAGCGCCTCGGCAGCCCCGTAACGCCGGTCTGAAGCCGCCATGCATCTGATCCAGTGTGTCCCTGCGCAGCGCCAATGTCGTAGGCGCGGGCCCCAACGGGCTCGCCGCTGCCATTACGCTGGCGCAGCGCGGCGTACGCGTCATCCTCTACGAGCGCGGCCTTGACGTAGGGGGGGCCTGCTCCACCGGCGAGATCACGCTGCCCGGCTTCCGCCACGACCTCGGCTCCACGGTGTACCCGCTAGGCGTTGCGTCACCTTTCTTCCGCACGCTTCCCCTTGAGGAGCATGGCCTGCGCTGGATTGAACCTGACGCCCCACTCGCGCATCCGCTCGACGATGGCACCGCGCTCACGCTGGAGCACAGTGTAGAGGCCACCGCCGACCAGCTGGGCGACCATGACGGTCGCGCCTGGAAGCGGCTCTTCACGCCTCTCATTGACGACTGGGAACCTCTGGTCGACACCGTGATGCACCCGTTCAGCCGGATTCCGCGCCACCCCTTCGCTTTGGCCGGATTCGGTGTGGCGGCAGGTCTGCCGGCCGCGGCTCTCGGCAAGCTGCTCTTTCGCGGCGAGCGCGCCCGGGTCCTGCTGGCCGGCAATGCCGCGCACTCTGTTCTGCCGCTCACCCGCGTGGCGAGCTCCGGTGCGGGCCTGGTACTGATTGCCGCGGCGCACACCGCCGGATGGCCGCTCGCCGCAGGCGGCGCGCATGCCCTCAGTCACGCCCTCGCCGACTACTTTGTCTCGCTCGGCGGACGCATCTTCCTCAACGCTGACATCGAGTCCCTCCCCCAGCTTGATCCTGCCGACGCCACCCTGTTCGACACCGGCCCCAGCGCACTCGACCGTATCGCAGGCGAAGCGCTCACACCCGGCTTTCGCACCCGCATGCGGCACTTCAAGCCGGGCCCCGGTGCGTTCAAGCTGGACTGGGCGCTTTCCGCGCCGATTCCGTGGACGGCGGAGGCCTGCCGGCGCACCGCCACGGTGCATCTCGGCGGCAGCATGGCTGAGATTGCGCTCTCTGAAACCGCAGCCTTCCACAGCCACCGAGGCGAGACGTCGCGCGTCTCACCAAAGCCTTTCGTGCTGCTGGTCCAGCCCAGCCTGTTCGATCCCAGCCGTGCGCCCACAGGGCGGCACACCGCCTGGGCCTACTGCCACGTGCCCAACGGCTCGCGCGAGGACTACACCGCCGCCATGGAGGCGCAGGTGGAACGCTTCGCGCCCGGTTTTCGGAGCTGTATCCTCGCGCGCCGCGCTTCCAGCCCCGGCGCATTGCAGACATGGAACCCCAACCTCATGGGCGGTGATGTTTCCGGCGGCTCCATGAGTCTCACGCAGCTCCTCACCCGGCCCACCGCCCATCTGTGGCGCACCTCGCACCCGCGGCTCTATCTGTGCAGCAGCTCCACGCCGCCCGGCGGCGGTGTGCATGGCATGTGTGGATTCCTGGCTGCAAAGGCCGCCCTCAGTGACCACGGTCCGGACAATTGATCTTCGCCACACGACATGTTTCAGCCTGAAAGGTGACACATGTCAGCTCGCCAGGCTCCCCGATCCCGCTAGGATTGTAGACATCGCTCTTTAGCGGAGACGCCATGTCCACTGCAGCCATACCACCCACCGGCTTTCTACCCACCACGCAAGCACGCACCATGGAAAAAGCGCCGAATGCGCGCGTGCCATGGTACATCTGGCTGGGCACGGCAGCCGTAACCTCGGCGAACATCGGCGGCTCGTGGGACGTCGCCTGGCATCGCTCCATCGGCCGCGACACCTTCTGGACGCCCGCGCACCTCATGATCCAGCTTTGCGGCATTCTTGCTGGTATCGCCGGCCTGTGGCTGTTGCTGCGCGCCACCACCAACCGCGATCCGCAGCTCCGCGCGGCCAGTGTCAGTGTGTTCGGCCTGCATGCGCCGCTGGGCGTATTCCTGGCCGGCTGGGGCGGCGTGGCCATGCTCACCTCCGCACCCTTTGATAACTGGTGGCATAACGCCTACGGCCTGGACGTCAAGATCATCAGCCCGCCGCACGCGCTGCTGGTGCTGGGGATCAAGGCAGTCAGCTTCGGCGTGCTGTTCCTCACCCTCGCCGCCATGAACCGGGCCGCCGACGCCGGTGCGAACAACTTTGTCAGCCTGCGCAATCTGCTGCTCTACATGGGGGGCTTGAGCGTGGGCGGCCAGATGTTTTTCATCCAGGAAAATACCTGGGATATCGTGCTGCATCGATCCGCAGCCTATCTCTCGCTGGCCATCGCAGTGCCGATCGTATTCGCCGTCTTCTCACAAGCCACTCGCTTCCGCTGGGCCGCCACCACCACCGCTGCGATCTAC
>CAXTPR010000003.1:0-207572 GCA_964246235.1 uncultured Acidobacteriaceae bacterium
ACATCATCAAGCCACAGCAACTCCCTGTACACCCGGCCAACACAGGACGCTTACGGAGCGTGGGTATCCGGTGTGATATCACGGACACCGACACCCGATCCCAAACTCTTGGATCTTCCTCGCGAGATCACATAGTCGAACGCGATGACCTGGTGGCCACGATAATGCCCGTAGACCACATTCCGAAAGGGAGGGCTGAAGAACCACGTGCCAACATCGGGGTTGGTACCTCGACAGGCCATGCGACTCTGTCAAAAGCTAATCCATTGTTCTCGGCCAGGGATGCCACTTGATCGCTGCGCGGCGTATCAGCCAGAGCTGAAAACGGACGGTAAGGCCGACAAGGACAAAGAAGAAAACTGGCGCCATGACGATTGCCGCTACCTGCTGAGAAGCAGATGTTAGTTCGCGCTAGCATACACCGACGCGGTCCACGCTACAGCCGCAGCACGAGCCCGGCGCCGAAGCTCTGCAAGGTGTGATTGCTACCGGTAGTCTCGGCCTGGCCGGCACCGTACTCCAGGCGTACGCCGAGGTGGGGGAGGATGGTGAAGTCGCCGCCGAACTGCACCTGGTAGGCGAACGCGCCCTGCCGGTCATAGCTGGTGCCGTTGTTCACACCAATGCCGCCGATCTCGGCCTGCACATAAGGGCGGAACGGCAGGACGATCAGGTTGCCATCAAGCCGCGCCCCGGCGAAGCCACCGACAAATTTGTTGCCGTAAGGAGTGGAGTTGGCGCTGTTGTCGACGGCGAACCGGACGTCGTAGCCGAGATGGATCGGCCCGGTGTGGAGAACGTCATCGTAGAAGCCGAAGGTTCCACCCAGCGGGGTGATGCCGCCGCTCTGATTGTTGGCTGTGCCTGGACCCACACCCAGGCCGGAGTAGTGATCCGCGCTGAACATGCCGTAGATGCCGGCCTGGGCGCGGGCGCTGGGATGGAGGAGCAACAAAGGCAGAACTGCGGTCGCGGCAAGAAGAAGTCTATTCACAGGCTTGATCCTCTTGTGTAGAGACGGCGATCGGCGTTCGGAAGTTGTGGTTCGCTCCGCCTGGTTAGCTTTCGTCGAGTTCAGTAAAGATCTCAGCCAGGGACACCTCGACCGGTGTTCCGGGGATCCGCAGCACCACATCCGCAGGCTGTTGGAAGAGACCTGAGAGGAACTCAAAGCCGAGCCGCTTCCAAGGATCGATGGCCCAGATGTGCTCCACACCAAGCTCGCGGTAGTCTATGGCACGCTCCACCATATCCCGCAGGGTCTGGTCGCTGGAAAGCACCTCGATGCAGAGCAGCGGCGCAAAGCGGATGACGCGGTCCCTGGGGTCGGTACCACGCAGAGGTCGGGGATGCGGAAGCGGTTGGGCCGGACCTGGACCCGCTGCTCGGGCAGGGCACGGACATTCCACTCGCGCCGGTGATTGCCGAAGATTCTCGTTAGAATGCCCTGCACATGCGCATGCGGCTGCTCGCCCATGTTTCGTTCCCTCACCTCGCCTTCGAGGAAGTCACAGTCGGGATCGTAGGTGGTGCGCAGGTACTCGCTGAGGGAAACAAGCGTGGTGCTGCCCATGAGACACGCTCCGTAGCAGAAGCATACTCCCTGGGCAGCGGCCAGCTTAGCCGAGGGTCTCCATGAGCTTGCTGACGGTGCGGTTGAGGTCCTTGTCCGTGCGGCGCTGCTCGTCGATCTTGCTGATGGAGTGCATGACCGTGGTGTGGTGCTTGCCGCCGAACTGACGCCCGATCTCGGGCAGTGAAGCCTCGGTCATCTGCTTGCACAGGTACATGGCGATCTGGCGGGGAACGACGATCTGGCGGGAGTTGTTCTTCTGCTTGAGCTCGGCCACGCGCATGCCGAAGTGCTCGGCCGTAGCCCGCTGGATGGCCTCGATGGTGATCTTGCGGACCTGGGTATCGATGAATTGCTTGAGGCACTGCTGGGCCGTGGGCAGGGTGCATTCCACGCCGTGCAGAGAGCACCAGGCGATAAGGCGGACGAGCGCGCCTTCGAGCTCGCGAACGTTGGTGCGCACGTTGCCGGCGATGAACAACGCCACGTCCATGGGCAGGACGGTCTGCTCCATCTCCGCCTTCTTCTGCAGGATGGCGACTTTGGTCTCGAGGTCTGGCGGCTGGATATCGACGACCAGGCCCCACTCGAAGCGCGAGCGCAAGCGGTCTTCAAAGTCCTGCAGCTCCTTGGGCGGACGGTCGGAAGCGATGACGATCTGCTTGAAGGTTTCATGCAGGGCGTTGAACGTGTGGAAGAACTCTTCCTGGGTGCGCTCCTTGCCGGCAAGGAACTGGATGTCGTCGATAAGGAGAACATCGACTCCGCGGTACTTGTCGCGGAAGCTCTGCATCTTGTCGTAGCGGACGGAGTTGATGAGCTCGTTGGTAAACTTCTCACCGGACACGTAGCTGATCGCAGCATGCGGCAGGCGCGACTTTACGCCATGGCCGATGGCCTGCATGAGATGAGTCTTGCCCATGCCCACTCCCCCGTACATGAAGAGCGGGTTGTAGGCTTTGGAGGGACGCTCTGCTACGGCCTGCGCGGCCGCATGCGCGAACTGGTTGCCGCTGCCGATCACGAAGCTGTCGAACTGGTACTTGGGGTTGAGCTGCGCGGCGGAGTTCCAGTCGAAGCGGGCCTGCTCGGGGCCGGCGTGGAGCGAGCCGCTGCGGGCACTGCGGGGCGCGCCCGACGAATGAGCGGATTGGGGAGCGAAGCCGCCATCCTCACGCACGCGGGTCGCGTTGGGATCGGGCGCGGGCTCCTGGAACACCACCGAGTCGATCTCCAGACCCATGTTGTCGATGGCTTCGCCAATGAGGTCGCCGTAACGGTCGCCGATGTGCTGGAACTCGGCAGACGGAATGCGCACATACAGGGTGCGCTCCACGAGTTGGTTGAAGCGCGTCGGCTTCAGCCAGGTCTCGAAAGACTGTCGATTGATCTTCTTCTCGAGCGCGCCCAGGATGCGTACCCACTGATTCAACGTGGCGGCCGGAACGGGAACAAATGACATCGTACCTCTTCCTCAAACTTGAAGTAAGACAGGGCGTGGCAAAGACAGACAGTGGAGCAAAACGCACACGGGTACGCAACTTCACAGAGATGCACTGTGAAGGAGAAGGCCGAGATTGCGTTTGGTAACCTCGTCGCGCGTGAGCGGAAAAGGCGCAGCAGAGAACCGGAACCAGTAGGCGTGAAGGTATAGAACGCTTCACAGAACGGAGTCGATAGTAGCATGCGAAGGATGCCTCTTTGCCAAGACAAAGTGCGCTTTGAGAGAAGAAAATCGGTCGTTGCACCAAGGGTGGTGAAGAACCTTTCGTTCCACTCGCGAACCTCGAAAGCGCATGCCACCGCTGATGCGGATAAGCACATCGCGTTGCCCGATTTCCTCAACTCCGGTACACTTGTATTCAGTCGCCGCGACATGCAATGTGTACGCATGTGCTGCTCTCAGTGATGGTAGGGCGACGCAACCTGAACAAACTTTCGTAACAGCCGAAGCGAGTCTGCCGCTCGTTACTTTGTGTGCGACACACGGCTGAAAAGGATATCCGCAATGCCGAAGCGCACCTTTCAACCGAACCGCCGCCGCCGCTCCAAGGTGCATGGCTTTCTGACTCGCATGAAGACCAAAGCAGGCGCTGCCGTGCTGAGCCGCCGCCGCGCCAAGGGCCGCCACAAGATCGCTGTGTCGGCCGGTTATCGCGACTAGCTTCTGCGCGCGCGTGGACTGCACGAGAGTTCCCCTCGCATGCAAACTCATCCCGTGTCTCTCCAGCAGGCGTGCCAAGCTCTCCCGGAGCTTTGGTCTCCACGCATAGTGGGACGGGTGAATGATCAATACATCAAAGTGGCGCGCGTGCAGGGTGAGTTTCCCTGGCACACGCATGCGGCTGAAGATGAAATGTTTCTGGTGCTGCGCGGAGAGCTGCGCATCGGCCGTGAAGCCGCCGATGGTGGCGATGTGGTGCTGCAAGCGGGTGAATTCTTCGTGGTGCCGCATGGCGTGCGGCATAACACCTCAGCCCGGGAAGAGACGTGGATCGCGTTGATCGAAACGGTGACCACGGAGCATACCGGCGGAGAAATCACATCCATGACGCGCAGCGTGGCGGAGCAGCTGGCGTAGCTGCGAACAGATCTCGCGGGTCGGTAACGGGAATGCTTCCTGCTTCGGGACTCTGCGGCATACTGCGCAATGACAAAAAAGGCTTGTACGCGAACGGTACAAATGCACTTCCGCAGCAAGCGAACTACGGAGATCCCATTCACTTCGTTCAGGGCAGGCTCTTCGCTTCGTTGAGGATGACGCCTTGGAAGGAGAGCTATCGCTTACAGGGATGGCTCTAATAGGCGAGAAGCGGACGGCCGCGCATGGCATCAGCGAAAAGCCACGCCACGGCGCCGGTATAAAAAAGCGCGAAAACGCAAACTGCGACGATTTGCAGGCTCTGGCTCCATAGCCTGCGGGCGAACGCGAAGCCGGCCAATGGAAAAATCTGTAGCGCGTGAATAGCGAAGAAGTGCGCCACGCGGAGATCGCCGTTGGCTCGGCTCCAGTTCAGGAAAGGCAGACCCGCCAGACCGTCCTCCGCGCCTACGGTGTGCGCGCCGTGCTGCACCATGGCCACGCCTTCCATGCTGCCGAGCAGCAGCGTAATCAGACCCAGTGCCACACCCCACTTCACCGCCATGGCTATGCGGGGCCGCGCCGCGCACCAGAGCACAAGCAGCCAGGCGACCAGAAGCGTGTTGAACAGAATGAAGAGGCCCATGATGCCGAAGAGCGCGCCATCAGACAGCGTGGTGTAGTTCATGTGCGAGCGCACCCCGCGCGCGGACTGCAGGGCGATGATGGTATTCTCGACCGTCATCGCAGCCGCAAAGCCACAACCCAGCCAGACACGGGAGCGCCGCCAGCGATCGGCCGGCACTCCGTCGCTGGCAAGAAGGTGCAGGAAGAGCGCCAGCGTGAGCAGATAGATGATCACGGAGAGCTCGAACTTCATGGGCTTGATCCAAGGGTTCAGGCCGAGAATGCGGCGCGAATCGAAGGGCATCGCCACGATGCTGACGGCCAACAGCGCGAGCTGCCACCAGAGTGCCCAGCGCAACGCTGTGTTTTCCTCAAGGGAAACGCGCAGCGTGGAGAGCAGCTCCACGGCGAGCTGCCGGAGCGGCTTCATGCCGCGGCCTCATCGGCGGCACCGAGCCTTCTGCGCATGCCGGCTCTGAGCAGCAGATACAGTGCGAGGCCAACAGGACCGAACAGGAAGGTGAGCACCTGGCAGGGCAACAGCAGCCAGCGGGAGATGCCGAGGCGCAAGCCGTCGCGGGTTTCCCAGACACCGGTAAAGAGGTCGAAGGCGAGATAGTGGATCCAGCCGGCGAGCAGAGCGTAGGGTGAGCTGAAAAGCACTGCAACCTGCCCGAGCGAGCCAAAGCCGGAACCTGCCGGGGACCTGTGCGCGGCGAGCAGCCAGACATAGAGCGTGGCGATCAGCAGCGGGACCGCGAAGGTGCAGAGACGCTGCGTCCAGCGCCAGCGTGGAGCCGCCAGCAGCAACAGCCAGCAGGGAAGCACCACGTTTCCGGCAGCGTGAAACAATTGGGCCGGCAAGGTGTGTTCTGCCAGTATCTGCGGGGGCATACACGTACTGTACGCCCGAGCAGCGGCTGGGTTCCCGATCCACAGCGCCGGCTTGCGCGGAGTTGCGCGAAAGCTTCGTACCTACACTCATGAGTTCGCTACCTACAGCCCCATCGATCGAACGAAAGCCCAACCACCGCCTGCGCCGTCATGCTGACTACCAGTGGGTTTACAAGAACGGCCGCAAGCAGTTCGGCAAGGGCATGGGATATTTCTATGCCGTGCGGCCCGGGCCTGACGCGCCCGACGCGCGCAGGAGCGAGACAACCGGGCCGCGTGTCGGGCTGACCGTGCCCAAGGCGCTGGGCAAGGCGGTGGATCGCAACCGCATCAAGCGGCGACTGCGCGAAGCCGTGCGCTCTGCCCTGCCCTTGCTGAACGCACCGGTTGACGTGGTGTTGCATCCCAGGCGGAGCGCGCGCGAGGCGGAGTGGACCGTGCTGAAGAGCGAGGTGGCGGCGGTATTCCGAAGCGTGCAAAGCGCCGCGGAGCGGATTCTGGCGCAGCGGGCCATCGCCCAACGCACAGACACGGAGCCACGGTAATGGCGGCGGGGTCGCGGCAACGGGAGCGCCTGGCGGCTGCGCTGCTGCACTTCTACAAAGGCGCGATCTCACCAGCGCTGCACAGCATGGCGGTTTCGCAGTGCAAGTATTTGCCGACCTGCAGTGACTATGCCTATGCGGCGGTGGTGCGGCATGGATGGTGGCGGGGCGGCTGGATGGGGCTGCGACGCCTGATGCGCTGCCATCCGTTCGCGCAGGGCGGCTTCGATCCTGTGCCCTGAGGGGGCGCGCCGGTACGGTGCAGTCCACCTTCCGGGAAGATACCCGCGATCCGGCCTTCATTTACGATAGGCAGAGCGGCCCCGTGTTCGTTTTCCGGTGCGCCGCGTGAAGAAGGACTCCTTTTGCCAGAGTACAAAAATCCCAACCAGGGTGGCGGTGCGAGCGGCGGTGGCCAGAGCAGCTCGTTCCTGCTGATGATCGTGGTGATGTTCGGCGTCATGTTCGGACTGCAGTACTGGCGGTCGAAGCACAACCCGCAAACCCAGAACGAGAGTGCGACGGCGCAGCACGCCGTACCGCCGCCATCGGCCCCGAATCCGGGAGGCGCGAGCGGGACGCCGGCGGAAGTCCCGTCCGGGAGCTCCGTCGGCACAGCCGTTCCGGCGCTGCAGGCGGCGGCCGAGAGCTCCACGGTGGTGGAGAACGATGTGTACCGCATCACGTTTTCCAACCGCGGTGCGCAGGTTCGATCATGGGTGCTGAAGAAGTTCAAAGACGCAGATGGACATCCGCTGGACCTGGTGCATGAAGAAGCGAGCCGGCAGTTCGGGTTTCCGCTTTCGTTGTATACCTACGATCCGGCCCTGACTGCCGGACTGGCTCAGGCGCTGTATGTCTCCTCTGCCGAGGGCACCCTGACGGCTCCGGCGACGCTGACTTACAAGTACGCCTTCGGCAACATTTCCGTGGAGAAAACCTTCACGTTCGGCGCGGATTATGTCATCCATGCCGACTCCGTGGTAACGCGGGACGGAGCTCCGATCCGCGCCCTGCTGAGCTGGCCGGCGGCTTTTGGAGACATGGAGAAGGCGCAGGACTATGCGGGTGCGCAGGTGGACACCGACACAGATGGCAAGACGCAACATGAGAGTTTCAAGAACGTTGCCGGCGGAGCGACGCTGAACGGCACCTTCGACTTCGCGGGCGCGAGCGATCAGTACTTTGCCGCCGTGTTCCTTCCGGATCAACCGCAGAGCGCCACGGTGGCCACACTGCACAACCAGATCGACGTGAATAAGGTGCAGCGGCAGCCGGGCGCGAAGGGTGCGCCGGCCAAGGGTGTTGCCCTGGTGCCGGTGCTGGGCGTCGCGGTAGGCGACCTGAGCGGACACAGCCGGCTGAGGCTGTTTGTCGGGCCTAAGCTGGTGGATGTTCTCAAGTCCATACCGACGGCGAACGGTGGGACGCTGAAGCCGCTGCTGGACTTCGGCTTCTGGGGCTACATCGCCAAATTCCTGTTCGCGGCCCTGCAGACGGTGCATCGCTGGATCGCGCCGGCGGTGGCAAGCATGCGCGATTACTCGTGGGGCTGGGCCGTAGTACTGTTCACGGTGGCCATCAACATCGTGCTTCTGCCGCTGCGGCTGCAGTCCATGAAGAGCGCGGTGAAGATGCAGCGCATCCAGCCACAGCTGGATGCGATCAAGGCCAAGTACAAGAATCCCAAGCCGACCGATCCAAAAGCCGCGCCGATGAACCAGGAGATCATGGCGTTCCAGAAGGAACAGGGCGTCAGCATGCTGGGCGGCTGCATTCCCACGCTGGTGCAGTTTCCGCTGCTGCTAGCCTTTTATTCGGTGATGACACACACGGTGGAGCTGCGCCAGGCGCACTGGTTCTGGCTGCATGACCTGTCCGCAAGCGACCCCTACAAGATTCTGCCCATCCTGATGGTGGTGACGCAGTTCCTGGTGCAGTTCTACACGCCGATGCCGGGCCAGGACCCGCAACAGCAGCGGATGATGGCCTTCATGATGCCGCTCTTCTCGGGCTATATCTGCTGGAATTACAGCTCCGGGCTGGCGCTTTACTGGACCACCGGCAACTTCATCAACATTCTCCAGCAAACGATTATGAACCGGACGTCGCTGGGGCAGGAGATGAAGCAACTGGCGCTGAAACGCGCACAGGCCAAGACGCGCCAGCAAGGGAGCGGGGCCAAAGTGATTCCGGGCAAGCGATAAAGCACAGCCGTTTCCGTTTTCGGTCATGCAGGGGCCGGACCTTGCTGTCCGGTCCGGGATGGGAATCGCTTGCTGGCGCGTGTTCCCGTTACACTAAAGGAACGTCAAGCTTAGAAACGGGTTCGGCCAGACAATGGAAGATTTGCAACAGGCAGCCGAGAAGGTTGCCGCCTTTATGCGAACGCTGACCACCACAGGCGGGATGCGGCTGAAGTTTCGTATCACAGCGGGTGCGGGTGCACAGGACCCGATCGGCTTTGAACGCCGGGACATCTTTGTGGAATGCAAGGGTCCCGATGCCGACCTGCTGACCGAGAACGACGGCGAACTGCTGCGCGCGCTGGAGCATGTGTCGGCGAAAATGCTGCGGCTGGAGTCCGAGGAGCATGACCGGGTGTCGTTTGAAGCCAATGGCTTCAAAGCGGCACGGGCCAAGGCGCTTGAGGATGCAGCCGAAGCGGGAATCGAGGCGGTCGATGAGACCGGGGAGCCGTACCACTTCGCCGCGATGAGTTCGCGCGAACGGCGCATGCTGCACATGTACCTGAAAGAAAGCGGTACCGGCATGCAGACTGCCAGCTCGGGGGAGGGCGCGCTGCGGCACGTGGTGCTGTATCCAGAGGGATACCAGATTCCGCCGGAACGGCCCAGCTTTGGCGGTCGCGGCGCAGATCGAGGCCGTCGAGGACCGGGCCCCGGCAGGGGGCGAGGCGGCTTCGGAGGCGCACGCGGCGGTGGTGGCCGCGGTGGCCGCGGACGATACTGATCGCTCTTGGGTTTCCGCCGATACGGTGACTTGGAGTCTGAGCTTCACTGTAACTCCAAGCATCGACGGTTACCGTTCAGGCAATTCAGATCAAGGTACAAGCACAATCTTTCCAATTCCGCCCTTTTCACCGGCGGTATGCGCTTCGGCTGCGTCTTCCAGCGGAAGAACCCGGTCAACGACAACTTTCAGTTTGCCATCTCGCAGGGCCTCCGCGTAGTGAAGCATCGCTGGCGCATCGGGCAGGGCGCTCATCGGCTGCACCTTCACCATGGGGTGCAGCGCGGCGTCCTGAGGCGGCCCGACCAGGCTGCCGTAGCGGCCACCGGCCTTGACCTTGCCGAGTAGCAAGGTCGCGACTTTGCCACCTACGGCGTCGGCGACGGCATCCACCGTGCCCAGTGCCGCGATCTCGTCTTCGTCGTCCAGATCGATGGCCGCGACTGCCCCCAAAGCTAGCGCCTCGTCCTTCTGTTTCTTTCGGACAGCGGCGATCACCTTTACGCCCATCTCGCTGGCGCAGAACAAAGCGCAACGGCCCACGCTGCCGGTAGCTCCTGTGAGCACGATGGTCTGGCCGGGCTCTGCGGCCACCGCCCTGCGGATAAGCTGATCGGCGGTGATGGAGACCAGCGCGACGGAGGCCGCGGCGGTGAGCTCCAGTCCCTCCGGCACACGGGCGAGATCGGAAGCTTTGACCACGCACAGCTCCGCATAGGTGTGCTGTCCCACCGCGAACACGCGGTCGCCATCCTCGAAGCCAGTGACGCCTTCGCCGCAGGCGCGCACGGTACCAGCCATATCAAAGCCAAGGATGCCCGGAAACTCCACGGGAAAGTGGTCCTTGGCGGCTCCCGAGCGCATCTTCCAGTCGATGGGGTTGGTTCCAATGGCGGAGACATGGACCAGCACCTCGCCGGGGCCCGGTTGCGGATCAGGGACCTCTTCGTATTTCAGGTTCTTAGGCGGACCGTATTCGTGGAGAACGGAGGCTTTCATGCCGGGTAAGATGCAGCGCAGATTCGGAGCGGCTAGACTCAAGCGGTTGAGATCCAGCTGCGCCACCCTTCCCCTTCGGCAAGCTCCTTCAGCACCGCGAACCGACGCCGGGTGAGCTTGCGAATGTACGGAGCCATGAGGCGGGCAGCGATCAGTTCGCCAAGCAAGCCGAACGGGAGGCGGAAGTAAACCTCGTCAGTGAGGATGGTCCCGCCTTCAGCCTCTTCGCGAAAGAAGTGGTCGTGGTGGAACTCCGCGAAGCGGCCTTTCTCCTGCGTGTCCTGAAAGAAGGCTTTGCGGAGGGTGGGGTGGGACTCACTCAGGACGTTCGCGTGGGGCGTCTCAAAGCGTGTGATCAGCGTGTGGTGCGCGGTGGGAAGGCCGAATTTCCAGCCGCGCCAGACTACGCGGGAACCAGCCTGGATGGAGCCATGGGTCACGCCGCCAACGAGCTTCATGCCGAGAGTTTTCTGGACGATCTCCACGCGTGTAGACAGTGCCCAGCAGCGCTCGATGGGAGCATGGATCGTGACGGTTTCGCGCACGGGTGAGCTTGGGGGCATGCTGATGAGATGCCTGCTCCAGCACGGCATTTTCGGAGGCTCGAATACTCAGGGGGCCTGATCGAAGGGCCTTCGCTCCGCTTCCACTCATCGCGCAGAGAAGGCCGCAATGGGGCTCGGCTGCGCTTAGCTGGAGAGGAAGCAGCGGATGCGGAACAAGGTCTATCCGGGCTGGAGAATGTTTGCGAGCTCGGCGACCGTGTAGTCAACCTCGTCTTCGGTGGAGTAGAAGTGTGGCGCAACCCGGACGCCGGCGCCAGGGCGATGGTCCACGACGATGCCGCGTGCGTCGAGCTGCTGCACGATTCCCGCGCCTCGTTCCTCCGGCACGCCGAAAACGACCACGCCGCCACGGCGTTGCGGGCCGCGCTGCGAGCGCACTTCGATGCCGGCGTTGTCGGCGTGGCGGATCATGCGCTCGGTGAGCAGCGTGGAACGCTCGCGGATCGCGGGCACGCCGATCTCGGCGACGATCTCATATCCTGAGCGCGCGGAGTACAGCGCGGGGATGTTCGGCGTGCCGGACAGGAAGCGCATGGCATCACTGGCGAAATCGATGGGGCCGGGCGCGAAGGCAAAGGGAGCGCGATGCGCCTGCCAGCCGGTGGCGGTGGGGCGCAGCTTGGGCCAGAGATCGCGGCGCACGTACAGATAGCCAACGCCGGGACCGCCCAGCAGCCACTTGACCGAGCCGCCGGTGGCGAAGTCGACCTCGAGCGCACGCACATCGATGGGGAGAATGCCGGCCGATTGGTAGAGGTCGGCGATGACCAGCGCCCCTACGGAATGGGCGCGCTCCGTGATGGCTCGCAGGTCCTGCACGGCGGAGCTGCGGAAGGCCACGTGCGACACGGAGACCAAACGCGTGCGCTCGGCATGGAGATCGAGGGCGGCGAGCATGTCTTCGAGGTCGACCGTCAGGCCATCGCGGGATGGCACCGAAACCACGCGCGCACCGAGCCGGCCGAGCTCGCCGTAGATGTAATCGTTCGACGGAAAGTTGAGGCCGTCCGTGAGAATGATGTTGCGCTCGCCGCTGAAGTCGAGACAGGACGTCACGACGGACTGGCAGACGGAGACGTTCTGGTGGCAGATGACTTCTCCGGACCCCGCGCCGATGATGCCGCCGATCAGGTCGCCGACGGTGACCGGCATCTCCCACCAGCCCTCATGCCATGCGCGCACACCGCGGGTCGCCCAGGTGTGGGCGTAATCGGCGAGCTGCTGCTGCACGCGGCGCGGCATGGCGCCCAGCGAGTGGCTGACCATGTAGGTGCAGGTGGAGAGGATGGGGAACTCCTCGCGCCAGCGGAGGACGGCGGGTTGGTCGAGGGTTGTCACGGTCCGAGATGCGAGATGAGAGGTTCGAGATGCGAAGTACGAAATGCGAGATTGGCTCTGCTGGAGTAGGGGGTGGACGTAAAGTGGCCCTGCTAAGACCCTAGCACTTCAGCGGTTCGTATCATGGTCACCGTCGATTCGTATCTCGCGTCTCGTATCTCGCATTTACTTGCGGCGGCGAAGGAATGTGAAGTACACGGCTGTAAGAAGGAGCAGAAAGGGCACGCCGCACAGCAGCGTGAGCTCGAAGCCGGGGACGAAGGCAGTGGTAAGAAGCATCGCGAGCATGAGCAGCGCGCCCAGCAGCGGCGTGGCCGGGTAGGCGGCCATGCGGAAGGGGAGCGTCTGCCGGGCACTGGCGCCGGCGCGCCGTTCGAAGCCTGGGCGAAAGGCGAGATGCGTGACGAAAATCATCATCCAGGTAAACATGGCGCCGAAGGTGGCGACGGCCATCATGGAGGTGAAGGCGCGCTGCGGGGCGAGCGCCGTCACGATGAAAGCAATGGCAATGCCTGCGGATGAAAGGAGCAGGGCGCGTCGAGGGACGCCTTGCGCGGAGAGCCGCGTGAGCCCGCGCGGCGCGAAGCCCGCGTTTGCCAGCGAGAGCAACATGCGCGAGCTGATATACAACTGCGAGTTCACCGCTGATAACGCGGCGATGAGCACTACCAGGTTGAGCACGCTGGCCGCGTACGGGACAGCCGTGGTTTGCAGCACGCGCACGAAAGGACTGACCGCGTTGGCGCTCGCGGTGACGGTCCACGGCAGCAGAGAGAGCGTGACCGCCAGCGTGCCGAGGTAGAAGATCACCAGGCGGGCGATGGTGCCGCGAAAGGCCCGAACAACAGCCGTGCGGGGATCGCGGGCTTCGGCGGCGGCGACCGCGACCATTTCCAGCGAGAAGTAGCTGAACAGCGCGACGACGGTTGCCTTCCAAGCGCCGCCGAAGCCGAGCGGCAGGAAGCCGCCGTGGGCGACAAGGTTCGCAGCGGAGACATGCGGCGTGCGCACTACCAGAAAGCCGCCCAGTAGCAGGAACGCGACGATGGCGAGCACCTTCAGGAGCGAGAAACTGTACTCCACCGCCCCAAATGCGCCGACCTGCAGGGCGTTCACAGCGATGAGTGCCGCGGCCGCGATCAGAATCCAGAGCAAGCCGGGGACAGTGGGCAGCCAGAAGTGCATGTAGAGCGCGACTGCGGAGATTTCCGCGCCACACGCCAGCACCAGGCACGACCAGTAGCTGTAGCGCACCAGGAAGCCGGCCAGCGGCGAAAGATAGCGCTCGGCGTAGAAGCCGAAGCTGCCCTGTGCCGGTTCGGCGGCGCACATCTCCGCCAGCGAGCCCATGAGCAGCAGCGCGATGAGCGCGCCGAGCGCATAGCTGAGCAACACACCGGGCCCGGCCAGTGAAATCGCAAACCCCGAGCCAAGGAACAGGCCCGTGCCCACCGCGCCGCCAATGGCGATCATGGTGAGCTGCGCGGTGGAAAGCGCGTGGCGGAGGGTGGGCGTGGAGTCTGGATGCACGGTTTGCCTTCCCGCAGAGTACGGTCACACCTTACGGGCGCTTACATGGCCTGCAGCGGCGTAGCGCAGGATGGCCTTGTCGTGCGTATAGAGAGCAAGGCCGTGCTCGCGCGCGGTGGCGACGATGATGCGGTCTGCTGGGTCCCGATGCATGTCACCAGGAAGACGTGTGGACGCAATCAGCACCTCATGGCTCACCGGTAGCACGCGAAGCCCGGCGTTCTGCTCTGTCTCTGAAAGAAACGTTTCGATGGTGGTACCCAAGTCGTATCCACCGAAATGCACCATACGCGCGATCTCAAGCACGGAGTACCCGCATACGAAGGCTTTTCTTTCGAACTGGTTCTGCTCGATCTCAAGTACGCGGTCTCGAGAGAGCGCACCCGGAATGCCCAATTGGGCCCAGAGCCAGGTATGCGTATCGAGCAAGATACCGTTCACTACCGCTTCGACTTTCCGGTTCGTCCGAGGCTCATCGTTTTGCGAGCTTTTTAAGAGATTTTTCGCTGTCTGCGGCCCACTCCTCTTTCAGCTTCGCCCATTCTTCAACCGACGGGATGTGCGATCCTGGACGCGCGCTGCGGCCGAAAATGGAGCGGAAGGGCTTCTGTTCGGGTGTAATAGGAACGAAGCGCCCAACGGGTTTCCCGCGTTTTGTGACGACGAGGGTAAGATGCTTCTCGTTGACCTCGTCCATCAGTTGAAGACACTTCGCTTTGAACTCGGCTGCGGTGATGGTCCGGGTCTCAGGAGTGCTATGAGGTGCGGTGCTCATGACCATAGCTTATGACCATGGTCATCACTGCGCAAGCGGGTGGCTCGTGCGCCAGGAAAGCCCGTTGTCGAGAGGATCGGCGGCAAAGTCAAAATGGAGCACTCGCCGGTGGGCGGGCTGCAGGCTTGGCGACGATGCATGGGGAGAAGCAATGGACGCATGATCAGGGCTTCACCTGCTTCCGCTTCGCATGTGACGGCCAACTTCTCGTTCACAAATCCCGCGACGTGGTTCTGATTCAGACGGCCAAGCTGATGTGTGCCCGGCATGACACGCAGAGCGCCGTTGCCTGCAGGGCAGGGGTCGAGGTGGATTCGCACCGTGACCATCCGGTTCAACACCGAGGTGGGCGGTTGCACGTGCTGTACGCCCTGCTTGATCGACCACGGACCGTAGCCGTCCGTGTCGCGGCGCTCCTGTACAGCGATGGTCAGGTCCTGATGCCACGGCACCTTCCAGTTGGCTCCGTCTGTTTTGTCGAATAACGTGGCCCGCACCGGAAAAGCCTTGCTGCCAAGAATCGCTTCCACCAAGATTCGGACTTCTCCGTTCCATGCGACAGCTTTGAGTGCGGGGATTGCATCCATCACGTCGCGAAGCCCACCTCTGCTTCTATTCAGGACCATGTTGGCTTCAAGCAGTTCGATGAGCTGGGCCACTTCCGGCGAGATCGAAGCAGGCGGCCATCGGAGATCTGCTAGAGCTCCATGGCGTGCTGCTGCGTGAGGGAAGTGGCGCGGGCGAGGAAGTCGGCTACCGTGCTGGAGCCGCCGTCGCCTTTGCCGCGGGTGCGGACGCTGACCGAGTCGGTCTGCATCTCCTTGTCGCCGACCACGAGGATGTACGGGACCTTTTGCAGGCCGAAGTCGCGGATCTTGCCTTGCATTTTGCCATTGCTCCCGTCCAACTCGACCCTAAGCCCGGCAGCTTCGAGGCGCTGTTTCACTTCGGTGGCGTAGGCGAGGTGCTTCTCATTGCTGATGGGCACGAGGCCCACCTGTACGGGCGCGAGCCAGAGCGGGAAGGAGCCGGCGTAATGCTCGATCAGCACACCGAAGAAGCGTTCCACAGAACCGAATAGGGCGCGGTGCACCATGACCGGCTGGTGGCGCTCGCCGTCTTCGCCGACGTACTCGAGCTCGAAACGTTTGGGCAGGTTGAAGTCAAACTGGACGGTCGAGAGTTGCCAGAGGCGGCCGAGCACATCGACAAGCTTGATGTCGATCTTGGGGCCGTAGAAGGCGGCTTCGCCGGGAAAGCTGGCGAAGGGAAGGTTGCGCTTGGTGAGGACGCCGCGCAGCGCGCCTTCGGCGTGGGCCCAGTCGTCTTCCGTGCCGACGAAGTCGCCCGCCTTGTTGGGGTCGCGGGTAGAGAGTTCCACTCTGTATTCCTGAAAACCAAAGGTTTTCAGGACGGCTTCGGCGAAGTCCAGGCAGGCTTCGATCTCGCTGTTGATCTGGCCGGGGGTGCAGAAGATGTGGGCGTCGTCTTGGGTGAACCCGCGCACACGCAGCAGGCCGTGCATGGTGCCGCTGCGCTCGTAGCGGTAGACGTTGCCGAGCTCGGCGTAGCGCTGCGGGAGGTCGCGGTAGCTCTTGGGCGTGGACTTATAGATGAGGATGTGACCGGGGCAGTTCATGGGCTTGAGCCGGTACTCGGCGTCGTCGAGCTCCATGGGCGGGTACATGTTGTCCGCGTAGTAGCCCTCGTGCCCGCTGATCTTCCAGAGCTCGCGGCGCATGATGTGCGGCGTGTAGACGAGCTGGTAGCCGCGGCGGATGCACTCATCGCGCATCCAGTCCTCCATGGTTTTGCGGATGAGCCCGCCCTTGGGGTGCCAGAAGATGAGGCCTGCGCCCGCGACCTCCTGAATGCTGAACAGGTCGAGCTGCTTGCCGAGCACGCGGTGGTCTCGCGCCTTGATCTCTTCCAGGTGCTTGAAGTGCGCGTCGAGGTCCTTATGCGAGAAGAAGGCTGTGCCGTAGATGCGCTGCAGCTGCTGGTTGTTCTCATTGCCGAGCCAGTAAGCGCCGGCAATGCTCATGACCTTGAACGCCTTGACGCGCGCTGTAGAGGGCACGTGCGGACCGCGGCAGAAGTCGGTGAAGCTGCCGTTGCGGTAGAGCGAGATCTCGTCGCCGGGCTCGGTGAAGCGCTCGATGAAGTGGAGCTTCATGAACTCGCCCTGGGCGGCGTAGTCTTCGAGGCCCTTCTCGCGCGACTCGGAGAGGCGCTCGAACGGCTCGTCGCGGGCGACGACCTGTGCCATGCGTTGTTCGATCGTGGCGAGATCGGCTTCCGTGAAAGGAATCTCGCGGTAGACGTCGTAAAAGAAGCCGTTGTCGGTGGCGGGACCATGGCCAAGCTTGGTCTCGGGAAAGAGCTCGAGGATGGCCGTGGCCATGACGTGCGCGGCGGAGTGGCGGACGACGCGCAGGGCGGCGGGGTCGGTCTCCTTGAGGAGCTCGAGCGCACTATCTTCAGTGAGCGGCGCACGCAGGTCAATCAGGCGCTCGCCCTGAACCTCATGGCCGGAGTACATGGCGGCTTCGGTCTGCTCGGCTTTGGCCCCGGCGTCGGCGGTTTCGCCGCTGCCGGGGGCGGCGAGCGGCTTGATGCGGGCGATCACGACCACCGCGGCGAGGCGCGGCGAGATGCTGTTGGCGATGTCGAGCGGCGTGGTGCCCGGCGGCACGTCGCGCTGGGAGCCGTCAGGCAGCTGGATGCGGATGGAGGACACGGGCGAACTCACGAAAGAACTCACAGCTTTCAAGGATAGTGCAAGCAGCGCGCCCGGCGCCGGCGCTGCGGGCGTCAGAGAGCCTCCAATGCATCTGCCGCCTGCCCGGGTTGCGGCAGAGCAAAGGGAATGCACGCTTCGGTACAATCGACCGGCAGCGGTGAAGGAGAGAACGGCGCCGCAGGAGGGTTGGTCCCGAGCCATGACCTGGTTCAAGCGCGAAGCGCATGAGATCGTGCCGACGCCGCACCACGAGGTGCGCACCGAGGGCCTGTGGACCAAGTGTCCGCAGTGCAAAAAGGTCCTCTTCAAGGCCGATCTGGACGCGAACCTGCAGGTATGCCCGAACTGCGGACACCACTTCAAGATCGACGCGCGGGCGCGGATCGACATGTTGCTGGAACCGGGCTACGAGCTGGTGGATCTCGAGCTGCGCTCCACCGACCCACTGCAGTTCTGCGACCTGAAGCCCTACAAGGACCGGCTGCAGCAGGCGCAGAAGAAAACCGGGCTGAACGACGCGATCGTGAATGCCGTCGGCAGGCTCGGCACGCAGGATGTGGTGCTGAGCGTGATGGAGTACGGCTTCATCGGCGGCAGCATGGGCGCGGTGGTGGGCGAGACGATTGCGCGCGCGGTAGACCGGGCGCTGCAAGCGAAGATGCCGCTGATCATCGTGTCGGCCTCGGGCGGGGCGCGAATGATGGAGGGCATTGCCAGCCTGCTGCAGCTGGCGAAGGTGTCGGCCGGCCTGGGGCGGATGGACGACGTGAAGATCCCCTATATCAGCCTGATGACTGACCCGACCACCGGCGGCGTGACGGCGAGCTTCGCGATGCTGGGCGACCTGAACATCGCCGAGCCGGGTGCGCTGATCGGGTTTGCCGGACCGCGGGTGATCGAGCAGACCATTCGGCAGAAACTTCCGGAGGGGTTCCAACGCTCGGAGTTCCTGCTGGCGCACGGCTTTCTGGATGCGGTGGTTCCGCGCAAGGAGCTGAAAGGCTATCTGGCGCAGGCATTGGGATGGATGTCCGCGAAGGCGGACGTCGCAGCGTAGGAAAGCGCAGCGGCGGGAGCGGCTTCGTATCGCGACGAAAAGCCGCGATTGTCTGAAGGTTGAGAACTGCATGAGCGCCTCCGGAATGACCCGCAGATCGGTTCTTACCGGCCTGGCAACGTCGGCTGCCGTGGCGGGCGGGGCCAGGCTCGGGCTTGCGGCACCGGCAGCCCTTGCTCCGTCAGCACCTCTTGAAGAGTTCGACCACTCCCAGGTGAAGATCAACGGCAGCATCCAGAACGCGCAGCGTGAGAACGTGACCGGCGTGTTGATGGCGCTGGACGAGGACAGCCTGCTGAAGCCGTTTCGCGCGATGGGCGGCTTCGAGGCGCCGGGCACGGACCTGGGTGGCTGGTATGGGTACCGGCCCGGCTACGACCCGCACCATGATGAAGCGGGCCTGGCGCCGGGCAGCAACTTCGGACAATGGACCTCGGCGCTGGCCCGGCTGTATGCCGCTTCTACGTTCGACAAAGGCGCGCAACACGACGACCTGCGGGAACGCGTCCTTCGCCTGCATTCCCTGCTGGACCAGAGCATAAGCCCGGGTGCGTTTTCGCAGACACGTTTTCCGGCTTACAACCTGGATAAGCTGACGTGCGGGCTGATGGACGCGCATCGGCTGCTGCACGATGACAGCGCCCTTGCCAAGCTGGAGCGGATCCGGCAGGCTGCGCTGCCGTCATTGCCGGGACGGGCGGTCGATCGTGAGATCCAGTGGAAGCTGGGAGCGGATGAGACCTGGCTGTGGGATGAGACCTACACGCTGCCGGAGAACCTGTACCTGGTTTCGAGCATGGGCGGTGGCCCTGCGTACCGCCAGATGGCGGAAGACTACCTGCTGAACAAAACTTTCTTCGAGCCGCTGGCCCGTGGCGAGAACGTTCTCGGCGATCACCACGCGTACAGCTATGTGAACAGCTTGTGCTCCGCGATGCAGGCTTCTCTGACGGGGGGCAGCAAAAACCATCTGCAAGCCGCCGTGAACGCGTTCGGATTTCTGCAGCAGCAGGCCTGGGTGACTGGCGGTTGGGGACCCGAGGAGCTGCTGCGCAAGCCGGGGTACGACGAGATGGCAAAGCACCTCGTGGCCGGTCATAACGGATTCGAAACGCCCTGTGGAAGTTACGCGCACATGAAGCTGACCCGCTATCTTCTGCGTGCCACGCGCGACGGACAGTACGGCGACAGCATGGAGCGGGTGTTCTTCAACACCATTCTGGGTGCGCTGCCCATGCTCGACAATGGCTCGTGCTTCTACAGCTCGGACTACAACTATGCGGGCCGTCGCGTGTATTCAGTGCACAGATGGCCGTGCTGCTCCGGCACCATGCCGCAGGTCGTGGCGGATTACGGGATCAACAGCTATCTGCGCGAGGCAGGCGCGCTGTGGGTCAACTTGTACCAGCCATCGCAGGTGCGCTGGACTGAAGGCGCAACGCGCATGGAAGTGCAGCAAAGTGGTACGTACCCGGAGGATGGCCGCATCGTGCTGCAGGTGCGGACTTCGAGCGCGATCGATTCCACGATCTGCCTGCGCATTCCGCAGTGGGCAGGAGCCAGCGCACTGGTGAAGATCAACGGTGTTGCGCAGCGAGTTGTTGCGGAGAAGGGCTTTGCCAGGCTGCACCGCCGTTGGCGAGATGGCGACCTGATCGACTTGACGCTGCCGATGAACCTGCGGCTGGAGACCATTCCCGCGAATGGAACAGCGCATCCGGAGACACAGGCGCTGCTCTATGGGCCGGTTGTTCTCTTTGCGTTGCGAGAGCCGGGCGATGTGGGGCCGCTGCAGTTCAAAGGCGATGCTCTGTTGAAGGCGGAACGCACTGGCGCGCAGGAGTGGACAGCGAACGCACTGGCTGGACCGCGCCGGCTGGTTCCCTTCCCCTATGTGGGGCTGAATGCGTACTCGACGTACGGCAACCTCGTGTGAGCAAGCATCTGCTGTTGGTCAGCGCTTCCATGCGGCGCTTACAATCATCGGCCAGGAGCACGAGCGGGTAACGAGACACAATGGACAAGCGTGAGTTTCTCAAGGGATCAGCCGCCACCGCGGCAGCGATGATGATGACCGGGTTCACCGAACTCGACGCGTTGGCGGACGCCGCAGTTCCCCGCACCAACTGGTCAGGGAACTTCCGCTACTCGACCGACGAAGTCCTGCAACCGGCGTCAGTTGCTGACGTGCAGGATGCGGTGCGGAGCGTGAGCGGCGTTCGCGCGCTGGGCACGCGGCATTGCTTCAACGACATCGCCGATTCGACAATCGCGCAGATCTCGACACTGAAGCTGAAGGATGTGGCGCTGGATGCCAATGCGCACACTGTCAGCGTAGGCGCGGGGATCCGGTACGGAGACCTGGCGACTGCCCTGGATGCGAAAGGCTTTGCGCTGCACAATATGGCCTCGCTGCCGCACATCTCGGTGGGTGGCGCGATCGCGACCGCAACCCATGGCTCGGGCCGTGGGAACGGCAACCTCGCTACGGCTGTGACGGCGCTGGAGTTCGTTGCCGGGGACGGGTCCGTGCACACGCTTTCGCGTGCCAAGGACGGCGATAAGTTTGCCGGGGCCGTCGTGGGGTTGGGATCGCTGGGCGTGGTGACCCGCGCGACGCTGGCGGTGCAGCCTCGCTATGACATGACGCAGGTGGTGTACCAGAACCTGCCGTTCAGCGAGCTGGAGCATCACCTGGGCGACATCATGGGCGCGGGCTACAGCGTCTCCATCTTTACCGACTGGCAGAACGGCTCGGCGAGCGAGTTGTGGATCAAGCGCCGCGTCGATCAGGGCGGGGCTGCCGCACCTCCGGCACGGTTCTACGGCGCCACGCTGGCGACGAAAAAGCTCCACCCCATCGTCGGCCACCCCGCCGAGGCCTGCACCGATCAGTTGAACATCCCCGGACCCTGGTACGAGCGGTTGCCGCACTTCGAGCTGAAGTTCACGCCCTCCAGCGGCAAGGAGCTGCAGAGCGAGTTCTTCGTTCCTTTCGAGCACGGGTATGAGGCCGTTCGCGCCGTCGAGGCGTTGCGCGACAGCATCACACCGCATCTGTTCATCACGGAGCTGCGCGCGATTGCGGCGGACGATTTATGGATGAGCATGGCGTACAGGCGCGCTTCGCTGGCGATCCACTTCACCTGGAAGCCCGAGACGGAGGCGGTGTTGAAGATCCTGCCGCAGATCGAGGCCAGGCTGGCCCCCTTCCAGGCGCGTCCGCACTGGGGCAAGGTGTTCACGATGAACACCGCGCAGATCGAGCCGCTGTACCCGCGCATGAAAGACTTCCGCGTTCTCACGCACGAGTTCGATACGGGCGGCAAGTTTCGCAACCGGTACATACGCGAGCACATTGAGACAGCCTGAACGCTGCGGGAACGCAGTTTTGGTGGAACAACCCGTGCTCTCGCCTCGTACCTGCAGCAGCGTGCACCGTTGACGCACGGAGATTGCTGCATGCGGAGACTTAGACACTGGTTCTTGCCATTCCTTGGCGTGCTGTCCGGCTTGAGCGTACAGGCACAAGCAACGGCGCAGCCTGGAACGTTGTTCGCCACCATACACGCGTTGGACGCAAAGCTTTTCGCTGCTTACAACCAGTGCGATCTCCCAACTCTGGGAGCCATGGTTTCCGACGATCTCGAGTTCTACCATGACCAGACGGGACTGTCCGTGGGCAGAGCACCGTTCCTGGCCGCGATCAAGCAGAACATCTGCGGAAAGGTGGAACGTGAACTGCTCCCGCAGACCCTGGAGGTATACCCGCTCAATGAATACGGAGCGGTGGAGATGGGAGTCCATCGGTTCCGTCACCCTGGCAAGCCGGAGGAGGGGGTTGGTGATGCGAAGTTTGTCATGCTTTGGCAGAACAGGAATGGGACGTGGAAGTTGACACGCGTGATCAGCTACCAGCACAACCAAGGTCTGCTCGCCAAGTAGCATGTGAGCCGGTCCTGCTCACATGCCGTGCGCGGACCACTTCCTGGAATCATCTTCAAACGTGTGCACAGCCAGGGCGAAGAATCACACGCCGCCGATCAACCGATGCGGCCGCGGCGGGCCATGCGGCGCGTCCACTGGATGCCGAGGGAGAGCAGCGCCACGGTGCCGACGACCAGGCCCACCGGCAAGCCCACGCGCTTGTAAGCGATGGCGTAGTCCACCGCCCGGTGAGTGGAGGCGAAGTAGAACAGCAGAATCACAATGGAGCAGAAGGTGGCGGCAAAGAAGGCAGCGAAGCCCGTCGCCACGCCCATAAGGAGGGATTGGAACCAGCCCAGGTCGCCCAGCGGAATGCCCAGCAGAACACCCTCGCGCCGGGCCCGTTCGATATCGTTATGGCTTGCCATCTGCCTTCAGGATATAGGTCGCGAGGACCGGGAGGGCTAGAATACAGAGGATGGGCGATGGATTGCAGATCGGACTGGGTACCGCGAAACCAACCGCAGTGCCCGTGGTGCGCGCCGTGCAGGTGGCCCGCGACGTGGAAGTGCGGCAATCGGCCAACGGCGTGCGCTTTGCGACCTACGGCGAGACCGGTGTAGCCGCGCCGGACCTCGCGAGCATGCTGGAAGCGGTGCCCGCGTCCATCGGCGCGGCGCTGAAGGGCAATACGTACTACTTCGTTCCGCTGGCTTTGCGGGAGAACCCGGAAAGTGCGCCGGGCGATCTGCAGAACGGGGTGCTGGGCAAGGTGCCGGGTGTGGTGAAGGGGAGCCAGGAGCCAGCCATGATTGCCGGTGAGTACACGGAAGAGTTTTCCAGTGCGGCGATCTGCCATCGCGACGTGGAACTGGGTAACGGCCACCGCGGCGTGTTCATCTCCACGCGTTTGATGGGCGACCGGTTCGCGCTGAGCTTCGAGTTCTTCATCAATGTGGCCCACGCGTTTGCCGATGTGGCCGGCGTGCCGGAGCGCTTCAGCGACCTGGCGTGGCAGCAGGCGCTGGCGAATGTGCGCGGCGAAACCTCAATGGACGCATGGGAATCACGCAATCTGGCTCTGGGCCGGTCTCCGCAGGCGGAACCGGAGAGCACCCCGGTACGCCGCCGCCGAGCCTATGCGCCTGCCTTCGGCTCCGAGGTGGCGAGTCTGAGCGCGGTTGCTGCACCGGTGGTTGCAGATGAGAAGGAGCGTCAGCTCTTCCTCGAGTCGGCGTTCTCCGATGCGCTGGCCATCTACCTGCTTTCGCTGGCGCTGGACTTCGACTATTCGGAACTGCGCGAGCGCGAGTATTCGCTGCTGGCCCCCGCGGCGCTGAGTGCACGACTCAAGCTGGTAGCGGAACTGTTCCCACCGAATGCGGGCTATGAATTCGCCCTGCGGTACCGGCGCAGAGCCTAGCGGATCTAGCGAACCGTGGCCATAGCCGTCCGGAACAGCTTTTCGAAGTCCGCCGCGTTTGCACTGTCGCGCGTTGCGGCTTCCACGGCCTTCTGAGCGGCGGGCCGCGGGTAGCCAAGATTCACGAGCGCGCTGAGGACGTCGTCGGCAATGGGGCCGAGGCTGGGCTTCGCGGGCGCGGCTTCCGGGCTACCCACCGCAAACCCTGTCATGTCGTCGAGCTTGTCCTTTAGCTCAAGCACCACACGCTCGGCGGTCTTCTTGCCGATGCCGGGAATTTTGGTCAGCGTCGCGTGATCTGCGGAGCGGATGGCGCCGACAAGCCGCTCCGCAGAGATGCCGCTGAGCACTGTGATGGCAAGCTTGGGACCGATTCCGGAGATGGTCAGCAACTTCTCGAAGAGGCGCTTTTCCTGCGGCTGCGCGAAGCCGAAGAGCAGCAGCGCATCTTCCCGGACATGGGTGTGGACGTGCAGGCGGGCTTCCGAGCCGGGTTCGCCGAGATCGGTGTACGTCGCAACGGAGATGGCCAGTTCATAGCCAACACCGGCGCACTCCACGATGACGACGGCAGGGGTCTTGCTCAGGAGGGAGCCGCGCAGGTGGGCGATCACAGAGTGAATTGTAGCGAGTGTTCAGGCGCGGAGAATGGATTGAGGCCCTATGAGCTTGGAAAGGTTTGTCTTCGCTCCATGGATGTTCACGGGTGTGCCGACGGGGCGAGACGCTAGCGCACCCGGACTGACGCGATCAACCGTGGTTTGCAATGTAGGTCCGGTGGATGACGCCGCGCATCGTTTCCGTAAGGGCGTCGGCGTCACGGCTGGTGAGGCCTTCCGTCGAAAGCGGCTCGCCGACCACCAGCTTGAGGGGGCGCGGGCGCAGGGCGTAGGTGTGGATGGGCAGCAGCTCGTAGGTGCCGATCAAGGTGATCGGGACCAAGGGCACCTGCGCCTTGATGGCCATCCAGGCAGCGCCCGAGACCATCGCCTTCAACTCGCCGGTGGCCGCGCGGCCGCCTTCCGGAAAGATGAGCAGCGGCAGCTCCGCCTGCAGGGTCTTGACGCCACGCATCAGGCTGGCGACGCCGGCGCGCGCGGAGCTCTGGTCGATAGGCACCTGGCCGGAACGGTTGAGGTACCAGCCGATGAAGGGAACCTTCCAGAGCGGAGCCTTGGCCAGGATGCGGAACTGGAAGGGGAGCTTGGCGAAGAGCATCGGCGTGTCGTAGTAACTGAGGTGGTTGCTGGCGAAGACGGCCACCGGGCGGCGGCTGCCGGGTCGGCGAAGCGGCTGCAGACGCTCCAGTCCTTCCACCCTGACCGGCGAGAGCGCAATGCGGAGCAGCGTCCGCGCCCATTGCCGTGCAATCCAGTGCTGCTGCCGCCCGCTGCGGTCCCACAGCCCGCACACAAGCGATAGGGTTCCGAAGAGAACCGTGGAAAGGGTGATGAGCGGAAAGAAGAACAGGTAGCCGGCCATGCGCACACCGCGTGGCAGAACCGGGGGCAACGGCTCCGCCACGGCAAGAGGCGATTCCGGAGCGCGTTTTTCCGGCTGCACAAACTCTGCGGGTTGCGGCATGGGTGTTTATGCTACCTGTTCGACGCCGTGAATGGTTCTGAGCCGGTGTCGGTCGCGGGTTCAGCGCAGACCAGCGCGCGGACTTCACCGACTAGGAAAATCGAACCGGTAACCACGATGAGCCCGTGAGGTGGGGTAAGGGCTTCCGCCTGCGTGAGCGCGGCGGGGACGTGCGGAGCGGCGTGGGCGGGGACTGCCAGAGCGGCGGCAACCGCGAGCAGCTGATCGGCTGTGGCGCCGCGCGCGTTGGCCATCGGCGCGAGCACCACGTGGTCATGAAGGCGCAGGGGGTCGCCGGACGTGGAGTCGAACAGGGGCAGCAGGATCCGCGCTATCTCGTGGACCTGCTTGTCGGCAAGGCAGGAGAACAGCAGGGTACGAGGCAGATGCTCCGGCAGCTGCGCAAGGGCCCAGCGCAAGGCCCAGACGCCGGCCGGGTTGTGCGCTACATCGAGGAGGAGCGGCGCGTGCGGCTGATGACCAGGGCCCAGACGACCGGGAAGCCATTCCAGCCGGCCCGGCCAGCGCGTGTTGCGGATGCCGCTCTCGATGGCCTCGCCGGTGAGCGCCGTCCAGCCGTGGTTGGCGCGCAACTCGACCGCTGTGGCAATGGCCAGCGCCAGGTTCCGCTGCTGATGCTGGCCGGCCAGCGGCGAGTCCACGTGGAGGACCGCACCCTCGAGCGGCAGGTCATAGCTGTTACGCGCGAGTGGAGAGGTCTGCCCTGTTCCAGCTGAAGGCACTCCCGCAAAGGTGCGGGGCGGGAGAAAGCGGGCGGCATCCACGCCGCGCACGTTCAGCGCGACGGCACGCTCCCCCATGGCCGCGTTGGCCTCCGGATGCTGGCTGAGGGTGACGAGAACGCCGTTTTCGCGCAGGATACCGGCTTTTTCGGCCGCAATCTCGCCGAGTGTATTGCCCAGGTACTCCATGTGGTCCATGGCGATGTCGGTAATGACCGAGACTACGGGCTCGACGACGTTGGTGGCGTCCAGGCGACCGCCCAGGCCCACCTCTAAAACTGCAAGCTTGATTCCGCTCTCGGCAAAATAGACGAAAGCCATCGCGGTGAGCAGCTCGAAGAAGCTGGGGCCGTGAGGAAGCTCGCCCCCTGCCACGAGGTGAGACGCCCTGCTTTCCACCAGCGCAAAGATTCGTCCGAAGTCCTCATCCGCGATGGCATGGAGAGAGTTCTCGGGAGAGCCGTCCGTGGCGCGAATGCGCTCATTGATTCGACGCAGGTGCGGTGAGGTGTATAGGCCGACGCGAAGACCGGCAGACGCCGCGATGGAGGCAAGCGTTGCGCTGGTGGAGCCCTTGCCGTTGGTCCCGGCGATCAAAACGGCTGCGAGGCCCTGGTGGGGATTTTCAAGGGCGTTCAGAAGCTTACGAATCAGATCCAGCGAAAATTTACGAGGCGGTTTGCCCGGAGAGATTCGCAGTTCAGGTCCGAGCCGCGAAAGGGCCTTCAGCGCGTCAGCGTAGCTCACGATAACAGAGGTACCTCACTAAAGTTGTATTTTGATATTCTCGTATCCCCTTTTAGTATTTTCCGTGCAGCACCAAAGTAAGTTACTCGCGAGCCTCCGTTCCAAGAGGCAGCGAAGTGAGGGCCTCCCGTATGTACGATCTAGGTGTATTCGTCGGCTTTGTTGCCTTTGTTCTGGCCCCCTGTACGGTAGCGGTTTTCACCCGGGCGCGCGGTGACGAGGAAGATGAGCCGGGCACTGTTGTTTCGACGCGTTTCGCTTCCCCCCAGAAGCGCACCGCTTCCGCTTCGAAGGTACACGTCATGCGAAGTCAGCCGGTTTCGACACCGGCGTCGATCCGCATCGCGCCACTTCGGCGTGACACAGCCTTCCTCCCCGCCCGCGCAAAGTAAGACCATCCGGCCGGCCTGCAAGATAGCGGACCGCCAGTTCTTCGCCCGCCAAATCCTCCACAACCGCAAGGCCATGGACGTTCAGTTCAGCGGCCAGAGCTTTCGGCGTAAAGAAGAGCCGAAAGGGCTCACCTGCCTGCGCCACACGGGCGCTCATCGAGTCGCGCATGCGCTGCTCTATCTCGGAAAGCACCTCGCGCGGCTGGCCGTAATCGAAGACCACGCTGCTGCCGGCGGCGCAGCGGGCAACAACCTGAAGAGTGGCCGCAAAGGCCTGCGGCGTAAGATACGGCACAACGCCCAGCCATGCTGTCGCGGTCAGGACGCTCCAGTCAAAGCCGGACAAGGCAAGTTCTTCGCCGAGAGACTGACGCTCGAAGTCCACTGGGACAAAGCGCATAGTTTCAGGCACGGCGATGCCGGCTGCCAGGAGCAACTCACGCTTCCAGGCCTGCGTGGCAGGATGATCCACTTCAAAGACGCGCATGTCCGGATAAGGATTGCGGTAGGCGAAGGTGTCCAGCCCAGCGCCGAGCACGAGCGTCTGCCGAACTCCGCGGGTAGTTACACCGACAGCGAGCACATCTTCCGCAAAGCGCGCGCGCGTCACCATCCAGGCACGCAGGGCGGCTGAGAAAGGCTTGCGCTCGGCTTCGGGCGTTCGCTTCAGCTCCTCGCGCGCCGCCGGCGGAAGGATGCGGACGGCCAAGGGATCGTCGAAGATGAGCGGCCGGGCGTCCACCTGCTGGTGCGCGGCGCGGCGCAGGGCCACGCGCAGAGCGGTCGCGGAGGGTTGTGCCTGGTGCATGCAGGCCTAAGCTTACTGCGCGGCGGCTGAGGCCGCAGGGCGGGCAGATCAAGGCGAAAAGGCGGAGCACATGCCTCCGCCTCTTCGCAAGGGTTCAGCCTGCTATTGGACGGTGACCGTCAAGTTCAGTGTCGTGCTTGTGCCATTGGAAGTGACGATGACTGGAATGGTGTAGGTTCCAGCCGGTGCAAGCAGCGAGGGATAGGACGGCGTGGAGTTGGAGCAGCCAAAGAGACCAAGGCTGCCGAGGCCAGCAATGATTACTAGGCTTCCTGACAGCAGTAAACGCTGCAGCAGAGCACGCTTACGCCGCAAAGCTGCAACTGTCAACAGTCCGAAGCCGGGCAGCAGCCCGCAGGCCAGCAGGAGCTCCTGCCCTTGTCGCTGCCCGGCCCCGGGCCGAACCAGTGAGGCAGAAGCAATGGTGCCGACGGTTAACGTGGAAGTAACAGCTGTGTTGTTTCCTGACAAGGTAAGTGTCGTCTGTGAGAAGCCGCAGGTGAAGTGGGCAGGGAGGCTACCGCAGGCAAGGGTAGCGGTTCCACTGTAGCCGCCCTGCGGCGTCAGCGTGACGGTATCGACAGCGTAGGTACCCGATGTAATCGTGAGTGTTGCAGGGCTAAGAGCAGAAGAAAGCAGCGGCGGAGTTACGGTCAAAGTGGTAGACGTTGTCGTGCTGCTGCTGGAGTAGCCGTTGACTCCCGTGAAGCTAGCCGTGATCGTGTGCGTGCCCGCGCTGGCATAGGAGGTGGTGAGCGTTGCAGTTCCGGTGGTCGAGCTGCCCGTGACGTACGCGGAACCCAGCACGGTGGAACCCTCCATGAAGTTGACAGTGCCCGTCGGCGTGCCTGAGCTGGCTGTGACGGAGGCAGTTAGCGTGAACGTCTTGCCAGGGTTGGGCTGGGAGTTGGAGGTGGCAAGCGAGGTTGTGGTAGTAACGGGAGTGCCGAGGAGCGCAAGAGCGGCGAGAGCGACCTGATTGTGGCCATAGGTGGTGGGATGGAGGTCATCCCAAAAGAGGTAGGTGTCCGGGTTGACAGCCGGATTGCCGGTCAGGGCTGCCGACGAGCTGGCGGTGACGTTGGCAAAGCCGCGCGCGCTGGGAGCCGCAACGATGGTGCTGACGAGGGTGTACGTGTCGAGCGAATACAGGTGAAGAGTCTTGCCGGGGTTCGCCGCAGGGAGCGCCGCAAGGTAAGCCGCCAGGTATTGGTTGAAACCCGCGGCAGCGGCTGTAGCGGGTGCGGACGTTGCAGCCGAGCCGTTGAAGCGTGGAACCAGACCCAGGGGCGGGAGATTCGGAATAATGAAGTCGGTTGCGCCCGCGCTGATCAGCGTCTGCACCAAGGCGGCGTCGCGCATTGCGGCGTTCTGGATATCTTGCGACGTCGTTGCAGCGATCAGGTCGTTCGCACCGCCCCAGACCACGAAAAGCGTGTTGCTGTTGATGGTGGGCTTGGTGGCAAGATAGCTGGCGACCTGCGTGCCCATGTTATTCACGTTGAAAGTCAAGGCGTTGCCGGGGCCGTAGCTGAACGAGGACGTGCCGGTGTTGGTGGTTGCGAAGCCGTAGGCATAATTACTGCCGCCTCCGAGCGAGTACGTGACCGCAGGCTTTGCAGGAAGCTTTGCGGCAAGCTGCTCGATCCAGACACCGTAGTAGTTGCGTGCGGCGGGTATGGTGTCGGTGCCGTCGGTGAAGCGGCCATCGGTGTAGCCGGTAGCGGGGCCGGGCACTTGAGCATTGACGGTGAACATGGATTTGCTGATGAAGGCATCATTGCCTGTTTCAGAGAGCGAGTCCCCGAACACGACGATCGAGGTGTACGCCTGCGCGCCCGCGAACGCGCCGGGCAACAAAAAGACGAAAGCGAGGAGGACGGAAGCGAACGGGCGTCTACAGAACATTACAGAGTCTCCTGGGAAAGATGGATGTTATCGGACCATTGAAGCAGTGTTGGCGCATCCCTCAAATGAGGGAAAAGAGAAGCTGAAGCGGATGGGTTACGGCGCGGCCTGCATATGCGAAGGCGGAACTTTAGGAAGCGAGGAGAGCAGCTGAATCAGCTCACCCTGCCGGCGCGTGCTGGTTTTTTCGAACAGGCTCTTCATCTGGCTGCGCGTGGTGGCGAGCGAGGTTTTGCGCAGCAGCGAAACCTCGTCGAGCGAGTAGCCGGTCAGCAGGCCGTTTGCGATTTCTGTTTCCGCCGGTGTGAAGTCGTATAAGGAACGAAGAATTGCGTCGGGGAAGTTGACCTTGGTCTCGGGGTCGCTGGCGAGCACGAGGACGCGTGCGGTGGAGCGGCGCGCATCGGAGGGCCGGAACGGCGTGACCAGGACATGGAGGGGGCGTTTGCCGGAGCGGCGGTCCAGCAGCAATGCCGTGCCCGGTTCCGGCTGACGGGGCGCGGCTGCGGAAAGGACCGTGGAGCGGAACTGCATGCGGCTGGTGGTGTCGGTGGGGGCAAGCTGATCACCGTGTACCTGCACGCCGTCGCGTTCGGCGGCAAGCTTGCGCGCGGCCGCGTTCATCAGCACAATGCGGCCCTCCTCGTCGAGCAGGATGGAAGCGGTGGAGCTTTGGTCGAGCAGTGCTTCCGCATTCTGAGCGCGCTGCTCGGCCGCGCCGAGAACCTGGCGCACCTGCAGGGCGGTCTGGATGTGCGGCAGCAGGAGCTTGAGCAGCCGGAGGGCTTCGGACTCGAGCTGGGGCCGGCCCTTGCCGCGCCACATGCTGATCAACTCGTATTTGCGCGGCGACATGGACAGGACCATGAAGGTCATATGGTGCAGCTGCAGCGGGCTCAAGAATTCGCGGTAGATATCGGTCTTGATCAGCTCGCGATGGGGGCAAAGGTCGTCGCCTTCGATGACGCCGACCCGCGGACTGCGCAGGAACTTCTCGCGAAACGGATCGCGATGACGGAATCTCTCGTTGTAGGTGCGGTGCGCTTCCGCAAAGGCGGGCATGCCGGAGTGCGCGAGGATGCGACGGGCCAGGGCGCTGTCGTTGCTGGTGAAGATGCCGTAGACCGATTCCGTAAATGCGCAAAGCTGCACGAGGAACTGCTCCCAGTGGGTATCGTCCAAGGGCGCCGCGTGCAGGGTGGCGAGAAGATCGGAATATGCTTCGAGCGAAATCATCGACCGAGCCTGTGCAGCGAAAGAGCCGCGAATGCGGGTGAAAGATTGCTCTGAGGGTAAAACCGCAAAGCTTCGCTGCGCAAGAGCAAAGCGAGGGAGTGCCAGACTCGGCCGCGGCACGTTCCGGTACTCTGGGAGCAGTATGGCAACCGCTTTCCAGGCAGAGTCTCTCCGCTTTCTTCGCGGGCTGGCGAAGCACAATGAGCGCGATTGGTTCGAAGCGCGGCGCAACGTGTATGAGAGTGCGCTGAAGGCACCTATGCTCGCGGTCATTGAAGAAATAAACCAGTCGCTCGGGACGTTCGCTCCCGAGCATGTGCGGCCCGCGCACAAGTGCATGATGAGGATCTACCGCGATACACGCTTCAGCAAAGACAAGCGGCCCTATAAGAGACATCTGAGCGCATGGTGGTCGAGGCGTGGCATGGAAAAGACCTCGGGTGGCGGCTTCTATCTGCAACTGGGTACCGACGAGGTCGTGGTGGCCGCGGGCGTTTACATGCCGGGACCGGAACAACTGCTCGCCGTGCGGCGTTGGATGTCGGCAAATCACGCAGCGTATCGCAAGCTCCTAAGCGCGGCGAGCCGTCAGCCTCGGAAGAGCGCGAAGGCCGAAGGGCTGCCGGTGTTTGCAGCGATTGCGCCGGACGCCCTGACGCGCATGCCCAGGGGCTTTGCAGCGGACGACCCCGCGGGGGAGCTCGTGCGGGCAAAGAACTGGGGCGTATGGTCATCCTTGCCAGCGGAGCGGGCGCTGGAGTCAGACTTCTCCGAGGTCATCGCGGCGATGTTTCGACGCGGAAATCCTGTGGTGTCCGCCCTGAATGAAGCTGTCTTGACAGGCGGTTCCGCCGTGAGCACACACTCGCCCTCAAGCCCACGGAAGCCGCTGTTCTAGCGGTTGGAACGCGAGCCGGATCCCGGTTTTCGCCCAAATGGCAGCAGGAACCTAGAAAAACCAAAGAAAACCTGTGGAAACGGTAGAAATACAGTTGACTTTCGCTATGGGGTGAGGGAAGGTGAATGCGGCGCGGTTCTTCCGCACCCGCAGAAACACTGGCGAACGATCAGAACGCCGTGCGGTGCGGGAGATGGGTCCCAAACCCATGCTCAAGACGATTTCAGAACGCAACTCACTTCCAACGCAAGGAGCAACAACGATGGCCAAGGGTATGACCAAGACACAACTCATCCGCGCCATGGCGGAAAAGATGGAACTGACCAGCAAGCAGGTTGGCATGTTCTTCACCACAATGGCGGACACCGCCGTAAAAGAAACCAAAAAGAACGGGGAGTTCACCATCCCCGGCGTCGGCAAGCTGGTGAAGGCCGAGCGCAAGGCGCGCATGGGCCGCAATCCGCAGACAGGCGAAGCTATCAAAATCAAGGCCAAGACTGTGGTCAAGTTCCGCATCGCCAAGGTGGCGAAGGACGCCATCGCACCGCCCAAGAAGTAACGAGCCGCTCTCGCGGGAGATCGGCAGCAAAGTTCAACGACGTTCCATTTCGCGCGCCGGAGACGCAGCAATTCGTCTCCGGCTTTTTGTTGCCGTGAGGTGTGCGGCGCCTACGATCAGCTTCTTCTATGGAATTCGAACTGAGATGTTCTGCGACGAGCAGGCGCTTCGCGATCCAGCACTTCTTGCAAGAGCCTTTGTGGATATGCGTTGGGTCGTATGGCCGAATGGATTAGACCTTGGCCCCGGATGCCATGTATGACGAGATGAAGCAACATGGCGAGTGGGTACTGCGCTAGGCACTGTGTTGTTCCGTACCTGCCGCCTGCGGTTTGGGTATGAAGGCGCGGACAACAAGCGATACGCCCAGTGAGACCAGAATGCCTTTGATCAGCAGGAAGCTGTTGAAACTCCAGCCCAGGGTGGCGAATGCCACCGCGACACCGAGCATGTAAATCTCTCCCAGGCAGGCTTGCAGCCAGTGGGGCTGTACCCCGGCGGCAGCTACACGAGGCTTGAGTGAAGGCATGAAACGCGGGACACGAGCAGCGTAGGCCCGATAGGGCTCGCCGAACCGGCCCGCAAGAAAGGGCTCTTCGGCAAGCGCCAAGCGTATCTGGAGTATCCAGATAAGAATGATAGTCAAGAGGGCGCCGCTGACCGGCATGATCAGCGCCACGGCGAACGTGTGCAGCAGCGTCCCCAGGTAGAGTGGGTTGCGGGTGCGGCGGTAGGGTCCATCGGCCAGCAGAGCGTCCCCATGCATCGCGTTGGAGTGAACCACGCGGCTGCCCACGTAGGCCGAGCCCCAGATACGCAGCCCCGCGCCCAGCATCGCGAAACAGATGGCAGCAATCAGCAGGTCGTACGAGGCGCTCCTGAAGCTGAGAAGCCCCATCCGCTCCAGGAAGGGCGGTGCGAGCTTCCATACGTCGCCACGGTTACCCAGCCCGGGCGTGAGGAGCGTCCACGGCGCCCAGAAGCCAAGGGTATAGATCACTCCATGCAGAGCGTAGCGAAAGCGGTATTCGAAGGGTGTGGCTCGCATCAGAAGCTGTTCACCGTAAGCTTCGGCTGAGGCGGCGGGAGAGCAGCCGTCACGGCGGGCAGCTTGTCCACCGCTTCAGGGTGGGCTTCATTCTTATAGACCATACCAGCCTTCATGACGAACGGCACATGCTGCAGCAGCTTGACATCCACGAGCGGGTCAACCTGCACGGCGATGATGTCCGCCCACTTGCCGGGCGCGAGGTCGCCCACTCTGTCGGTCCAGCGCATGAGGTCAGCGGCGTGCAAGACGCATACAGCCTGACCTCCAGAGATCAGGGGCAGAGATTGAGGTGTGCCTCCAGCTTGGCCGCTGGCGCTCACTTGCGCGAGCCGAGGACCTCGACCAGATTGTCGAAATCCTCGATGTTGGCGTACTCGATGATCACCTTGCCCTTGCCTTTCTTGTCCTCGATGGTGACCTTGAGGCCGAGCGAGCGGCGCAGCTGGTCCTGCGCGTCGCGCACGTTGGGATCGATGACGGCCTGGATCTTTGCGACCTTACTTTTGCTTTCAGGATTGAGTAGTCCCTGAACATAACTTTCGGTTCCGCGCACTGACATATGCAGCGTCATGACTTTGTCGGCAGCCGCGTGGATCGCTTCGGGTGTTTCGAGCGCCAGCAGGGCGCGTGCGTGACCGAACGTGAGCTCACCGGCTTCGACGTGTTTCTGTACGGGCTCGGGCAGGCGCAGCAGACGCAGAAAGTTCGCGACGGAGGCGCGCTCCTTGCCGGTGCGCTGCGCGATTTGCTCCTGGGTAAGGTGAAACTCCTGCCCCAGCCGCTGAAAGGCACGCGCCTGTTCCATGGCGTTCAGGTCCGCACGCTGCAGGTTTTCGACAATGGTCATTTCCATCGCCTGCACGTCGGACACTTCACGGACGATGGCCGGAATGGCGGACCTGCCGGCTTGCCGCGAGGCCAGCAGACGGCGTTCCCCGGTGATGAGGGTGTAGCGGCCCTCCTGCCCGGCACGCACCACGATCGGCTGGACGACGCCCGAAACTGCAATGGAGCCGGCGAGCTCAGCCAGCTTATCCGGATCGAAGGAGGAGCGCGTCTGGTACGGATTGCGATCGATCAGGTCGACGGATATTTCCAAGGGCTTGCCGGACGGAGCCGCGGCGACAGCCTCCGGAGGTGGAGAGACTGCGGGCCGTGAGGGCAGAAGCGACTCGAGACCCCTGCCCAGGGCACGGCGTTTGGGATCGGCAGCGTTGGCGGACATACAAACTCCTGTGTGCGATTATCGCTCCCAAGGATCGAGGAGGTTAGCGAAAAGGCGAGAAGCGGCTCTTCCGTTCCCTGTCCTGTTGCAAAAACCTGGGCAGGGGAACGTTCTCGGCTGAGGGCTTTCTGCGCTGCGTTGCAGCAGGAGACGGCTCTCCGCACCGGACTAGAACCTCGGCTGCCAAATCGAAGTACGCCTCGGCCCCTCGACTGCGTGGGTCATACACAATGACCGGCTGGCCATGGCTCGGGGCCTCCGCAAGGCGAACATTGCGGGGAATGGTTGTTTTGAAGAGCTTACCGCCAAAAAACTGCTCCAAATTCTCGCGTACCTGCTGGGAGAGGTTGGTGCGATCGTCGTACATGGTAAGCAGAACGCCTTCCAAGCCAAGAGAGGGATTGAATAGCGAAGAAACCTTGTCCAGGGTGGCCATCAACTCCGAAATACCCTCGAGAGCGAAATACTCCGCCTGCATTGGCACGAGCAAACTGTCAGCCGCTACAAGCGCATTAAGTGTGAGCAGGTCGAGGGCCGGGGGACAGTCCAGAAGGATGAACCTGAAAGAGCCGCATACCGTCTCGAGCGCCTCTCGAAGGCGGAATTCACGGTTGTCCGCGGCAACAAGTTCCAGGTTGGCGCCGATCATGTCTCGCGTTCCCGGAAGGAGGCTGAGCCGCTCAACCTCCGTGGGAAGAATAACTTCTAGAGCGGAGCAGTTTCGGAGAAGAACGTCGTACACGTTCTTCCGCTCCTCTCCGCGCGGGAAGCCGAGTCCGCCTGTGGCATTTGCCTGTGGGTCGCAGTCAACCAGCAGGGTGGCATACCCAAAGGACGCCAACGCCGCAGCCAGATTGATCGCGGTAGTGGTTTTTCCTACACCGCCTTTTTGATTGACAATGGCGAGTACCCGGTGGATTCCTTCACTCATCGATGCTCAGCGTAGCAGATGAAGATGTTCCACGTGGAACGGCCATGGCTCACTCGTCGTGCCAGCGGAAGCGTTCCAGGTCAGGCCTGCGCCGCATACGCATTTGCTCGACGTCCTGTGTGCGGTACACGATGCGGCCCCTCCGAGGGAGGAAGAGGTAAACGGCCAAAACGAGGAGAACGAGAACAAGGATCAGTGCCAGATGCGGAATGCCGAAGGTGCTATTGTCAGTCTCCAGCGGAGCCGTTTGTGCCTTGATCGTCGGATCCATGGCATTCACTTCGCCGTTCTGCTCCGTAGCGCTGGATGCGGCCATCGCCTCCCCGAAACACGTCATGCGATCCGCAACCATTTTCCTGGTAAGCACTGTATGACCGCGCCAGCCGGACAAGAAACTCCAGCCATCCTCGCGCGGCTCGAAGTGCAGGATGGTATCTCCATAGGTCAGGTCACGCTCCATCAGGCTGGTGACCTGGCTAAGGCCCTGGTGCTCACTGCTGGGAGCCCCGCAGTATCGGATCACCATGGCGGCGTCGCCGGTCTCCGCGACAACGGGCAGAGCTGCTCCGATGAGAAGCGGAATCGATATGAGAGAAAAAAGCCGCATGAAGCAAAACTCCTGACTCAGGTTACGCAAACCTCAGAATGTTCCACGTGAAACGTCTGGTCTATTCGCCCACATGTGCATGACGCGACTCTGACTGCACGGTATGTGCAGCGGCGGTCCGCTCGGTAAAAGCGTAGCAGGAGTCGGGGCTCCAGCCACGCCAAGCTCTACCAGAAAACCGGAGCTTTTTAGCCGATCCAAAGCAGCTTTGATGGCAACTTCCCTTCGATCTACAGCGCGGAGGGTCACAATATCGAAGCGGCACCCTGGAGGCATGGATTCTACCCGACTCGACCATACCTCGGTCTCCAGATCGAGAACACGCACCGCCTCCTGCAAGAACGAGGCTTTCTTCCCCTGCGATTCTGCCAGTGTTACCTCCAGGGATGGAAGGGCAAGCTGAATGGGCAGGCCGGGAAAGCCCGCCCCAGATCCCACGTCGAGGAGGCTTGCACCGGGCCGCAGCACCGTGTGCAGTTGTGCCGCAGCAAACAATCCCTCGCCGAAGTGGCGTGTTACCATCTCCTCGGGATCACGGATGGATGTCAGATTCGTGCGCGCATTCCAGCGGAAGAGCAGAGCTAGGTATTTCGAGAGCTTGCAATAGAGGTCTTCGGGTGGGGAGAAAGCTCCTTCACCAAAGGGGGGAAGGAAAGGATGGAGCAGTTCCCGAAGCCGCTGCTCCGTCACGCTACGATGGCCACGCATTCACAGCGAATTGTGGAGAAACGCACCCGCCAGCCTGCAGAACCAGCTTTCGAAACAGTGCGCATGAAGCCGCACTACTCGTCGTGCTGCGCTCCGGATGCCACTGCACTCCGAGCCTCCAGCAGGAGCGACCTCCGCCTGAGAGCGTGGCAGCGTCGGACTCCAGCGCCTCGATAACGCCATCCTCGGGGCAGCGGGCCACAATACGGAGACCGTCGCCGGGAGCGGCTACCGCTTGGTGGTGGCTGCTGTTGACGGGCAGGCGCAGGAAATCGCCGACCATGGGCGCTTCCGTTGTATCCAGCAGGTCCGCCAGGCCGCTTGCAGGCGAGACCACGACGCTGTGCGCTACGGCTATGCTGGCTCCCGCGGAATGATTGACGGGCAGGGCGCTCAGGTCCTGCATCATCGATCCGCCGCTCCACACATTCAGCGACTGCAGGCCGTAGCAGATGCCAAGAACCGGTTTTGCCGTGTCCGCTGCGAGATCCAAGAGCGCAAAGTCCACGTCTTCGCGTGCCGGGTCAGCGGGCGCGCTTGCCGCATCAAGCTCTGCGCCGTAGCGCTGCGGATTAAGGTCGGCGGGGGAGCCCGGCAGGCAAATGCCTTCACAGGATTCCATGCGCCTCCGCAAGTCAGCGCGGCTCAAGCTGAGTTCAAGCTCCAATGGTTCTCCGCCTGCTTCAGCCACCGCTTCAGCGTACTGCCGCCAGGAACGCCGGTTGTAGGGGAAATCTCTTGAGGTCGGAACCGGAATGGCAATACGCGGCTTCTCGAGAGACGTCACTCTGCCAGTGTACCGCCGGAGCCATGGCACCGAGAACTCTGAAGGTCACCGGGCGAAGGGTAACTACTTTGAGTCAGCCCAGCGCCTGCAACGGCTACTTGCCAATGCAGAAGGTGGAAAAGATGCGTGTAAGGATATCGTCCGCAGTCGTCGCGCCTGTCAATGAATCCAGAGCGGCAAGGGCTGCATGAAGATCCAGGAGAAGAATTTCGTGTGGCAGACGAGCGCCGTTTGCAGCGAGTGCCTTTTCCAGGGCCGCGATGGCATCGGCGACAGCTTGCTGATGCCGCGTGTTGTTGAGTCCCCCGTAATCTGCTTCTCCGCCAGCGCCTAGCTGCGCGACGATGGCTTCGCGGAGCGCATCAAGACCTGCGCCGGTCAGGGCACTCACCGAAAGCTCCGGCATAGGACTGACGCGCTCAACGTCTCCCTCCGTAACGGCTGGGCCGAGTTCCCAGCGGTAAACGGCCGAGGGCAGATCCACCTTGTTGCTGACCAGGAGGTGAGGACGTGAGCGGATCCCTTGCGCGAGGCTCCTCTCTTCGTCGGTAAGAGGCAAGGTAGCGTCATGCAGCAGAAGCACCAGGTCGGCGTCGGCTAGGGCTTCGCGGGAACGCAGCATACCGAGCCTCTCCGGATCATCGATGGAAGCATCAGCCGCTTCCACCGTGTTCCGCAATCCCGCCGTGTCCACCAGGCGAATCGGAATGCCCCGCAGGGCCAGCGCCTCCTCGAGAGTGTCACGGGTGGTACCTGCAGTTGCGGTCACAATGGCGCGATCATGGTCAAGCAAACGGTTGAACAGCGAACTCTTGCCGGAATTGGGAAGGCCGATAATCGCCACGCTGGCGCCGGAGCGCCGTATGTGGCCAGAGTGAAAGCTCTTGGCCAGCACCTCGAGCGGCTCCGCAATGCTCCGCAACTTCAAGGCGATTTCGGCCGATGGAACGATGTCCACGTCGTCCAGCTCACCGGAGGCGAAATCCATACCTGCTTCCAGCAACGCAAGCAGATGAAGAAGCGTCTCCTTGATGGGTGCGATACGCCGGCTGAGGGCTCCGCCCATCTGGCGGGCGGCAGTACGGGCCTGATCCAGGGTTTGCGCCTCAATCAGGTCGTGGACGGCTTCGGCCTGCGTCAGGTCAAGACGACCGGAGAGGAAGGCGCGCTCGGTGAACTCGCCGGGCTGGGCGAGCCGCGCCCCGTGGGTCAAGGCTCCGCGCAGCAGGGCTTCCAGAACCACAGGCGCGCCATGAGCCGCGATTTCAACGAGGTCGTCTCCGGTATAAGAGCGAGGCGCGACAAAGGCGGTCACGATCGCCTCGTCGATGCCCAGACCTGCGTCCCGATCTAAACTGTCCGGGTCGAGCACCTCCCCAAACCGAGCGTGCGCATGTTCGAGCGGCCCGCGTGTACGCACGAGGCAGGCGGTGATCGCGAACGCGTCCGGACCCGCCAGCCGGACGATAGCAATGCCGCCGCGTCCCGGCGGCGTGGAAATGGCAGCGATGGTGTCGTTGGCGAGCACGCCCGGACGATCCTCCTTCGCGAAGCCGGAGCGATCAGAACTCGATGCCACGCTGCGCGAGGATTCCCTTCTGGTAGGCGTGCTTGACCTCGCGCATCTCAGTCACCGTATCGGCCAAGTCGATCAGCACAGGCGACGCGTTGCGTCCGGTCAGGAGGACATGCAGCATGTCAGGCTTTCTCCGCAGGACTTCAGCAACAGCTTGCGGGTCGAGCATGCCGTAGGAGATCGCATAGTTGATCTCGTCCAGGACGATCAGGTCCCACTCGCCGGAGAGGATTGCCGTTGCGGATTCATTCCATGCGTCCTGCACCATCCGCAGGTCTGCCGGGTCCGCGTCCGCTCCACCGACCTTCACGAACCCGCGGCCCATCTGGCGTATGACGTAGGTAAAACCCGAGGCTGCGCTGAGCGCTTCGGCGGAATCGAGCTCGCCGTAGTGCCAGGATCCCTTAAGGAACTGGAGGACCAGCACGCGCATGCCGTTACCGGCGGCGCGAAAGGCCGTGCCCAGCGCGGCGGTGGTTTTGCCTTTGCCCGGTCCGGTGTTGATCAGAATCAAACCGCGGCGTACGTCCTCACTGCTGCTCACAGAACCTCCAAGAGGAGTATGGCAGACGAGGTACTTGGCAGCCACCTTGCGGCTCCCGCACCTGCCTTGTCTGCGATCAGTTCACCGCGCCGCTCAGTGGCCTGAGTGATAGGGATGTCCCGCGAGAATGGTTTGTGCGCGATACAGCTGTTCAGCGAGCACGACTAGCGCCAGCTCGTGAGGCAAGGTCATCGAACCGAGCGACAGAAGCCAGGTGGCGCTGGCGCGTGTGGCGGCCGACCAGCCACTCGCAGGACCAACCGCGAAAACAAGCTGCTGCGACCCGGCGTCGCGGAGATCCTTAATTCGAGAGGCAAAGGCTTCCGAAGAGGCCGGCCGGCCTCCACTGTCAAGCAGCGCCATCCGAGAAGCCGTGCGCCCGGCATCCCGGCGTAAGCGATCCAGCAGGGACGCTTCGGAGTCCGCAAAGATCGTATCCACGGGCGCGTACGAGGCGATCCGGTCTACATACATCTGGAAAAGATCACGCGCCGCACCGGGCCTCATGCCCTGCCGACGCGCGGTGATCGCGGCAATGGAGATCCGCATGGAAGCCTTTCGTGGCAGAACTGGCCACGGTGCGCAGTCGATGGACCACTCTGCGCTCGTGTGGAGTATGGGTCCTCCAGATGACCGGAACTATTGTTTCCAGATGCCCAGAACGCGCCGCAGGACCACGAGCTCGCCGAGATGGTAGCTGTTGTGGTCTGCGATCAGGAGCGCTTCCCGCAGCAGAGTCTGCCCTTCACCCCATGGAAAGGGGGTGTACATGTCGGCTTCCGGCTTTGTCAGCAGCGCGGCGAAGCTCTCTGCGTCGGCCTTTATTGCATGGAGCGTTTCGTCCCAGCTCTGCGGTGAAGGAGGTTCCGCTGTCCCGGGCCAGTACTCCTTCGGCCAAGCCAAGGGCCGATATCCGCCCTCAGGCGGAGCGGAAAAGTCCAGGATGTCGCGTTGCGTGATGCGCAGGTGCTCCAGCAGCTGCCACGCCGAGTACGGCAGACGGTCCGGGATGACGCCGCGATATTTTTCGGGGAAGTCCTTTACGGCGTCCGCGAGGGTCGTATGGGCCTGCCCGCCGGCGAGCAGTTCGAGTAGTTGCCTGCGAAGCTGAGTGCCAGGTTCCGAAGGAGGGTGCAGAGTCGTTCCAGACATGTGCTTTCGATGCGAGAGGTATCCGCGCAGCTTCCATCGGTGAAGACTTTATGCACGCTGCCGATGTGGGCGCGTTATCCTCCGTCTTGCGTGCTCCCCAGCTTCGACCAGGTGATGCGATGGCTCCATGGGCTCGATCTACGGTGGCCCATCGTTGTTGTGGGTATGACCGTTCTCCTGGTCATCGGCCTGGGGCTTCGCCGCCGAACCTCCCGCGAGGAACTGGAGCGCCGCCGCCGTACGCGCCTGGCAGCGTCCGGCCGCATCACCGATGGCTCGCTTATCGACGCGCGCACACTCGATAACGAGGAATCCTCTTCGTCCACCCCCGAAGTTCTGGTGTATCGATACCGCCTGGCCGGTGTTGTCTATGAGTGCGCGCAGGACGTATCGAGCCTCGCCGATCATATGCGCACTTGTCATGTCGGCAATGCCGTGCAGGTCCGCTACGATCCACGCAACCCAGGGGACAGCATTCTGCTGGCGGAAACCTGGTCAGGCCTCTGGCTGCCCTCCAAGCTGGACGGCGCGGCACTCCGTGGCGCAATGACTCCGCCGCGCGATCGCAGCAACGCCTGAACAGTCTGAAACCAGGAGCGCTCGTGTGTTCCGCCTGCCTGCGGGCATATACTCTGCTTTGCGCATGAAGCAGGCAAACACACCCAAGGAGCGATCGCAGCCATCAGGCCAGGATCAACCGCTTGATCTCGGCGAGGCCCGCCGCATCCGCTCCACCACGGTGCTGTGCGTGCGGCGCGGCCCTTCGGTGGTAATGGCGGCTGACGGCCAGGTCACCCTGGGAGCCACGGTGATGAAGCATTCGGCGCGCAAGATCCGCCGGTTGTACAACGACAAGGTGCTTGCCGGGTTCGCCGGATCGACAGCCGACGCGTTTGCCCTCTTTTCGCGTTTTGAAGCCAAGCTTGAGCAGTACAGCGGACAGCTGGGCCGAGCTGCCGTGGAGCTCGCCAAAGATTGGCGGACCGACAAGCTGCTGCGCCAACTGGAGGCGCTGCTGCTGGTGGCCGATACGCACGGGATGTTTCTGCTGTCCGGCAACGGCGATGTGATCGAGCCGGACACGGTAGCCGATGGAACCATTGCCACGATCGGATCGGGCGGCAACTATGCGCTGGCGGCGGCCACGGCATTGCTGGAAAACACCGGGTATAGCGCCCGGGAAATCGTAGAGCGGAGCATGCGGATCGCCGCGGAGATTTGTATTTACTCTAACCAGAGCATCACGGTGGAAGAGCTCAACATCGGTAACTAAATCTGCCTGACCGTACCGATGTAAGGTTTTCAGCCTTGCCGGCAACAATCGTGCCTGTTGCCTGTGTTTGATAAAATAAGCGAGGAGCATGTGATGCAGGAGCTGCAACCCATCGCGTCAGACCGGAGGGTACGACGCTTTTCCAGCCATGCTGAACAGGAGGCTGAGACACAGCGCTTCTGGTCTACGCAGACTACTCAGGAAAAGTTCAAGGCTGTGGCAGAGTTGGCACAGCACTTCTCCTCGATCCACGGAATCGATATCCATGCTCAAGGACCAAAAAGACTTGTTGTCCGCTTTGAACGATCACGGAGTTGAGTACGTGGTCGTCGGGGGCCAGGCGGTCAATGCGCATGGGGTTCCGCGTTTGACGAAGGACTTGGACATTTTCATACGCAGTAGTGAACTCAACAGTGAAGCCGTCTTTCGGGCGCTCGCCCAGTTCGGCGCACCGATTCAGGAGTATGCGCCCGCCGACTTCCGCGACCATCCGAAGTCCATTTTTCAATTTGGTATTCAGCCAAATCGAATTGATCTTCTTCAGAGCATCGGGTCTTTGGACTTCGAGCAGGCGTGGCAGCGTCGCGTCGTGAAGCCCGTTGATGACCATGTTTCAGCGCCTTTCATTTCTGCGGAGGACCTGATCCAAAATAAGCTCGAAACCGGCCGCCTGCAGGATCTCGCGGATGCCGAGCAATTGCAAAGTCTGCGCCGGAGTCGATAGTCATGGCTATTTACCTCCCCGGAACCGCGGAAGACCAGCCGCTCGCGCTGGAAGAACTCACGCCCCGTGAGATCGTTGCGGAGCTCGACAAGTATGTCGTGGGACAGGCCGCAGCCAAGCGGGCTGTGGCGATTGCGCTGCGCAACCGGCAGCGCCGTCAAAAGCTGCCGCCCGACATGGCGGAGGAGGTCAGCCCCAAGAACATCCTGATGATCGGCTCGACGGGTGTGGGCAAGACCGAGATCGCCCGCCGGCTTGCCAAGCTGACCAATTCGCCGTTCCTGAAGGTGGAGGCCTCCAAGTTTACGGAGGTGGGCTATGTAGGCCGCGATGTGGAGTCGATGGTGCGCGACCTTGTGGAGACTGCCATCGACATGGTCCGCGACGAGAAGCTGGAAGAGGTGGAAGACCGCGCTGAGATGGCGGCGGAAGAGCGGCTGCTCGAACTGCTGGTGCAGCAGGGTAGCGTGGCGGAGCCCACCGCAGAAAGCAGCGCTCCGGCTATGCCCAAACTGGTAGAACCGAGAGTCGACTCGGCCCCCAGCGAGGGCTCATCCCGCGACGCGGCCCCGGCGCTGGTGGTTGTGCCGAAGACAGATGCGGAGCGTGTCCGCGAGAAGGACCGGCTGCGTGCGCAGTTCCGTGAGGGCCGGCTGGATGATCGCACGGTGGAGCTGGAAACCCGCGACCGTAACACCCCGCAGATTGAGGTGATCAGCAACGGATCGCCCGAGGAGATGGACCCCGGCGGCCTCAAAGAGATGCTTGCGGGGATGTTTGCCGGGCGCACCCGCAAGCGCCCCATGAAGGTAGCGGACGCCTTCGAGTACCTGGCGCAGGAGGAAGAAGGCCGGCTGCTGGACATGGACCAGATCACGCGCGTAGCGATCGAGCGCGTGGAGAACTCCGGCATCGTCTTTCTGGATGAGATCGACAAAATCGCCGGACGAGAAGGCGGACACGGTCCCGACATCAGCCGCGAAGGCGTGCAGCGCGACATCCTCCCCATCGTGGAGGGCACGACTGTGAACACCAAGTACGGCTTCGTCGCGACCGACCATATCCTGTTCATCGCCGCGGGCGCGTTCCATGTCTCCAAGCCCAGCGATCTCATCCCGGAGCTGCAGGGCCGCTTTCCCATCCGGGTAGAGCTCAAGCCGCTGACGGTGGCCGACTTCCTCTGTATCCTCACCGAGCCGAGAGCGTCGCTGATCCGGCAATCCGTCGCCCTGCTGGAAACCGAGGGCCTGACGCTGGAGTTTTCTCCCGAGGCCCTGCAGGAGATGGCGAATTTCGCGTTCAAGGTAAATGAGACGACTGAAAATATCGGCGCGCGCCGTCTCCATACGATCCTGGAGAAGGTGCTGGACGAGATCAGCTTTCACGCGCCGGATCTGGTAAAGAGCCCGGAGGGAGTGACCCTCGCCGCGTCCGCGCAGGTGCCGGGGGTGCTGGAGCGACGCACCGGCGAGACGACACAGCGCGTGGTGCGGGTAGAGTGCGAGTATGTGCAGCAGCAGGTCGCTGACATCGTGAAGAATCAGGACCTGAGCCGCTACATCCTGTAGATTTGCTCCAAGTAGAAGGCCCTCCTTTGCTGGAGGGCCTTCTACTTTACTTCGCTAATACTTATTTGGCCCCAGCGGGCTCGGGCTTGCCAAGCTCTGCCACACGTTTGGCGAGCAGCTGCTCCAAGTCCTCCAACGCCTTGGAGAATCCCTCGATCCCCTCCGTCAGCTTGTCATGTGCCATGCGGTTTTCCGCATGCATCCTCTCAAAGGTTTCCTCATCCATGTGCATCTTCTCGATCTGCATCCCGGCGGCATCCTCAGGCTTGAGTTTGCGCTCCAGGGTGCCTTCCTTCGTCAGCAGCTCTTCGAGAAGCTTGGGTGCGATGGTGAGGTAGTCGCAGCCAGCCAGTTCCTCGATCTCACCGATATTCCGGAAGCTGGCACCCATGACGATGGTCTTGTAATCGAATTTCTTGTAGTAGTGATAGATCTCATGAACGGACTGGACGCCAGGGTCGTCCTGAGGCTCGTAGTCCTTGCCGGTATCCTTCTTGTACCAGTCGAGAATACGGCCAACGAACGGTGAGATCAGCGTCACCTTTGCCTCAGCGCAGGCCACGGCCTGATGCATTCCGAAGAGCAGGGTCAGATTACAGTGAATGCCCTCTTCTTCAAGTGTTTTCGCGGCTTGGATACCTTCCCAGGTGGAGGCGATCTTGATCAGCACGCGGTCTCGGCCGATACCCGCCTGGTCATACTGCTTGATGATCTCGTGGGCCTGCTCCTTGGTCTTCTCGCGATCGTAGCTCAGCCGGGCGTCGACTTCGGTGGACACGCGGCCCGGCACGATTTCCAGAATCTTGCGCCCGAACGCGACGGCCAGGGTCTTGAATGCGGCCGCGGCAACTTCTTTGTCGTCGGCGTCCTCGCCAAGACTCTCGCGAGCCTGTGATAGCACGTCGTCCACGATGGACTGGTACTCCGGCATCTGCGCGGCCGTCTCGATGAGCGAGGGGTTGGTCGTCGCATCGGTCGGCTTGTACTTCTTGATGGAGTTGATGTCGCCGGTGTCGGAGACGACGGTAGTCATCGACTTGAGCTGATCGAGAAGGTTGGCCATGGCAGAAAGCTCCTGAGATCTTGCACGCTGGGCGGCAGAAGGGCCCGTGATCTTGCATTATAGGATGCCTGCGGCGGAGACGCCGATTGTCGGAGCCGTGCTAGGGTCGCCGCTTCAGCATGCCTGCCCCGTACAGCGCCCAGGCCACCAGCACCGGCTGCAAGAACAGGCGTGCCAATCGCTTGCCGTCCGTATCCAGGCCGAAGGCGTCACGGCGCTCGGTGTACTGCGAAATGTTGCCTGGGAAGATCAAGGTAAAGAACGCCGCCGCAGCTAGTCCTGTCCGCCGGCGCTCGCGTGGCAGGGCCGCCAGCGCCGCGCCCAGGGCGATCTCCACCGCCCCGGACAGCAGCACCACGTCATCCTTGCTGAAAGGAGAAAGCTGCGTCGCAAAGTCGGGCACCTGTGCCTTGAACGCCCGGCGCGCCACCGTGAGGTGCGTGAGCCCCGCTCCGAGGAGCGCCAGGCCAAGCGCCACACGTGCCGCCCGCTCCGCGGGAGGTTCTGAGGCGATCGTGACAGGGCCAAGTTGCATGCGAGGTGAGATGCGCGAAACCAGACAGGAGGCCGGGGCGGCGCGCCCGCTCCGCTCAGGCGCCATGGACGAGCGCATACGTCAGGCGCTTCGTGATTTCGAAACCGGAAATATACGGGCACTCTGAGCGACGATGACCCATCGTGCAAGTTCAGCTTTCTGGAGCGATTACGATGCGCTTCCTGTCGAAATCCGACAACGTGCAGATAAGCAGTTTTGCGCTACTCAAGTCCAATCCGCAGCCGTCCAATCGTGCAACAACATGCCAGCTACAAGTAAGCCGCCCGGGTGGGCGGCTTTCCTTAGTTGACGCGCAGCGTAGGGCTTAGTCGCCGGCGACGAGCTCGTTTTCCTTGACCTCGACCGTCGAAGCCGGAGCGATGCCGCCCATGGCGCCCTTGATCTCGCCCAGGGCAACAAAGCCGCCGGGAAGCTCGGGCTCCTTCAGGATTTCCTTGCGGTAGAGCTTGGCCATGCGGGCGTTCTCGGCGTCCTGCTTCAGTTTGGCGTCGCGGGCGCGAATCTTTTCCTCGCGGGCGTTCTTGGCTATGCCGGACTTCTCGAACGTATCGTTGGCAGCCGAGTTGACATGCGCCTCGTTCAGCTTCAGATCGTACTTGTCCTGCTTGTCCAGCGCGACCTTCTTGCCGCCGGCGAAGATCTCATGCCGGCCATGCTCCTCGTACCACTTGGTGAGGGTCGCGGTCATGTGCATCTTCTCGATGATGTTGCGCCAGCCCACGCCGGTGTTGTACGCGCAGAAGCTGATCTCGCCTTCCTGCGTGGCATACGGGATGATGCACTGCTCGGTGCGGCGGAAATCGTAGTTGAACAGGTCCTGGAACCACATGCCGGCGATGAACAGGAAGTTCCAGCGGTCGCCGCGGCGCTTCTCGATGTCCTCGATGGTGCGGTCCGCGGTCACCTTGCCGTAGTTGCGGCCCGTGGCGCCGAAGCACTTATCGAACTTCTCCAGCAGCGAGAAGATGCTGAAGTGCGTGGGAGCATTCTTCGGTTCGTAGTTGCGGATCAGCGCAAGTGCTGCACCCACAACCGTGAGGGCCTTACCGCGCGATGCATCGTTGACCTTGGCAATGTCCTTGGCCAGCTGTGTCGCGTTCAGGAAGGCAGTGACCGGCACGGCCTCCTTGGTTTCCTTATCGATCATCAGCGCCATGCCGATGCCGCAATTGGGGTGACAGCCGCAGCTCAGCTGGCCCCAGTCATGCTCCGGCCCATGGACCAGGTCGGCCCAGTCGCTGAAGGTGGACATGAAGCTGATGGGGAACCAATCACGGGTGCTCTTGCCGAGTCCGGTCTGCGCCTGCACATCATGCGCCAGGTGCGAGAGCGTGTAACGCTGCGCCATGCGGCGCTCGTCCGACACGGCTTCGTCGCGGCCTGTGAAGCTGACCGGCTGGAAGCTGAGGAAGTTGATCTTCTTGGGGTTGTCGAGCGCGAACTCAATGATGCGGCCCACCTGCTCGTTGTTGATGCCGTTAATGATGCAGGTCACGGGCACGATGTCCACGCCGGCGGCATGCAGGTTGTGGATGGCCTGCAGCTTTACGTCGAACGAGTTGCCGACCTTGCGGTGCGAGTTGGCGGCGTTGCCGATGCCATCGAACTGCAGATAGGCGTAGCGCAGACCGGCTTCCGCAGCGGCGCGGCTGAACTCCGCCGACTTCGCGAACTCGATGCCGTTGGTCGCGGCCTGCACGGAGTTGTAACCGACCTTGCGGGCATAGGCCACGGCGTCCAGGAAGTAGGGGCTCAGCGTGGGCTCGCCACCCGAGAACTGCACGCTCATCTGGCGACGCGGCTTGATGCTGATCGCGTTGTCGAGCATGGTCTTGATCTCGTCCCAGGTGAGTTCGTGGACGAAGCCGACCTGGTTGGCGTCCATGAAGCACGGATCGCACATCATGTTGCAGCGGTTGGTCAGATCGATCGTGAGCACCGAGCCGCGGCCGTGCGTGATGGTCGAGGTGCCGTGATTGTGCAGCTTGTCGTCATTGTGGGCCCGGATGTCGCGGCCCGGGAAGACATCTTCCAGGTGCTTCATCATCGGCGGATCGATGGACATGATGTCTTCGAAGTGGCCGTGGATCGGGCAGTCCTTCACCATCAGGATCTGGCCGTCGCGCTCGATGATCTGCGCCTTGATCTCGCCGACTTTTTCGTTGAGCAGGATCTCGTGCGGAATCTTGCCGTCCACGATCTGCTGACGGACCTCGGGGATGCACTTGGGGCAAAGCGAGTCGGTGGTGCGGGGCCAGCCGAGCGGCGGCTTTTCCTTCTGGTAGCTCTTGAGCAGGGGCTTGTCGGACCACTTGGGCGTGAAGCTCTTGTTAGGGCTGATGGAATTCAGCTTCTCGAACACGGCCCAGCCGGCTTTTGCGCCGAGGACCACACCTTTTTCGACGAGCTTTGTTGCTTTTCCCATGTCTTTACAATCTCCTGAAATATGCTGCCGCACTCTCGCCCCACTTCAACGCGGCGGATTGGCAGGAATCATCTCCCAGCCTAAATACCTGTGACTGAGCCCGAGAAGTGCATCCGGAGGTACAGGGCAGAACCCCATCGCAAGCTGTTCCGAATGCAGCCACTCCGACCGCTTCATAAGCTTAGGAGAGCGCTACCCCCTTCGTCTGCCACTTTGCAGCGAACGGGCGATTCGTGCAGCGAGTGGCTACTTGGAGCGGCGGAAGCGCTTGGGAGTAACCGGCCAGCGCAAGGGGTATTTCCATTCCCAGGCCACAACACACAGGAAGAGGGTGCCGATAAAGCCATACAGAGCGGGGCGCAGGGCTGCCCGCACGGTCACCGCGGTGTACAGAATGCGCAGGTCCGGCCTGATCTGCCCCGCGCTTCCCTGGAGCCGCTGGAGAAGGGAAATCCGGTACGTGGCAAAGAGACGCCCTCCCATATGGATCACCTGCACACCCGGCAGGAGAGGCGCGTGGCCCGTGCTGCGCAGGAGGTAGCCTCCCAGCCCTTCAGCTCTGATGTTTTCCAGGATCGTGCCTTGCGCGGAGTCCAGAACGGCGTCGGCATGCCCTGCGGCACATTGCGCGGGCTCGCCCTGGCAGCGGAAGCTCGCGTTCCGCAGCAAGGTGTCGCGGCCGCCGTGCAGCTCGACCCCGGCCTGCGCCCATGGCTGTAGCCCACATCGAAGGTCCGTAATCTGCACATGATCTGCTTGAAGCGCGTAAAGGCACTCGCCGGTTACCAAGTCGGCTGTCCAGTGGGCAACAGAGATATTCCGCGGCCGGAAGAAAGAAGACCCGACCATGGCCAGGCCGAAGTAGGTTCCGGTTTCGTGAACGTCTTCGATGCGGAGCGAGTGCACGGTATCCCAGCGCGAATCGACCACGATGCCGCCCACCGCCTCACCCGGCTGCAGCGGCTGAATATCAACATGGGAGATCCGATCTTCTGTCGCCCGGCCCAGGAAGTCGGTTTCATAATCCGACTTGATGATCAGGCAATCGGAGCCCGCACCGCGGCAGTGCAGCCCGTCCACGACGCTCTGGCTGGATTTCATGACCAGGCCATGGGTTCCGCCCAGCGTCCAGATCCACAGGTCGCGGATGTCGGTGTTCTGATGGCCGGCAATCATCACCGAGTGCATGTCGGGAGCACCCGATGTCAGCACGGAAACGTCTTGCAGGCGATCTCCTGAGACAAACTGGTGACTTGGCTGCTCGATAAACACGGCGGGGGGCCGACACCCATGAAGAAGCTGCGCCGATGCCTGGGGACCCACGTCGATCCCGAGGCGCGCCAGGCGAACGGGCCCCGTACCCACCAGCCCACCCACCAGGATCGTTCCACCCTCCAGGTGTGTCGGCCTCCCGGGATCGTCCGGCAAGGGCCGTCCGGCTCCTACAAGCGTTCGCGGAGAGAGGTAGGAAACTGAAGCGGGCGGACACCCGGAAAAGGGAGATACGTACCGCCTGGGTTGCAGATAGATGGTCCCCCAGGGCTCCGTCGCTTCATAAGCGGCGGCCAGAGCGGTTGCGGGCAGAGGGTCCTGCTGCGGCAGGGATGCAAACCATTCGGGGCGCGCCGCGGAGAGCTCGCGGACCCGTTCGCCGTTAGGAAAAATGCCCTCGCGGGCCGGTGCCTCCACGGACGCCCCCGCAAAGTGGAGCACGCCCTCGGAGATTCGCAGCGTGCTTCCGGGCTGGAAGTGAAGGTGCATCGAACCGGGAAGCTGCCAATCGCGCGCAATCGTTAGCGTGTACTGTCCTTGCAGCGGAACAGTGCAGGCGGAATGGCTCTGTTTTGCGCAGAACGCGGTGAGCGTTTCTGGAGTCACCTGCCCGGGGGGCAACGGCGCTGGCAAGGCGGCGCACATTCCGGGAGCCGTGCAGAGCAGGAGTGAGCCCAATCGCAGGAAGCGGTGCATGTCTCACCACAGGATAGCTTCCTTTCCATGGCATTTGGCTGTAAAGCCCTTCGGCCGTGAAAACGAGGCCGCTACACTGGACCGATGCGACCGCGCCTGCTCACGATGGCCTTTGCCTGCATTCTTCCGGCGGGCATGTGGGGCCAGGTGCTGCTGCCCCAGACACCTGAGAAGGAGGCTCCCCTTTCCTCTTCAGGGCCTGCCGCTCAGGCACCCATCCTGCGCGTGCAGTCGCAGCTGGTACTGGTGCCCACGAATGTCCAGACCCGGCACGGCGAGATTCTCTATGGCCTCAAGGTTCACCAGTTCGAAATTGAGGCCGACGGCGTGCCGCAGCGCGTTCAACTGGATCAGAGCGAGGACGTGCGCCCGCTCTCGATTGCTGTGGTGGTGCAGTGCTCCCGCGCTGCCTACGCCGAGTGGGACAAGATCAAAGGATTGCCCACGATGGTGGATTCGCTGGTGGGGGGTGCGCCAGCCCATGTGGCCGTGATCGATTACGGCGCCGAGCCTGAGCTGTTGACCGGGTTTACGAAGCTTCCAGACCGCCGCGGCCGGGCGCTGGCAGAGATGCAGCCCTGCCCGGACGACAGCGGCGCCGCAACGCTGGATGCGCTGGCGTACGCGAATCAACTCTTCGAGCACGCCAACCCGCCCGGCAGACGCGTGATCCTGCTCATCAGCGAAACGCGCGACCACGGAAGCAGGGTCAAGCCGCAGGAAATCATTCAAGCGCTAGGCCGCAGCAACGTGATCGTGGACGCGATCGCGTTTTCTCCGGGCCGCGACGAGATCAAAGAAGACCTGAAGCACCAGGATGGCGCATCCGGGGGCCTGGTCGGGCTGGTGCTGATGGCGGTGCAGGCCCTGCGCAAGAATGTGCCCAAGGAACTGGCCCGGCAGACCGGCGGCGAGTACATCAACTTTGGCACCGCATTGAAGTTCGATCAGGGTCTGAATGGCTTGGCCAACCGGGTGGGCAATTACTACTCGCTCAGTTTCCAACCCAGGTTTCCGCCGCCGCCGGCAGAGGACCCGGGGCGTTATGCGGGACCGCTTCACAGCATCGCGGTGCATGTGACGGATTACGCCGATGCGGTCGTGCGGCACCGGGAGACTTACTGGGCTGATCCTGTCTCCGCAACCGACTTTCCCGCCGCGGAGCCAAAAGCGCAACCCTGAGCCACTTCCGGCGGATCTTGAAGCGAGAGTCGGAAAATCCTTCGCGAAGCTCGACGCTAGCTGGGCAGCCACATGGTCATTGTTGTGCCGTGTTCCGGTGAGGAATCTACCTCGATGTGGCCGTGGTGGCGCTCGACGATTTCCTTTGATATGTAGAGACCGAGTCCGTTCCCCAGGTCCCCTTTGGTGCTGAAGAACGGCTCAAAGAGCTGATTGCGTATCGATTCGGGAATGCCGCTGCCCTTGTCGTGAACCGACAAGCCGGTCTGGCCGTTCTCCCGCAGAACCCCGATGCGGATGTCGGTTCCGATCGGTGCCGCGTCCACGGCGTTCGAAATCAGGTTGGCGAGCACCTGGCGCAGCTGGCCGATGATTCCGCGAAGCAGGGTTTCGCGCTGTCCCTCCATGCGAAGGGTGATCTGGCGGTTGCGAATCTTGCCAACAAAGAGTCGAAGCACATCCTCTATCAGCGAGCCGGCCTGGATGCGTTCTTCCGCTTCCGACGTCTCTCGATTCCAACGCAATGTCTGTTTGGTGATGCCGGAGATGCGCTCGAGCTCGCTTTCCGCCATGGTGATGTACTGCGTGGCAGCGGCGTTCTCCCCGAGATCCATGCGCAGCAGGTACATCAGGTTGGTAATGGCTTCGAGCGGGTTATTGATCTCGTGCGCAATCACGCTGGTCATGCGTCCGGTAAGTGCCAGCTTTTCCGTCATGCGCAGGGCCATCTCGCGCTGCTTGCTCTCGGTCAGGTCGATGAACACACCGATCCATCCGGCGCGGTCGCCTCCGGGGCGCTGGAACGGAACGACGCGAACGAGGTTGGGCCGCTCCGGCGCATTTTCGTGAGCCAACAGGCAAAGCTCGGTCTCGAAAGACTGGCCCGTGCAGACCGCATCGTTCCAGAGAGCTTCCACGCGGGCTGCTTCGTCCCCGCTCAGATCGGCATGTTCGAACCAGCGGCCCCGGACATCCAGGCCTTCCGACCGCCAACGCTCGTTGACATAGGTAAGCTGCCCATCATCGTCCACCGTAAAGATTTTTAGCGGCAGAGCATAGGTAAGCTGCTGAAATCGGGCATCGCTTTCTTCGATCGCCTCTTCGGCGCGGCGAAGACTGATGATGGTGAGGGCGCCGCGGAAATCGCGGGCCGAGTCTATTTCCATGGAGGTCCATGGCTCACTGTGTCCACGGACGATCTCCTTCCACTCGTCGAAGGAAGCCCGCGGATGCAGGTGAAGGGTGGCATCGACTGACTTCACCGGCTCGCCCGCCCAGCGCACCGTGCTCACAAGCTCCGGGCGGAACCACAGCAGATAGCGCTGCTGTACCGCCGAAATGCGAATCACAAGCAGACCGCTGGCCTGTTCGCGGACCGCGTCGCTGGCTGGAAATTCGGCGCCCAGATTGGACGAATGAAAAATCTCGAATTCAGGAAGGCTGCCAAGCCAATCGATCAGGTCGTGCAGAAACGGCTCACCCGGCAAGAGCCCGCTGCTGGAGATATCATGACCGTCTGCAAGGCACACGCCTGCGGCGTTGGTCACATCGCGCAGGGCATCGAGCTGATCCACCAAACCCTGGAGGGTATTCTTGGCGCCGGCCATTTCGGTGAGAGCACTCCGCTGCACGGCGTGGAAGTGCACCATCTGCCGAAGGCGCGCGGCTGTGTGGAAGGCCGACAATTGCGTGGTGGCCATACGAGTCAACATGTCGCACGCGCTCCGTACCAGGTACGGAACGGACTTCGCCTCGGCATGGTGACCGCTCAGCAGCCCCCAAAGCCGGCCTTCCTTCAGGATGGACACCGACATGGACGACAGGGTACCCATGTTGCGCATGTACTCGAGGTGCACCGGGGATACGCTGCGCAGCGTGGCTCGGGAAAGGTCCAGGCTGTGCGCGGGGAATCCGGCGGTCCCGGCCAGCGGTGAAGGGTGATACTCCGCATCGGGAATGATCCGCACCGTATTCAGAACGTAGAGCTCCCGGGCCTGCGGAGGGATATCGCTTGCCGGAAAACGCAGGCCGAGATAGCTCGGGAGCTTGCCGTTGTTGATCTCGCAGAGTACCGTGCCGTGACCCTGCTCGTTGAAGCTGTAGAGGAGCACGCGGTCGAAGCCTGTAAGCTCCGAGAATTGACGCGCCAGCTCTTCGCAGAGCTCGTGCTCAGAGCTCAGCCTGCCCAGGGTAGAGACGAAGTTGGTGATGACGGAGTTCATCATCTCCGGCCCCACGATCCTTTCCTGGACCTCGAACTCCAGCGCGTGCTCCTGGCCGATGCAGTGGGTCACGACGCTGAAAAGCTCTCGACCCATGCGGAACGTTCCCAGAAAGCTGACGAGCCCGCGGGGAGTGCTGCCTTCGCTGAGGCCCGCCAGCCGAATGGCTCCGAGCAGCTCGCGCTCCAGAAGGCTTTGCAGCGAAGCTCCAAGGATCAGCCTGAGCGGGATGCCCAGGTAGGACTCGGCGTTTTCGCTGGCCACCAGCACACGGTCAAAGTCCGCATCCACCAGCAGGAAAAACCCATGTTGCTGTACCGCGCCCGGCATGCGGATGGGCTCTGCAGCGCAGTCGGGAGGGTCTTGGGAGAGCTCGGTTTGGAGGGGGTCGACCACAGGCGTCTCGGTGGCCCCAGCGGACCGGCAGTGTAGAAGTGGATGCAATTACAAGGCCCCGGAGGTGTATAGGCTGGGGTCGGCGCCGCATCAGGAATGGATCTGCGCTTCCGCCTCGATCCCGGCCGCGTAAGATCCCATCATCTCCTCAACGCAGGCGAACATCGCCTTTGCGGCGGCAATCACAAGATCTGTGTGCGCGTCGGAGACGGTCCCCAGCACGTCCCGGAACGCGTTCCACATGCTTCCGGTCTGCTCTCCATACCCGCGAAAATAGGCATCGCCCTGGCCTGGAGTGAGCGCAAGCACATGCTCCACATGCCGGGCAATATACTGCCCACCCAGCGTCGATCCTTCCATCACGTACATCGCTCCCAGGAATGCGGCTTCGTACTCCGGTGCATCCTTCTCCCGGCCCGCCAGCAGGAGTTCAATGGAGAAGAGCGTACTTGTCTCGAAGTCAGGAGCGGGAGAAAGGCCGAAAAACTGAAGATCGCGGAGCAGGAGCGGTGCCCGCTGAAGCCGGTTCACAAGGTTGGCAAGACGCAGCGGCACACGCATCCGCGCCCAGCTCTCCCAGCTGTGCACGACGTGATAAAAAGCCCGCAGCAGCCTCTGGTAGCGATCGAGGTCAAGGCCGAGGTCCGTCAGCGGCAATGAGCGTTCGACGCTGTCGTGCTGCGCTTGCGTCGCTTCTCGCAAAAGGCGGAGATCCACCAGACCATTCTCGTGGAGGGGTGGGATCCTTGCAACGGAGGGGTGATCTAACCCCTTCGTGGGATCGGGGTGGCCAACACTCCCGATCTTGTGCTGCATCTGATACGAAGTTTGCAAGGATTGCGGTTATGCGGCGTACCGGAAAGCCATTCTGGCCAAGGATGACGGCAGCTTTGTTCTGTGCTGCATTGCTTTCCCGTTCCATCGCGGCAGAGCCGATGCCGGCTCCGCTGGCTGGTTCCTGGCGCATCACCCGCGTTCTACCTACTGAAAACGTCGGGTGCTGGACAGCGGAGCAGGCGCGTGAACTGGTAGGCTCCACGCTCACCTACTCCACGGGCTCCATGCGCTGGCGCGGGGGTGACGTTCCGCTCACGGGCATCATAGCCCGCGACCTGACACCCGCTCAGTTCCGCAAGGAAAACTCCGGGCAGGGGCGAGGTGTCGATCTCACCCAGCTCGGCATTCGCGCAAGCCACGTCGTTGAGATCGATCTGCAGCATGACGACATGGACATCACCGGCGCCTCCACGGAAGTGCCTGGCGACTCAGTCCTGATGGCTGCGCCGAATCGCATCGTGGTGAGTGCATGCGGGGTGTTCTTGGAGGCGGCCCGCACAGCCGGCTCCAGCAGCCTTCAGCGCACCGCAGGTCGCCGCTAGCCGCCTCGCTCTTCTGCGACAGCTACTGCTTCAGCTCGACCATCGTGACGCCTTGGCCGCCTTCGTTGTAGGGAGGCTCGGAAATTCCAGTTACGTGCGGATGTTTGCGAAGGTACTCACGCAGCGTCCGGCGCAGCACGCCCATTCCGACGCCGTGGACAATCCGCAACCGCGGCAAGCCTGCCAGGAACGACCGTTCCACGAAGCGGCTTACTTCCTCCTCCGCTTCATCAGCTGACCGCCCGATGACGTTGAGCTCATACCCTGCAGAGTCAGCTTCGCCGTTCGCGGTCACCAGGTTCACACCGCCGGAGCGTTTCGGCTGTGACGCAGGCGGCTCCCGCACCGCAGTGACGCCGGCAATGTCGCTGCGGGCCACGCGCATCTTCATGGCCCCGACGCCGATCTCGAGTGTCTTGCCGTCGATCACCCGCGTGACCCTGCCTTCGCTGTTCAGAGACTTCAGAGTCACCAGGTCGCCAACCTGCGGCTCGCGCTGTGTTTTGCCGGCAGGGATCTTATTTGGATCATGGGCGTCGCCCTCGTTGCTATGCGTCAGCACGGTGGCCTGGAACTGCTCGGCCGACTCCCGGCGCAAACGGCCCAATCTCACGGCCGCGTCGCGCTGAATTTTCGCCGCTACCTTCTTGTCGTCAATTGCTTTCACCGTGTCGCGCAGTTGCTCTTCGAACTCGCCGATCATCTCGGCCAGCTTGCGCTCCAGCTCGCGAATGCGCTGCTTCTGCTCGGCGCGTCCTTCCTGCTGCAGGTGAGCACGCTCGGCCGCAAGCCTGCGCTCGGTTTCGACCGCCCGTTCCCGCTCGGCCTGCGCTGCGGAGATACCCGCGTGCAGCTCATCGAGGAAGCGGGCAATATCCGCCTGTTGGGTGCTCAGGTTGCTCCGCGCTTTTGCGACGATGGCCGGATCCAGCCCCAGCCGCGCCGCGATGTTCAGGCCCGCTGAAGCTCCCGGCACGCCTAGCCGCAGATCGTATGTGGGCGCAAGCTTCACCTCGTCGAAGCCCACCGCGGCGTTCAACACGCCCGCGTGCTTGCTGCCGTAAACCTTCAGCGAGGTGAGGTGCGTCGTGATCAGGCACCACGTGCGGCGGTTCAGAAAATGCTCCGCCAAGGCAACCGCCAGGGCCGCGCCCTCTTCCGGATCGGTTGCGGAGCCCAGCTCATCCAGCAGCACCAGGGAGTTCTCGCCCGCGGCATGGGCGATCCGGTTCAGGTTGACCACATGGGCCGAGAAGGTCGAAAGGTTCTGCTCGATCGACTGCGCATCCCCCACATCGGCGTAGACCGCCGTGAACAGCGGGAGCCGGGCGCTACGCGCCGGAACGGGTACGCCCGCTTGCGCCATCAGCACCAGCAGTCCGGCTGTCTTCAGCACCACCGTCTTTCCTCCGGTGTTGGGGCCGCTGACGATCATCTGCCGCACATCCTCCGGAAGAGCGATGTCCAGAGGAACGATGGTGCCACCCGTGGACCGCAGCCGCAGGTCAAGCAAAGGATGCCGGGCCGCGAACAGTTCAAAAGCGCGGGCAACTGACGTCCCCTCCCGTTCGACTGAGGCAGCGAAGCTCGGCCGCACGCAATCCAGCTCCTCGGCGAACCTTGCGATGGCTTGATGAGCATCCACCTGCGCCAGCACCGTCGCCGCCTCGAGCAGCGCTTCGGATTCGCCGGCCACTGCGCGCGTCATCGCCACCAGGATGCGGTGCACTTCACTCTGCTCCTCGTCGAGAAGGCGAATCAGCTCGTTGTTCTCCTCAATCGTCTCCATCGGTTCCACGAAGACGGTAGCTCCGGAAGAGCTCGAGCCGTGCACGACACCGCCCGCCCTGCGCTTGTATTCGGCCTTCACGGGAATCACGAAGCGCTCGCCGCGCACCGTGATCAGCGCATCCTGCGTGCTGCCCTCATCCGACAGTTTGGCAAGCGCCCGGCGCAGGCTGTCCTCGATGGCACGATGCTGCCGGGCCATCGCTCGGCGAATCCGCGCCAGCTCCGGCGAAGCATCGTCGGCCAGGGAGCCGTCGGCGTCGATCTTGCCGCGCAGGAAGCGCAGCAGGTTGGTCAGATCGTGCTCGGCAATCGGCTCGGAGAGTGCCTCGATGGAGGGCCAGCGATCGCGCACCGCGTCCGGCGGCGCCAGTATCAGCCTGCGCCATGCCTCGGCGCGCTCCGCCAGCTCTAACGTACGCAGCAGTTCTTCAGGCTCCAGTGCGGCGCCTTCGATGCGCGCCTTTGCAAGCACCTCCGCGGGGTCGAAGATGCCGCGGAATTCAAAGCCGTTGCCGCCTGCGACCAGCCGCCGCATGTCCTCATTGCGGCTTTGCTGTTCCTCTATCCAGCAGAGATCGGCGCTCGGCGTCAGATCCTGCAGCAGGCTGCGTCCCAGCTCGGACCGTGCCCCCACGGAGACGCGCTCACGCAGCGCTTCCCACTGCAGCGCCGGGCCACCACGTTCGATCAGGGGAGAAGGAGTCTCGGGAACGACAGGCATTTCCCTATTAGAAGCGCAAAGCCGCCGCAGGACACATCCACGCGGCACACTGTGCGCCCGTAAACTGGAACGATGCAGTTCCCAGTCACCCGCCTGCGCCGCCTGCGCAGCTCCGCCGCCATGCGCTCCCTGGTCCGAGAAACGCGCCTCCATCCCGGCGCGCTGATCTACCCGCTGTTCGTGTGCGAAGGCGAAGGCGTCCGCCGCGAGGTCAGCTCCATGCCCGGCGTGTACAACCTGTCGGTAGATGAAGCAGTGCGCGAGGCGGAAGCCTGCGCCGCGCTGGGGATCGGCGGCCTCATTCTGTTCGGTGTGCCGGACGGGAAGGACGAGCTCGGCACCCAGGCCTATGCTGCCGATGGCATCACCCAGCGGGCGCTACGCGCTGTGAAGGGGAGCCGTGCAGCCGAGTCGCTGGTGGTCACCGCGGATGTCTGCCTGTGCGAATACACCTCGCACGGCCACTGCGGCGTTGTTCGGAAGAAGGGAAGTGCGGAAGAGCTCCGGGACATGGAAGCTGGCGGGATGAGTTTCGAAGTGGACAACGACTCGTCCATCGAATTGCTTGCAAAAACAGCCGTCTCGCTCGCCCAGGCGGGTGCCGATATCGTGGCGCCCAGCGACATGATGGACGGTCGTATCGCCGCGATCCGGGCCGCGCTGGACACGGCCGGAAAGCAGGACACGCCCATCATGAGCTACGCCTCGAAGTTCGCTTCGGCCTTCTACGGACCATTCCGCGACGCGGCTGGCTCGGCCCCGCAGTTCGGCGACCGCCGCACCTATCAGATGGACGGCGCGAACCGCCGCGAAGCCCTCCGCGAGATCGCCCAGGACATCGCCGAAGGCGCCGATATGCTGCTGATGAAGCCCGCCGGTCCCTACCTCGACATCCTCCGCGAGGCGCGCGATGCATGTGATCTGCCCCTCGGCGCCTACCAGGTTTCAGGCGAGTACAGCATGCTCCACGCCGCCTTCCAGCGTGGCTGGCTGGAGCCCGAACGTGCCATGCTCGAGTCGCTGCTGAGCATCCGGAGAGCTGGGGGAGACTTCATCGTGACCTACTTCGCCAAGGATGCGGCGAAACTGTTTTGAGGAGCGCCTGAAACCGAAGCGTGCCAGTGCCCAGCAGGCTACGTGCCGGGATTGATCCGGCTGAAGAGATCCTGCAACGCGATCTCGATCCTGGTGTCCGGAACCCGCAGCGTGCTGTCGGGGGTTTGCTGCAGACCTCGTGGCGTGGCGTAATACCCAATGCGCTTCCAGGGGTTGATGACCCAGATCGCCTTGACTCCCATCCCGTAGTAATCATCCACGGCGTCTTTGAACTCAGCCAGCGAGTCTCCGCGGGACAGTATTTCAAAGCAATGGCGGGACGACAGTGATCAGGTCGTCTGGGTCCGTATCTCGCACAACGCAAACATCGGCAACCCGGAAGCGGTCTGGAAGGATTTGTACCCGCTGCTCGGTCATGGCGAGTGCACGCCAGTCAGCTAGGTTCGCCTCAAAGATGGAGCTCAGAATCGTTTGCAGTCTTGAATGCGGTCGTTCACCTACGTTCCGCTTCCTCAGTTCGCCATGTATGTAATCGCAATCGGGTCGGTACGTCGTGCTGAGGTATTCCTGCAGAGGGATCAGTGCTGCGGTGCTCGCCATCGTTCCGCTCCTGTGCTTATCCTCTCTCTTTTCCCGTTTCACTGCTACCGCGAAAACATCGCCGTCTCCGCCGCCCCCGCCGTTAGCCAGCCCCAGCACTACCATGCCGCCCGCGTGCACCCACAACCCAAACTGCGCGTGTCCTCCTCGAACCGTCCATTCTTCGCGCGCCGAAGCTAAGGGCGCAACGGACTGACGCACCTGAGTCCCGGCCTGCTGGCCGAACATCGAATCTTGCGGTCTGTAGGACCGAACGCGGCGCGTACACTATCGCTTGTCAGCGGAGGCTTTTCGTCAGCCTGCCGGTCACCGCACAGAAACGGAGTCACTCTCTTGGCAGAAACGATCTACGACGTAGCCATCGTCGGCGGCGGCCCCGCCGGATACACCTGCGCCATCCGCGCCGCGCAGCTCGGCCTCAAGGTCGCGCTCGTGGAGAAGACCGACAAGCTCGGCGGCACCTGCCTGCACTGGGGCTGCATTCCCACCAAGAGCATGCTGTTTTCCGCCGAGGTCTGGGATCACCTGAAGCATGCCGCCGGCTACGGCATCGACGGCGTGGACAAGCCCACGCTTAACTGGGGCAACCTCATCAAGCGCAAGAACGACATCACGATCAAGCACACCAAGGGGCTTGATTTTCTGATGAAGAAGAACAAGATCACCGTCCTGCGCGGCCACGGACGTCTCACCGGCCCTGCTAAGGACGGCATCCACACCGTCGAGGTCACCGACGAGGACAAGGCCTCCAACCGTGGCCGCGACGCCCAGGCCGAAGGCTATGCGACGCAAGCCAAGTCCGGGCTCAAGGCGAAGAAGCTTGTCATCGCCACCGGCTCCGACGCGCGCATGCTGCCCGGCTACGAGGCCGACGACACCATCATGACCAATATGCAGGTGCTTACGCTGCCCAGCATGCCCAAGTCTCTTGTCGTTATCGGTTCGGGTGCGGTGGGTGTCGAGTTTGCCTCGGTCTTCAACAGCTTCGGCGCGAATGTCACCATCCTCGAAGCCTTGCCCCGCATCGTGCCGGTCGAGGATGAAGAAGTCTCCAAGGAGCTGCTCCGCCAATACAAGAAGCGCGGCATCGAAGTGAACACCAGTTGCAAGGTCGAAAAGATCGAGAAGACCGGCGCCGGTGCCAAGGTCTCCTGGACCGATGCTTCGGGCAAGCCGCAGACCAGGGAAGTGGAAAAGGTGCTCGTGGCCGTCGGCCGTGCACCGCGCACCTATGATGCCGGTCTCGACAAGACCAACATCCAGCTCGATCGCGGCTTCATCCCCGTCAACGAATGGATGGAGACCACGGAGCCCGGCATCTTCGCCATTGGAGACATCGTTGCCGGCCTGCCGCAGCTCGCGCACGTCGGCGCCATGGCCGGCGTAGTCGTCGCCAGCAAGCTCGCCGGCAAGTATGCCCGCGCCGTCCGTAAGGACCGCGTTCCCGGCTGCACCTACTGCGATCCGCAGATAGGCTCCGTGGGTCTGACAGAACAACAAGCAAAGGACAAGGGTTACCAGGTCAAGGTCGGTAAGTTCCCCTTCGTGGGTAACTCCAAGGCCACCATCCTCGACGCGCACGATGGCTTCGTGAAGGTCGTCTCCGACGCCAAGTACGGCGAGATCCTCGGCGTGCATATCATCGGCCCCTCCGCCACCGAGCTCATCTCGGAGTGCGTAACTGCCATCGAGCTTGAAGCCACGGTCGAAGAGATGATGTTCACCATCCACGCCCACCCTACGCTCTACGAGGCGCTGCTGGACGGCTTTTCCAGCGTCGAAGGCATGGCCATCAACGTCTAGCTGCCTAGAGGTCGAGAATGGCGTGCATACGCTTCACACAGGAACAGAGTCCGCCTGGCAATCACATGTGGAGAGTCGGTCGCACGGACCGTGCCCGCTTCGATTTCCAGGCGTTCCGTGTTTCGTTCCGTGTTTGTAGAGTGCGTGTGTGTTCATTCACCTTCGTTTTCTTGAATCGCGAGCAGATTGCGGCGTGTCTCGCTTTCTATTCGAAGAAGATTCACCCCTCTAGTCGGGCGGCGAAGATGAATGGTATGCATTGGGAATTTCAGAGGTGGTGCGACAAACTGCCACTTTACCTCCGTGAAGAGTCAAAGCGGCTGAAGGTGGTAAACGCCTTATCGCGAGCATTGCGCCTGTGGAGTCAACAGCCGGAACCCTTGCCCATATCCAGCTTGCATCAACGCGGAAGAGGCGAATGGGTGGCCGCTCGGGAACAGGCCTGAGTCTACGTTCATTTACAGGTATATGCTCCTCCACCTCCTCCAGCTCGGCCGCATCCCCTACGCTGAAGGCTTGCGCCTTATGCGCGAGGTTATAGCAGCCCGCAAAGCCGGCAGCGTAGGCGACACCCTGCTCCTCATGGAGCACCCCCCCGTGCTCACCCTTGGCCGCAACGCAACCCGCGCCAACATTCTCGCCAGCGACGAACTCCTGGCCCACAAGGGCATCGAGGTCCACGAGATCAACCGCGGCGGCGACGTCACCTACCACGGACCGGGCCAGCTCGTCGGCTACCCCATCTTCGATCTGCGTGGCGACCCCGCCGGCCTGCCGGGCAAGCGCGGGCCCTATCTCGGCCCGGTAGACTTCGTCCGTCTCATGGAAGAAGCCCTTATCCTCGCCTGCAAGGACTTCGGCGTGCCCGCGCAGCGCATCTGCAAGCGTACCGGTGTATGGACGTACGCGGGCGGCAGCATCGCCGAGAAGAAGATTGCCGCTATCGGCATTCACGTCTCACAGGCCGTTACCTCGCATGGCTTTGCGCTCAACGTCACCACGGATCTTCGTGACTTCGATTGGATCGTTCCCTGCGGCATCGCTGACCGCGGTGTTACCTCGCTCGAGCTGGAGTCACCACAGGACCCGCCACCCACGCTCTTCCAGGCGGCCAACGCCGTCGCCGCGAATTTCGGCCGGGTGTTCGGTCGCCAGGTCCTTGCCGTAGCTTCGCCTAGTGAGCTCATCGCAAGTGAGACATTGTCATTCTGAACATCGCGAAGAATCCCCGCAGTTCGCCTGACCACCCATATTTCAGGCATCTCGCAGCCGCTAACCGCCCACCCTGCGCAACGGCTATCGCGCCTCCGTATAATCGCTAGTTGCCGAAGTGCACCACTTCTTCCGGGAGAAGCCGCAATGCCGACCGACGTTCTCATGCCCCAGATGGGCGAATCCATCACCGAAGGCACGCTCACCAAGTGGCTCAAGAAACCTGGCGACACTGTCGCGCGCGACGAACCCCTCTTCGAGATCAGCACGGATAAAGTCGATGCGGAAATTCCTTCCCCGATTGCCGGCACGCTCGGCGAGATCAAGGTGCAGGAAGGCGCTACCGTCAGCGTGAACTCGGTCGTCTGCACAGTCACGGAAGGCGGCTCCGCCAGCGCCTCTCCGGCTCCGCCCGCGCCCGGCACGGCGAACACGTCCGCTGCGCCCCGGGAAGACACCGTGACGCCCTCTGCCGAATCCACGGCCGCCAGAGACATCGCGGCATCCGCTGAAGCGACCGCCCCAGCGTCTCCGGCCCCGGCCAGCTCCGGTCCCGCCACCGAAATTCTCATGCCCCAGATGGGCGAATCCATCACCGAGGGCACCATCACCAAGTGGCTCAAGAAGGTCGGCGACACAGTCGCCCGCGATGAGCCTATCTTCGAGATCAGCACCGATAAGGTCGACGCCGAAATCCCTTCCCCCACCGCAGGCACGCTCACCGAGATCAAGGTCCCTGAAGGCTCCACCGTTACGGTGAACAGCGTTGTGGCCCTCATCGGTAGTGCCGGACTGTCCGCCGCAGCGCCAGCGCCAGCGCCAGCGCCTGCAGCCTCCGCTCCAGCCGCCGCCGGCCCTGGCTCCGCCGCGCCTTCCCCTTCCACCGCACCGTCCGCATCGCAGGGCGAAGCTCCGCGTTCGTCGCCGCTGGTCCGCAAGATCGCCGCCGAAAACAACGTCGACCTCTCCGCCGTCGCCGGTACCGGAGCCTCTGGTCGCATCACCAAGCAGGACATTCAGGGCCACCTGGCGGGCGGGGCACCCTCCGCGCCGCCGGCCGGAAAAGCTTCTGCCTCCACGGTAGGTGCTGCCGCCACCCAGCTGGGCCAGACCACCGCCGCCTCCACGCCCCCGTCCAATGCCGCCACGCAACCCACCTACCAGCAGGCGGAGTCCGCCGGGGCCACCACGCAGCCCGCCAAGGCCGCGGCCATGAGCACGCCCCAACCCGGTGAGCTCGTCCCCATGTCCAAGATGCGCGCCATCATCGCCAAGCGCATGGTGGAGTCTAAGCAGACCAGTGCCCATGTCCACACCGTCTTCAAGGTGGATATGACGCGTATCGTCAAGCTGCGCGAAAAGGAGAAGAACAAGTACGAGCAGCGCAACGGCGTCAAGCTCACCTACATGCCGTTCATTACCCGCGCCGCCGTGCAGGCGTTGCGCAAGCACCCCATCGTCAACTCCGCCACCGAAGGCGAAGCTATCCGCTACAACAAGAACATTAATATCGGCATCGCGGTTGCGCTGGAATGGGGTCTCATCGTCCCCGTCATCAAGCAGACGGAAGAGAAGAGCTTCCTCGGCATCACCCGCGCCATCGTCGACCTCGCCGACCGTGCCCGCAACAAGAAGCTTCTGCCCGACGAAGTCGCCGGCGGCACCTTCACCCTCACCAACTCCGGCATCTTTGGCGAGCAGTTCGGCACGCCCATCATCGCCCAGCCTCAATCCGCGATCCTCGGCATCGGCGGCCTCAACAAGGAAGCCGAAGTCCTTACCGACAAGGATGGCAACGACACCCTCGCCATTCGCAGCATTCAGCGCTTCACCCTCGGCTTCGATCACCGCATCATCGATGGCTCCGATGCCGGGAAGTTCATGAGCGACTTCAAAGCCTATCTGGAAAATTGGTCCGAAGACATCGGCTAGAGGTCTTGCGAAATGGGACAGCTTTCACAGAGTAGAGAGCTGTCGCCGCGTCTACCTGCTGTCGTTCACGGAAGGACCTGTTCCCTCACTGGAGCGACATCTATGTGGACTGGTGGCTTTGCAACGCTTCAAGAAAGCCGCTGCCAGACGCACACGCCTCCGTTAGAGCCGGCTCAATATCTCCTTTGCCACGTCCTGCTCGTCCGTGGAAAGCGCAGCCTTTGCTGAAACGATCGGCTCCAGATAGCGAAGATTCAGGTTTGAGATCTCGCTTGCCAGGAGCACGAACATGTTTCCAGGGATGGCTCTCCAGTACGGCGCCGCGCTTGTTTTTGGCCACTTCGCCTTTACAGGTTGGAACTGATCCCGGAGAAAGCGTCGCGGGTCGGCCAGGGTGAGTGTCTGTAGCGTACCGTCGTTCGCCAGGGTTTTGTCCCGCACCCGCCCTTGGTACATCACCCCATTCTTTAGGAGCACGTCGGCGTGCAGTTGATGGTCGGGGCTGGGCAGAAGCATGCCGGAGAGCAGCAGGTGCCAAGTCGCCACCCGCGACAACACCACCTTCTTCAGCACCCACACCAGCGGCCGAAAGATCGCATTTGAGCTAAGGTACGCAAAGTTTCGAAGGCTCAGCGCGATCACACTGGAAAGCAGCAGATCCGCGAGATAGAGCCGCCATGCGACGATAAAAGCTGTCCAGCGAACGGCATGGAAGCTGCGAAAGAATTCGCTCGTGTGCTCGCGATAGAAGCTTTCGCTATAGACAGCGGAGAAGAAAACCTTCCAGTCCTCCGCGGAGCCGGGAAGCTGCACCCTCGGATCGAAAAACAGCCAGAATGAAGTGACCAGCCATGGAACACTCGCCCAGATGAGAGCCCGCGTAATTTCCTCGCCGCGCGTCTGGACCAGGTTCCTTCGCTCGACCGCAAATCCGAATACCCACCGCGACAGTAATTCAGGGCCAAGCAGAAACACCGCCACCGTCAAGCTGACGACCAGCGTCAGCATCAGGCAACAGCGGCTTGTAGATCGGACAGGGTCACTCGTACCAGCCCGACCGAGGTCGGCACGCGGGTCTCGGCAGATGTCCGCAACTCCTGCAGGACTTGATCCTGGTGTTCTGCCATATAGCTGAAGACTTCAGCGCGGATGCGAGGTGTGTTCTCTCTCGCATTTTCCTGAATACTCTGATACAGGTTCTGCAACTCGGAAGTACTCATGCTTTTCCGTACCTCAACGTGTTAGACGCCGTAGTGAATCCAAAATCAAGCTCAGCGTAGCACAATCGGCAGGAGCCGTCTTCACGGCTCCTGCCGCACGCTCTTATGCCTTATGCCAGATGCTCGCATTCAGGCAGGCCACCACGCCGTCCACCACGGCACTCAAGCCTTGGGTAAACGCCGTAGCGTCGACGATCGTCTTCTGCTCCACCGCGTCGGTCACATTGATCGCGGCCTGCACGATGCTCATCGCCGCGTCCTTCTTCTGCGCTCCCGTCTTGGCGCCAAACAGTGCTTCGATTCCTTGGATAACGCTTGGCAGCAAAGCCACGCCCCGCAACAGCAATTTCAAAAAGTTCACCTTGATCTCCTTTGTTTCCAGGTCCTGGGCCTAAGCCCCGCACCCTGCCCTCAGCTATGCTTCCCACCCAGGAACGCAAGCGCTGCATGCACCGCCGTCAGCAATCCGCCGAAAGCCCCGGCCAGCCCTTGCAGCTTGCGCACGCTGCGATCGTGCGCATCCACTCGCTGCTCCAGCTGGTGCAGCCGCCCCGGCTGCCCAATGCCGATCAGCTGGTGCATCTGCGCCTTCAACGCCGACAGGTCTTCCAGCACCTGCCTTTCGTACTCATTCATCTCTCATCACCTCTTACGACCGGGATAGCCTCGTACGCTGGCGGGGGCACCCCCTTCTGTTTTGTCGTTCCGTAGCGAAGCGAGAATCTGCTTCTTCCTCCGCCGCGTTCCCCCCGTGGCGTCTCACCCTACCGGCGCATGGACAAACACCGCACTCGAAAACCGCGAGTACCGCACCGGCGAGTTCGTGTCGTACATCCGCACGTAGTACCGCTCCGACTGCGCCGCGCGCGGAATACTGAAGCTCCGCACTGGGCTGCGCAGCACCAGGTCCACCGGGTCGACGCCCACGCCGAAGCTCCAATCCCTGCGCCGCACCTCGAAGCCCCCGCCGCTCGGCGGATCGCACCCGGCATCTACCTGTAGCGTCGTCGTGCTCACGCTGGTAAGGGCGAGCTGCGGCAGGTTCGCAAGCACCTCGCCCGGCCCATTCTCCGCACTGGCCGGCAACACCGCGTCGCTGGCGATCCTGTCGCTCAGCCTCAGCCCCAGCCCATCGGCCAGTTCTGTCGCCCAGTCGTTCGCGAAACCGGCCTTGTACCGCAGCACTTCGGGAACCGCATGCCCGTCTTCGATCACCACGCTTCTCACCAGCAGAGGCGTGGTTGCGCTTCCGCTGGTTACTTGGAGCAGATCGCCCGGCCACACATCGGCGGTCGGATTGACCAGCGTGTAGCTTCCCTTCAGCGCGGCGCTGCGGCTCGTCGCAAACGCCAGCAGCGCCTGCGCCGCGCTCTCGCAGTCCACGCTTGTCCGCGCCGGCGGCTGCACCACTTTGCCGATCCATCGGCTCACACCGGCGAATCCACTCGCCCCGCCCCGGCCCTCCGCCGCGATGCTTGCCGCATCTGCCAGCCGGGCCACCGCCCTGCGGCTGCTTCGGTAGATCGCGGTCACACGTTCGCCCGCCACCGGTATGCGCCCTGCAAAGAACGTCACCGCCGTCCCTGCCGTGCTGCGATACGTCGCTTCGCAGTCCACGCCTTGCCCGGCGGATCCCAGCAGCCGCGTCTGCCGCGTTCCGTCTGGAAGTGTGCTCACCACTTGGAGACTTCCTGGCCGCAGTACGCTTACCGAACCCACACTCGCGGTCATCGTCTCCGCGTTGAGCGGCACGAAGCTGCAGGCGCCCGCAAGTCCCGTCAGCGCTGCGCCTGCAGCCGCGCTGTCGTAGAGCACCGTCGCCGGCGTGTTGGAAGAGACGCCTTCATCCAGCACCTCGAACACGAAATCGAGCGGCGCGTCGATGCCGCTTGCGCTTCCGAAAGCCTCCACCACACCATCTACCATGCAGTAGTATGGTTGGCCCACGCGCAGCATTTCTACACAGTGCATCCGCACCCGCAGCGTGTACCTGTGCCCGCTCGTCGGCGTGAAGACCGTGCCTGTCTCCACGCTGTTCACCACCGGCACGAGTACGGTCACGTCCGCACTCTGCCGCACACGGAATCCCGCCACGCAGTTCGCCAGCACCGGCGTCCCCGCATAGAAGCCCGCCAGCATTCCATTGCTCGCACCGCCCGGCGACGCGCCGCCCAACACCACGCTACCCAGCTGGGCGACCACGCTGCCGCCCATCTCCACGAGGTCGATCCCGCGCAGAAATGTCTTCCCATCTACGCCTGTGCCGCCTGCCACCGCCAGCCCGGCCCCCGTCAACGAGAGTGCTCCCGCCGGATCGCTCACCTGCCACACGGCGCTGTCGATGGCCGCTCCCGCAAAGCTGTCATCGATCGGCGTTCTCAGCGTCGCGCGAAACACCGCCTCGCTCAGCACGAACTCCGCCGTCGTCCCATCGCCTTGAAAGCTTTCGCTTAGGTAAGCCGTCGGCTCCTCGTCACCTGAAATCGTTACGTCGTTGGCCAGCTCGCGCGCGGCTCCCAACTGCAGCTCCGCCGCCTGAAGCGTTCCGTCCGCGTCACTCAGCGCATGCATGGCCGTTGCCGCCGAAGAAAACAACACCTGCCCATTGACCCCGCGGTAGCTCGCATAGGCCGCGCCCGCCACCGCACTCGCATTCACGCTCCAGGGTCGGCTCGGCTGGAGCAGAAGCGCTCCCAGCGCCCGCGGCGGAGCACCCGTACTCTCTAGCATGAAGGCGGAGCCACCATCCAGCACCCGTCCCGTTAATTGCGCCATGGCCGTCACTGCATCTGTATGGAACGCGACCCCTCCGCTGCTGTTGACGCCCGATCCCGCCCGGTCCAGCAGCCACTCATCGCTGATCGCGCTCAGCCGCGCTCGGTACACGGCGCCCGTCGTCGCCGTGCCCGCATACTCCTGCACAGGCTCCGTGGCGAGATAACCGGTGAACAACACGGCTCCGGCATCGTTCTGCACGACGACGCGTCCCAGCCGAGCCGGCGCCGGCAGCCCGCCCGGTCCGCAAAGCAGATCTGCCGTGCAACGCGAAGGCACGTTCAACCCCCGTTGAACGATCACCGGTCCATCGCTTGCCACCATGCCCGTGTAGTCCACCGCTCCATGTCCATCGCCGTTATCAATCGTGATCCGCACTCCGCCTCACCTCCGCCCGGTCTTTCCTCTTGTTGTCATTCCCGAAGGAAATCTGCGTTCGATAACAGCCACCGTGAAACTGCGCAAATACGCTCAAACCTAAAACCTCGTCCCCACCCGCTCCAGCCAGCACCGCCGAGGCATAACTCGGCGTCCTCTGCGCCGTCCGCGTCAAAACTCTCCTCTAAGCCGACGCAGGCAGCGGGCAGCAGACACCTAACCCGTCACATAGTTCCGGAAACACACCACCGTCTCGCCATCCACCGCATCCACTACCGGCAACGCCCGGAACATGCCCGCCAGCTTCACTGACTCCAGCCCACCCGCCGCGGCCGCCATCGTCTCGCTAGCCCCGCTTGCCGCCTGCAACCGCGGGTAGTGCCAGATCACTCGCTCACCCTGCTGCCCTTCTGCCACGAACAACCCGGACCACTCCTGGAAGAAGCTCGATCCTTCGCGGTCGCAGAAGCCCACCACGCCGCTCACCTTCATTGCGCCGGAAGGCGCGCCCGCCGGCAGCGCGCTCGCCAGTGTCAGCACGCCTCCTGCGATCGACCCCACCCGCGCCACGTTCAGCGTCACCCGCCGCACATAATCGGCATCGCTCAAGGCGCTGCGCAGGTAAGCCCCGCTGATCCCGGCCCCGACATACCCCGTCGCGCCTGTGTAGTCCACATCCACCGCTACCAGCTCGCCCACCGCAAAGCCTGCCGCCGCAGTGGTCCCGACCGGCAATGCCGTCGCGGTCGCGCCCACGCCCAACGGGACGGCCGCCCCGCCTGCGCCGCCTGACCCGGCCGCCGCAGCCCCGCTGGCCGGTTTCAGCAGGTTCATCTGCTGCGAGCCCGCCGCCAGCGCCAGCTGCAGCTTGCCCCAGCTCTGGAACCGGAAGCTCACGATCGCCTCCACCTCGGCTCGCACTTGGCTCTGCGCCACCGCTGGCGCACCTGCTCGCAGCGCCTCCACCTTCGTCTCACACTTACGTGCAAAGCCGTCGATCCATCCCAGGTCCACCCACGGCGTCGGCGGCGCATCCAGGTTGAACCCCCCGCTTCGCGCCGGGTCGAAGAGTGTCGGTATCGCTGCTGTCCCCGCGCTCCGGCTCACCGGCGCAAAGTACGCCCTTACGCGCCGCACCGCCGGCGCCATCACATCCGCTGCTGTTGTCCCGGCCCCGCTCAAGCGTCACCTGCTTCCTCGTAGCTCATCACCGCCGCCGTCACGCTGCGTTGCAGCCGTTCCCCCACAACTTTCGCCTCGCCCACCGATGCATCGCCCCACCAAACCCTGGTCGCTAACGCTGTCGGTGTGTTGCCTGAATACTCCGTCTTCACCGCGTTCCGCGGCTCCTGGCTCAGCATCGCCAGCAGCTCCGCATCCATCGTCGCCAGTGCGCGCCCCCGGTCCATCCCGCCGTTTCCCGTGGCGCCGGCTGTTCGGTACGTGATCTCGCAGTTCATCGTTCTCAAGGGCATTGCGCCGCGCGCATCGCTCTGCGCTCCCGTCCAATGCAGCAGAAAGCAATCGGCCGGCGGCAACGCGCTCACCAGCTCGTTCTCCACCACCAGCACGCCCGGCCGCGTCACCCCGCGAACAACCGCCGTCCGCTCTGGATTCAAGGCCGTCAGCCGCGTTCGCAGCACCTCATAGAACGTGTCCTTCGCGTTCTGCACACAACCCTCCCTCCGCTCCTGTTGTCGTCATCCGCAGTGGGTCGGTAACCCCCGCACTCCGTGTGTCATGGCTCACCTCTGCGCTCATCGCTGCAGTCCTCATAGCTCATAGTTGACTAGGATCCGCGGTCTTAGCAGGCCGCAAGGCAAAGGAGGCCGTTCTCACCGGCCGCCTTACAGCACCGATGCAGCCAGCGTCAGCGCATACCCATACGCGCCCTCGCCTGTCCGCATGGCCTCGCTTGCCTCGATCCGGTACAGCGTCTCTCCCACCACCACACCCGCCGCGCCCGCGAACATCGCCTCGGCATTCGTTGCGCCGCTGGAGCCCAGTGCTTCCGCGACCGCCGCCGCTCCCAGCAGCAGCACCCGTGTGCTGCCGCTCTTGCGGAACGCACCTCGCCCCAGCGCCAGGTCTTCAAACCCAGGCGTCGCCAGCCCCAGCTGCTCAGCGTCATCGTTCATGGCCGCCAGCGTCGCCACGCGCAGTTTAACGTCGAGACCGTTCGCCCCCAATAGCGCCGTGACAGCCCGTTCCGCTGCAGCGTCTATCCCCGATCTGCTCATCGCTTCACCCCAGCCTCTCGGCCCGGTACGGCCGTAGCAGCGCGCCCACCTGCGCATCCAGCAGCGAATCGCCGAAGTACTGCATCTGCAGCGTGTCTACCCTCGTTGACCGCACGTTCAGCCCCGGCGTCGCCTGCGCATTTTTCACCAGCTGAGCGCACGCCGTCTTCACCGCATCCGTCACCGCGGCCATGCCAGCCGTGTACGTAACCTCCGCCTCGCCGAAGCGCATGCCCATCACGCTTCCCGCAAACCGCACGGTTCCTGTCGAGAGCTCCACGTCCAGCGTCGCCGGATCCACCGTCGTCCACGCCCCCGGCAAGCCGAACGCGGCGCACTCTGCCAACAGATCCGTTCCATCGGAAGCGGGCAAGCTGCAGCCACCATCGGCGCGCAGAGCCTGGTATCTCGCCCGCACAGCAGCCACGCTCACCACGGGTCCATAGCTCAGCAGACAGCACTGCCCGCGCTCGCTCACCCGCAGCCGTTCCGTATAGCTCGCGCTCAGCAGCGTCGGCCGGCGGCAATGCGCGTCGATCATCGCCGAAGCCGCCGTGACCCAAGCCTCCGCCGTTCCCACGCTCAACCCGAACGCCTCGTACTCCCCCGGCGCTAAATACTCCATCGCTGTCTCTCCTGTCGTGGCCTCAGCTCGTTGGCCATTCCGCCGCTCGTTGTCATTCCGCAGCGCAGCGGAGGAACTGCTTTCCTCCGCCACGCCCCGGCATGCAGCCTCTGTCGGCCAGTCGTAGTCGTGCCGCTAACTCGCTCTACCGATCCACCAGCACCTGGTAGTGCGCATAGCTTGCGCCCTTCACCACCACGCCGCCGAACTTCACCACCACGTACTGGCTTGCCAGCGACCCCGGCCGTCCCAGCTGGAATACCCGCGGATTCGGGTCGCTGAGCCAGTGGTACTCGATCAGGTCTTCCGTCACGATGTAGGCCGGCAGCACCGCGCTTCCCGATCCCGGCGTGCCGGTATACGGCAGCGTCCACTCCGGGATCAGCGGAATGTCGCCCGCCTGCGTGCTCAGCGTCTTCACCGTCAGCCCGCCCTCGATGGCCCGGGTGTTCAGCACCACGTTGAACTCCGTCTTCATCTCGCGGTCGATCAGGTCCAGCAGGATCGGGTTCGCATAGATCGCCGTGGGCCGTACCCCGAAGCTCGAGTTCGCCAGCATCTGCGCCACCGTCGACTTCAGCACATCCACGATGCTCTGGGTCGTGCTCACGGTCACGCTGTTGCCGCCCGCCGCAATCTGCCCCGCGGCGCCGAAGTACTGCGCCGTTGTCGGTGCGCTCAGGCTCGTGTCCGTGCCGTTCCACAGTGCGATGTCATGCGTGCGCAGCACGCCATCAACCGTGTCCGCCAGGTCCTTGGCCTGCAGGTACGCAAACTGGCTCTGCTGCTGGCCCAGCTCGATGTCGAACAGGTTGTAGTTCATCTGCGCCACCAGCGCCTTGAGCGGCACACTGCGCTCCACGCGCGACGGTGCAACGATCGGCGGAACGATGTTGCGCGGGTCCACAAACCCGGCGCTTGCCCCCGGCGAAGGAATCGCCGTCTCCTCAAAGAACCGCGACGGATGCCCCGTTGCAGGGACCTGCTTGATGCGCTGCCCGAACACTCCGCGCCGGCGTACCAGGTCCGTGATCTCGGTCTGGTACATCGGTACTTCCACAGCGCCCGGCCCAATGTAATCTGCCGCCGCGCTCAACTCCGTAAACTTCGCGCTCATCTGTTCCTTTCACACATGCACCAACAGGGCGCAACCTCGGGCTGCACCCTTCAAGGCGCAACGAAAACGATCGTCGCCGCGCGCCTCATGCTTTGGTGGGCATGTCTTTGGTTGTCATCCTTCGCCGCAGGCGGAGGATCTGCGTTTCGCTCCGGCCGGTCGCCCCTCCCGTTCCGGGATGGCCCATTCCTCCCCGGGTTCTTATCGCTGATGAGTGGGGAACAGCAACCCCGCCCGCATCAGCTCGCTTTTCACCGCAATCCGCTGCTCGATGCTCAGGCTCTGCAGCGCGGCATCTATCGCCCCGGCTTCCAGGCCTTCAGCCGCGAGACCTGCCACGCCCTGCTTGCTCAGCATCGCCGTCATGCCCGCCGAAAGCGTCTTCCGTCCGCCGCTTGACGGCGTTGTGGAAGCAGCAGCAGAGGCCGTCAGCTCCGCAATCCGTGCCTCGGCCGCCGCCAGCTTGCGTTCCAGCTCTGCCTCGCGCGCGGACTCCACTGTCGCCACGATCCGCCCCACGCTCTCCTCCGCAGAAGCCGCCACTGCCGCGCTTCGCTCCTCCAGTCTCGCCACGGCACTCTCCAGCAGGCTCACCGCCGCATCCAGCCGCCCAACGGTCTCGTTCAGACCACCCGTCATCGCCTCATCCATCTCACAGCTCCTATTCCCTGTTTCCCGTCTTCCGGCACGTCCGGAAACTCGTCCCCCGGTATGCCGCCTTGTCCCGCAGCAGGATCGCCGCCCCGGTAAACGTCGCCCGCGTCAGCATCCACACAGTCGCCCGCATGTCCGCCACATGCGCATCGGCCAGCTCGTAGCTCATGCCCATCTCGCCATCCGCTGCCTGCACGCTGACCTTCTTTTCCAGTTCGGGATAGTCCCGCGCAAACAGAAAGCCACGAACCATCAGCCGTCGTCCGTCCATCTCGGCAGCCGTGATGATTCCGCATTTCTGCCGCGCATCATGCCCGTCCCACCCGGCCTTGTAGTCCACCGCCATACCCAGCAGGCTTGGCAGTGCCGCTTCCGCCGCACTGCGCGAAAGCACTACCCGGTGTCCCCGCGCCCCGCTCGGCGCTTTGTCGCTGGGAACATCCACCAGCGTCAGGCAGCCTTCAAACGGGAGCCGGTTCGGATGTCCCGTCACCTCCGGAAACTCCACTGCCATCGCTCGCAGGGCCATCCCCGCCCGCGCACCTTCCACGCCTCGACACCGCTGTTCCAAATGCACCTCCTCAGCCCTTCCTCCATTGCGACTCATTGCCCTTGAGCGGTGTCGTCCTGAACGGAGCGCAGCGCAGTCGAAGGACCCCGCAGTGCCCTTGCCATGCTCCGCGACTGCCGGCAAGTTCGGCGTCTTCGCGGAACTTTGGGTCGAGAGCTCACCGCCCTGAGTTCGCTTACCTGCTATTCGGTCAGCGGCGGCAACCCCCGCAGCGCCCGCACCTCATTCACGCTGTACACCCCGGCCGCCAGCAGTTTGGTCTGGATGTCCACCTCGGCCACCTCATCGCGGCTCTCCAGCTCGCTCCATGCAAACCGCAGATCGTTCCACCGGAGCCGCAGCCCGATCAGATCGCGTGTAATGTGTTCGGCCAGCAGCTTCGCCACCGGCACCACGGCATTCTGAAAAGCCTCATCTGCCAGCTCGCCGGCCGTTGACCGATTGACATCGTTCGTTACGCCCAGCATCATCGCCGGCAGGTCGAATGCATTGGCGATCATCTGCAGCAGAAACTGTTGCCAGCCCAGGTGCAGGTCCGCATCCGTCCCGCCCGCAAACCGCAGCACCTCCGGCTTCTGTTCCGAGCTCAGCACAGGCACCCGCCCCGTGCCCTCCACCTCGTCCTGCCACCACTGGATCAACCGCTGGTGCTGCTCCGGTGTCCGCTCCGGTACCCACAGCGCATACTGCACCACGCTGTTGGCCGCCAGTCGTCCCGCATAACGGTGCGCTTGCAGGAACTGGTTGATGGACTCGAACGCCACCTCCACCTTGCCCAGCCCGAACACCGAGTGCGTGCGCGGATTCAGCCGCACGTACATCAGGTCCTCGTTCAGCAGCGGGCGGGTCCCGTCTTTTCCTGGCTGTCCGGTCAGTTGCGCATACCGTGGAGTCCCTGCGTCCCCGTCCCATCTCGCGTTCACCTGCACGGTCGCGCCATCCACCGGCCACAGCCGCACCGGCCGAGCGGCATCTTCCGTCAGTTCCATCTCCGCCGCGCCGAACCCGCCCACCAGCAGGTCTTCGATGATCGGTTCGATCAGCGTGCGAAAGCTGTCCCCGGCATTGGGAGCTTCCAGCGCCCGCCGCAGCGCCGCCATGCGCTCCGCCCGGTCCTCGATACCTTCGCTTCCCGCCGTCGGCCTCGCCTCGATTCGCCAGTCCATGCACGCGATCCGGTCCTTGATGCAGTTGATCGCCCGCCGTGCCACCGGCGTCTCCGCAAACCGCCGCAGGTTCGCGGCGGTCGGCTTCGGCAGCATCTGCGCGTTCGCCGGCCCCGGCCACCCGCTCCCCTGCACCAGCGAACTCCACACCGCCGGCGTCGCCACCGTCTTCCGTTCGCCGGCTGCTGCCTCTAAGCGCACCGCGCGCGCCACAGCCGCTCGCACCCGCTCACCCCATCCACCCATCCCATTCACCTCCCAGCGCAAGCACCGCGCAAAACAGAACGGGCGTGGCCAAAGCGGCCACGCCCTCAAATCACAAACCAACCTCAAACCACTGTTCCCGGAACCTTCGAAGGTGTCATCCTGAGCCGTAGGCGAAGATCCCCGTATCGGCTTCCTGATCTCCGCGCGGCCGGAACCGCCCTACACTCCCAAATCCCGCCGAGCCGTCTCCGCCACCCGCTGGAGGTCCGCAACCGTCAGCACCCGGATCGCTTCCCGCTCCATCACACCCACGCCAAACCGGTACTGCTCCACATCGCTCACCGAGCCCAGTCGTTCCACCACTGCCGTCAACTCCAGCTCCGCGCCTTCCACCCGGTCCACACCTTCGCGCAAACCCGCAGCCGAGTACGCCAATCCTTTCGCGCCCTCCACATCGTTTTGGAGGCTGACCGCCTGGAACATCCGGACCTTGCCGTTGCGATACCCGCAATCCAGCCGCAGCGGGTCGCCCGCCTGCGTATACTCCGCGGCTCGAATCCTTTTCCGCAGCAGCGCCCACACCCCCGCGCGCTCGAACTCCGTTCGCATCGCTCCCTGAATGGCGACCCGGCCCGCCGTCCGTCCGCTCGCCTTTCGTCCACCCACGGGTACCCGTAGCGGCTCCACGTACATCCGCATCAACTGCTCCATCTCCGCCGGTATCGACTCCGCCAGCGTAGCCCGCATTTCGGTCACCTGCACGCTGTTCGAAAGCGTGTCTTCGAGCGCCGTCAGCATCGGCTTCGCGCTGCCGTGCAGCACCTCGGCCTCACGGAGCCGTCCCGCCATCTCTGCTTCCATGCCTTCCAGCATCTCTACATCCGCGTCCGCGTGCAGGCATCGTACCCGGCTCCAGTCGCGCGTGAACCGCACCGTCGCCGCCGCCTGTCCCGCCGCGCGCAGCACCACCCCGATGTTGGCGAACTCCCCTTTCACCACATCCGGCACATACCGCACTAGCGAAAACTCACACTCGAGCCGCCCGCCTGCCATCGCGTTACTTCCTCGGTACCTTGGCGCTCTTTCCGCACTCCGCGTCAAAGCCGTCTTGCCAAACCGCCATAACTCTTACATCAGAAATTTAGACGCTTCTGGGAAGTTCTCCATTATTTCCGGCACAACAACTTTCACGCGTCCGTCCCACTTCGGAAACGGCTCCCGGCCCGACTCACGGAAAGCCGTAATCAGCGTCCGCACCTTCGCTCGCCGCACCAGCAGCGTCTCCATCAGCCGCTCGATCGCGCCCAGATCGCCGCCGTACCACTCCGGCGGCACCGCCTCCGCGATCGCCCACAGCTGCCCCGCATCGAGCTCTTCCACCCGGCTCAGCCACGGCTCGAAGCTTTCCCATCCGGTCACGGGCGCATACACGCTGTTGCGCGGAAACACGCCTCGTAGCGCGGCATCCGGAAACGTCCATTCTCCCGCGTTGAAGCAATATCCCTGGTCGATAAACGTCGCGCGGTACTTCCGCTCCCGTGGCTTCCTCTCGAACACCGCCTGCCGCCCATTGCAGTTGCCCGTCCATTTGTCTACGGCGAGCATGCCCGCGAACTCCCCAAGATTGCGCAGGTCCTCCAGTTGCCCTTCCGGCAGATAATCCACCACCTGCCCCGGCAGCAAGCCACCCACAAACCGGCTCCCAAACTGCAGACCCGCCGCGCATCGCGCCACTCCGCCGCGTCCGCCGTGTACCACCATCTCCGGCGAGTGCGCTACCAGCCACTCAGTGACCTCCACCACCTCGCTCTTTGGAACGGTCAGCCCCACCGCCTCGGCCAGCCGGGTTGCGATCAGTTCGTTGGCCAGCACCCGCACATGCTGCGGGTTATTTTGGAACTTCACCACCCATAGCGCTCCATCCGCTCCCAGCATCAACTGGCTTTGCGCTCCGCCGCGCATACGCCGAATCGCCTGTGTCGCCAACACCGCCACGCGCCGCGTCTCCTCACAACACCCTACAACGACCATCCTCTTCCGCGTCCCTCGTCCCGAACCGCCTGCGCCACGGCCATCGCCATCAGGAGGTCGTCATGCATGCCGTGTCCCGCCCCCATCCGTCCGCCCTCCGCGCTCACAAAGCTCCGGCACTCCGCTAGCAGCCGCCGGCTCCGAAACATCCCTGGAGCTTCCCGCAGCAGCCGCTCCATCCCGGCCACGGCACCGGCCTTCGAGCTCGCCGTAGTCAGCCATCCCGCTTGCCCGTCTGCTCCCCGATACACCCGTGGGTACCGCGCACTCGTCTCCAGGTACGCCAGCACCGCTGCGCCATGATTGTTGCGCTCCACCACCAGCAGCGCGCCGCCGTACTCCTGCGCCAGCCCCGCAGCCACAGCCGCCAGCTCCGCGGGCCGTAGCCGCTCCTGCAGCTCCGCGCACTGCAGCCCGCTGCTCAGTTCCACCACCTGCACCGCGGCGAAGTCTCCTTCCTCGCCGCCGCCGGCCGTATCGACGGCCACGCAATAACTGCGTCCCGTCGCCGCCCGCAAATAGATCTCCAGCGCGCCGCCTCGCCGTGTCTCCGCCGCTGGGCCCAGTTCGGCCATCCTCCGCTCGATGGCCTCGGTATCGAAGCAGCAGGCTCCGGTCGCCCGGAAGCACGTCTCCGCATCCTCCGCGAACTCCTGCCTTCGCAGCACGCCGTAGGTCCGCGCCAGCTCGCGCCGGAATCCGATCTGCTCCGCGTTCAGCCCCGCCCGTTCCACCAGCGCATGCTCTTCGCCGCTCAGCTCACTCCGTCGAATCGGCGTACTCCGATAGGCCGGCTCCATCCACCACGGAAAGAAGTGCCGCACCAACCCTTCTCCCTGTTTCCTGTCCCCTATTCCCTCGTTTCCACCGCGCCAGGCTTCATAGAACGCGCCGTACGCTCCATTCGGCGTGCTCTCCAGGACCAGCTCTCCGCCTGGTGCCAGCGCCGCGCGCAGTCCGGCCAGGGTGGCTGCCGCGTCTCCCGGCCAGCGGCTTACTTCGCTGCAATGGAGGTTCTGGAGGCTCAACCCACGCCCTGCATTCTCATCGGCAGCGCTTCCCACGCGAAACTCGCTGTCCAGCCGCGCGAACACCATGCTGCCCGCATTAGCCCGGCTGCGTCGCAGCACGCCATCGCGCAGGTCCTCTGGCAGATTCACCCACATCCGCTCCACCGTTGCAAAAATGGCCTCCGCGGCCCTTTGCGTGTGTGCCACCAGCAGGGTCAGCGTGCCTGGCTGGGTGATGGTGCGCAGAAAGAACCGGCCCGCCACCCACGTTGTCATGCCCATCTGTCGAGCCTTCAGCACCACATTCCGCGGTCCTCGCCGCTGCTCGAACGCCCTTTGCGCTGCATTCGCATGCAGCGGACGCAACCGCCCATCGCGGCCTCGCACTCGCAGCCACTCGGCCGCGATCGCGATTCGCTGGTCCGCCGTGCCATGGAGTGCACGGCCAATCTGCAGCAGCGCCTCCGTTTCACTCAGTGCCTTTCGCCGCTTCGCAGGCTGCGTCTCAGACTCAGCCTCCGCGCCTTCGCTGAGCCCACAAGCCTGCCTCACCATCAGAAGCTGCTCAGCGCTACACGTTTCCACGTGTTCGCGGAGACGCACACATAGTGGTAGTTCGCATCGTCGGTGAAATCCCCGGCGGAGCATGCGGCACTGGAGTTTGCCGGCGTCGTCAGCGTCTCACGGAAGCCCGGCCCGATCATCGTTCCGTGGAAAACGGTCTGCGTCACATTCGTGTCCCCAAGCATCACCTGCTGATACGTGGTGCACTGCGCGCCATACCCGAGGGCGGTGCAATCGAACAGCCCGTCCGTCGTTTGTCCCGCGCCCACCCCGATAAAGGTTGAACTGTTTGTTTGCACCACGGTGCTGCCCGCGCTTGCGCCCAGAGCGGTGTTGTTTCCCGAGCTGGTCGTCTGCGCCTGGAGAGCGCTGCTGCCGACGGCCGTGTTGCCGTTCGATGTGCAGAGCGCGCATGCATTCACGCCGATCACCGTGTTGGCGGAAACATTCGTCGCATACTGCAGCAGGTTCAGCCCCAGCGCGAAGTTGCCCGTGCCTGTAACGAACGGCATCACGTTCTGCCCCAGGGCGAAGTTGCTGCTTCCGTTCAGCCCAAAGATCAGTTCGCGTTGATTCGTTGTCTGCGTAGGATTTTGCGGCGGAACTCCCCGTTGCGCGCTCTGCGATCCCGCCAGGTTCGAGAGCGGCGTCAGGTAGTTTTGCGCGGTGGAAGGGTGCGCCGCCATCCAGTTGGCGATCTGCTGTGCGATGAAGGTGTAGCCGGCCGCATTGAAGTGGACCGCGTCGATCTGCGTTACCGCCGCGCCCGCTGCATGTGCCGCCGCTGCTGTCCCCTCCCATCCCCGCACGCAATCTGAAACCGTCGTTCCGCTGCCCGCGCGAACATAAATCTTCTCGCTGTCGATGACGAAGATCGACCCATTGAAGTAGTTCGGCAGCCCCACCGAGAAGGAGCACGCCGACGAGTTCAACGCGGCCGTCAACGTCCCCGAAGAGTAGCGGGCATGCAGCGATTCCGGCGGAACGTCGTGCGCATACCAGGTGTGATCCGCGAGCGTGTTCGCGAATTTCCCGATCATCAGGGTGCGCTCATCCACGACATTCTGCGGATACTTCGAGACAAGGGCCTGATTCAGCGAATTGATCAGGTCATAGTAGTTGCCACCGATCCACTCCTGGTAAGAGTTGGAGTTTGGGATCGTCTCGATCAGGGTATGCGCCGTGCCCGGAAGCGCCGCCACCATCGCGTCGATGTCCACCAGCACCTGGGCCGGACTGGTGAGGTTGTTCCGCCCCGCCTCGATCACTACCAGCCCATTCAGCAGCGTGCCTAGCACCGGCACCCACGCATCTCCCGCCGCAAAACTGACCGGGCTACCGGCCGTGGAGCGCGTGAACGTATACACCCGGCTTCCGTTGTCCACCAGGGATCCCTGCACCCCGTTCACCGTGCCCGTCACACCGGTGCCGACCGCGTTGAAGGCCGGCTCGTACCCTGCCGGAAACGTCATCGTGACCCCCGCGCCTGTTCCCGCCGGGATCGTTCCGGAGTTCGTCACGGTGGTCGCCAGCGCGCCCATCCTTACCGCAATCTGCGTGGAGGTTTGTCCTGGCACACCCTCGTTATTGCAGGGCAGGCTCGTCGCCGCAGTCAGGGCCGTGCACACCGTCACCCCCGTGCCATCCTGGTTTCCTGCGGTCAGCGAGTCCCCAAAGATCGTGACCTGCGTATCGCTATAGGGCGCGGGATTCGAATACGCGCTTGTGAGCGCCAGCGGTCCCAGCATCGTGTCCCCGCTCTTCAGCAGGTAGAGGCCGCTTCCGCCCGCCACCCCGGCGATCGCCTTGGCCACCGTCGTGTCCACGTATTGCTTGCTCACGGTCTGCATCGCCATGGAGGTCGGCAGCACCTGGTTGCGAATGCCCGCCAGCTTGGCCGGTCCTCCGCCCGCTACCGCCACCGGCACCACCCAGAACTCCCGGCTCGTCGTCCCGTCGCTCAGGTGGTACACCGCCGTGTAGTAACTCCCCATCGGCGTCGCTCCTGCGTTCGGCTGCAATGCCAGATTCAACGCTCCGCCGGCTCCCAGCGTCGTGGACACGCTTCCTGCTGCCACCGCCGATCCGGCTGCGGTCGTGAACGCATTCCAGCTCACCACCACCGTTCCCGCCGCTGCCGTTCCGCTGGCCGTCGTTACCGTGTCCTGCACCGTAGTCGTCGCCTGGGCATGCGCCCACTCTCCACTCAGCACCGCCGCCAGCAGCCATCCCGCCAGCGTGCCTCTGCACATCCACTTCCTCATCGAACCCTCCGTCGCCCTCTCTCGGGAGTAGCCCCCCTGGAGAGAACCTCGAAAATTGTTGGAGCACCGCTCTCCTGTCGGGAGCATCGCTCTTGTGCCGGAGCGCCCTTCTTATCGGAGAACTGCTTCTTTGTTGTCAGTCCCGAAGGGAATCTGCGTCTCGACCGGCTCCGCTACTCTGGCCAAGCCTCCGCCCCGGTTGGCGTTTCACACTCTGACCTGTCCCCCGGCCCCATGCGCTCCAGCTTTTCCAGCAGCAGCAGCGCCGATCCCTTGCCCTTCCTTTGCTTCACCGGCTTTTCCAGCAACTCCGTCGTCAGCTTCAGGTGCTGCACGCTGCCGCTCTCGGCCTGCTTCACAAAGCCCCGCACGATCGCCGGAAACGAGTTCGCCAGCTGCCGCCTGAGGTACGTTCGGCATGCGGTTGGTCGTAGCGGTTTGTCCTGCCTCGCGCGGCCGTCCTTCTCTGCGAGCTTCCCTGGCTTGGTCCTGCCGTTACCGCTCTTCGGCTTTCCCTTGTTCGGCTGCCTCTCCGCTCGTTTGCTTCCTCCCAATGCCCACCATCCTGGAAAGCGAAAAGCGGAAGCCCTAGGAGGACTTCCGCTCTCTCGTGTCTACTTTTCTAGAGTACCAACCTGGCCGGAATCGGAATGCAACTATTTTCGATTCATAACCACTGTCGAATCAACCGCTTACCTCGCTTGCCCGCTTCGCGGGCTCTTGACAGCTTACCTGGGTCTCCGGCTGCAACAACCGGGCCTCCAGAAACAGCCGCGTCGTCCGGTCCAGCGCCCGCCGGTACAGCACGATGCAGCTCCGCAGGCTCATTCCCAGCAGACTCGCTGCTTCGCCCAACGCATACTCCTGCACCGCGATCCGTCTCACAAGGCCTTGGTCGGCGGCGTTCAGCCGAGCCAGGCAGCGCTCCACATCCACGCAGAAGATCACCGCATCGTCGAAGCCCTGCACCTTGTAGTGCGACATCCGGCCCCGGAAAATCTCCTTGTCCATCGGCGAAGGCACTCGGCCCGACTGCATCCGCAATCGCTGGTATCTCCGCAGCAGCGCCTCCGTGTACTTCCTGTAAAACGCCACCTCCACATCGGCCATCTGCGCGCTCGCTGCCCGATTGCCAGAGGGTCTGCCGGGTTGCGTCGCGCTGGCTTTTCCTCGATCCCCTCCCTCCATATCGCTCACACCTTGCAAACCTCGAGCCTCTGCTACCGCCCACACCAGCGGCAGCATTGTCACCACCCGCCCGTTCGTGGCCTCCCGCACTTCACGCATTCCCTCGCCCGCCGCCGCTCTCTTCATTTCCACGACCTCGCCTCTGCTCTCTCGCATCGCCTCTCTCATCTCCGTCCCGCGCTCCTCATCCCTCATCTCTGGTCGTTCATCTCTCGCATCTCGCCACTTTCGGCTTCCTTCCCGCTGGCCGTTTCCCCCGCGGGGCCGGAAACTCCGCCAGGTACTTCGTGCATCTGCGGCAGTACACGTTGCTTCCTGCCGGGCGCACCCATAGCGCCCCACACCCTTCGCATACCTTCAGCTCCACGCGCACAATCGTCATTCATCGTCTCCAAGGGCAAAGCCCTCCCGTTCGAACCTCCTGGGTCGCTGCAAGCAGTGCCGCCTGGGTTCGTTCCGGGTCTGAGGAAGCAGGTCTCTAGGACCAGAACGTCTTCTGGAATCCGGCTCCCGTTTCTTGTCTTGCGAACGCGGCGTCTCGAAGGCCCGCAGTCGCTCCTGTGGTGCTTGCTCGTCTGTTGCGGCCTTTTAGTTCGAAAGCCCAGCCACTCAGTTGCCCTCTTCTAGGCGGCTCCAGGCCTGCTGTCAACGAAGAAAAAGCGAAAACAAGAACTCAATGGCAACCCACTGCGCGGCACGGACTTGGCCGCAGGCGGTGAATCGGCCACTTGAGAAGATTCGCCGCATCTTCGCCATCTGCACGTCTTGCGGTGCTCTCTCGTGGTCTCGCCGAAATAACGTATCAACAACTTGCGTTCCAAAACAAAACACCCCAAGCACGCCTTCCCGTTTCGGAATCGGTTGCTCACCCTCATCCTCACCCGCTACCATCGACCCATGGACGCAACTTCCCCTTTGGCCGCCCGGCGGACCGAAGACATCGCTCTCGATCTCCTCAAGTTCCTCGCGTCGCACGCCAATCTCGCCAAGAGCTCGACCTCCTCCACCGGTTTCGGCGTTCCCTCCTCGATGAAGTCAGAAGACCAGGTCACACAGCTCCTCGAGCTGTACAGCCGCTGCCGACAGGCCGTTGAACAGCCGCCAGCTGCTCCTGCCAAGTAGAAGTCCGTGGCGCCGCTGCGCATCGCCGTTGTGGGTGCTGGCGCCTTCGGGCGCAATCATCTGCGCGTCTATCGCGAGCTTCAGGCTGCCGATCCCAGTGCGGTAGAGCTCGTCGCGATTGCGGACCCGGACCCGGGGGCGCGCCGGCAGGCTGTTGTGCCTGCGGGCACCGCCGATGTTGGTCTACCCTCGTACTCCTCGGTCGCCGAGCTCCTGGCCGCGCATCCCGGCCTCGATGCCGCGTCCGTCGCCGTGCCCACCACCCGGCACGCCCCTGTTGCCGCCGAGCTTCTCCGCGCCGGTGTCGACGTGCTCATCGAAAAGCCTTTCGCCCCGACCCTCCGCGAAGCCGACGACGTCCTTGCCCTTGCCGCTTCGCTCGGCCGTATCGTCGCCGTCGCGCACCTCGAGCGCTTCAACCCCGCCGTCACCGCCGCCGCCAGCCGGCTCACCCGGCCCATGTTCTTTGAGGCCCACCGCCTCAGCATCTTTACCCCGCGCTCGCTCGACGTGGACGTCGTCCTGGACCTCATGATCCATGACCTCGACATCGTCCTCGCCCTGGCCAACTCCGCCATCCGTGAAGTCCGCGGCGTCGGTCTCCCCGTTCTCTCCCCCAGGGTTGATATCGCCAACGTCCGCGTCGAGTTTGACTCCGGCTGTGTCGCCAACTTCACCGCGTCCCGGGTCTCCACCGAGCAGGTTCGCAAGCTCCGCCTCTTCCAGCCGCGCCAGTACCTTTCACTCGACTTCGCCCGCCAGGAGCTCCTTGCCATCGACGTCTCCGCCGGCCTAGGCATGTCTTCGCTTCCGGCGCACGGCAGCTCACCCCACCCCTCCCCCGGTCTGTCCTTTCAGAACGCCGAAGTGGAAAAGGCTGAGCCCCTGCGTCTCGAGCTCGAAGACTTCCTCCGCGCCGTCCGCACCCGCACGCAGCCCCGCGTGACCGGCCAGGCAGGCCGTGCCGCCCTGGAGCTCGCCCTGCAGGTCAACGCAGAGATCGCCGCCCACGCCCGCCGCGCCGGTCTCAGCGCCTAGCAGCATTCTCTTTGTTGTCATTCCCGAAGCGAATCTGCGTCTCCTCGCCACCACTCCTTGAGAGACCGTTCCTGGAGAGACCGCCCTTACTCCACCCGCTGTACAGGCACTCCCGCCGGGATTTCCAGCAGGAATTGGTCGTCCAGGAGCGCCTCGTTCAGCGCCAGCTTCGTGATCACCACCTTCAGCGAGTACTGATCCAGCGGCCGCTGGATGTTGATCACCGTCGGGAACTTCTGCCCCTTGAAGTCTTGGTACTTGTCATAACTCGCCGTCGTCACCACATGGCCCTGCTCGTCGTAGATGTCCTGCTCTACCGGCAGCAGGTCCACGCGATTGATGTGGATCACCCGTGTCGTCTGCAGTTGGCGGTTACTCTTCATCTTCGCGAGGGTCAGGTCGTAGTCAGGCTCCTCGAGAATGGGCTTGTTTCTCCCGCTCGGCGGCAGAAGCCGCGTGGACTCTGTCCGCGCCACATACTCGTCGTTTGCCACGCCCGGTACAAGCAGCGAATCGAAAAACACCGCCGGCCGCAGGTTTTCGAGAGCATTCTTTGAAGGTTTCGTCACTTCGTTCGTACCGATCACCGCCCGGTGCATGGTCGGCAGGTTGATCAGCATCTTGAACTGGGTCGCATCGCTCACCATGTCCAGCGCCTGTGAGCCGAACAGCGGCAGCTGCAGGATCACATTTAGGTCATGCGGCTTGCGAACGAAGATATATCCCTTCAGCTGCGTGTACTCCGTCACCTTCCCGGTTCGTCCGCCGCCGGTGCTTGCTGTGATCAACACGGTGGCCTTCAGCGTCTTAATGGCCGCATCGCGCTCTGAGATCTCCTGCTGCAGCGTGTCCACGCTTACCGTTTTGTATGCATCCGGCGCTTGGGTGCGCTGCACGATCCTGGTCGTACGAAAGAGCGAGCAGCCGGTCAGTCCCACCGACATCACCGCGACCGCCGCCCCTGCACCGATTCGTCTCATCTATCTGAAGGCAGCGCCCAGTATATCGACGCGGCCCCGCAGCTAACGACGCGAAAACATGCGATGCCACGGGAAACCATTTGGGGGAAGTGTCCGCCCGCTTCCTTCTTTGTCATCCCGAAGGGAATCTTCGTGCTCCGCCGTATTGTTGTCGCTCCCGGAGGGAGTCTGCGTTTGTACGTGATAAGAGCCACGACCCTTGCTCAGAGACCCCTCAGCGTCCGCGCCCTACCGCTCCTCCCGCCGGTAGGCTCCCACGTTCGCCTCATGTTCTTTCAGGGTTTTGGAAAACCGGGTCGCGCCATTCGCATCCGCCACAAAGTACAGGTACTCCGTCGGCGCCGGATGCATTGCCGCCGTCAGTGCTGCTACGCCCGGGTTGCAGATCGGTCCCGGCGGCAGCCCCGCATGCGCATAGGTGTTGTACCCCGAATCCGAGTGCAGCTCGCTCTGGTGGATGACCCCCTTCCATGTCCCGCGCAGCAGGGAAGCGTAGATCACCGCGGGGTCAGTCTGCAGAGGCATTCCCTGCGCCAGCCGGTTCTCGAGCACGCTGGCCACCTCCGGCCGCTCCTCATCCAGGTGCACCTCCTTCTCTACCAGCGACCCCATTGTGACAGTCCGTTCCACCGCGCTTGTCCTCAGCCCGAGCCGAGCGGCTGCCTGCCCAAACCGCCGCACCATCGCGCTCAGCATGGCGTCCGGCTTCAGGTGCGGGCTGAACCTGTAGGTATCCGGAAACAGGTAGCCTTCCAGAGACTGCGCATGCGGACTCCACCGCGCGATCAGCGCCACGTCGCTCTTCTCGGCCTGCAGAAACTCCTCGCGCGATCCCAGTCCGGCCTGCTGCACCGCGTCGGCAACGTCGAAGATGTTGAATCCCTCGGGAATGAGCAGCGTGCGTGCGTACACATCGCCGCGCGCGATCCGCTCGTAGACCTCCCTCATCGTCGCCGGATGATCGAAGCGGTACTCTCCCGCCTGGAGCACCCCGCCGCGATACTGCTTCAGCACCTCGAACGCCAGCTTGGACCGGACGATGCCAGCCTGCTTCAGCTCCGCAGCAATCTCCACCGTGCCGGTCCCCGGAGCAATCTCGACGAATGTCTCCCGCGTCGGCCCGAACGGCGCCAGCACGCGATACGCTTCGACCCCAGCTGCCAGCAGCGCAAGCAGAAAAACCCATCCCAACAACCGCACCCGATCACCTCAAGTCCGCTTGAGCTCAGTATGTCCTTGCCTACATTGTCATTCTGCAGCGCAGCGGAGGAATCTGCTTCTTTCGCCCAGCCTCAAAGGTGTCATACTTTGAGCAAACATACCCGCTGAGCGCCCGTCGCTTTCAGGCGAGGTTCTTGCTCCGTTTTTGGTTGTCGTTCCCGAAGGGAGCCTGCGTCGTCTCACGTCCCGCGCTCCACAGTGAAGGAAACCGTAGAGCACCGCAGTCCTCTTAACCGGAGCCTCGCACCGTTATCGCGAAGCGCAGTGGAAAGATGCCTGCATTCCGGTGCGCAAGCCGGCGGAGCTCGCGTATGCCGGTCGTACACTCGACGCATGCTTTCCGGCCGCATCCTCGCGCTGGATGTCGGTGATCGCCGCATCGGCCTTGCCCTCACCGACGACCTGAACCTCACCGCACAGCCGCTCTTCACGATTCACCGCACCACAGATCGCGCCGACCTCAAGTCCATCGCCCGCTTCATCCGCAGACACGGCGTCACCGCGCTGGTGGTCGGCCATCCCCTTCACGCCGACGGCTCCCTCAGCCCGCAATCGGCCAAGGCCCGCGCCTTTGCCGAACTCCTGCGTGCGCAGCACCCTGGCCTTGAACATCATCTCCTCGACGAACGTCTCACCACCCTGGACGCCCACGCCCTGCTCGACGCCGCCGGCCACTCCGCCCGCTCCGCAGGCCGCAGCCAAGGCAAAAGGATCGACCGCAAAGACCTCATTGATCAGGTCGCCGCTGTCCTCCTGCTGGAATCCTTCCTCTCCCACCGCAACGGCCCATCCCTGCTCCCCAACCCCGAAGAGCTGTAGCTCCGCTGTGCCAGATCTCACAGCTCGCCGTCGATCTCCGGTCTGCCCGTATAATCAGTCTTTCACCCACGCGCTGTTCTTTCGCGCGAAGCCCATCCCTAAAGCAGACTTCTTCCCATGCAGGACATCCAAAAAGCTCTTCAGGATCAGATCGCCGCGCTCGAGTACGAGCTCACCACCGAGCTCCCCGCGGAGATCAAAAAAGCCGTCGCCCTCGGCGACCTTTCCGAGAACGCCGAATACCACTCCGCCAAGCAGCGCCAGGAGTTCGTTAACGCACGCCTGGGCCAGTTGAAGCGCCGCATGGCCGAGCTTTCACTGGTCAACATGGCCAATATCCCGCATGACAAGGTCGGTTTCGGCTCCACGGTCGTCGTGCTCGATACCACCAAGGATCAGGAGATCACCTACAAGCTGGTCACCAGTGAAGAGTCCGATGTCACCAGGGGCCTCATCTCCACCACATCGCCTATCGGCCGTGCCCTCATCGGCAAAGAAGTCGGCGACATCGTTACCGTCACCATTCCCACCGGCAAGCGCGAGATGGAAGTCCTGAAGCTCACCACCATTCATGAGGCTTCCCCCGCGGCTTAGAGGAGGTTCCTGTACATGGAGTCATCCTTTTCACGGTGTCATCCTGAGCGAAGTGAAGAATCCTCGGTGTTTTGCTTGGGGTGACGCTAAACCTGCAGGAGACACTATGGCGCAAGCCTGGGCGTCTTCGATTTGTATCGTGGTGTTTTGTGGCGGCGTGATTTGAGCGTAAGCGGCGTCATTCTGAGCTCAGCGAAGCACCCGTGTAGCTTCTCCTGATACTGCGACAGCTCCAGATGGGGGCTCTTACCGCATCAGCTGCTCATACACCCGTTCCAGAGCCGTCGGTCCCACCGAGACCTTTCCGCGAAACGGGTTGTCCAGCGTCGCCACCAGGAAGATCATCAGTCCCAGCAGCCCGCTCATCAGCATGGTCATGCACCGATGCATGGTATCGCTTTGCATGTCGAAGAAGAACGTAGTCGTGATGCACACCAGCGCGCCCAGGATCACCATCCACCACAGCGAGCGTGGCAGGCTGGTCGTGATCGAGTCCAGCCGTGCGCGCCGGGCCTCCACCAGTTCGTTGAACTGCCGGTACGCTTCCGAGTACCGCACCTGGGCTCCAAAATCCTGCGGACTGAATCCGAGCAGGTCATGCTGAAACTGCGTCATGAACTTCGCCGACCCCGTCGGAATAATGCCTTCTCGCTGTTGCGGCCAGCTGCGGTCGATCACTTCGCGCGTGTACTGCTTCAGGTCCCCGGTCAGCGCCCCACGGGATGGCTCCGGGTATCCGTCTACATCTCGGTACAGCGAAGCGAGGGTCTGCGCTTCCCGGTCGACCTTGTCCTCGACCGCCGAGTAGTTGTTCCATGTTCCGATCGCCACCAGCCCCAGCGTGATGCCGTAGAACACGGTTACCGCGGCCAGGTAATAGCCCACGATGTCGTTATGCGAGTGGTCCTCGCGGTGTACGCGCTTTACGAAGCTGCGCGTCAGCGGCAGTCCCGTCAGGCCGAATGCAATGAAGGCTGCGATGCACAGCAGACCGAAAAGCCAGTTCGGCAGGGAGTAGACCCAGTACATCGTAAACATGAAACAGCGCCCGTTCTTCGCGTCTGGAACGCGACCGTCAGATGACTTACTTCAACTGCTCATAGACACGCTCGAGCGGCTGCGGACCGATGCTCACCTTGCCTCGGAACGGATTGTCCAGGGTAGCGATCAGAAAGATCATCAGGCCCAACAGACCGCTCATCAGTCCGGTCATGCATGCGTGCATGCTGAAGCTCCGTGTGTGAAAGAAAAGGGTAGCTATGATCGACACCAGCGCCCCCACGATCACCAGCCACCACAGCGAGGCGGGAATCGACGTCGACACTGCGTCCAGCCGCGATCGCCGGCTCTCCACCAGGTCGTCGTACTGCTTGTACGCCTCCATGTAAATCACCTGGTCCTGCATGGTCTGCGGCGTGAAGCTGCGCAGGTCGAGCGCCAGACGATCCATGTACGGAGCCGAATTCCGCGGCACCACGCCGCGTCTTTGCTCCGGCCAGCTGTGGTCGATCACCTCGCGCACATAGGCGCGGAGATCGCTCACCAGCACTGTGCTCTGCGGCTGCGGAAAGCCGCTCACCGCACGATACAGCGAGGCCACGTCCTGCGCCTCCTTGTCGACCTTGTCCTGCACGCCCAGGTAGTTGTTCCAGGTGCCCACGGCCACCAGGCCCAGAGTTACGCCGTAGAACACGGTGACCGCCGCCAGATAGTAGCCTACGATGTCATTGTGCGAGTGGTCCTCGCGATGCACTCGCCGCACCAGGTCCCTTGTTGTGTGTAAACCCAGCAGCCCGAAAGCGACAAAGGCCGCAATACACACGACACCGAGCGTCCAGTTTGGAATGTCGTAAATCCAATACAAGCTCACCGCCTGATAGCAAACTGCGGAAGCGCATCGCCGGAGCCGCGGCCCCGGCGCTGCGCTTGCGATCTCTTCTCTACTGTACGTCGCCCGCTTGCAGGTGTGACTCCAGGAAGTACAGCTGTTCTTCCGCTTCCACCACAAGCTGCTTGAAGAAGTCGGCGGTCGGTTCGTCTTTCTTGTTTGCCACTTTTCTTCTTACAAGCTGGATTCGCCGATCTTCCGCTTCCAGCGAGCGTGTCCGTTTGGATGCACACCACTGTCGGGCGTTGATCCACTATGCCCGGAGGAGGGATGTTCACTTTCACCGCGTTACACTGTTGTCAGAGCTTCACCGCCCGGCAGACGATCTGGTTTCATGACTTGGACACGCGCATTTGGGACAGGCAGCGGCTGGCTGCTGCAGAAGATCGTCAACGGTCTGGCGCTGTCGCGCATCTCCCCCAATACCCTCACCTTCATTGGCCTGCTCATCAATGTGCTGGCCGCGTTCTTCTTCGGCTACGCCCGTGCCGAAAACTACGTCCGCATGTTCCTGTACGGCGGCCTCGTCATCATCGGCGCCGGCCTCTTTGACATGGTGGACGGCCGCGTCGCGCGCGCCACCAATCAGGTCTCCCTTTTCGGAGCCTTCTTTGACTCCGTCCTCGACCGCTACTCCGACGTTGTCCTCTTCTTCGGCCTGCTGGTCTTCTACGCCCGCGCCGACCGCCTCTTTTACGTCTTCCTCTGTGCCTTCGTCATGACGGCCTCGCTCATGGTCAGCTACACCCGCGCCCGCGCGGAAGCCCTCATCGGTTCCTGCAAGGTTGGCTTCATGGAGCGTCCTGAGCGCATCGTGCTCATCATCCTCGGCGCGCTCTTCAACCGCTGGGGAGCCATGGCTCCCGCTCTTTGGGTGCTGGCGCTCATGTCCACCCTCACTGTCGTTCACCGCATCCGCTACACCTATGTAGAAACTGAGCGAAGAAAGCTGATCGGCGTCGCGACTCCATAGCTTCCCTCAATGGGTTTAGCTTTACCCCCTGCCCATCTCCATGGAAGCCTCGTTGCGCGGCCACCACTCCACCCCGGGCGTCCTCCGGCCCATTCCTTCACCCTTCGCCAGCTTGGCATCCCTGTGTTTCGCCTTGAACACCTGGTTCAGGTAGGTCCCCTTCGAGCCGGCCGCCAGGAACGCGTCCCAGTCCGCCCGCGACACCTCGAAGTAGCGATAGCTCACATGCTTCGCCCGAAACACAACGTCGACGACCCTCGCCTGCGGGTCATAGAACATGATCTGGATCACGCTTGACGGCATCGCTCCTCCGGCACTCGCTTAGCAGTTTCACCACCGCAGCGATCGGCAGACCCACTACGTTGAAGTAGTCTCCGTCGATGCGTGGAATCCATCGCGCCGCGTAGCCCTGGATGCCATACGCCCCCGCCTTATCCAGCGCGTCTCCAGAGTCCAGATAAATCCGCAACTCGTCCTCGGCAATACTCCGGAACACCACGTCCGTGCTCTCCACGTGAGTCAACGCGTATCGTGAGCTCTCCGTCTTGTTGTCATTCCCAAAGGGAATCTGCGCTTCTACCGTCACTGCCACGCCCGTATGCACCTGGTGCGTCCTGCCCGAAAGCGCCCGCAGCATGCGCTCGGCATCTTCACGACTGCGCGGCTTGTTCATGACCTCGCCGTCGAGGACCACCGTCGTGTCCGCCCCCAGTACGACCAGCTTCGCGGCCGGGTGCCCCGCTTCATGTGATCTGGGACCGTCTTTGGATGTCGTTCCGCAGCGCGGCGAAGGGATCTGCATCTCGGCCGCGGGAGTCGTCATAGCTAGAACTGCCGCGGCCTTCTCCAGCGCCAGCCGCCGCACATACTCCGAGGGTGCTTCGCCCTCTCGCCGCGACTCATCCACCCCCGCCACCCGCACCTCAAACTCGTATCCGGCCTGCGCGAGCAGTTCCCGCCGTCGCGGCGAAGCCGATGCCAGCACCAGCCTCATGCGCTCAGCGGCTCCACCGCAATCCGCGCTTCCATCACGTGAACTGCGCGCGCCTGCAGCGTTACCGCATTCTCCATAGCGTTCGCTGTCTCCACGCAAACCATCTGCCGCCATTCCTCCTCGCCGAGATCCGGCAGCTTCGCCGCCAGGGTTGCCCACGGGTTCCAGACCACCGTCGTTTGCGACCCGCCCTTAACGACCGCGACCTTCCGCGACTCTGCGGGATCATCCACGGTCACTGTCGCCTCTGTGTTCAGATAGGGCCGGTCTGTCTCTCCCCGCAGCACGAGCACTTCCTCCTCCTGCCGCTTGCGCCGGAAGCCGTCCGTCTTGTCCAGATACTCGGTGTCCCGTAAGCCCGTCAGACGCACGCCCTCCACGCTACCTACGGCAAGGTACGTGTGCAACGCCTCCTCGAACTTTAGTGGCGCATCTCCGGTGTTCGCCACGCTCAGCTTCAACGCCAGCGTCCGCCCCAGCACAAGCTCATAGGCCAGCTGAAACTCGCCATACCCCAGTGCCCGGCTCGTCTCGTCGGGTGCCAGCGTCAACGTGAGGTGCAGGTCTTCACCGACCAGCGCAGCGAACGCCACATCCCACGTCGCCGTGCGCGCAAACCCATGCTGCGGCCCATCCGTCCTCGGGCTGCCGTCGGCTGCCCACTGTCGAGATCCAAACCAAGGAAAGATGACCGGCACTCCGCCGCGGATTGCCTTTGTCTCGGCGAATACCGACTTTTCGCTCAGAAAGATCACCGGCTCTGCCCTGGCTGGCTGCCAGTGCGTCAAATGGGCCCCGTGGAGGTACACCGTTGCCGTGCAGGCGGGCGTGCTGACCTGCGCGCACAGCAACCCGCCGCCTCCTTCCTCGAACCGCAGCACGCCTTCCATCTCAAATGCCGCATTCAACTCAGACACCATTGCCATGCCCTCGAGTCTAGCGTCTTCCTTGGAGCCGGTGTCATCGTGAGCGAAGCGAAGGATCTCTGTATTTGCTCTTGCCCTTCATCCGCGCTCCGCATCCAAGTAAAGATGATTCAAGCGGTCCTTTGTGACATCGACGGCACTCTCGTGCAAAGCAACTGGCTCCATGCCGAGGCTTGGCAGATCGCCTTCGGCGCCATGGGCATTCACCTCGAAATTGAGGACGTCCGCCGCCAGATCGGCAAGGGCGGCGACGAGCTCATCCCCGTCTTTGTTCCCTGGTGGAAGCGCGATGCAGTCGAAGAGCCCCTCAAGGCCTTTCGCAAGGAAGTCTTCACTCAGAGTTTCATGCACCGCGTGGAGCCGCTCCCGCACGCACGTGACTTTCTGGTTCGCTGCAAGCAGGCCGGCATCAGGCTGGCCCTTTCCAGCTCCGCCAACAAGGAAGAGTTGGAAATCTACAAGCGGATTGTTGGTATGGACGACCTGATCGACGAGCAGACCTCCGCCTCGGACGCCGACCGCGCCAAGCCGCACCCAGACATCTTCAGCGCCACGCTCGGGCGTCTGGGCCTGCCCGCCAGCAAGTGCATTGCGCTCGGCGATACACCCTACGACGCGGAGTCAGCCGGCAAAGCCGGCCTGCGCACCATCGGCGTCGAGACCGGCGGCTGGACCGAGGAAGAGCTCTACGCGTCCGGCTGCGTAGAGGTTTACAAAAGCGTCGCCGACCTGCTCGACCGCTTCGACCAGAGCGCCCTCATGCACGAAGGTCTCCGCATGAATGACGTGTCATCCTGAGCGGAACCCGGACGCAGCCTATGCAATCTCCGGCGTAAGCCGCAGCTCGTTCACCTTCCGCTGCCCCGTTGGGCACAGCCCCAGCACGGGACACGCCTCGCACTTTGGTCTATCGAACGTGCAAAGCGTCTGCCCGTGCAGCTTGATCAGCGAATGATGCTCGTCCAGCATGGCCGCATCCCAGGTCTCCGGCACCAGACGCATCAGGCGTTCTTCAGTTGTAGCCGCATCGGCGCGTGGCGTAAGGCACAAGCGCTGCGCGACCCGCAGATGGTGGCTGTCGATACATAACGCACGTCTTCTCAAGGAAGAAAAGTTAACGACGGCAGCGCTGGTTTTTGGACCTACCCCCGGAAACTGTTCCAGCCACGCGCGAATCTTCTCGGTCCGATATCGCGCCAGGAAGTCCAGGGACAACGTGCCCGTTCTCTGTGTGATCTCAATCAGCGTAGCTTTCAGATTCGGTGCCTTCACCTCGGGAAACGTCACCCGCGCGATGATCCGTTCGATTGCATCCAGGGGTGCATCGCGCACTGGCTCCCAGTTTCCGGGCCCCGCGCCGGTGAATCCGGCTTCGAGGTCGCGCATGACCTGATGCGACTCCGGTGTCTTCGTGCGTGAACTGAGCAGCGAATAGATTAGCTGTGTCAGCGGATCCCACAACCGCCTTGGCGGAATGTCGCCGTAATACCCCAGCAAAAGCCGATGAACGTGCGGCAACTTATCCGCTTCCTGGGGAGTCAGGGAACGCTGCAGCACGTCGACTTCATCTGGGTCGGAGAACAGTTCCAGAACCATACGTTCGCCGTGACGACGTTAGGCCGACCGTACTTGGTCCACCAGTGAGCCGAATGGATGGCTCAGCACCTGCTTGGCGACCTCACCCACCGGTTCGCCCTTCCTGATCATCAGGTAGGCCGCAATGCCACCGGAGATCACCGTGGCCCAGAAAATAACTTTACGCATTGGAAGGCTCCTTCGGCTTGGGCTTCGTTCCCGCTACCCGCGCGCCGTTCTTCCTTGTGATGCGCAAACTGCGCTCTCAGCGCTGCGTTCCGAATTGGAGCCCCTGCCTGCTGGCTATGCCCCAGGCCATGCGCGGCGTATTGTGCGCCAGCCCGATGCGGCCGTCCGGTCCCAGCAGGATCATGCCTCCATGTCCTTCGAGCCGCCTGTTCAGGTATGCAATCGCCTCCGCTGCCGCCTCCTCCGGGCCTCTGCCAGCGCTTACCCGGTCGCAGGCCCACTTTCCCAGGACCAGCTTCATAATGGGCTCGCCCCACCCGGTGAGCGAGACCGCCGCGCTCCCGTTGTCGGCGTAGCAGCCGCAGCCGATCAGCGAGCTGTCTCCTACCCGCCCCGGCGCCTTGCCCAGCGTTCCGCCGGTGGAAGTTCCCGCCGCCAGGTTCCCCTCGCTGTCCAGCGCCACCGCCCCCACGGTGTCGTGGGAGTGCAGTGTCGGGTCGTCGAGCCGCAATTCCTGCGGCAAACCTTCTGCGGCTTCGGAGTCAGCAGCCGCGTCGTTCGCAGCTCCATCGCGCGGCTCGCCGGCCGTGGCCGCTTCCCCGGCGAACTCCGCAGGCACACCGCTGAAGGTGGTGTCCGGTGCTCCTGCGGCCTCCGCCGCCAGGAAGGCCGCCAGCCGTTCCCGCTCGCGGTCCACAATCAGGTCGCCGTTGCGGATGAGCGGCATCCCGCGCTCCCTGGCAAACTGCTCCGCGCCGGAGCCAACAAAGTAGACATGCGGCGACTCCTGCAGAACCAGCCGCGCGGCCTGGATCGGGTTGCGAAGCCGCTCCACGCACGCCACCCCTCCCGCCCGCAGGTCCGCTCCATTCATCAGCAGGGCATCGAGTTGCACCCGACCATCGCGCGTCAGGAATGCGCCGCGTCCTGCGTCGAACGTGTCGTCATCCTCCATCACGCTCACGGCGGCCTCCACCGCTTCCACCGCCGCGCCGCCGCGAGCAAGCACCGTCCAGCCCGCTTCCAGGGCCGCCTCCACACCACGCTCATGCGCGCCGACTACTTCATCGGGCATAGCCCACGCGCCGCCATGCACCAGCAGAATCGGACTTCGCTTCTTCACCTCTGCCCCTCCTCTCTTCTCTCTGTTCTCTCGTCTCTCACCCCGGCGATCATCCCGGCCAGCAGCACAGTGCGCTCCGGGAGATGCGCCCGTTCCGCATACTCGTGCGCGGCATGGGCTCCGCCGCCCACCGCACCCATGCCGTCCAGCGTGGGCACGCCCAGGGCAGCCGTAAAGTTCCCGTCCGAGCCGCCTCCCGTGGCCGCTTCCTCCAGCTTCAGGCCGAGCTCCGCCGCCAGGGTCTGCGCCTGCCGAAAGAGCCGCACCGTGCCTTCGCCGCGTTCCATGGGCGGCCGGTTGATGCCTCCTGTCACCGTAAGCCGCAAACCTTCCGGCGCCGTGAGCTGCGCGAACCTCTCCTCCATCATCGCGGCGTCGGCCATGGTGACTACCCTCGCGTCGACCTCCGCGCGGCAGTGTGCCGGGACAACATTCGAGCGTGTACCCCCGGAGATCGTCCCAACATTCACGGTCAGTCCGCGCGTCAAGTCCGTCCAGCTGGAAATCTTCGTCACCAGGTCGGCCATCGTGCGGATCGCCGACTTCCCCGCGGAAAAATCCACTCCCGCATGCGCCGCGACGCCCTCCACCTGCAGCTCCCAGTGGCCCACGCCCTTGCGCGCCGTCTTGTAAGCCAGCCCCTGCGCAGGCTCTAGCACAAACACGGCTTCGGACTGCCGCGCCAGCCGCTCCGTATGGGCGCGCGACGTTGGGCTGCCTACCTCCTCGTCCGGGTGCAGCAGCAGGCACACAGGCCGTCCGGTCGAATGGCCCAGCTTGCCGGTTTCCTGTAGCGCCCCAACCGCTTCCAGCGCCATGACGATCCCGGCTTTCATATCTACGACACCCGGTCCGCAAAGCCGACCGTCTTGCTCGCGCCAGGGCATCGTCTCCAGCGTGCCCATGGGCCACACCGTGTCCAGATGCCCCAGCAGCAACACCGGCCTGCCCGCTCCGGCTCCCTCCGGACCAAACCAGATCTCGAGCACTTGGCCGAATCCATCGCCGTTATGCCGGATCACACGGGCTCCCATCTCCGCGGCCCAGCGGGTCACCAGTTCCCCGGCCCGGTTCACGGCGGCTGCATCCTCGCTGGGCGATTCCACCTCGACCAGCTCGCGCAGCCTCCCAACCAGCACGGGCACGCGGCTCGTGACGATCCTCTGCAATTCGTGCAACTCAGCAAAAGCCATCGTTCACTCCATTCTCCAAGGCTACGCCGGGACCGGTTCTGCGTGGGAAGCTCTCTCAGTACTGTGGCAGAACGGACACACTCTACCGCGCTTTTTCAGGTGTACCCTGCTCCATGTCGTACTCCGAACCGTCCTTTCCAGCACCATGCCCTACAGCGCGGCCGCACAGTTCGAAAAGACCATTGAAGCGCCGCTGCAGTTCCACGGCGTCGGCCTGCACTCGGGAGCCGGCGTCACGCTGCGGCTGATCCCCGCCCCGGCCGGTTCCGGCATCGTCTTCCGCCGCCTCGATCTCGACAACTTCGAAATTCCCGCCAATGGCCGCAATGTCGCCCGGGTGAGCTACGCCACGTCGCTCATGCGCCAGGGTGTGCTCATCTCCACCACCGAGCATCTGCTCAGCGCGTTGATCGGGCTCGGCGTGGACAACGTCATCTGCGAGCTCGACAACCTGGAAGTGCCGATCCTCGATGGCAGCGCTCGACCCTATGTGGACGCGATTCTCGGCGCCGGGCTCAAGCCCCAGCGTCGCAAGCGCGAATACCTCCGTATCCTCAAAGAGGTCGAAGTGCGCGAAGGTTCCGGACCGGGTGCGAAGTTCATCGCCGTCTACCCCGGCGAAGGCTACTGCATCGACTACTCCATCGATTTTCCTTCGCCCATCGGCCAGGACCGCTTCGTCGGCGATCTCGAGGCCGGCGAGTACGCCAGCCTGATCGCCCCCGCCCGCACTTTCGGCTATCGCGAAGACGAAGCCATGCTGCGCAATATGGGCCTGATCCGCGGCGTCTCCGACGAGTCGGCCATCATCCTCACCCGCGAGGGCGTGCAGAACGGCCCCCTCCGCTTTCCCGACGAGTTCGTGCGTCACAAAGTCCTTGACCTGATCGGCGACCTCGCCCTGGCCGGTCGCCGCATCTGGGGTCGCGTGGTGGCCGAGCGCGCCGGCCACGCCATGCACACCGCCTTGGTGCAGCGCCTGCTCCGCGACCGCTCCGCCTGGGAACTCGCCCGCCGTCCCGAGCCGGCTGCGGTTGCCACCGCAGAGTCTACGCGGGGTGCGGAAGTTTCGACCCTCCAACCTTCTCCCGCGTGACGGACATCTTCTCAAACGCTGTCATCCGGAGCGCAGCGCAGGATCCCCGAATTTGTTCTGGCGACCAATCCCACGGTCAGGAATTCGCTACCAGGGTCTTGTCTCGCGTCAACACCGCTGCCATCGCCCTCGGCTCCAATCTTCCCTCGTTCTTCGGTGAGCCCGCCGACACTCTCTGCGAGGCCCTCCGCCGTCTCGCCGCGCTGGGAAATGTGATCGCAGTTTCCAGCTTCCGCACCACCGCGCCTGTCGGCTACAAGCACCAGCCGGACTTCGTGAACGCTGCGGCCCTTCTGCAAACCGATCGCGCTCCCGGTGATTTGCTCCGGGCCCTGCTGGCGGTCGAACAATCCATGGGCCGCGACCGCAGCGCGCCCGTTCCCGCAAAGGGCCCGCGCCTCATCGACCTTGACCTCTTGCTCTGTCGCGGCCCCCAGGGGGACCACATTCTTGCCGGCCCCGAGCTCACATTGCCTCACCCCGCCCTGCATGAGCGCCGTTTCGTCCTGGAGCCGCTCGCCGAAATCGCCCCGGACTGGCAGCATCCGCTCCTCCGCGTGACGGTGCGTGAGCTGCTGCAGCGGCTTGCGTAACTCGCCGTCTGCCTGCGGCAACCTTCTTTGTGTCCTGTGGTCTTTGTTGTCATTCCCGAAGGAATCTGCGTTTCTCCATCACACTGACACCGGTGTGAGCACAGCCCTACCGCAACGTGACATCCGTCTCGCCCTTGTCGTCGCGGAATTGCACCATTCTGCTGTTCATCACCTCGGGGTGCACCGTGCTGCCCGGCAGGAGCGTTGCCACGTTGGCGTCCAGCAGGCAGGCCAGCCAGTGAACGCACGTGATCTTCACCGGCACGCCCGCGTGCTGTCCGTGCTGCACCACCTCGAGATACCGGGGTGCGTTGTCGTTCTCGATCAGCACATCATTGGCGAAGTTGATGTAGACCTGTGCGCCGGCTTCCTTCTCGCCTGCGCGCGCGAGGGTTGCCAGCGGATCGCGCACGTACAGGCGATAGCGGCAAACGACGACGAACACCAGAAACGCCACGACCAGCAGGGCAAACAGCTTCTTCATATCCTCCGCTTACCTCTTCGCACCCTTCTCTTCGTGGTAATCGTGCTCGGTATTGATCGACCACACGCTTGCCTTGTCCACTCTGCCTGCGGCCACGCCGTCCACCACCGCCATGGCCGTCAGCATGGAATGGTCTTGGTTGTTGTACTTGTGCATGCCGTTGCGGCCCACCAGGTAAAGGTTCTCGAATCCATCCATCCACGCTCGCAGCTCGTCAAACCGCGAATACGTCCCGAAGTACGCCGGATACGTTTTGGGCACGCGCACCACGTGCGCATCCGTCACCTCGCTTGTGCGCAGGAGGCCGATCGTCTCCAGCTCTCTCGCCGCAAACCGCTTGAGCTCTTCGTCCGGCATGGACCACAACGGGTCGCTTTCGTAGCAAAAGTACTCCAGCCCGATCCACACTGTATCCGGATCGGCTACCAGGTAGGGACTCCAATTGTTGAAGATCTGCAGCCGGCCCAGCAGCACATCCGGTTCCTGGATGTAGATCCACGTGTCCTTGATTAGAGACTCCCGGCTCAAAGACTGCCGGGTCAAAGACCCGTGCAGGCCGCCTTCCGGGTCCTGTACAGCCAGCCGGTTCGCCAGCAGGCCCACCGTGATGAAGTCGCGATACTGCAGTCCATCCGAGACCTGACGCACGTTATCAGGCACCCGCGCTCCGCCTGCCTCCAGCGCCCCGGTCAGTTCGCGCATGGGCATCGTTGAAAGGAACAGGTCGCCCTCGATACGCTCCCGCCGGCCATCTGTATGCACGGCTTCCACAGCGACCACGCGGCTTCCCTCGGTCACGACCTTGTCCACCTTCCACTCGGTGCGGATTTCGCCCCCGGCGGCAATGACCTTGTCGGCCACATGCTCCCAGAGCTGCCCCGGCCCGAACTTGGGATACAGGAACCGCTCGATCAGCGACGTGTCCGTTCCTTTTTGCGCCACGTCGGTATTCTTGGCTTCGCGCTGTGGCGGACGCGCGAACGTCTTCCGGACGAAATGCTTGACCGCTGTTGTGAGCGACAGGCCCTTGATGCGCTGCGCTCCCCACTCCGGCGAAATCTCATGGCAGGGCGTTCCCCACACCTTTTCCGTATAGCTCTTGAAGAAGGTCAGGTACAGCTCTCGCCCAAAGCGATTGATCAGGAAATCTTCCAGGCTCTTCTCTTCCCGGATCGGCTTCACGCGGGCCATCACATAGCTCACGCCGATCTTCACCATGCGTTTCGGCCCCAGGTTCCGGATTGTCGATCCGGTCAGCTTGATGGGGTAGTCGAAGAACTTCCGCAGGTAGTAGATACGGCTCTTGCGCGGTCGCACCAGCATCACCAGATCTTGCTGCTCGGGGACAGCCGGTACGACTACAGTTTCCGTGTGGCCGTGCCCGGAGGAATCCTCGCGGCCAAGCGCATCGTCTTCTTCGGTCTCGGTCATGACCGTAAGCGGCCCCATGCCCCGCAGGGGCGGATGTTCGGGCGCATCCGCCGGCACCTCGATCACCCGCTTCTTGCCCTGGTAGCTGATCTCCACTTCCTGCGAAAGGCCGGTTGGTGTGTCCTCGCTCGCCTCCGGAGGCATCAGCTCCATCCACCACTGCATCACGCGGTCGCTCTTGGAGAAGAAGCGGTGGCCGCCGATGTCCATGCGGTTGCCCTTGTAGCGAATGGTGCGCGAGATGCCTCCGATGTCGGCGGAAGCCTCCAGCACGATGGGATGAACATCGGTGCGCCGCAGGAACTCCAGAGCGGCGGTCAGCCCGGCCGGGCCGGCCCCGATGATAATGGCTTTCTTCGACATCGTTCCTTTGCGCCTTTGCTTGGCCTGCGTGAAACGCTTCCAGATGGCGCTGCTCTAGTCTACGCAGGGCTGCCGCATGTCGCCCATGCGGCGCACCTCCTGAGCCGTCCCTACTCGTACTTCAACGTCGTCACCGGGTCAAGCTTGGCTGCCCGGTTTGCCGGAAGGGTGCCGAAGATCACGCCCACGAGGACCGATGTGCCCAGCGAGATCGCCGCGCTCCACCCGTTCACCGGGATTTTGAAGGTCGTGAACAGGCGGACGCTGAGCGGCAGCGCCAGCCCGATCAGCGTGCCGATCAGCCCACCGCACAGCGACAGAAAGACCGCCTCGGTGAGGAACTGCATCCGGATCTCGCGCCGGGTCGCGCCCAGCGCCTTACGGATTCCGATTTCCTTGATGCGCGACTGCACGTTGGCCAGCATGGAGTTCATGATGCCTACACCGGAAACCACCAGCGTGATGGCCGAAGCCAGCGTCAGCACAATCGTGAGCATGGTCGCGATATCCGCCATGGTTTTCAGAATGTCGGTGAGCGTCTGCGCTTTGTACACGCTCCCCGCACGATGCCGGCTCTCGATGACCTGCCGGATCGTGGCCGCGGCGGGCTCGACCTGATCGGCTGTCTGCATCTTGAAGAAGATCTCCTTCAGATTGTCATTGCCGCTGAAGTAGCGCGACACGCCGTAGGGAATCAGCAGCGTGTCCTCGCTGATCTCCGACTGGCCGTACGTGCTCATGCTTTCGTCGAACACGCCGATGATGGTAAACGGAATGCCCTGCATGGAGATGGTCTTGCCCAACGCCTTGTCATAGCCCTCGTACAGCAGCTTCGCCAGCGGCGCCACGATCATCGCTACCTTGGCATGCGTATCGGCATCCTCGTCGTCCATAAAGCGCCCGGCCAGAACCTTCAGGTTGCGAATTTCCCTGTACTGTGGCGTCACTCCCAGCAGCATCGCTTCTTTGGTCACGCCACCGCCCACTGCGATCCGGTAGTGGTTCTCCGCAAAGGGCGAACTGGCGACAATGCCCGGAACCTCGGCGTCGACCACCTCCATGTCCTCCAGCGTCAGGTAATCCGGCGTGCTCACGTTGTCCGGTCCCATCACCACCCCACCCGCATACTGCATTTCCACCTTGTTCGGTCCCAGCCCGGTGATCGCATCCAGGGCGTAGCGCTTCCCGGTCAGGCCCACTGTGGCCACCAGGATGACTGAGGCTGAGCCGATGACCATGCCCAGCATGGTCAGCAGAAAGCGAGCTTTGCTGGCGCGGAAACTGTCGATCGCCAGCCGCAGCGTTTCGCGAAACGCGACAGTGCGCTGTGCGCTGTGCAGTGTGCCTTCAAACGACGCTTTCTGCGGCCCGCCGGGAGCCGGATGCATGCTGCGGGCGGGAGGAGCGGCTACAGTCGCCATGAGGATTGGATTCAGTATGGCAGAGGCGCGTCGCGGGAAGCGCGCCGACGGCTGTGAATCCCAAATTGGATTCGTGAGTTTCCGCCGCGATTCGTAGTCAGGCCGGATGAGCGGCGACCTTAGCCAGCCAGCGATCGTAAAGTTCCACGCTGTGAGGCTATCTCGTAGTCGCCACTTCAAAGGATGGCTGCGGATTACCGAACACTTGGCTCAGGAGGATGTATCCCCTGCGAAGCTCAGCCTCAGTGCAGAGGGTATGGTGAAGACGCCGAGTAGACCTCCAAGCACGCCGTTGAAGACCACTCTGGTCAGCCAGGTCAAGCCGCCGGGGAAGAACAGATGCAACGCTACGCCGACCAGAACAGGTCCTAACAGTGCACATATCAGGCCAATCGAGGCCGACACCGCTATCAGCTTCAACACGCTCGGATTCCGTTTCTCCAGCGGCGGGAAGAGATCACCTCGAGAGTAGTGCCAGCGCACCATCAAGGATGGGCAGAGCGAACCGAGAAACGCGCCGGAGAAAAACTGGGGTGCTGCCACCAGGGCGAGCGTATGCAGACTGGCCGCGTCGCTCTTGTGATTGTCCGTTGTCAAAGCCGCCATCGCCGCGTTCAGCACGACATTCGTGACTGTGCCAAGGACCGTCTGGACAGCCATGTAGTGTTTTGAGGCTGTGTGTTTCATGCCTATCCGGTGGCCCAATGACATCGGGGGGCGTGCAGGTGAACCCCGTTTATACACCATCCAGAGGTGCCCATGTGTGTCCTGAGGAGGACAGCAGCGCATCCGCCGCCGGGGCCCGGCCGAACCAGCGGCGTAGTTTCCTGGCTTCAGCAAAGAGATCTTCGCCTTCTCCCAGAACATCTCTTGCTTGTCTGCACTCTGAGCGAAGCCAGGGCAAAGGAACCTGCTTCCCGGTTGCCTCTCAGCTTCAGGCAAAGCAAGCTTTCCGCACAGGAGCGAAGCGCCGGGAAGGCGCTTCGCTCTGTGGCCAGCATCTTGACAATTGGGGAACGTGAAACGCGAAGGGCAACGTCAGGAGGCTTGGCTTTCAGCGAAGCGGCGACGGCTCACGCCGACCACGCCCAGCAGGCCCGTCCCGAGCAGAACGAGCGACGTGGGCTCTGGTGTCGGCGCTACGAGTGCCCCGCTGCGGAAATCAACGCTCCCGGCACCGATCCGCAAAGCTGCGTAGGTGAAGTTCGACGATGCGGCGCAGGTGCTGTTGGTCGTGCAGAGTGCGCCACCCTTGTAATTGACCAGGCTGGCCACCGGGAAGACCAGATCCAGGAGCTCCAGGCCGGCCGGATTGGTGCTGACCGACAGCCTGTCGACGAAATAATCGCCCATAAGGGAAATCTGTGTCGGCATGCCGGTAAAACTGAACGACGAGCCGAAATCGCTGACAACGAAGTTGAAGGACGTGACAGAGCCGGCCGTTGTGTCGATCAGCGCGGACCCGGTCACGGTTCCGCCATCGGTCAGCACCCCGTTCTGCAGCTTGAAATTGATGGAGTCGGCGCGTGCAGCGATGGCCGAGAGGATGAGTGCGGATAGGGCGAGAAGAACGAAGCGGAAACGCATGAAGAAAGCACCTCGGAAACTGGATCGTGACCTGAGTTTGGGGGTGTTCTCTATCTGGAGCAAAGAAAAAAGAAGCTCTGGAGGCCAATTATCCTGCCATTAGTAATGTCGTGTCGTGACCTGAGTCTACACCTCCTCGGCCCTTCGATCTTTGAAAATGGGCCGAAGTTCGCAACATGGTCTCGTAAGTGCCGGAACAAGCCCAGAATCGTATCTATTTAAAGGCATTCCGATGGGCAACGGTAACTCGACGATCAGCAAAGGTCTCTGTATCGCGCGCAGGACGGCAGAGTCATATGAGCGCTTGGACTTACCTTGCCGCGGATATGATCGTGCCTTCCTGGTTGTCCGGCTGAAACTCCTCTGCTTCCGGCGCGAGTTCCGCCGGTGCCGCTGCGCCTGGCTCCTCCGGTTCCACCTGCGGAGCGTCCTCTGCTGGAGAGAGAGACTTCAGCAGCCCGGCCAGCTTGTACTCCGCACGGTCCGCGGCCCCGCGCACTTCGGCGACCTCAGCTTCCAGGGCAGGCAATTCCTCACTGAGAACTTCCGGCTTCGTTCCTGCCCGTAGCAGCGTCGGCAGGGTGAGCCAGACCAGCAGCTCCTCGACCGACTCCTTGTTGAACCAGAGCGTGCCTTCACTTTCATTCACGCCGCCCAGCCAGCGCACATCACCCTCATCCCAGAAGATCTGCGAAGCGAACGTCTGTTGAACTGGCGCTAGATCCTGCACCAACAGCAGGCGAACGCGCGCCGCGGCCCGCCACACATCTTCGCCGGAAAAACCGAGCCCGGAAAATACTTCCGCGAGCGCCGCCCGCAGATGCAGCCGGTCAAAGACATCCACCGGGTTCGCGTAGCCCTGCGTAAAGCTATCGACGAGCACATACGCCAGCGCGGGCGACCAGTTCCGCTCCAGAATCGTTCCGGGCGCACGCCCGGGCAACAGCACCCCGGCCGATGCGGGCCACGCATCTGAAAATTCAGGCTGGGCTGCTGCCAACCGGACGACAGCACTGCTGGCCGTGCGCAGGGCCGTGGCAAACGCCTCACGCGCGTTTTCGGTTGTCTCAACCGGGCGAACGCCTTCCGTGTCCAGGATCCCGGTCGCCGCGTCGAAGAACGCCTTCCCTTTGGTCACAAACCATTCGAATGGTCCCTCGCCTGGCAGATCCGCTTCCGCTGTCTTGTCCGCGAACTTCATCAGGTCGTCGACGGTGAGCGCATCGCGCAGGGCGCTGTGCGCCGGGCGCATGCGCAGCTCGCTCAAGGCCTCGTCCACCGAGTTCACCCCTGCGCCATGCAGTGCGTCGCAAAGCTGGGCCCACGGCTGCTCGGCGGTGGAGCGTAGCTGCCGCCAGTCCAGCAGCACGGCATATTGGTAGCCGCGCAGGTCCATGTTGATGCCGTAATCGCGAATATCCGTGGTGCGCCGCAGGAACTCCAGCCCGCGTGTCCGGTCGCGGAAGGCGACGATCAGGTCCTGATCGTCCGGGAGCCCCAGCCCCTGGCTCACAGTGCGCTGGCGCAGCTCGCCTGAGCCCTTGTCCATGCTCGCCGCCGAGGTATGGATTGTTCCCCGCGTCGATCCATAACTGTTGTTGTAGAAGATGATCGATCGCTCGTCGCCGGAGCGGTTGGAGTACGCGAATACATTCTCATCCACGCCGCCATGCTCATGCCAGAAGTCGTACAGCACGAAGTGCTCGCTTTCGGCAAAGATGTAGCGCTTCTTCAGGAGCGGCGCGATCTCCCGTTGGTGACGGCTTACCAGGCCCTCGCGCGGCGTTTCGTCCATCTTGGCGGCCTTGTACTCCATGCCGTACCGCTCGGTAAAGCCTTCCACCTGCCCATGCCCGAACATCGGCAGCCCGGGGAGCGTGCTCATCATCGTGGCCACGCCGAAGCACTTGTCGCCGTCGCCGAACTGGTCGATCGTGGTGCGCTCATCCGGGTTGGACATGAAGTTCACATAGCGCTTCATGATGTCCGGGTCGAACTCGATCGTCTTCTTTAGATAGCTGCGGTATTTCGCGTTCTCCTCATCGCGCAGCATATTCATGAACGCGGAGTTGTACACGCGGTGCATGCCCAGCGTGCGCACAAAGTAGCCCTCCAGCATCCAGAAGGCCTCGGCCAGCAGTAGCGTGCCGGGCACTTCAACGGCAACGCGATCCACCACCTCGCGCCAGAACTCCTCCGGCATCAGCGCGTCGAACTCTTCCTGGCTCACTGCATCTTCCGCCCGCGAGGGAATCGACCCGCCCGCGCCAGGCAGCGGAAACCACAGCCGCTGCACATGCCGTTTGGCCAGCACCATGGCCGCGTCGAAGCGGATGATGGGAAACTTGCGCGCCACATGGAGGATGGCCTGCATCACCTGCTCGCGCACAAACGCCTTGGAATAGTCCAGCTGCGCCGTGTCGTTCCAGGCAAAGGTCGTTCCGTCATTGCCGTGATACATGTAACGCGTCGTGCCGTCGCGGTGATGCCGCACACGGAACGCAACGGCGGCGTCGGTCTGGTCGTAGTAGTGGTCCTCGATCTTGATCTCCACGCGCGAGTCCACCGACAGGTCCGGCCCGTTGAACGTGTACGAGGGAAACGGCGATTCGGGCCGCGAGAGGAACCAGTCCGGATGCTCGATCACCCAGTCCGAGTCGATGCCCATATGGTTCGGCACCATGTCGCTGGCCAGCCGCAGGCCGGCGCGCCCGGCGTTCTCGCGCAGCCGCTCGTAGGCATAGTTGCCGCCCAGGTCTTCCGCAATGTCATAGCTCTTCAACGAATACGCCGATGCCACCGCATCGCCATGCCCGCGCAGGTGCTTGATCGTGCGCGACGCGGTCGAGCGCTCCCACAGGCCGATAAGCCAGAGCGCCGTGATGCCACGCTCGGCCAGCAGCCGCAACTCGTCGTCCGGTACTTGGTCCAGGCGATGGATGTGCCGCTGGTACTTCTTGCTAAGCTGCTCCAGCCACACGTAGGTGCTCTTGGCCATCAGCACCACATTCGGCATCCAGGCCTGGTCCGCGCTGAAGGCTTCATACTCGTTCAGCGGCGCCTGGTAGTCCTTGTCGTACTTCCGCACTCGAGTGCGAGTGCCGTCGGCTCCCGTGATCCACTCATACTGGTCGTCGAACCCGACATACTCATCGCCTACGAACCCTTCGCCGCCGCGGCCCGGCGCGCCATGCCTGTACCAGTCCGGCGCGGGCGGGTTGAAGCGCATCCAGATCGCGATGTCCTCTTCGCGCAGCGTGTCGATGGCCAGCAACACGCGCTTCAAATCCGCGCCCAGGTACTCCGCCCAGTGCTCGCGGATGTAATCCAGCTGCCCTGTCAGTGAGTCAGGTGAGGCCAGCATCGGCGCGCGCAGCGCATCCAGCAGCGACCCGGCCTCCGCCGAAAGCGGCGGACGCGAGGCAAAGTACTCCGGCAGCTTCGCCATCACCGGTTTGTAAGCGGTCGTGGTCTGCAGACCGCTGTCGTCGAATAGTTCCTTGAACGGCTTGAATGTGGGGTTCAGGTTCGCCAGCCAAAGCAGCAGCAACTCTTCCACCGCGGCCTCGCGGTTGGGCAGCGCCTCTTCCGTCCTTTGCAGCCAATGTGCCGCCGTGGTCTCGCCGCTATAGATCTCTGTGTTGGGGAACTGTTCGGTGAACGCCAGCAGCAGCGTCTCAGCGTCCGCAGGCGTGCTTTGGCGGATGAGCCAGCGCAGCGCTTCGGTCAGCACGGCCGGGTCGACTTCCTGGCGGAAGCGCGCCACCAGCGCATGGTTCAACTCGTCGATCAGCCCCATGGCGAACAGCGCCCCGGCGTTGACGGTCTGGTCGGCGGTAGGCTCTGTGCCGGTTTCCCGTGCGCGCGCCTCGTTCATTGCCTGCGCCAGCTTGCGGCTCGCGGCCACATTGGCAAACACCACATTTCCGGTGTAGCTGAACAGGAGATCGCCGATCTCCAAACGGTCGCGAAGCGTGCGCGCGATATGAAATTCCATCAGACGGCTCCCCTGAGAACAGGCGTGAGTCCCTTTGGATGCAGAAGGCAACGGCAGGGTACCACCCCAACCTGCTTCCCCACCGCACCTCAGCGGTGCGTCAGCGCGTGGATTAGCCCACTCCACTCGGGCCACTCAGCCAGCAGCTCGGCGCGAGTGCCCGAATGGTAGTCCTCATACTCGAACCCCGGACTTACCGTACACCCCAGCAGTGCCCAGGCCCCGGGATTCGCGCCTGGGAGCAGCCGCGACCCCTGCCACACACCGCGTGGCACCAGCACCTGGGGCTGCTCGCCGGCAGCGAGATTGCCGCCCAGCAACCGTCGCTCGCCTTCTCCGTCGGCGTGGAGCTGCAACATCTCCACGGGCGCGCCCGCGTAGTGGTGGAACACCTCATCCGAGCGCAGCCGGTGCATCTCGCTGAAGGTGGTGCTCTCCAGCAGGTAGTAAATCGCCGTGTGCGTGCGCCGGGGCGTGAGATACCGCCCCTCCGCGAAAGTCTCCGGCGCAATGCGCTCGCTGCCCGCGAAGGTTTCGCGGAACCACCCGCCCTCGCGCGGGTGCGGCTCCAGTCGCAGCAGGCGCTTCACGTCGCTGGCAGTCAGTTCGCTCATAGCCTTAAAGGCTATCCTGCAGAGAGCAACCCGCGAATAAATAGCCATGACACTGAGGAGGAAGCCCCTGTCAGTTCTGTCGATGCGGACCCGTCTCGCAGGCCTTGCGGCTTACTTCCGCTTCGCGGAAAACCGCACCAGCTGGCGCACCGAGCTGCTCGCCGGGCTGACCACCTTCATCACCATGGCCTACATCCTGTTCGTCAACCCGGCCATCCTGTCGGAGACGGGCATGCCGGTGGCTGCGGTCACCATGGCGACCTGTCTATGCGCAGCGGCAGGCTCGCTGCTGATGGGCATTCTGGCGAACTATCCGCTGGCGCTCGCTCCCGGCATGGGCCTGAATGCCTACTTCACCTACACCGTCGTCAAAGGCATGGGCATCCCATGGCAGACCGCCCTGGCCGCGGTCTTCTGCTCGGGCGTACTGTTTCTGCTGCTTACGCTCGGCGGCATTCGCCAGCGTCTGGTTGCGGCCATCCCGCACCAGCTGCATGCGGCCGTGGCCGGTGGCATCGGTTTGTTCATCGCCTTTATCGGCCTGCGCAATGCGGGCTTGATCGTTCCCAGCGCGGCTACCACGGTCACGTTCGGCAATGTGAAGTCACCGGCGACCCTGCTGGCGCTCTTCGGCGTGCTGCTCATTGCCGTGCTGCAGGCCCTGCGCGTGCGCGCTGCCATGCTGATCGGCGTGCTCGGCACCATGCTGCTGGGCATCGTTTGTGGGCAGGTGCATTGGATACCCGTGCACGTGAGCTTCGGCGATCTCCGTGCCACGGCCTTCCACCTCGACTTCCATGGCCTGCTGCACCGCAATCTGCTGGAGATCGTCTTCGTCTTCCTGTTTGTCGACCTGTTCGACAACATCGGCACGCTGGTCGCGGTGACCGAGCGCGCCGGCCTGATCGCGCCCGACCACACCATTCCCCGGCTCAACCGCATCTTTTTCGCCGACGCCGCGGCTACGATCCTCGGTTCGCTCGCCGGCACCTCCACCGTGACCAGCTACATCGAGAGCTCGGCGGGTGTTGCTGCGGGCGGACGCACCGGCGTCACTGCCATCACCACCGGCCTCCTGTTCCTGTTGTCCATCTTCATCGTTCCCCTGGTCGGCGCGATTCCGTCCTTCGCCACCGCGCCCGCGCTCATACTGGTCGGCGCGCTCATGGTCGCCGGCGCCGCCCGCATTGAGTGGGACGAGCCCCGCATCGCGATCCCCGCATTCCTTACACTCATTACGATCCCGCTGACCTACTCCATCGCGACGGGGCTGAGCTTCGGCCTGATCAGCTTCGCCGCGCTGGAGCTGCTCACCGGCCGCGGCCGCCGCGAGCACTGGGTGCTCTACGTTCTGGCCGTTCTTTTCTGCCTGCGCTTCCTCTACCTCGCGGGCGGGTAGCAATCTGCTGCAGGCTTGCGAGTCCGGCACCCGCGCGCAGGCCCGGCGCATCAGACGGTATGCACGACACGAACAGGAGAATGGTATGGATCGCAGCGCATCGGCGGTATGGCATGGCGGATTGAAGGACGGCAAGGGCACCCTCAGCACCCAGAGCGGCACACTCAAGGACACGCAGTATAGCTATGGCACGCGTTTCGAGAACGGCGTCGGCACCAATCCGGAGGAACTGATCGCCGCAGCCCACGCGGGCTGCTTCACCATGGCGCTCAGCGCGCAGCTCACCAGCATCGAGCGTCCGCCGGATTCGCTCGAAACCACCGCCGTGGTGACCATGGAGACCACGGACGACGGCCCCACGGTCACGCGCATCGCTCTCACCACGCGCGCCAAGGTGCCGAACATTGAAAAGGAAAAGTTCGACGAGTTGGCCAAGAAGGCCAAGGAAGGCTGCCCGATTTCGCGCTTGCTGAAGGCGGCGGAGATCAGCCTCGATGCACAGCTCGTCTGACCGGGAATGGATGGAACCGTTGCAATGACCCGCCCTCATCCAGCGGGTCATTTTGTTTGCAGCGCGCAACAGGAGCGTCCTTCCTCTCCTCCGCGGCATCCTGAGCCCGGCGGCGGATTACTGTACACCGCTCGCTGCACGAACGCCGACTGCAGCTACAGTCAAAGCTGTGAGGGACGAGATGCTGCGAGCGATCCTGGTGATCAGTCTGATAGGTGCGGGGAGCGCGGCAGCGCAGAACAGCACAACTGCCCCAGTGGGCATTCCACGAGAGTTGGCCCAGGAGCGTGCCGCGCGCGTGAGTGCCGTGCGCTATCAGCTTGGCTTCACGCTCATACCGCACGCGCCCCAGACGGAGGGTACCGGGCACATCCGCTTTGTGCTCAGGGATGCGAGCCGGCCGTTGCTGCTCGACTTCCGCGACGGGGCATTGCACTCCCTCACCGTAAATGGCGTCAGCCTCGCCTCGCCGCATCAGGAAAACGGCCATATCATCCTTTCCGCCGCAAACCTGCGCATCGGCGATAACAAGGTTGATGTTGCGTTCGCAGCCAACATCGGCGCGTCCGAAAAGCCCATCACCCGCTTTGAAGATAAGGATGACGGTTCGGAGTATCTGTACACGCTCTTCGTTCCCATGGACGCCGAGATGGCGTTCCCCTGTTTCGATCAGCCCGACCTGAAGGCGCGCTTCACACTTTCTTTACTTGCGCCGACCGCATGGACCGTGATCTCCAACACGGCACCTACTGCCACCGCGCAGGACAAGCCGACCTGGACCGGGACCAGCTTCGCCGAAACCGAGCCCATCAGCACGTACCTGTTCGCCTTTGCCGCCGGGCCGTTCGTGAAGGTGAACGATCAACCCGGTCTACCGGGCCTGTACGTGCGCAAGAGCAAACTCGCGCAGGCGCAGACCGAAGCGCCGATCGTGCAGAAGACCGCGGCCGACGGCATCGCTTATCTGAGCAACTACTTCGCGCAGCCCTTTCCGTTCCCCAAGTACGACATGGTGCTCCTTCCAGGCTTCGCCTACGGCGGCATGGAGCACGCCGGCGCCACGTTCTTGCGCGAAGAAGGCGTGCTCTTCCGTTCCGCGCCCACCGAGACCAATCGCATCAATCGCGACATCCTCGTGCTGCATGAGCTCACCCATCAGTGGTTCGGTGACTTCACCACCATGCGCTGGTTCGACGACCTGTGGCTCAAGGAAGGCTTCGCGCAATATATGGCCTACAAGGCGCTCGGCACGTTGCGCCCCAAGGACGATATCGACAAGCGTTTCTACCAGGCCATCAAGCCGCTGGCCTACGGCATTGACGAAACTGAGGGCACCACGCCCATTTATCAGGACATCCCCAACCTGAAGGAGGCTAAGTCGGCCTACGGAGCTATCGTGTACCAGAAGGCGCCCGCGGTGATGAAGCAGCTGGAGTTTGTTATCGGGCCTGCGGCCTTCGGGAAGGGTCTGCAGATGTACCTCGCCGCCCACCGCTACGGCAACGCACAGTGGAGCGACCTGATCGGCGCCTTCGAGCGCGCGTCGGGTCAGAGTCTCGCCGCCTGGGCCGATGCGTACATTCGGCGTCGCGGCATGCCGCGTGTGGATGTGGCCTGGACCTGCGACGGCGCGAAGCTCACCAGCCTTACGCTCTCGCAGCGGCCCGTGCTCAGCAGTGCGGACGATCGTGTGGTCTGGCCTATTGCCACGCAGATCGCGCTGGGTTCTGCCGACGGCACGGAGAAGACCGTGCGCGCCGATCTCCAGTCGGCTTCCGCGCCGGTCAAGCTGCCGCCGGATGCCTCTGCATGCCCAGCCTACGTGTTCGCGAACGACCGCGATTTCGGGTACGGCAGCTTTCCGCTCGATGCGAGCAGCCGCGAGTTCGTGGCCGGGCACATCGGCGAGATCGACAACACGTTTGAGCGCACGCTGCTGTGGGGCTCCCTGTGGGAGAGCGTGCGCAATGCGGAGTATGCGCCCAGGAACTATGCGCACCTTGCTCTCGACAATTTGGAAGAGGAGCGCGACGAATCGCTGGCCGCGAGCGTCATCGGCCATACGCAGACCGCGCTGCACCGCTATCTTGGCGCGCCGGTCTCCGCGGCCCAGAGCGGCCCAACGGACGCTTCGATGCTGAGCGAAGATCTCGCCAGGCTGGCGGTGGACCGCATGGAGCACGATGCCAGCCTGGACCTGCGCATCGTGTGGTTCCGCGCTTTAGGCGGCGTTTCCGCTACGGTAAGCGGGCGTGACGCGGCCACGGCGCTGCTCACGGGAACGCTCACCGTTCCCGGCGTACAGCTGAGGCAGCAGGACCGCTGGGGTCTGGTGACGGCGCTGCTTGCCTTTGCCGACCCCGACGCGGACAAGTACCTGGCCGCCGAGAAACAGCGCGATCCCTCCGGAGATGGCAGGAAGTTTGCCTGGATCGCCGAGGCCGCGCGCCCCGGCGTCACGGTCAAGCAGCAGTACTTTGAGGAGTATCTGCACAACCCGGCCCGGCCTGAAGACTGGATCGAGGGTTCGCTCGGCGCCTTCAACTACTGGAACCAGTCTGCCCTCACGCAGCCCTTCCTCAGGCCCGCGCTGGATGCACTGCCGCAGATCAAGCAGCAGCGCAAGATCTTCTTCCTGAACGGCTGGCTCAACGCCTTCATCGGCGCGCAGCAGTCGATCAAGTCGCGCGACATCGTGCATCGGTACCTGGCCACCGCTGCGCTGGACCGCGACCTGCGCCTGAAGATTCTCGAAGCCGTGGACGAACTGGACCGCACCGTAAAGATCCGCGCCGCCTTCGCCGGTCAGTGAGGAGCTTCATTCAGCGGCGAAGAAAGTACGAAGCCGCAGCTGTGTCGCAATGATTGCCGCCACCGCGAACGCCATCGCCGTGGTGCTGAGCGCCGCCGGCATGCCGTGGCGGTCGGCCAGGGAGCCGATGGCGTAGGGCGCGGCGGCGCTGGCCACTCGGCCGATGTTGTAAACGAAGCCCATGGCTGTGGCCCGCAAGGACGTGGGGAAGAGCTCACTGGTGATCGCGCTGAAGCCGGAAAAGTAGCCGCTACCGAAGAACCCAACCACGGGCCCGATCAGGAGCAGCAGCGCCGTGCTGCGCACTCCCGCGAACACCGGAACCGCCAGCGTCGCCAGCAGCAGGTAAGCAATGTACGTGCGCTTGGCGCTCCAACGCTCGGCCAGGAAGCCAAAGCTGACATAACCGGCAAATGTCCCCAGCTGCATCACGATCACCCACGTGGAGGTGCCGACGATACTGAGCCCATGGCCGCCTTTTGCAATGGGCAGCGCCAGAAAGCGCGGTACCCACGTAAACAGGCCCCACCAGGCAAAGAGTGTCGCGGCATTCATGGCTGCCGAGACGATCGTGCCATGAGCCAGCGGCGCGTGGAAGAGCGCGGAAAAGCCCGGCTCCGCGACGCCCTGCGCAGTGGGGCTGGGCTGCTTGTACCTGCCGTCCTCTCTGCGCGTGGCCAGCCAGGCTTCCGGCTCATGCAGGCTGCGTCGCATCCACAGCGTAACCAGCGCTGGCACAATGCCCGCAAAGAACACGCCCCGCCAGCCGAACCGTGGCAGCAGCAGCGCGGTCAGGCCCGCGCCCAGCGCGTATCCCACCGCCCAGAAGCTCTGCACCACCGCCAACGCGCGGCCGCGCAGCGCATCCGGCCAGGTCTCCGCGACCAGCGCCGCGCCCGCGGCCCACTCCCCGCCCATGCCGAAGCCCAGCACGAGGCGCGCCGCAAGCAGCTGAGCCGCCGTGTGTGTGAACCCGCACGCGGCGGTCGCCAGCGAGTACAGCAGCATGCTCCCCATCAGCGCGCGAGTGCGCCCGGCGCGGTCGGCGACCACCCCGAAGATCAGCCCGCCCGCAGCTGCGGCCAGCAGCGTGGCCGACATCAACCCCCCGGCCACGGCATTGCTGAGGTGCATCTCCCGCGTGATCGCCGGGATCACCATCGCATAGAGCATCACATCCATGCTGTCCAGCATCCAGCCCAGTGAGGCCGCGAGCAGCGTACGCCGCTGCTCACCGGAAGCATTCGCAATCCATGCCGGTAGCAAGCTCAGGGGACCTCCAGCGCACGATTGCAGTGGGATAAAGTCAAGCATACGTTGCGGGCCGGCCGGCAATCGGCTCGCGTGCTGGAGAGTTCTTGCGCGTTGCGGTGGATACAGGCGGAACCTTCACGGACTGCGTGGCGCTGGTGGGCGGCCGCCTGCGGGTGCTGAAGGTGCGCTCCACGCCTCACGACCCTGGGCTGGCCGTGCTCGAAGGCGTGCGGCGGATGAAGCTCGCGGTCAGCGAGGTGCGGCACGGGACGACGGTCGGCACCAATGCTTTGCTCGAGCGCAAAGGCGCACGGGTGGCGTTCGTGACCACCGCCGGCTTCGAGGACACCATCGCCATTGGCCGGCAAGCGCGGCCCGAGCTCTACAACTGGTTTGTGCCGCTTCCGGTTTGCGCGGTTCCGCCTGAGCTGCGCTTCGGAGTGCCGGAGCGGGTGAGCGCCGAAGGCGCCCTGCTGCGCGTGCCTACAGACGAGGAGCTGGACCAACTGGCGGTCCGGGTGCGCGGGAGCGGCGCCGAGGCCGTCGCTCTTAGCCTGCTGTTCTCCTTCCTGCGTCCGGAAAACGAGCTTCGCGTGGAAGCAGCCCTGCGCGCCCTCGGCCTGCCGGTGTCCACATCGCATCGCATCCTGCCCGAGTTCCGCGAGTATGAACGCGCCTCGACTGTCTTCGTCAACGCAGCGCTGACCCCGCGCATGCGCCGCTACCTGCTCGATCTTGAAGACGTGGTGAAGACAGAACACAACAACGCCTCGGTCGACGTGATGCAATCCTCCGGCGGCATCGTAGGCGCTCCTCTGGCGGCCGAGGAGCCGGTGCGCACCGTGCTCTCCGGCCCTGCCGGTGGCGTCATCGGCGCCTGGCGTCTGGCTCAGCAGTCCGGCTTCGACCGTATCGTCGGCATCGACGTCGGCGGTACCTCGACCGATGTGTTTCTCGCCGACGCCGAGGTCGGTGGACCCCGGCTCACCAGCGAGGCGGTGATCGCCGGTGCGCCGGTCAGCGTGCCCATGCTCGACATCCACACGGCTGGCGCGGGCGGCGGCTCTTTGGCCCGCTTCGACTCCGGCGGCCTGCTGCGCGTTGGGCCGGAGTCAGCGGGCGCGGACCCCGGGCCGATCTGCTTCGGCAAAGGCGCGGAGCCCACCGTGACCGACGCCAACCTCCTGCTGGGCCGGCTTGGCCCGGAAGGCTTTCTCGATGGAACGGTCTCGCTCGATCCCGCTCGCGTGCGCGCGCGATTCGAAGAATGCCGAGGCTCGTTGGTCTCCGCCGAGGAGTTCGCCGCCGGCATCCTGCGCGTGGTGGAAACCGGCATGGAGCGCGCCATCCGGGTGATCTCGGTAGAGCGTGGGCACGATCCGCGCCGCTTTGCGCTCCTTGCCTTCGGCGGCGGCGGACCGCTGCATGCCTGCGCACTGGCTGAAGCGCTCGCCATGACAACCGTGCTGGTGCCGCCTCTGCCGGGGGCGCTCTCCGCGGTAGGCATCCTGCTGGCCGACGGCGTACGCGACCTATCGCGCACAGTCATGCTGTCCGGTGAGGCGCTCTCGGCGGCTGCCGGCGCAGGGGCTTTGGAAACGAGTTTCGGGCAGATGGAACAGATACTGCTCGCCTCCAACACGCAGGAGGACTATGCGCTCGAGCGCTCGCTCGATCTCCGCTACCGCGGCCAGGGCTATGAGCTCAACCTGCCCTACGGGACCGAAGCGGCCGAGCAGTTCCACCAACTGCATGAGCGCCGCTTCGGTTTCGCGGACCACACGAGACCGCTGGAGGTTGTCACACTCCGCGTGCGCCTGCGTTCGCCGGCACCGGCCTATGCTCCTGTGGCCGAGCCCGAGACGCCCGGTTCCGGAGACCAGGCTTTAGCCGGCGAACGCTCCGTCCGGTTCGGCGGGGAGTGGCTTGCGACCCCGCTCTATGCACGGGATCGACTGCGCGCAGGCGATCGCGTGCCGGGGCCTGCGCTGCTCCTTGAGTACAGTTCAACGACCGTGCTGCCCCCCGGCTGGAGCCTCCGGACGGATGGCTTTGGCATGCTCATCCTGAACCGGACGAGCGGAGGCTGAGGAGGCACAGTGACGAACGAACCGGAAGCACACGCCGTGGACCCGATCGATCTCGCCGTCTTCTCCAGCGCCATGCACTCGGTCGCCGAGGAGATGGGCGCGGCCCTGCGCCGCACGGCCATCTCCCCCAACATCAAGGAGCGCCGCGACTACTCCTGCGCCGTCTTCGATGCCCTGGGCCGCGTGCTGGCCATGGGCGATCACATGCCCGTGCACCTGGGCTCCATGCCTGCCAGCGTATCCGCGGCTCTGGAACGTGTGAAGCTCGGTCCCGGTGATCTGGTGGTGCTCAACGACCCGTACGCCGGCGGCACGCACCTGCCGGACATCACCATGGTCCTACCCGTCTTCGTGCCCGAAGCCTCGGAGACTCAGGTCGCGGCAGCGCGTGCGCCTCTGTTCTATGTGGCGGCCCGCGCCCACCACGCCGACGTCGGCGGTATGTACCCCGGCTCGATGGGACCGGCTCGCGAGATCTTTCAGGAAGGCCTGCGCATCCCACCGGTGCGGCTCGTGCGCGGCGGCGTTCTGGATACGGATCTGTTGAGCCTGCTGCTGCTCAACGTGCGCACCCCGGGCGAGCGCGAAGGCGATCTGCAGTCCCAGATCGGCGCCTGCCGCGTGGGCGAGGCGCGCATGCGGGAGCTGGCGGCGCGTTTCGGCGCGCAGCGGGTCCCCGTTCTCGGCGAGGCGCTGCTGGAGTACTCCGAGGCGCTGGTCCGCGCGCAGCTGCGCACCATGCCAAGTGGCGTATTCGCCGCAGAGGACTTCCTGGACGATGACGGGGTCACACGCACGCCCATTCGCATCGCTGTGCAGCTGCGCATCGACTCCACGGCCGGCACACTGGAGGCCGACTTCAGCGGGAGCGATGCGCAGGTGCAGGGCAGCGTCAACGCGGTACGCTCCATCACGCTTTCCGCCTGCTTCTACATGCTGCGCTGCCTGCTCGCGGATGACGCTCCCTCGACCGCCGGTGTGCTACGGCCCTTGATTCTGAAGACCAGGCCCGGCACCATCGTCGATGCCCTGCCGCCCGCCCCGGTGGCGGGAGGCAACGTCGAGACATCGCAACGAATGGTCGACGTCCTGCTGCGCGCGCTCGCGCAGGCTGTGCCGGAGCGAGTTCCGGCCGGTTCGGCGGGCACCATGAGCAATCTCACACTGGGTGGGCTCGACCACCGCACCGGCCTGCCCTTCACTTATTACGAGACCACCGCCGGCGGCATGGGTGCGCGCCCAGGCGCTGACGGTCTTTCCGGCGTGCAGACGCACATGACCAACTCTCTCAATACGCCCGTTGAAGCGCTGGAGTTCGCCTACCCCGTGCGCGTGCGGCAGTACGCCTACCGCAGCGGCTCAGGGGGAGCGGGACAGTTTCGCGGCGGCGACGGGCTGGTGCGCGAAGTGGAGCTGCTGAGCGCTTGTGAGGTGACATTGCTGGCCGACCGCCGCACGCGCGGACCGTATGGATTGAGCGGCGGGGAGGACGGCGCGCCGGGTAAAGCTGCCCTGACCTCGCCGGAGGAGGCGAACAGCATGGAGCTTCCCGGAAAAGGGAGCGTCCGCGCCGGAGCAGGGTCGGTGTTGCGGCTGGAGACTCCCGGCGGCGGCGGCTGGGGCTTCCGGTAGGAGCGTTCCTGTTGCTTCAGACAAAACGAGCATGGGTGCCACCCTGACCCTGAGTGACCGAGGGAAGGAGCCCTGTTCCCTATTCCCTATTCCTATGATCCCTGCATCTGCCGCAGCAGCGCCCATCGTTGGGAACCGTCTCGGGCCCGTGTTCCTCGCCTCAAACAGGCTTGCTCCACACTAGCGAGTACCGGAAGAAGAATCTTCGCTTGAGGGCGGCTCCCGGCAGCAGCGCCTTGGCCGCCTGCCGAATATCCTTCAGCGTCGCTTCCGGCCGCTGCATCGGGGCTCGCATGTTTGCGGAGCCACGCACATGCCGCAGAATCCAGCTCACCGGCAACGCCGCCGCCGCAACCGCATAATCTCCAAGGCTCCGTGGACGGTAGAGCCCCACAACAGCCAACACACCGCCCGGCCTGAGCAGGTCACGCAGTCGCGCGAGGCCCTCAGCCAGCCTGAGATGATGCAGTGTGGCGACCACCGCAATGAAGTCGAAGCCCGCCGCCGCAAACGGATAGGACATCACGTCGCCCGCAACGAAGCACACGCTGCCCTCCAGCTCCTGTCCTTCGAGCAAGGCGGCATGGACACTCTCATCCCGATCGATGCCGATCACTTCGCCGCAGCATGTGGCCAGCCGGCGAGTCAGCAAACCTTCTCCGCAGCCGACATCCAGAGCACGTAGGCAGCGCGCGGGAACAAGCCCCAAGATCAGAGGATGGTAGTGGAAGTTGTGATTCCATCCACTCTCTTCTGCGTCTCTGGCGCTACCGTGATCGGGTCGCATGATCTTTGCTCACCGCGCAGGTGGACTCCCGAACCACCAGTTCGGGATCGACCATGAGCTGCTTGGGCGGCGCGTGCTCGCCCAGGCCGCTCGGCTCGCCGATGCGCCACAGCAGCGCCTCCGCGGCCAGCACGCCCATACGGCTTAGCGGCTGCCGCACGGTGGTCAGCGGCGGGTTCTGGAAGGCAGCCGACTGCACATCGTCGAAGCCCACCACGGATACATCCTGCGGCACGCGCAGACCGGCTTCCCGCAGCGCGCGGATCGCGCCGATCGCGGAAACGTCGTTGAAGGTGAACAGCGCCGTGAAGGGAGAGTCGGCGGCCAACAGGCGCTGCGTCGCAAAGTAGCCCGGCTCGTGGGTGGGCGCATCGCCTTCCAGTTGCGATACCAGATTCCTGTCCAGATGCAGGCCGAAGCGGGCCGCCGCCTTCCGAATCGCCTGCCAGCGCGGCTCGGTATCCGAGCTGAACACCTGGCCCTTGATGACCGCCAGCCGCCGGTGTCCCATACCCGCGAGATGCCCCACCGCGAGCTCCGCCGCCCGTGCATGGTTGATAACGATGTTCATCACGCCTTCCTGCTCGTCCGGGCAGGAGACTGTGATGGTGGGCAGTTGCACCGGACCCAGGAGTACCGTATCCACAGCAATCATGCCATCCACCGAGCGTTCCGCCAGCATGGAGTGCGAACGCTCGATCAGTTCCCGCCGGTGGTGGTGGCTCAGCAGCAAGAACACATAGCCGGCCTGCAGCAGCGCCTGTTCGATCCCGGCCAGTACCAGCGTCGCGTAGCCTTCCGAAATCTCCGGCACCAGCACGCCGATCGTCATGGAGCGGCCATGCCGAAGTGATCGAGCCAGGGCATTGGGGCGGTAGTTGAACTCCTTGGCTGCGGCGAAGATGCGGTCCTGCGTCGGCTTGGGAATGGACTTGGCCGCGGGTGCCCCGTTCAAGACACGGGAGATGGCCGCCGTCGAAAGCCCGAGGTGAGCCGAAAGCGTCGCCAGGGATGCGGGCGCCGTTCGACCGCTCGCGGTTCGGGAGGCCGCCGAGGCATGCGGCCTGTTTTCCCCTTCCCCCTTCCCTTCCGAAGATGCCTTCATCGGGTGAATCTTACACAGGAACGGGAAGGGCGGTGTCGTCACCGGCGGTTGACTGTCTTTGTTACCGGTATTGACATACCCCCCGAACACGGCGCATAGTTGCCAACGGCTCAAACGTTTGCCTAGATAGGTCGCGGATGCGAAGACGCCCGCGCGGAGCCCTTTTTGGAGGCCGTATGACACAGTCTGAAACTTTCTTGCGCAAACGCGCGAAGGCACGCCGCTGGAGCCTTCCGCTCTTCGTCGTCGCCGTGGTTCTGCTCCTGGCGGGCAGGGCGCAGGCTCAGTTCGGCGCCAGTCTCACCGGAACCGTCACCGATTCCAGCGGTGGCGCCATCCCCAACGCCACGGTGACGTTGACCAACGAGGGGACTCAGCAGAAAGTCGTCCGGCAAAGCTCCGGCACGGGCGTCTTTGAATTCCCCTCCTTGCCAGGAGGACGCTACGACCTGTCCGTTACGGCCACGGGTTTCAAGGTGAGTAGCTACCAGGCCATTGCCGTTTCGGAAGGTCAGCCGCGCAACTTCGACGTGAACCTCTCCGCGGGCGGCGCAACCGAAACAGTCAATGTGGATGCAGCCGACGTGGTGGCTCTGCAAACATCCGATGCCAACGTGAACACCACGATCGACAGCGAGCAGTTCCAGAAGGTGCCGACCTATGGCCGTGATCCTTACAACCTGGTTCGCACCGCTCCCGGCATCACCGGCGACGGCGCTCGCGCGGGCAACGGTACGGCAGTTTTTCTGCCCAACTCAGTAGGTCCCGGCGGCTCCAACTTCGGCGTGGCGGCGACGGAGAACACTGTGCAGATTTCCGCTGCCGGTCAGCGCATCACCGACAACAACTTCCTGGTCGATGGTGTGAGCGTCAACTCGCTCGGCTATGGCGGCGCGACGGTCATCAATCCCAATATTGAAGCCATTGGGTCCCTGCAGGTTGTCAGCACGTCCTTTTCTGCCGAAGACGGCCGCAACACTGGCGCGCAGATCAAGATCACTACCAAGAGCGGCACCAATCAAATCCACGGATCAGCGTTCTTCCAGTACGACGAGCCCGGCCTGAACGCGTACAACAAGTACGGCGGCATCGCGGGCAGCGGCGCCCTGCCCACCCGTGTGGCTACCAAGAGCCGCGACTACGCTGCATCTCTGGGCGGTCCGCTCATCAAGGACAAGCTCTTTGCGTTTGCCTCTTTTGAGGGCATCAACCAGAAGCTCGAGTCCTTCCCCAACGCTTTCATCGAAACACCGCAGTACCGGGCGGCGATTCACCAGCAGCACCCGGGCAGCGTTGCTGACCAGATTGTCAACGCAGCGGGCGGAATTCCTGTCGTGCGCAACGTGCTTACGCAGAGCTGCACGTCGCCTACCAATCAGACCGGTGTCTCCAACCCCCCAGCGAACAGCAGTGGTCCACTGTGCCAAGCCGTGGCAGGAGGTCTCGACATCGGCTCGCCCGTTCCGCTTACTGCGAACGGTTCCGGATACGCTTCTTTCGCTGTCGCTAACCAGATTCAATACGGTTCCGGACTGGACGGCATTCCCGATATCCAATACGTCCAACTGGATGCTTCGCAGTACTCCGTGGCTCGCCAGTACAACGGTCGGATGGACTGGTATGCGACACCAAAGGATCAGTTCGCCGGGTCCGCATACGTGACCAAGTTGTACCGCACCACGCCTTCCGATACAGCCCGGCCTAATCAGGCGCTTCCCTTCGATCCAACCAACATCGCCACGACCTTTATCTACATCCACACCTTTGCGCCCACGCTGCTTAATGAGTTCCGGGCCAACTACACGTTGTTCGCTGAAAACGGTGTGTACGATGCCCAGCAGGCAGGCGTGAATCTCGGCATTCCGTTCATCGAACTGCAAAACTCCAACTACACCGCAATCAACAAAATTCACTTCGGCGCCAATGCCGGCACGACGTCGCCCGGCATTTTCGCGGAAAACCAGTACGAGTTGCGCGACACAGTCACCAAGATCTTCGGTGCGCATACCTTGCGCATCGGCTTTGAGGCTCGCTCCGAACAGAACAACAATAATCTGGTCGGCGGCTCCCGTCCCACATACACCTTTGCGGGTCTCTGGAACTTCTTCAACGACCGTCCCATATACGAAGGTGTTTCGGCGGATCCAGCCACCGGCGGTCCGGCCCAGGTAAGCCGCCACCTCGACGATTATTACTTTGCCGGCTTCGTGCAGCATGATTGGAAGGTCACGCCTGCACTGACCCTCAACATGGGTCTTCGCTACGAATATTTCGAGCCGATTTACAACAAGGGTCTTCAGCTTAACTATCCCGTGCTGGGGACCACCCCGGGCCGCGAACTCGTCGACGCGCAACTCCTTCCTCACAATCATTTGTGGGAGTCCGACTTCCGTGCCTTTTCTCCGAAGTTCGGTTTCGCGTTTGCGCCCGCGCAGTTTCACAACAAGATGGTGGTGCGCGGCGGCTTTGCTCTAGCCTATAACCGTCTCGACGATGTGCTCTTCGATCCCGCTCTCGAAGATGGGCCCGGCGTCTTCGGGTACGGTATCTGCTGCGGTACGGCGCTTAACGATTTCGGCACCCCAAATCCTTTGAATGCCGGCTCACCCTATTACGGCAGTACGCCTTTCGTGAGCAACCCGGTCACGCCAGGGCCGGCGAGCGGAGCGATCCAATACAGTCTCGGTAGCAGCAAGGCTTACAACAGTTTCGCTCCGAACCCAGCGTTGCGGACCTCTATAGGGGCGAATGGCCTTCCGGCCAACGGCATCACCATTGAAGGGTATGGAGCGCAGCTGAACCTGCCTAACCCATACAGCTATCTCTACTCGATGGAAGTACAGCAAGACCTTGGCAATCAATTTGTTATGTCGGTCGGCTTCCAGGGCTCCACGGGCCGCCATTATTCCCGCCTTGTCAACCAGAATTTCATATCTCCCACCAGCGTTACGACTAACGGCGTGACCAAAGGTAGCCCTTTCTATGCCCTGTATCTGGCGCACGATGACTCCAACCAGTACTACAACGGTTTGAACGTGCATGCCACCAAGCACTACAAACGCGGGTTGTCACTGGAAGGAACCTACACCTACTCCAAATCGGAGGATCAGGTCTCCAGTGGAGACGGTGCAGATGGTTCCGCGAACCAGACCGATCCGGCACGCAATTACGACGAGCTCGGGCCGTCGGACTTCGATGTTCGTCATCGCGTGGTGGCCGCCGTCACGTACGACGTCGACTACTATCATGGGAAATCAGAACTGGCGCGGGCAGCGCTCAACGGTTGGGAGGTCAACGGGATATTTACCGCGCACACCGGCTTTCCCTACACGCCCACGACCTACCGCATCGGCGGCGTTCCCACATCGGCGACAGCTAGCACCATTGGGCCCGTCCGTCCCACCTACTTCCACGGCACCACGAACTTCTCCTGCAACAACGACAACTACCGGAACGGCAGAACTCTCAGTGGTCAGTTCGGTGTTTCCTCGCCCACCGGACAGGCGCTTCCTGGGATTGGACGCAATTCCTTCCGCGGCCCCTGCTACCAGGACATCGATCTGGGCGTCGCGAAGGAAGTGCGTTTCTCCCGATTTGGCGAGCGCACGCTCTTCCGTTTCCAGGCGCAGGCGTTCAATTTAGTCAACAAGCTGAACTTCTCGCCCTACACGTTTGCAGGCCAGGCGGCGCTCCTTGATAGCTCACTGGACGCCAGCGGCAATTACCAGCCTGGTACCGGCACTTTCGGTCGCCCCGTTTCAGCATCATCGGGACGGGTTATAGAGTTCAACGCCCGCATCAACTTCTAAACATGGCGTTCAACGAATAGAAAGACAGATGGCCGGTCAACGACCGGCCATCTGTCTAGCCACCGATATCACGAAGCAGGATCGAAATCCCTAGGGGAGTTGCTGATGCACCGCCGTCTCAAGAGCCTTCTCGCTCTTACCCTGCTTGCCGCTTCCACGGGCCCTCTCCGCGCGCAGGAATCAGAGCGCATCGTGGTGGACGTGAACGCGCCCACTACGCCCCTCCCGCATTTCTGGGAGCAGACTTTCGGCTCCGGCCGGGCCATCCTTTCGCTGCGCCAGAGCTATCGTGACGATCTGCGCACCGTGAAGGAAGCCACGGATTTTCAATCCGTCCGCTTTCACGGCATCTTCATGGACGAAGTGGGGCTCTACGACCCCGACCGTCGCCCCGTCGCCTTCGCGCAAATGAAAGACTCGTCCGCCGGTCCTTCCGACGCCGGGATCTACAACTTCAGCTATATCGATCAGATCTATGACGGCCTTCTTGCCAACGGCGTGCGGCCCTTCGTCGAGCTGAGCTTCATGCCGAAAAAGATGGCGTCGGACCCGGCGGCCCTGCATGCCTTCTGGTACAAGCAGAACGTCTCCCCGCCGAAGAACTACGCGGACTGGGACGCCATGATCCGCGCGTTCACCAGGCATCTGGTGGACCGCTACGGTGTGGCGGAAGTCTCCACCTGGAAGTTCGAAGTGTGGAACGAGCCCAACATCGACTTCTGGGGCGGCAACCCCAGGCAGGCCACATATTTCGAGCTCTATGACCACACCGCGCGCGCGCTGAAGTCCGTCTCCAGCCAGCTCCATATCGGAGGTCCCTCTACCGCGCAGGCGGCATGGGTCGCACCGTTTCTGGCCCATGCCAAAGCCGGGAACGTTCCAGTCGACTTCGTCTCGACGCACGTGTACGCCAACGACCGCGCCGAAGATGTGTTCGGCACCCACGAGCAGATTTCCCGCGACACAATGGTGTACCGCTCGGTGATGAAGGTGCACGACGAGATCGCGCAATCGCCCTTTCCTCGTCTGCCGCTCATCTTCTCCGAGTACAACGCCAGCTACGCGAATGAGCCGGACGTGACCGACTCTCCCTACATGGGGCCCTGGCTCGCCAATACGATTCGCCTTTGCGACGGTTTGACCGAGAGCATGGATTACTGGTCCTTCTCCGATGTGTTTGAGGAGCAGGGTGTGGTGCGCACGCCGTTCTACGGCGGGTTTGGCCTTGTGGCCGCCGATAACATTCCCAAGGCCACCCTCAACATCTTCGCCGCGCTGCACAAACTGGGCGACCGCCGCATTGCGCTCACCTCAGAGTCCGCACTGGCAACAACGACGAACGGCGGTGGACTGGCCGTTGCGTTGTGGAACTATGCACCGCCCGCCGGCACCGGCCCCACCTACACCATGGAGCAAAGTCCCGCAGGTCCGGCAAAGAGCTTCGACGTGGAGTGCAAAGGCGTGAAAAGCGATGCGGCTGCCGAAGCGTGGCGCATCGACGACGATCATGGCAACGTGCTCAAGGCTTTCAACGCGATGGGCCGCCCCGCCGGAGATCTCACGCAGGCGCAGATCAAGCAGCTCCAGGCCGCCGGCCAGATGGCACCCGCGGAACATCTGCAGCTGCACGGCGGACACCTGCAGATCACCGTGCCCGCTCACGGCCTTGTGGTCATCACAGTAGCGAGGTAGCGGCATGGAGCCCCTACACCGCCGCAGGGCACTGCAACTCATCGCGGGCGCCGCGCTCCTGCCGCACACGTCTCCAGGACAAGCGCAAGACGGCCCGAGCATTGCCAGTCCAGGAGGCCAAAAGCGAACGCAGCTTTCCCCGCAAGATGACGCCTTTTTGGACGACATGCAACGCCGGGGCTGCCTCTTCTTCCGCGAGCAGGCCAGCCCGCACACGGGGCAGGTGCTGGACCGCGCCGTAGCTGCGAACCCGACAGGCAAGCTCGATTTGCGGCGGATGGCCAGCATCGCCGCCACGGGATTCGGGCTCACTGCGTTATGCATCGCCGACGAGCGACGCTACCAGCCGCGCGCGCAGATCCTCGAACAGGTGCGGCGCACGCTGCGATATCACTGCAACATCCTGCCGCACGACCACGGTTTTTTTTCTCACTTCAACGACCTGGAGAGCGGCTATCCCTACGTGGGCAGCGAGATTTCGTCCATCGACACGTCTCTCCTCCTGTGCGGCGCACTGACAGCCCGCGCCCATTTTCACGCAGACGCCGAAATCGTGAAGCTCGCCACCACCCTCTACGAGCGCGTGGACTGGCCGTGGATGCTCAATGGCGGTCAGACATTCTCGATGGGCCTGCGCCGCGACAGCTTTCTCGCTTCCCGCTGGAACCACTACTGCGAGCTGATGATGATCTATCTGCTCGCGCTCGGCTCGCCCACTCACCCGGTGGACGCCGCCGCCTGGGAGTCGTGGACTCGTCCGAAGATTACCTATGACGGGCTCACCTACATCGGCTCCGCCGATCCGTTGTTCGTGCACCAGTACAGCCACGCATGGTTCGACTTCCGCGGCAAGCGCGACAAGTATGCGAACTACTTTGAGAATTCGATCCTGGCCACGCGCGCCCACAAGGCGTTCTGCCTGAGCCTGGGCCAGCCCTACTCCGCGGACTATTGGGGCGTCAGTGCATCCGATTCCGAGCACGGCTACACTGCCTGGGGAGGGCCCCCGATGCTGGGCAAGGTCGATGGCTCTGTTGTCCCCTGCGCCGCCGCCGGTTCGCTGCCGTTCCTTCCTGGCGCATGCCTCCAGGTCTTGCGCTCCCTGAAGGCGCAGTATGGCAAACAGGCCTGGGGCCGCTATGGCTTCTGTGACGCGTTTCACCCGGAAGCCAACTGGTACGATCCTGATGTGCTCGGCATCGATCTCGGCATCGGCGTGCTCATGGCGGAGAACCTGCGCACGGGTTTCGTCTGGGAGACATTTGCACGCAATCCGGAGGTTGCCGTGGCGATGCAGCGCGCCGGTTTCCACTCCGCATAACCTGCCAGGAACACCGCACCAGCTGCTTACGGGACGGTGAGCGGAATCAGGAAACCGCCTTCGCTCTGCAGCCGGTTCAGGTCATCCGGCAAATGCCGGTCCGATCCGCCGCCGAGGGTTCGCTCGAACATCTGCCGGTAGTTGCCAGTGCTGCGCAGCACATCGGCAGCCCACGTCGGTCGCAAGCCCACAGCCATGCCCGCTCTCTGAGCGTCGCCCCAACGCGTGATTGCGTTGGCGCCGCTCGCGTGCGGCGGCGGGTCCGCGTTCGCCGACGTGACTCCAAGCTGCTCGGCCAGCAAAAGCGTACCGGTCACAACATCCACCACGCGCGACCACTGGGTATCGTTTGCTGCCGTCGCGGCGGCCATCGCATCGCGCGAGAGCGGTTCCGGCAGAACGGTATGCTCCGGCGCCGAGCCGCCCAATGAAAGACGAATCAGCGCAAGCCGGGTGCGTTCCGCCGCCAGGACCGCGCAGTTGCTGGTGATGTACGCTGCCTCCATCTCCCCTTCTTCCTGAAAAGGAAATGGCAGGTAGTCGATGCGCCGTTGCGCGAACCACGCGCGCAAAGCTTCTTCGGCTCCGGTTTCCGCCAGCACGCAGATTTTCTTCCCAGCCAGATCCTGCGGACGCTTCGCACCGCTGCTCGCGGGTACCAGCAAAGCCAGGCTGTCATAGAAGACCGGCCGCGACAGCCGTACGCCTTTTACCGGATGCATCGCGTCCGCGCTTACGCTCGCAATCACATCCAGTTGGCCCCTGCGCAGCGCATCCAGGGCAGAAGACTCATCGAGAAAGCTGGTCACCTTCACCGAGGCGGTCGCATCCGCCGCCGCAGCGAATGCTTGACAAAGCGCCGAGTCGAAGCCTCCCCGGGAGCTGTGGTCATCCTCGGTGGAGTACTCGGCATCTTCCTGCACGACACCGCAGGACAGCTGGTGGGTAAGCCGAACCTTCTCCAGGGTGGAGTGCGGCGCCGCGGTCTGCGCGTGCAGCCGCAGGAGAGCGCCCACCAGGCAGAGCGCCATCACAGCATGGCGTCGCCTCACGGCCTCACGGCGCTCCTGCCCTGTGGAGGCTCCGGCCAGTGACCGGAGGTTGGGATCCCGGGCTCGGTATCGGGGCGGGGATTGAAGTCCTTCGGCAGGGGGTTTGGCTTGCCCCAATCTGTCGGCGTAACGCCCATTGCCCTGCAGCCTTGCCCACCACGATGCGGAAAGCTGGCGATCTCGTTTTCCGGGATGATGGCGTAGGCCGGCGGCAGGATCGGCGCTTTGCCCTGCAGGCGCAGCGTATCGAAGCCGGAAAGCATGTCCCCGACCCCGGCCACTTTGTCGTCGGCTGGGCCGAGATCCTTCTGTCCGAACCTTTCTGCGCCGATCTGCCGTGCGCGCTCCTCATCCGGCAGGTCGGCCAGCGGAATCAGGGTGAAAAGCTCATCCAGCAGCTTGATGATGGAGCTGTGCTCTTCCATCTCATGGGAGATGCCGTGCGCCACCGCATAAGGGGAAATCAGCAGCGAAGGGATGCGCGGTCCCTGGTCCAGCGGCAGGCCGGCGGCATCGTGCGAACGGACCTTGGGCAGCTCATGATCGTACTCGCCGTCGGACTCGTCATAGGCGATCAGGATCACCGAATCCTTCCAGTACGGGCTGCGCGCGATCGCGTTGATCTCTTCCGCGAGCAGCGCTTCGCTGATCTGTGAATCCGCATAGCCGGGGTGATCGTCGTCGCCGTAGTAGATCGTCGCCAGCCTTGGGTTAGGAGACTGCGGCTTATAGCCATGCAGATTGCCATAGCCGCCGCGAACATAAAACACACCTGAGGACGGCAGGCGCTGCCCAGCCACGTCGTCGAAGAACTCCTGCAAACCATGCAGGTGGGCCCGCACGTCGTGGTTGTCGGAAACATAGCCGAAGTAAGCCGGCCCGTTGTGATGGATCACATAGCCATCGTGGCTGGCCTTGCCCGCAATGTCGGTCGGTTCGTGGTCATACCCCTGCTGGTACCAGCCCCAGGGCACGGCCGCGACGCCGTGTCCGGCGATCTTCTCGATGTCTTCCTTCACGTCCTTCAAGTCGAAATCCGGCTGCAGGTCGTGGCTGGTGGTCTCCTTGATCGCGTCGCCCATGAAGGAAAGCGGCAGCGTGGCGAAGGTGAGGTTTGGAAGCGGATGTTCAGTAGGTTTCGGCTGCGGCTCCAGCTTCTTTGGATCGAGCATCGATCCCCAATAGGGCAGCGCGTTGGCTGTCATGGGCAGCGCCGTGTTGTCACCGGTCTTGGCCAGCTCCGGATGCAGCATCCACTGCGTCTCGCCGGACTGTCCCGCAATCATCGCCACGGCATTCGGGCCGGAGGGACCGATCACCGTATCGAAGAAGTGATCGAACAGCGTGAAGCGGTTGGCATACTGCCACAGGAACGGCACAGTATCGCAGTCCACGTGCGCCATCACCAGCTCGCCGAACTGCTTGCGCTCCAGCGTGGGCGCCCTGGAGGGCTTGCCGTCCACCAGCGTGATGCCTTCCTCCGCCACCGCATAGCGGTCGTTGCGGGCAACCAAGTTCTTATCCAAATTCAGCTTGTGCGCGATACTCACGTGCGAGTGATTTACGGACGCGATGTCGGACGGATACAGCGGCACTGTCCGGCCGCGTCCATCCTTCACGGTCGCAGGGATGCGGAAAGGGGAGATGGTTCCGACGGTGCCGTCGACGTTCACGATCGGCTGCACCATGCCGGCCACTCTGCCGCTGTTCCCGCTGTACAGTCCGTCCGCCCCCGGGAAGGTGCCGAAGTAAAAATCGAAGCTGCGGTTCTCCTGGAACAGGATGAACACGTGCTTGATGCGGTCTCGCACCAGTGCCAGCTTCTGATCGTGGGTAAGCACCGGCTCCTTACGGCTCTTGGTCAGGTACGGCGCCGGGTCTTTCCCGGCCTTGGAGCCAACTTCCGCGCGCCCGCTGTCCTGCGACCATGCCGCCCCGCATGTCATCAGAAGACCCAGGGCGAACACTCGCGACAGGTCCGAACGAAGGCGTAACTGACGTCGGGCTGCGGCGGGCGGATAGAAGAAAGGGCGCATCTTTCGATTGTGCCAGAGCCAGGTGAACGTCCGACGGCAAGGGGGGCTGGTTCACCCGGCCTCCCGGTCCGAGGCAAGCGAATGGAGAAAACGGCTCGTATAGTGAGAAGCAGAAGGGACAGTTATGCCGCAACTTGAATTTCAAACCGAAGTCAGCCAGCTTCTCCAGCTCATCATTCATTCGCTCTACTCGCACCCGGAAATCTTCCTGCGCGAGCTGATCTCCAACTCGTCCGACGCGCTGGACAAGCTCCGCTACCTGACGCTTACCTCCGAGGAGTTCAAATCGTTTCCGTTCGACCCGCGCATCGACCTGGAGCTCGACGAGGAGAACAAAACCCTCACGATCGCCGACACCGGCATTGGTATGAACGAAGAGGATCTGGTCTCGCATCTCGGGACCATTGCACGCTCCGGCACGAAGAACTTCCTCTCGCAGCTTTCCGGTGACGCCAAGAAAGACTCGAACCTGATCGGCCAATTCGGCGTTGGCTTTTATAGCGTGTTCATGGTCGCGGACCGCGTCGAGGTCGTCTCCCGCAAGGCCGGGGAAGACAAGGCCTGGCGCTGGACCAGCGACGGCAAGTCCGGCTTCGAGATCGAGCCCTCCGAGCGGGGCGCAGCCGGCACCACCGTGCTGATCCACCTGAACGAAGAAGGCAAGCAGTACGCCAACAGCTGGCGCCTGCAGGAGATCGTTCGCAAGTACTCGAACCACATCGCCTTTCCCATCTTCCTGACCTACGACAAGAGCCAGTGGAACGCCGAAGCCAAAAAGTCCGAAAAGACCCGTGTCACCGAGCAGGTGAATGCCGCCAGCGCGCTCTGGCGCCGCCCCAAGAGCGAGTTGACTGACGAGGACTACAAGGAGCTCTACAAATCCATTTCCGGCGATCCGGAAGATCCGCTCTTCTGGTTCCATACCAAGGCCGAAGGCAGCCTGGAGTACACCACGCTCTTCTTCATCCCAGCGAAGGCTCCGCTGGACCTCTACCAGGCCGAGTACAAGACCGGCGTAAAGCTCTATGTCAAGCGGGTGTTCATCCTGGACGATTCCAAGGATCTGCTCCCGCAGTACCTGCGCTTTGTACGAGGCATCATCGATTCGGAAGACCTGCCGCTCAACGTGAGCCGCGAAATCCTGCAGCAGAACCGGGTGCTCACCAGCATTCGCAACGCCAGCGTGAAGAAAATCCTCTCCGAGCTAGGGACTATTGCAAAAGACCAGCCGCAGCTCTACAGCACGTTCATCGCCCAGTACAACCGTCCGCTCAAGGAGGGCGTATACGGCGACTTTGCCAACCGTGAAACGCTGCTCGACCTGGTGCGCTTCAAGTCCACCGCGGTCGAGGGTCTGACCAGTCTCGCGGACGCGAAGTCGCGTATGAAGGAAGGGCAGAAGAGCCTCTACTACATTACAGGTGGCGCCGAGGGCCTGTTGCGCACCTCGCCGCTGCTGGAGATTTACAGGAAGAAGGGCTACGAAGTCCTGCTGCTCGACGACGAGATCGACGAGATTGTCTTCTCGGGTGTGGACAAGTACGGCGACATTGATCTGAAAGCGGTGAATAAGGCTTCAGCCGATGAGGACTTGAAAGGTGAGGCTGAGCCGGAGAAGGCCGAGGGTTTGCAGCCGCTGCTCGAGAAGCTGAAGGTTACGCTTGGTGATCGCGTGAAGGATGTGCGCGCTTCCGTGCGGCTGGCCGATAGCCCTTCCTGCATCGTAAGCGACGAAGAAGAGCCTTCGCTGCAGATGCAGCAGATGTTGCGCTCCATGGGCCAGACCAACTTTCCCGCGCCCAAGCCGACGCTGGAAATCAACCCCGATCACCAGATCGTGAAGAAGCTGCTGGCGCGCCCGGACGATGCCGTCGCACAGGACGCCGCATGGCTGCTCTTCGAGCAGGCGTTGCTGCTGGAAGGTGTCGCGCTCGGCGATCCAGCGGCTTTTGTACAGCGCCTCAACCGCATGCTTCAAGTCTCCGTGTAACCGGACCGTGCGCCTTCAGGAGAAGCGACTTATGAGAGATGTGGTGATCGTGAGTGCCGTGCGCACACCGATGGGAAAGTTCCAGGGCATGCTCAGTGGCTTCAGTGCGGTGGAACTCGGTGCCATGGTGGTACAGGAATCGGTGCGGCGCGCCGGCATTGAGCCCGTGATGCTAGATGAGTGCATCCTGGGCTGCGTGCTGCCCGCGGGTCTCGGCCAGAATCCTGCCCGGCAGGCGGCCCTGCGCGGCGGCCTCAGCGACCGTGTGGCTGCCCTCACCATCAACATGGTCTGCGGCAGCGGCCTCAAGGCGGTGGGTCTCGCCGCGCAAAGCATCATGACCGGCATGGCCGAGGTCATCGTGGCGGGCGGCATGGAATCCATGAGCAACGCACCCTACCTGCTCCCGCAGGCGCGCAAAGGCTATCGCATGGGCGATGGCAAGCTCGTGGATTCCATGGTGCACGACGGCCTGTGGTGCGCCTGCGACGACCAGCACATGGGCGCGACCGCTGAGCTCGTCGCGGAGAAGCATGCCTTCACGCGCGAGCAGCAGGATGCCTATGCGCTGGAGAGCCATCGCCGCGCCGCCGCCGCACAGGCGGAAGGACGCTTCGGTGCGGAGGTGATGACCGTGCAGGTACCCGGCAGAAAGGGCGCGCCGCCTGTCGGCGTGACAAAGGATGAAAGCATCCGTCCGGACACGTCCCTGCAGGCCTTGGCGCAGCTCAAGCCTGCCTTCAAAGAAGGCGGTACGGTCACCGCCGGCAACGCACCCGGCGTCAACGATGCTGCGGCTGCGGTCGTCCTCATGTCCGCCGAGCAAGCCGGCCAACGGGGCATCGAGCCTCTGGCCACGATCAGGGCGCAGGCCACCAGCGGTGTGGAGCCGAAGTGGGTCATGCTCGCTCCCGTGGCCGGTGTACAGAATGTGCTGGCGCGTGCCGGATGGCGCATGGAAGATGTCGACCTGTTCGAGCTCAACGAGGCCTTTGCGGTGCAGGCCCTCGGCGTTGCGAAAGAGCTCGGGCTCGACCTCGCGAAGGTCAACGTAAATGGCGGTGCGGTGGCTCTCGGCCATCCCATCGGCGCCAGCGGCGCGCGCGTTCTGGTCACGTTGCTGCATGAGATGGCGCGCAGCCGCAAACAGCGTGGTGTGGCCGCGCTTTGCCTGGGTGGCGGCAACTCCGTGGCGCTGGCTGTGGAGCGCTTCCCAGCCAGCTAAGAGTGGGAGCCAGCTCTCAGGATCCGTTGCACGGCGTGACAGACGCAACCAGCGTGCCGTTCGTGTCGAAGCACGCATACCTCTTTCCGCTTCTCGCCTTCTGAGAACGCACGGTCACGGTATCGGCGTGGAGCGACGAGAAGACACCCGGGAACTCGCCCGGAAAGTTCCCGGAATACACCGTGTTGGGAACGCCTACGATCGCCCTCTGCTGCAGGGTGATGGGCACATTGTTCGCCGCCACCACATCCGGCAACTCTCGTCCGGCGACTGACTCGGTGATGCTGATCCCGGCGCTGTAGCGATGACCGGGAGAGTCGATCACCGAGTTGCCGACGACGATGTTCCCTCCGGAGTCCACAATCTTGATGGCGGGGTACAGATTGTCCGTGCGATACGCAGACCCAATAATCTTCAGGTGGGAGACCGTGTTGCTTCGGCTCACATAGTCGACATGGGCAGCGTCGTATCCATCGATCTCCACATCGGGACCATTGTTGAAGCCGCACTGCACGTTGTCGATGATGTTGCTGTCCGGCTTCACATGGTTTGCGATGTCCGTGCCGCATGTGCCCGTCGCGGTGTACCCCGCCGCGATGCCGCAGATGCGCTCACCGCCCAGCCTGTTCCCTCCGAGATCGCCATTCTGAAAACGCGAGCCTGCCGCGTTCCATAACTCCACGCCCCATCCGCGGTTGTTCTCCGCCACCGTCAGGTTCTCGAGCGCCGGGTCGGTGATGTCCTGAAACAGGGCTCCGTCTCCTTGGTTCTCGAGAAACGCGACCTGGTCGAAAACCGGCGCGGAGCCCCCATCGCCGGCGTGCAGGCCGTGGGAGGGAGACCGCGTGATCGTGGCGTTTTCGAAGTGTGCGCGAAGCCCGCGCACCTCGACCAGCGTGCCGCCCCGGGGATTCCCGTTTCCTCCCGACGCTACGCGGCACGTCGCTCCGTGGCCGCCGCCACCGGCGATGCTGCATCTGAGTTCGCCGCTGCACCCGGCGCCGGAAAAGAAACCGTCCGTGATGGCTATCGAGCCCACTGTCGTGCCGCTCAAACGTGCGGAGATCACCGGAGCCGACGCGCATCCGGTGACCGTGACGCGCGGAGCCGAGGTGTAGCCGCTGCCGGCCGCAGTCAGGCTCGCGTCGAGAATGCTGTCGAACTGCTGCCCATCCACCACGAGATTGCTGACGCTGTCACTCACCCCCGCCACCAGCAGAAGATGTGCGAGATTGCTTCCGGCTGCTTCCTGCAGCACGGCGCTTCCGTTGTCTCCGCCCGGGGAATCGCTGTTGGGCGGACCCTGCAGCGATGCGGAGGTCCCCGCCAGCGTGATCATCGCCCCCACGGAGTAGATACCTGGACGCAAGCGCAGCACCTGCCTCGCACGGAGGGTCAACGGCGTAGACCAGGGTCCGCACGCGGGCGAGACCTCCACCACGCCTGGGCTGCCGGCTGCATCGAACGCAGCGGCGATCTTTGCACCGCAGTCTTCCCCCGGATACTCATCTGCAAAGTAGATCCTGTGCACAGGGTCGAAGGGAGTCAGGCCTTTCGTAAACGTCTTCCCACCGCTTTGCATCGGTGTGATCTGGGCGCTCAGGCACGGTGAGACCGTGGCCAGCAGCAAAGCGGTGCTGATGCGAAAAGGCGGATTGCGGCACGCGCGTATCGACATGCGATCTCCTCAAGCGGCGAAGCAGAGAGTCGATCATATCGCTGTGTCATTCCGCGAACCTGGCGAGCGACATGCGGCCCGGCTCTCTCGGGAATGCGCACGCGAGACATCCGTTGCGTCAGCGCAGAAGAGCGCCCGCTCGTTCGTTCGAGGGTCCTACGCCCCACGTGATGAACTTCCCCGGCATCGTATGCCGCAGTTGCCGCAATGCGTCCTATAGAACAGGGCTCTCCCCTTGCCGCCTTTGCGTAGGAATGATTTACGGCAACGCGGGCACTTCCAGTTGATCATGCGGTCCTGAACAAAAAGAATGCTGCCGCCGTAGACGGCAACGAACAGGAAAAGTCCAGGGGAGCCATACCTGGACAAGAGAAGGCTGCCCAGCGGCAGAAAACCCAGTAGCAGCAGGACAAAGAGGGCTTGCAGCTCAAGAAGTCCTCTCCATGTATAGGGCCGGTCTGCATCGGCGACGATCATCGGAATGTTTCAGCGCCCAGTGCAGCGGGTGGGACATCTTCTAACGAAATCACGGGAGTCCATTCGCTACAGATACCAGGGAATGTTCACGACCACGATGCGCTGGTTGCCGCGCAGCAGCAGGTACAGCTTGAGGAGCTGTACTCGCTGGTTGTGGAGAAAGTTCTCCCACCAGTGCCGCACGACGAGCTCAGGCAGAAGCACGGCGACCTTGCGGCCGGGGTGCTGGTTCTCGAGCTGCAGGATGTAATCCATCAGCGGAGAAAGGATGGTGCGGTAGGTGCTTTGCACGGTGACGAGTTCCGGCACAGCGAGGCCACGGTCGCGAATGGGCCGCATGACCTTCTCTTCCCACACGTGGTCGAATCCCGTATCGACGTCGCTCTGCACGTTGACCACTTTGACTTCCTTGCTCATCAGCAGGCCGAACCGTACAGCCTTCTCGCTGATCTTGTCCCAGCGGGCTACCGGGATGACCACAAGCGGCTGCTGCAGATCATCGAGCCGGATGGCGGAGCTGTCTGCCGTCTCGATGGAAACGCGCGTGTAATGGCGCTTGATGCCGTACATCACCGCGATGATGGCCGGCACCAGGATGGCCGTAATCCACGCGCCAGAAGTGAACTTGGCTACGAGAACGACAATCAGCGTGATGCCGGTGGCTACCGCGCCCAGCCCGTTGAGAAACAGTTTGAGATGGCGATGCTTCTCGTCCCTGCACTTCATCCAGTGCTTCACCATCCCGGCCTGGCTCAGCGTGAACGCCAGAAACGCGCCGATTGCGTACAGCGGGATGAGACGGTCGGTGACGCCACCGAACACGATCAGCAGCAGCGCGGTGAACCCGGTCAGCGCGTAGATGCCGTGAGAGAAGAGCAGGCGCCGTCCCCGAAGCAGGAACACATGCGGCATGTAGTCCTTCAGCGCGATCGCACGGGCCATGCGTGGAAAGTCTGCAAAGGCGGTGTTCGCGCTGAAGCTCAGGGCCGCCAGCACGCTGGCCATGGTGAAGTAGTAGAACCATCCGCGGCCGAAGACCGCTGCTACCTGGATCGAGAGAACGCTCTGGTATGCGGGATCGTTCGGGTCCATTGCCGTGATGCCGTAGGATTTGGCTACATAGGAGAGCCCTGCCAGCAGAAGGATAAGAATGGCGATGATGACCGTGAGGGCCTGATTCGCGTGCCTCGCCCTGGGTTCCTTGAAGGCAGTCACGCCGTTCGACACAGCTTCCACACCGGTCATCGCGGCACAGCCGCTGGCAAAGGCCTTGAGCAAAAGCCAATACGTCAGGTACTTCATGGTGGCCGGGATCGGCGGTGGCGGAGCGGAAACAGGTGTAGGGTGCCCGTGCGCGGCGAAGGCGTGCAACATGCCCACGACGACCGTCGCAACGAGCGTTCCCACGAAGAGGAACGTTGGCAGCATGAAAATCGTGCCCGACTCCTTCACGCCCCGCAGGTTGACCACCACGATGAGCGCGAGGATCAGCAGGCACAGCGAGAGCTGGTGCGGGTGAAGCGAGGGAAGCGCGCTCACCAGAGCCGTCACCCCCGCGGAGATACCCACGGCCGCCGTCAGGATGTAATCGATCATCAGCGCCGCGGCCGCCAGCAGGCCGGCGTTGTCGCCCAGGTTCTCACTGGCCACGGTGAACGATCCGCCGCCGTTGGGGTACGCGTCGATGGTCTGCCGGTAGCTGAAGTACAGGATCGTGAGCAGGACCAGGATGGCCGTGAAGATGGGCAGCAAATGTTGCTGTACCCCGATCAGACCGAGGGGGATGAGCAGCGACATGGCTTGCTCGGGTCCGTAGGCCGCGCTCGTCAAGCCGTCCAGTCCGAAAATGGGGATGCCGGCGGCCACGCCGATGTGTTCATCCTGCGCGGCGCTGGTCGCCAGTGGCTTTCCTAAAACGAGATCAGAGACTTTCATTGGGAGATGAACCCTTCATGGCCCGGGGCTTGAAACTCGCGACCAACTCCGGATTAGAAATGAAAGTTTGTAAAAAGTTCGTAAAGAGCGAACGCCGGCGTTGCTGCAGTGGCTCTGCGGCTCGGCTCTACAGGCCGCCGCGCGGCAGCACATGGTGTTCTGCTGCCTCGAGCTTCTCCAGCCTCTCGGCGATCAGTTTCCGTTCGGATCGCAGCTTCTGAATTTCCTGAGCGGAGCCGGCGTGCGTGTCAGGCGCCTGCAGGGCAAGCACCACCGCGAAAGCGATCAACATGAGACTCGGCAACCCTGCAGTGAGGATCTTCATTTTCGCCTCCTCATGTATTGAAATCGTGGAGGCGTAAAAAGCGCATAGGCTTCCCGTAAAGAATTTGTAAAGTGGTCGATCGGCGCTGCGCGCTTTGTTCGCGGCCAGGCTCGCCGTGAGGGCGCAGCTTTCACGTATGGAGCGGGAAGGTCATTCTGTTTGGCTCGGAACGGGACCGGCAGCGGCAGTTTTGGACGCCTTCGGAGCGGCCGCTTATCTCTTTCCGTCCCACGAAAGGGTGACCAGCTTCTCGCCGGTGCACAGCAAAAAGCCGCTCGGACTTGGTACCATCGGGAGGGATGGAAGTCCCATTTCCGAACGTTTCTGCTCTGTGCACCACAGCGGGACCGGCCGGTAGTACACGTTCGAGCGGCTCCGCAACGAATTCCGGAGCGAACACAGGCCAAACCCTGCTCTTCGTTGCAGCGGGGTGGAGGCCTCTCCGCACGCTCTTTATCATGCTGCGGGCTCCCGGGTGTAAGGCGGAGAGGGGCTGGATGTTTCTGAGATCAGGAAACGGTTGCCGGTTCTGCCGGCGCATCGACGCGGCGGTTTCAATCTGCTATGGGTGCTGAAATCGTCATGGACGAGGGATTGCCTGAAAGCGCGGTGCCGGCCGCGCCTCGTGTGAGTGTTGTGCTGGCCACTCACCGGGTGGAACCGTTTTTCCCGGAGGCCATTGCCAGCGTACTCAGCCAGACCTACCGTGATTTCGAGCTGCTGCTCGTGCTCGATGAGTCGCTGCGTTCCTACCGGGCGTCGCTCGAAGCCGAGTATGCGCGCGATCGCCGCGTTCGCTTTGTGGAGTCCCCTCCCCTGGGCGGCTTGTCGCTGGCCCTCAATCTCGGCATCGGCGCAGCGCGGGGCGAGTTCATCGCCCGCATGGATGGCGATGACATCAGCTTGCCCCATCGCTTCGAAGAGCAGGTTCGTTATCTCGACGCGCATCCGAAAGTGGCCGTGCTGGGCGGCCGCCTTCAGCTCATCGACGAGCATTCCAATGTCCTGAGCACGCCCTACCCGTACTACGGCACCAACCGGCAGATTCGCCGCATCCTTCCGCTGCGCAATCCCATGCCGCACCCCGCGCTGATGATGCGCAGGTCGGCCCTGGTGACGGTGGGCGGCTACAAGTACGGCCATGCATCGGAGGACTACGAGCTGTTTCTTCGCATGTCCCGCAACCCCGACTGGGAGTTCGCAAATCTCGACAGCGTCGTCCTGCTGTATCGCAGACATAGTCAGCAAGGCACCAGCCCGGAATACTTCCGCCGGCGCTTTGCGGAAATGGGCGGCTACCTGTTCACCGAATTGTTACGTACCCGCTCGCCCAAATACCTGTTGGGCATTTCGGCAATTCATCCCTGGGCAAGGAGCTTGCGAAAGATGCTGCAACGCTCCTGACGTCAGCTTCACGTTTTCATAGGCCGCTTGCCGTACAAGGCGCAGGCGAAGACAAACAAGGCAGGATATGGTCCCAATTCATCGCAAGCTTATGTGGGCTCTTAGAGCTGCTTTCCTGTCCACTTCCATGTCGTAGCTGAGTGCACCTCGCCGCGGGGCGAGAGGAGCAGGAGGAAACATTGTCAGACATTCTCCATGTGGGAAAGTACTATTCGCCGCACGCCGGCGGTATTGAGGCGCACGTCGAACTGCTGGCTCGCCGGCAAAGCCGCTCCGCAGACGTTTCCGTGCTCGTGGCGAATGATCGGCCGGTTACGATCAGAGAGCTCAGGGACGGCGTCCACCTGACCCGTGTCGCGCGGTATGGCACCGCCTTCTCCATGGCGCTGACGCCATCGTTTCCCCTGCATCTGGCCCGGCGTCACGCCCGCCTCACCCACGTCCATGTGCCGAATCCTGTAGCGGCGATCTCCGACGCCCTGCTTCGCCGCAAGGAGCCGCTGGTCGTCACCCATCACTCCGATGTTCTTGGCCGGGACCTCCTGCGACGTATGCTCCATCCTTTCAATCACCGCCTGATGCAACGCGCCGACGCCATTCTCGTCTCCTCTCGTCGCTACCTGGAAAGCTCGGAGCAGCTCGCGCCCTATCGCAGCAAATGCCGGGTGATTCCGCTGGGCATCGAGCCCCGGCCCTTTCTTCATCGTGATGAAACTTCGATTCAAGAGGTGCGCCGGCGCTACAGCGCGGAACGTTACATTATTGCCGTCAGCCGCCTTGTTCCGTACAAAGGCGTCGATGTGCTGGTGCGTGCCATGCCTGCGATCAATGCAAAACTGCTGGTGGTTGGGTACGGACCGCAGCGCAACGCCATCGGGCAGCTGGTGAGCGATCTTGGTCTCCAGAACAAGGTGGTCCTGGACGTTCGCCAGGAGGATCTGGTGCCCGCCATCCAGGGTGCCGAGGTCTTCGTGCTGCCCTCAACCAACCGCACCGAATCGTTTGGCATGGCGCAGGTGGAAGCCATGATGGCCGGCCGCCCGGTCGTGAACACCAGCATCGATTCGGGCGCGCCCGAAGTGTCTCCGCACGGTCTCAGCGGGTTGACCGTGCCGCCGTCCGACTCAGCCGCGCTTGGCGAAGCCATCCAGAGCCTTCTGAACGATGACGATCTCCGTGCGCGCATGGGACAGGCCGGCCGCGTGCGTGCGCTCGAGGAGTACACCGCCGACCACCTCTCGGAACGCGTTGCCGAGGTGTACACCGCGCTCGTTCCGGATCTCTTCAGGGCGCCTGCCGCGCAACTGAACGGAAGCAGCCATCCCGCCATGCTGATGCAGCCCTGACCAGACGTCCTTGCTGTAGTACGGCTTCTGAAGTCCTCCCGCGCAGGTGGACAGACTTGCGGACCACTGCGCCTGGCGGAATCGAGTCAGCCCCGGTTCCGCAGCGAGACGACCGACCCCTCGAAGTCGAAGCTGAAATCCATTTCGTGGAGCCCCGCCTGTTGCATGGTGCGGCGCAGGCGTACGCGGTCGGAGGTATGGAACAGCAGGAAGCCGGAGCCGCCCGCTCCTACCAGCTTGCCGCCTCGTGCGCCACCGTGCGTGCGAGCCAGTTCATAGAGCTCATCGATGTGGCTATTGCTCATCCCGGCGGACCGGCCCCGCTTGCGCAGCCAGTGCTCGTGCATCAAGCCGCCGAAGCCTGCCACATCGCCTGTCTCGAGCGCGCTCTTGATCTCGTACCCGAGCTGCTTGGTAAAGTGCAGGCCCTCCAGCATGGACTTGTCGCCCGCCTCCGACTTCTCCTTCTGGTCGATCAGGATCGCCGACGCGCTTCTCGTGGAGCCGACGAAGAACATCATCAGCGAATCGCGCAGCTCGCGCAGCGCATCGTCGCTCATGTTCAGCGGGTACACCGTCACCGAGCCGTCAGGGTTGTACTCCTGGCAAAGCAGGCCGCCGTACGCGGCCACGTACTGGTCCTGCTTGCCCACCGGCTCCTGGAGGCGCACCATCTCAATTTCGACAGCATCCCGCGCCAGCAGCTCCGCGTTGGCGTGCAGGCGCTTGTGTGCCAGCACCGCATGGATGAGCCCCACCAGGAAGCTTCCCGAAGAGCCCAGCCCGGTGCCCGCCGGAACATCGGCCACGCTGACGATCTCCAGTGGCGAGGGCACCTCATAAATCGAAAGCACTTCGCGAATCAGGCGATGCTTGATCTGCGCGATCTCCTCCGCGTGCTCTGTTTCGGAGTACTTCAGGAAGTATCCCGGCAGGAAAGCCTTGTTCACGGTGATGTAGATGTACTTGTTGATGGCCGCCGAGATCACGAAGCCGCCGTGCTCGGTGTAGTACGAGGGCAGGTCGGTGCCGCCGCCGCCAATGGAGATACGCAGGGGTGTTCGCGTGATGATCAATGGGTTCTTCCTTGTCGCAAACTCAGTGGGAAACTCATCCATCGCTCCCTGAGCCGATGGCTCCCAGCAGGGCATCGGTTTCCGCCAGGCCCGTGTGGGAGCCGACCTCGTAGAACCGCTCGGCAACTTCGAATCCGGCGAGACTGTCGCGCGACACGAGATCCATCTGCAACTCGGCAAGGTCGAAGGTCTCCTTGCCGGCAAATGGGGCAAACGCGTCCCTGGAGAAGACGTTGATGCCGTAGTCGATGTAGTGCATCTCAGGCGCCTGCTGGGTCTTGTCATAGCGCACGATGCGGCCATTCTCATAGATCACATTGCTTTTGTCCCACAGGTTCTCATTGTGGAACACGGTCATCAGGCCAGCTTTTCCGGACTGCTGAAAGGCCGAGTAGATGGCCAGGTAATCCGTGGCGCAGAAGCTGTCGCCGTAGACCACCATGAAGGTATGGTCCAGCAGCGGCAGGGCATGGGCCAGCGCGCCGCCGGTACCACGGCGCACGTCTCCGTCGGAGACGTAACGCACGCTGCAGCCGAACTGCGCCCCATCTCCGACGAAATCCATGATCTGTTCGCCAAGAAAGCCGCACAGGATCACGATTTCGCGAATCCCTTTGCCGGCCAGCATGCGCAGCTGATGCGCAATGAACGGCTCCCCCGCGACCGGCACCATCGACTTGGGAATCGTCTCCGTGATGGGCCGCAGCCTCGTCGCCAGGCCGCCCGCAAGGAGGGCCAGCACCGGCGGCTTACTGTTTGCTGATTCGCTCATCGCTGAACAGGCTTTCGATGGAGCGGCGCAGGGCCTCGCGCGTGTTCATGGAGCACTTCCAGCCCAGCGACTGAATGCGATCCGTGTTCAGTCGAACTACGGGAACATCGCCCTTCCAGCCCCGGTCGCCGCCGGTGAACTGGTACTCGGGCATCCGCTTCAGGCCAACGATCTCCACGGCGAGATCGGCGATTTCCTTCACCGTGATGTAGTCTCCGGTCGCCACGTTGAACGGCTGGAACACCGGCTCGGAGCGCTCGTTGGCATGCAGCACCGCCGACACCACGTCGTACACGTGAATGTACGACTTGCTCTGCATGCCGTTGCCCAGGATGCGCAGGTGCGAAGGGTCGGCTACCAGGCGGCGCACAAAGTCGAAGCCGACGCCGTGCGTCTGGCGCGGTCCCACCACGTTGCCGAAACGAAACGCGCAGGCCGTGAGGCCGAACATGAAGCAGTAGCTGCTGATCAGTGCCTCGCCGGACAGCTTGCTCGCCCCGTAGGTGGATGCCGGAATCAGCGGGCCGTGGTCTTCCTGCGCCTCCAACTCGCCCAGATCGCCGTACACGCCGGAGCCGGACGCATAGAGGAGCCGGGGAACGCCGCTGCGGCGCATGGCTTCCACCACGTTGTTGGTCAGCAGCGTGCCCTGGTAGAAGTCGATCTCCGGCTCCGTCGCTGCGCGCGCGATGTCCGGGTTCGAAGCCAGGTGGATGACCACATCGTGGCCCGCGATGGCGGAGGTCAGGGCGGCGAGATCATCGACCTCGCCGCGAACGATCTTCAGCCGGGTATCCGCGCGATGATGCTCATAGTGCCACTCGCGGCCGGAGGAGAAGTTATCGTACAGCGTGACCGCCTCGATCCCTTCGGTGCCGAGCAGCCGGTCCGTGAAGTGGCTGCCGATAAAGCCGGCGCCTCCCACGATAAAAAACTTGCGGGCTCTCGGTTCAGGCAAGAAGATCCTCCAACGCGGGGGCGTGAGCTTAGATCGTAAAGGCCGCGGCCACGGCGTCGTTATAGAACATTTTCACCGTGTCCAGCGAGTACTCCAGCAGGTCCTTGCCGTGCAGCTTGAGCTTGGCCAGGATGTCCGGTGTTGCCGTAATGATGTGCGTGCCGATCTCGTCGGCCTGAAACACGTTGAGCAGTTCGCGCGGCGAAGCCCACAACAGCTCCGCCTTCGGCTTGTCCTTCAGTGCCGCCAGCGATTTCTTCATCAGCGGCACGGGATCCACGCCGGTGTCCGCCACCCGGCCTGCGAAGACGGAGACGATCGCGGGCACGTCCGCGTTCAACGCCGCGGCCACTTCCTCAACCTGCCCTACCGTCATGAGCGCGGTGATGTTCAACTCCACGCCCTCGTCGGCCAGCTTGCGGATCAGCGGCGCGGTGGTCTCCCCTTTGGTGTTGGTCACTGGAATTTTGACATTCGCATTCTTCGCCCAGCTCGCGATCTTGCGGGCCTGCACTTCCATGGTGGGCAGATCGTCGGCGAACACTTCCAGCGAGATGGGCCGGTCCGGCACCAGGCGGAGCAGGTCGCGGCTGAAGCTCTCGTAATCCTTGATGCCGGCTTTGCGCATCAGGGTGGGATTCGTGGTGAACCCCTTGATCATCGGATCCTTGTAGGAATGCAGGATGCTCTCGATGTCGGCGCCATCCGCGAAGAGCTTAATCCTGAGATCGTGGATCGAACGCATGAGTCTCCTGAAATAGTGTTCCCGCGTACTCTTCTCTCTCCCGAACCTTGTCACGAGCGCACGCAGGAGATTGGAAGAAATCACGTTCAAAGGCGAGCCTCAAGTTTCGCATCGTTTTGGGAAGAGTTCAATCACACGGAGGTGCAGGTTCCGGCGCCGAGTCTCCATCGCAGCATCCGGCCTTGCCCTTGCAGGCCCTTCCTCCGCCGACCAAGTATCCTATACAGGGTCTGCTCCGCACGAGCGGCCGACCACTTCATCTGCAAGGCCGCAAACGGTTCCTTGCTGCGGCGCGACACGAGGGAACTCTTGAGCGAAAACACGGCATCGGATTACACCCGGAGATATCTTGCCGAGGTACAACAGATCGCGGGGAGCCTGGATGTCGACCGCATCGAGGCCATGATCGACATTCTGTTGCAGGCGCGTGACAGGGGCCGCGTCTTCATGCTCGGCGTCGGCGGCAGCGCAGGCAATGCGAGCCACGCGGTCAACGACTTCCGCAAGATCGGCGGCTTTGAGGTTTACGCGCCCACTGACAACGTGTCGGAGCTGACCGCGCGCACCAACGACGATGGCTGGGATACGACCTTCAGCAACTGGCTGCTGGGCAGCCGCCTGCGCGCGGACGATGTGCTCTTCGTGCTGTCCGTGGGTGGCGGCAGCCTGGAGCGGCAGGTCAGCGTCAACATCGTACGGAGTATCCAGCTGGCCAGGGAGGTCGGGGCCAAGGTGATCGGCGTGGTGGGCCGAGACGGCGGCTATACCGCGCAGGTTGGCGATGCTGTGGTCATCGTGCCGCCGGTCAGCCCGGATACCATCACGCCACACGCGGAGTCGTTCCAGGCGGTGGTGTGGCACCTCATCGTCTCGCATCCTCGCCTGAAGAAAAACGAGATGAAGTGGGAATCGACAAAGTAGGTCAAGCCAAAGCAGTCTTCCTCGACCGCGACGGCGTCCTGAACGAGAATGTGTTCTACGCAGACACGGGGGCATGGGAGTCGCCACGCACTGTCGCGGATTTCAAGCTATTCCCGGAAACGATTCCCTCCCTGCAGCAACTGCAGCGGGCGGGCTTCCTCCTCTTTCTGGTGTCCAACCAGCCGAACGTCGCCAAGGGCAAATCCACCATGGAAGAGCTGCAGGCCATCCAGGCCAGCCTGTGCTCCTCTCTTGAGCCAGCCGACATTCGCTTCACCGATTTCTTTTACTGTTACCACCATCCGGAGAGCACGCTGCCGCCCTTCGGCGGCGCGTGTGTCTGCCGCAAGCCCTCGCCCTACTTCCTGCTGCAGGCCGCGGCCACCCACGCCATCGACATGGCCTCCTCCTGGATGATCGGCGACCGGCGCAGCGACATCGCCTGCGGAAACAAGGCGCACGTGCGAACTGTCTTTATCGCCGCCCCCGGCCAGCCTGAGGACAACAACGCCGCCGTCGAAGAAACGCCGAGCGCGGTGGCTCCGAACCTGAGCGCCGCCGCCGCAATCGTTCTCGGCAACACCTGATCTGCAGCAGCGCCTGACCACCGGCAACAGCACACCGCGCGCTCGCGGTACGCTGTTGCTACCCACATGAACCGTTTCCAGCGTTCCGCACTTGCCGCCGCTTTCCTTGCGCTGCCGCTCCTCGCGCAAAAGACCTACACCGCGCAGGACTATGCCCAGGCCGAAAAGTACATGGGCTACAACGTGAGCTCGCTGGTGAAGCACACGGTCGGCGGTGTGGCCTACCTGCCGGATGGACGCGTCTTCTACCGCGATCCCGGCGCGAACGGCACCGCCTATATGCTGGCCGACCCCAAATCCGGTCAGACCGTGCAGGCATTCGACAACACAAAGCTGGCGGCGGCTCTGGCCAGCGCAAGTCACCGCGCCTACACCGCGCAGGGGCTCGGCATCACCACCTACAAGCCCGAAGCGAACGGTGGCTTCGCCATCTCGGCGCGCGGCCTGACGTTTCACTGCGCGGCCTCCGGCATCACCTGCACGCAGGAGGCCGCCGCTCCCGGCCGCACGCAGCGGCCGCGCCAGCGTCCCAACGCGCAGCCGCCAAGCGGCAACAGCGACACGGAAACCGGCGGCAACGCACAGATGGCCGGCCGCGGCCAGATTCCGAGTGAGCCGTCCGGCACGCAGGTGAGCCAGCAGCCCGGAACACCGCAGGCGGTGCGGGCCGCCGCTCGTCCTGCCCGGCCCCCGGTGGGCCGCAGCCGCGCGCCCTTCGATGTCTCGCCTGATGGCAAGTACCAGGCCTTTATCCGCGACTGGAACCTGTGGGTGCGCGAGGTCGCCGGCGGGGAAGAGAAGCAGCTCACGACCGATGGCGTCACCGACTTCGGCTACGCCACCGACAACGCCGGCTGGCAACACTCTGACGCTCCCATTCTGGTGTGGTCGCCGGACTCGAAACAGATCGCCACTTTCCAGCAGGACCAGCGCAAGGTGGGTATGTACTACACGGTGGAGGTAACGAACCGCCATCCGGAGCTCACGGCGTGGCGGTATCCCTTTCTTGGCGACAAGGAGGTCGTGATGATCTCTCCGGTGGTCATCGATGTGGCCAGTGCGCGCATGACGCGTCTGAAGATGGATCCTGAGTTCCACCGCTCCACCCTGTGCGACGACGTGAGCTGCCGTGGCGGCGCCGGCTGGGACGATGTGCAATGGGCTGACGATGGCAAGTCGCTCGCGCTCGTCTCCAGCTCCCGCGACCACAAGGACGCCTGGCTGCGCGTTGCCGACACCGCCACCGGCGCGGTCCGCACCGTCTACCACGAGCACGCGGCCACCTACTTCGAATCCGGTGTTGGCAAGGTGAACTGGCGATACCTGCCGAAATCGAACGAGTTCCTCTGGTTCTCGCAAAGAAGTCACTGGGGCCAGATGTACCTTTACGACCTGGCCACCGGCAAGCTCAAGAGCGAGGTCACGCACGGCGCCGGGACGGTCACAAGGGTTCTGCATGTGGATGAGGACCAGCGAGTGATTTACTTTCTTGCGACCGGCAAGGAAGCGGGCCGCGATCCATACTTCTCGCATTACTATCGCGCCGGCTTCGACGGCGCTGGCCAGCAGCTGCTCACGCCAGAGAACGCCGACCACGCCATCACGCCTTCTCCCGATGGCAGCACGTTCGTCGATGTGTATTCCACGGTGCAGACGCCGCAAACGGCGGTGCTGCGCTCCAACACCGGCAAGCTGCTCGCCACGCTCGGCAAGCAGGATATCGGCGCGCTGCTGGCGACCGGATGGCAGCCGCCCACACCGATCAAGGTGCCCGCGCGTGATGGCAAGACGCCACTCTACGGCTTTCTGTGGAAGCCCACCCGCATGGACGCAGGCCGTAAGTATCCACTCATCGACTACGTGTACCCGGGGCCGTTCCAGGGTTCGTGCGGCTCGCGATCGTTCAGCGCCAGCGAGCGCGACAACCAGTCGCTGGCCGAGTTGGAATTCATCGTTGTCTGCATCGATGGCCTGGGCACGCCATTCCGCTCCAAGACCTTCCAGGACGCTTACGCCGACACGCCCGCCGGTCTCGGCCAGGACACCATTCCGGACCAGGTCTCCGGCATCCGTGACCTTGCCCGTCAGTTCCCGTTCATTGATCTGGACCGCATCGGTATCTGGGGACAGTCCGGCGGCGGCAATGCAACCGTCTCCGCCCTGTTCCACTTCCCGGACTTCTTTAAGGTTGGCATCGCCGAAAGCGGCAACCACGACAGCCGCGACTACGAGGACGACTGGGACGAGAAGTACGGCGGGCTCGAGGTCATCGGCTCCGACGGCAAGAGCAACTACGATGCGCAAGCCAATCAGTTGTTCGCGGCGAACCTCAAGGGACACCTGCTGCTGGCTCACGGCACCGCAGACGACAATGTGCCGGTGACCAACACGCTTGTGGTGGTGGACGCCCTTATCAAGGCCAACAAGGACTTCGATCTGCTCGTCATTCCCAACGCCCATCACAGCTACGGAGAAGCCAGTCAGTACATGATGCGGCGTCGCTGGGATTACTTCGTGCGCTACCTCGCGGGATCCACGCCGCCGCTGAACTATCAGGTCACACCGTATGAGGACATTGCGCGCACATCCGGCGGACCAAGCTTCGCGGAAGACAGCGAACAGGCTTCGCCGGATCGCTACTACGCGCCAGATCTGCGGTAGTTACTTCCACGAAGGATGGGTGCGCCCGTTCTCACGGATACCTCCTCGAATATCCAGCCCTCTCTTTCCGCTTCTTTCCTTGGTTGTCATTCCCGAAGGGAATCTGTGTTCTGCAGTGGCATGCGTGACCAAACTGAGAGCCCGCTGGTTGCCGTCGCTGCTACTCTCTTATGCGGAGGATGGTGCGGGTGACAACTGGGGCAAAAATAGCGGCGGCATCGGTAGCGGCGTTGGTGGTGGCGATCGGCGGCGAGCTGCTCTATATGCACCATCGCAACACAACCGACGCCAATGCGCCGGTGCAGCAGCGGGGCGTGTATGAGAAGGGCGCGATCAGCGACGACGACACCGTCCTGTACAGCCTCAAACATCTGCGGCCTGATTCACTGAAGGACATCCGCGAGCTGGTGGGCAAGGATGTCTGGGTCTCGGCGGGCGGCCAGATGGACTTCTACAGGGACACCGCGAACCATGTGAACTTCAACAGCATGGTGGGAACGCTTGCCGGCGCGGAAGACCTGCACGTCAAGGCCATCTTCGAGCAGACCGCGCCCACCGGCGGCCGCGCGCAGTCGCGGCTCGGGCCCGCGCAGAAGTACGTGATGCTCGCCTTCACGCAGCCGAAGGAGAGCGATCCCGACACGCTGTACGCGTTCCCGATCGGCATCTACAAGTCCGACGGCTACACGTTCTACTCCGACCAGGTGCTCTTCTACGACGACCCGCACTTGCTCTACAAGCACTGGGGACCGCAGATGTGGTCGGTCATCGATAAGCACGGCACGATGCTGGGCATGAGCGAGAACCAGGCCATGATGTCCATGGGCCAGGTCATCACGCCGCATGGCGACAAGATCGGCGACAGGAGCGTGACCTACGACAACAACGGCCAACCGGTGAACATCGACTTCGTCGGCAACAAGGCTGTGAAGATCACGCCGGAGACGTAAGGGAGCGAGATGAAGCGCCGCGACCTGCTGGCCGGGGCCATCACGCTCTGAGCCGCAACCGCCCTGCGTGGGATGCCTGGTCTACGAGACCGAAGCCACGGCCATCCGCGCCAACCAGCCAAGGCACATGATGTTTGGTCTGCCGCCGTGCATCGAAAGCGACCCGCGCGGCCGCGAGCGCCGCTACTGGGGGCAGGTGCCCTACGTGCAACCGGCACCTGGCGAACTAGCGGAAAAGAAGCGGCGCGAAGTGCAGCAGATTGTCTCGCCAGACCAGCCAGGTATGCTGCCCCTCGGTTTCGATCGGTGTGATCGGCAAGGATTTCGCTCGGGCCCACGAGATGAAGTCGCGGTTTGGTTTAATCAGGCCGTCCCCGGTGCCGCAGGCCACCCACAGCAGGCGCAGGTTTGCCTTCCTCGCGTCCAGATCGGGGAAATGCGAATCGAACATCTCCTGGTGGATCGCCGAGCTGAAGCCGCCCACCCACGCGAAGACATCCGGGTGCTGCAAACCCAGCGTCAGGCTCTCCAGCCCACCCATCGAAAGCCCGGCCACGGCGCGGTTCTGCCGCCCCTGGGCCGTGTTGTATTCACGATCCACGGCAGGCATGATCTCGTCGAGCACGGTGCGGCTGTACAGGTCCACGTTGCCGTCTACCCTGGCCGGATCGTCCCACACACCATGCCCGCTGGTCACGAATTCGAAGTCGCCATAGCCCAGCGGCATGACCACGATCATCGGCACGATCTTCCCGTCCGCCAGCATGCGATCCAGGATCAGGTCGGCCTGCCCGACGGCGGTCCAGCCAACCTCCGTGTCCGACCATCCGTGCAGCAGATAGAGCACGGGATAGCCGCCCTTCCTGCGCGGATCGTAGCCGGGCGGCGTGTACACCACGTAGGAGCCCTGGTTCTGCGGCAGGTGCCGGGCGATGTGCGTCGTAAAGGCATGGTGATCCACGCGGCCATGAGGAATGGCCGTCAGCTCCCACGGTGCGGCGGGTGTCGCCGGCACCAGAATGTCGGAGTACAGGCCAACAAGGTTGGGCCGGACTGCGGGGTTCAGCGGGTCGCGTTCTTCCACGCCATCCACCACGAAGCTGTAGCCGTAGTGCTCGGGCGCGAGCGGAGGTGTGGTGAAGGTCCACACGCCCTCGTCACCGCGAACCAGCGCCGTGGGCCTGGAGAGCGCGTCAGTGCCGACAAGAACGTGCTGTGCGCCCGCGTTGGTGTAGCGGAAAGTAATGGAGCTGTCGGGATTCACAACGGTCTTCTGCGGCGGGGACGGTGTGGACACCTGCGCCTGCAACGCGAAGCAAAAGAGAGCCGCGAGTGAAGCGGCAGAACGATCATAGCGGAGACGCTGCGGCATGCCGACTAGTGTACTCATATCGTCCCTCTCAAGCTGGTAGGCTAACTGCACAGCTCCCGGACGAGGAGAGATCCATGCTGGATGTGCATGCGCCCGAGCACCGTGTTAGCGGAGCTCGAGACTTCTTCATTCACCTGTTTACTATCACGGTGGGCCTGCTGATCGCACTGGGTCTGGAGAACGCCGCCGAGGCGCTGCATCATCGCCATCAGCGCCGGGAGGCGGAGGTCAATATCCGTAGGGAGCTGCAGCAAAATCGCGCCGAGATGCAGAAAATAGCCCCGCAGGTCGTCCAGGAAGGCAAGGACCTGCTGGTTCTTCTGGAAGCGCTGGAAAAGCGCGGCACGGGCGCGCAGCTCCCTTCCCTGGAAGGTATAAAGATCGGCTTCAACGAGGAGCCTATTCCGGATGCGGCGTGGCGCACGGCCAGCACGACCGGCGTGCTGAACTATATGGAGTACGACGAAGCGGAAGCCTACGCGGAAGCCTACAAGCAGCAGGATATGCTGCAAACGGCGGAAGAAAATGCGCTGAACGACTATCTGGAATTCCTTCCCATCCTGCATGTTCACGGCAAAGACCTGACGCCGGATCAGGCCAGAGATGCAGTGCCGATCGTGCGACACGCAATCGCGCACGTCAACGGCATGCTGGCTCTGGGTCAAGGTACGCTTCAGGCTTATGATGCGGCTCTCAAACCGTAGCGGACTTCGTTGACGCGTTGCCGAGTCCTTAACCGGTGTTCCTCAGCCCGGCGCTGATGCCATTGATGGTCGCAGTAATGGCGCGGTCCAGTTCCTCGCTCCATTCGCCTTCGCGTTTGCGGCGCAGCAGCTCCACCTGCAGCAGGCTCATGGGGTCTACATAGGGGTTGCGCCGCAGGATCGAGTTGGAGAGCACGGCGTTGGTTTCGAGCAACTCCCTCTGGTTTGTGACCGCGAGCACCATGCGTCGGGTTCGCTCGAACTCCGTATGCAGCGTGGCGTACACGCGATCGCGCAGCGCCGTATCCTCCACCAGAGAGGCATACAGCCGCGCGATACCGAAGTCGGCCTTGGCCAGCGCGATCTCCACGTTGCGGATCATGTCCAGAAACAGCGGAAAGCTGCGCATCATCTCCCGCAGCAGGTCGAGCCCCTCCGCGTGCGCAGCGGTAAACTGCTCCAGCGCATGACCCACCCCGAAGTACGCCGGCACCACGTGGCGCGACTGCATCCAGCCGAAAACCCACGGAATGGCGCGCAGGTCGGCCATGGAGCGCTTCTTGGTCGCCGAGGCATCCGCGCGTTTCGCCGGCCGCGAACCGATGCGCGCATGCTCCAGCTCCGCCACCGGCGTGGCCTGCTCGAAGTAGGTGAACACCTCCGGGTCGTCGACGATCCTTTGCTTGTAAAAGGCCAGCGACGTCGCGGAGAGCTCGTTGAGAGCTGCTTCCCATGCGGGCAGAATGGCCCCGGTGAGGTGTGCCTTGCCGTCACCGCCTTGCAGCTCCGGTCGCGCCAGCGCATCCAGCGAAGCCGCGATCATCAGCTCGAGATTGCGTTCGGCGAGCACCACGTCCGAGTACTTCCAGTTGAGCACCTCGCCTTGCTCGGTCAGGCGCAGCTCTCCGGTAAAGCTTTCCAGGGGCTGCGCATAGATGGAGCGATGCGTCGGCCCGCCGCCGCGCCCTACCGTGCCTCCCCGCCCATGGAACAGGCGCAAGGTGACCCCACACGAGCGCGCCACCTCGTGCAGCGCGCGATGCGCCTTCCATATCTCCCACGTGCTGGCGATCATCCCGCCATCCTTGTTGGAGTCCGAGTAGCCGAGCATCACTTCCTGCCGGCCATTCCACGCGGACAGTAGCGGCTGGTAGGCCTCGCTCGACCAGAGCTCGCGGCAAATATCCGGAGCTTTCTGCAGATCTTCGATGGATTCAAACAGCGGCACCGGCTGCAGACCGGGATCGCTGCGCCCCTCGGCATCTGCTCCGCCTTCCACACGCACGCCGCTCAAACGGGCCAGCCACACCACGCGCAATGCATCCTGCGCGGAACCGGCGCCCGAGATCACATACTGAGCGATCGACTCCGGCGCATGCTGCTTCACCGCCGCGATTCCCCGGAACGTCGCCAGCACCTCAGCCGTCTGCGACGAGGGCGCCGCGGGAAGCGAGAGACCTGATTCGCATTCTGGCTTAGCCAGGGCTGCGCCTCCGGCCAACTCGCTCACGGCAAGCTCATGCACCCTTGCGTGCTGGCGAACGTCCAGGGTTTGCAGATGCAGGCCAAAGGTGCGGACCTCCAGCAGCAGCGGCTCCACCCAAAGCTCCGCGAGCCGCATGCCTCCGTTCAGCAGGAGCGAGTTGCGAAGGATGGAGAGGTCGTCCAGTAGCTCGCCCGAGCGTTCATACGGTGTAAGCGACGCACTGGCGGGCACCGAAAGGTTGCGTTGCATGGTAGCGGGTAGCCGAGCACCCAGCCGCAACGTGATGCAGGCAAGATGCAGGCGTACCGCTTCCTGCGGGAGACGCAATCCTGCGGACTCGCTTCGCCCATGAAGCTGAACGAGATAGTAAGTGAGCCGCGCAGCCAGTTCCGGCGTGATCGACGCCTGGTTGGTCGAGGACCCGAGTTGATCGAACGCCTCGTGCAGCTTCGCCAGATAGTGGCCGTTCAGGAGATCCCGCGCCGCGGTAAGCGCCTCCTCCGTGACCGATGCCGTCACGAACGGGTTGCCGTCGCGGTCGCCCCCGATCCAGGAGCCGAACCGTACGATGACTGGCAGGTCAGACGTGGATGTGTGCAGGCGGTCTGCTGCAACTTCGGTCGGGTCGCCGGAAGCTGAGTTGGGGGAAGCAAGCGGGCTCTGGTCCCGTGGAAACTCCGCATGGAGCGCTTCCGCAATCTCCGTGTACAGCACCGGCACGGTCGCGAAGATGGCGCTGTCGTAGTAATCCAGCGCCATCCGGACCTCGTCGCGCACCGTGGGCCGGGCGCTGCGCACGTCGTCGGTTTGCCACAGCGCGGTGATCTCCGCCAGCAGCGTGCTTTCCAGCATTTCGATCTGCGAAGGCGGCAGCGCCAGCCCATCGAGCTGCTCCAGCAGGTCCGAGATACGGCGGCGTTTGAACATCACGCTGCGCCGGGCTACCTCCGTAGGGTGAGCGGTGAAGACCGGCACAATGCAGATGCGCGCCAGCGATTGCAGCGCGTCGGCGCGAGTGAGTCCTGCCTCGCGCATGCGCCGCAACGTGCCTCGCAGGCTGCCGCGCTGCACCCCATTGCTCTCACCCAGCAGCGCGGCCCGGCGGCGGCGCTTGCGGTGATTGGTCTCCGCGAGATTGATCAGCTCGAAGTAGGAAGCAAAGGCGCGCGCCAGGCGATAGGCGGACACAGCATCCCCGGCGGTCTCGCGCGTGAGTGCCTCCATCTCCCGCAGGTGCTGCGCGGTGCGTTCACTATCGTCCTCGGCCTGAGCCTCCCGCCGAGCAATCGCGACCTGGCGCAGCGCTTCCACGCGTGCGAACAGGCCATCGCCGGCCTGTTCGCGCAGCACCTGCCCGAGCAGCATGCCCAGCGAGCGAATATCGCGGCGCAATGGTGCCTGTTTGGCTTCGAAATCGCTTGCGCCGAGCTCCTGCAGGCGGCTGGACCAGTTCTCGGGAGTCCACAACGAAGGCATAGCTGATTATGACGTGCCTTGCGTAAAAGGGTGCCTGGCTGCTGCTTAGGCGTCTCGCCACGTCAGCGGAATCCGATCAGCCGCGCCGCGCTTCGTAGACCTTGGTCTGCGTATAAGCGGCCCGCAACAGCGGGGTTTCTATCGCGTGCGCGGTCCCGCGGCGAAGCAGGTCGCCGAGGATGTGGTCCGCTTCCACCGCCGCTCCCTTGTGCAGGTCGCGGTACATAGAGGACACAAGAACGGAATCCGTGCGGGTTAGGCGCGTGTTGATGATGTCCATGGAGGCCGGCGAGAGTGCATAGCCGTTCGCCGCCGCCACCGCGGCGGCTTCCGCGACAATGCCGAGCGAAAGCTCCCTTCCGCCGGGCGCGCGGTTGACTTCCCCCACGGTGCCGCGGCCCAGCAGTGTGACGGAGCCGATCGAGGCCAGCAGAACCCACTTGAACCACATGGCCGCCAGGATGTCCGGCGAAAGCTCGGCGTGAAACCCACAGCCGCTCAACGCTTGATCGACTTCCCGTATACGAGCCGTGCTCCGCCGGTCCAGCTCTCCGAAGGCGAGGTCATGAAGCTTTTCCAGCAGCACAATCCGCCCGTCGTCTTCCAGGTACGCGACGATCCGTGTGGTCCCGCCCAGCACGCTGCCTGCGCCGAAGCGTTCCCGGAGAGTGTGGAGGTGTCCCATGCCGTTGAGCAGAGGCAAAATGGCGGTCTGCGGGCCGACGGCCGGCGCGAAGTCCTCCATGGCCGGCAGCAGCGAGTATGCTTTTACGCTGAGCAGCAACAGGTCGAACGGCTGCGGAGCCGCAGCGAGTTCCGCGGCCGTCAGCGTCCTGGGCTGCACCGCAAACTCTCCGCGCGGGCCGGCGATCCGTACTCCGTCGCGCTGCAGCTGCATCGCTCGCTGCGGGCGCACAAGGAAGGTGACGTCGCGGCCATGCTCCATGAGCTGCGCGCCAAAATACCCGCCGACCGCGCCGGCGCCGATAACCAGAATGCGCATAGTGTGAAAATCGTGCGGAGCGAAGCGCTCTTCGCATCATTGTCTCAGGCAGGGTCACAGGGGCCCAGCCCGCATACTCCAAAAGCTCCGCGCCTTGCAGCTAGAACTCGCGGCTGAGGGCGTCTCCTGCGCAGGGCAGAAACAGCGAGAGCCGATGCGAGGTAATCATGGTGACCTGCGCCATCTGGCCGGACTGGAATCGCCAGGTCGTATTGGCGGGCACCTCATCGGCGCTGTACGCGCGCGGCGGCAGGGGTGCTTCCGTAAACGCCAGTTGCGCGCGCGGACCGGAGGGGATGAAGTCGAGCGTCACCTTGCGCTGCCCCACGTATTCCATATGCCGCACCGGGCCGTTGTAGTACTTCGAGTACACCGGTGTCACCGTATCGAGGCTGGGCGGCCCGCAGGCCTCGATCACGCGCACCGCGTCGTCTCCCTGGGGCTGCGGCAGGATCGGCAGCGGCGCGTCGGCCAGCTTGGCCAGCGCGAGCTCATCCTTTTCAACGCGTGTCGGAGGCCGCTCGATCCGGCAGCCGGGCAGATAACCAAGCAGGCAAACGAGAGCTGCAGTGCCCGCGAGTCGGGGAACAAGCCCTGAAGCGCTTCTGCGAACCTGGGCGGACTCTCTCTGCATGTTCATGGTGGCCGAACCAGACTACCGAGAATGCAGGTGATCTTGCCAGCGATATTTTTGCATGTTGACTATACCGCTGGACGAACTTCGGTAATGGGCGCTGGATCGGCGTCATCTACGCTGTGGTTTGCTCTTCCAGCTCCATGGCCAGCTTTTCCCACTCTGCCGTGCTCAGGGTGTGCTGCTCGCGCAGCATGGCTAGCTCGGACGCCAGGGCTCGCGCCGCCTCGGCATTGGTGAAGACCGCCTGCTGCTGCTCCGCAGCCAGGATGCGCGCTTCCAGTTCGCCCAGCTCGTTTTCCAGATCGCCTACGCGCGTTTCCAGATGTTTGCGTTTGATCGGGTTCAGTTTCTTCGCCGCCGCTTTCGGCGAGGGCGTTACCGGTGCGGGCGATCCCAGCAACTCATGCGTGGACTCCTGCGCCGCCCCACGACCTTCGTAAGGGGAGCCGCTTCCCGTTTCATCCCAGTCCTCGGACGCAATCTCGATGGAGCTCGCAGCCGTGTTCGCGGTCTTCCAGCCGGTCCCGTTTGCGCTGCCCGGCTCCGGGCTGACGTGCCCTGGAGCGTCGGTTCGCGTCTCCGGCGCGGCTTCCGCTTTCGCCTCGGCTTTCGCGCCCACTTGCTTCACCGGCTTCAGCATGCCGGTAGCGGCATCGATGTGCGCCCCGGTAGCCGCGTCGGTCTTGGCGCGTTGGGCAGCTTCGGCTGTGTTCTGGGGCAGGCCGCCGTTCTTGCGGAACAGGTAGTCCTCGTAATTGCCGGGGTAGATGTGCACGCGCCTGTCTTCCACCTCGAACACCCGCGTGGCCAGCCCGTCGATGAAGTAGCGGTCGTGCGAGACGAAGATCACCGTGCCGGTGAAGTTGCGTACCGCGTCCAGCAGCACATCCTTGGCGCGCATGTCCAGGTGATTGGTGGGCTCGTCCATCAGCAGGAAGTTGGCCGGCGAAACCAGCATCCGCGCCAGGGCATAGCGGTTGCGCTCGCCTCCGCTCAGCACCCCCAGCTTCTTGAACACATCGTCGCCCGAAAACAGGAAGCACCCCAGCAGCGAGCGCAGCGTCACCACATCCACGCGCGGATTCGCGCCGGTGATGTCGTTCAGCATCTGCGCCTCGCCGTCCAGCACCTTGTACTGGTCCTGCGCGAAGAAGTCCGAAAGCACGTTGTGCCCTTCCCTCACTTCCCCGAAGTCGGGCTTCTCCTGCGCGCTCAGCAGGCGCAGCAGCGTCGATTTGCCCGCGCCGTTCATCCCCACCAGCGCAATGCGGTCGCCGCGCTCGATGGTGAAGCTCACATCCTCCAGGATGCGCCGCGGCGTGCCGTCCGGCCCCGGGTAGCTCTTGTTCAGGTTCTTCACATCCAGCACCGTCCGGCCAGAGGCAGGCGGCTGCGGGAAGGTGAAGTGGATGGTCGCTTCTTCCTCCGGCACCTCAATCCGCTCGATCTTTTCCAGCTCCTTGATGCGCGACTGCACCTGCTTGGCCTTGGTGGCCTGCGCGCGGAAGCGGTTGATGAAGGCCTCTAACGCATCGATGCGTTCTCGCTGGTTCTTGTAAGCGCTCGTCAACTGCGTGCGCCGCTCTTCCTTCAGCACCTGGTACTTCGAATAGTTGCCGTGGTACACGTGCATGCGCTTGTTCCAGACCTCCACCGTCTTCGCCACGGTCTGGTCCAGGAAGTAGCGGTCGTGCGAGATCATGATGAAGGCGTTCTCGTAGGTACGGAGGTAATCCTCCAGCCAGTTGCGCGATTCCAGATCCAGGTGGTTGGTCGGCTCATCCAGCAGCAGCAACGAAGGCTTCTGCAGCAGCAGTTTGGCCAGCGAGATGCGCATCTGCCAGCCACCCGAAAACTCTTCCGTGCGCCGGGTCCAGTCTTCCTTCGCAAAGCCCAGGCCACCCAGCACCGCACCCACCTGCGAGTCCAGCGTGTAGATATCGTGCACATGCAGCAGCTCGGCAATCTCCGAGTAGCGGTCCGCCGCCGCGGCGTACTCGCGCGACTTCGGATCGGCCTCGCTCAGGGTGTGCGTCAACTGCTCGTACTCGGTTTCCAGCGCGCGCAGCTCATCGAACACGCTCAGGCATTCGTCGAACACGCTGCGCCCGCTGAGCGCCAGCCCATCCTGCGGCAGGTAGCCGATGGTCATGCCCTTGACCAGCGTGCGCAGGCCGTAGTCCAGGCCCTCGATGCCCGCGAGCACCTTCATCAGCGTGGATTTGCCCGTGCCGTTGCCGCCCACCAGCCCGGTGCGCTCGTTCGGCGTCACCAGCCAGTTCACGTCTTCAAACAGCAGCTTGTGGCCGAACCGCTTGCCGGCGCCGGAGAGTTGCAGCATCGCCTTCTATTTTCGCATCCGTGACTTGAGGCTCCAACGAAGACAGCAAATTGCCATAACCTGATCGTCCGCTCCTCGACTCGACCTTTACGTTGGCGGATACCGTGCGATTGCTGACGAGAAACCGACTTCACAGGAGTGGGCGGAAGATGCACGTACTGCCTACGACGCTGTGGAGACTCGCACGTAACGCTGTGCAGTGAATAGAGCGCTGTTCCTATTCGCGGCACCAGCGCCGTCAGTTGGCGATATAGTGACGCATGCGATCAAGGCTGGCTTCAGGCGTTTTCTGCGCGGTGGTTTGCTTCTGCGCGTGCGGCATTATTCTTGCCCAAGAGCGCACCTTTCAAGTTGCACCACCTGATAGCAGCAGAGCTTTGCGGGAACTTTCTCGATCCGTGGAACGTGACCGGCCACGCGCCCTCGAACGCTTTTGGTCCATGGTGCAAGTGCGGAGCACTCCGCTGATTGAACCCATAGAAGACGATCCGGGTTTCTCGTTTGTAACGTTCCTGTGGCATGGTAGCCGGAGTACCACGAACGTGGTGCTATTCGACGGTGTTGCGGATTTCGACGCCAAGAGCCGCTTGCAACTGCTTGCGGGAACCAATGTCTGGTACCTAACGTTCCGGATCCGAAACGATGCGCGGTTTGCCTACAACCTTTCCCCCGACGATTCGCTCGTCTCGTTCTATGACATCAAGGAGGAAAGTGCGAAGGAAGCTCGCCTCGCTATGCTTAAGACCGACCCTCTGAATCCGCATCATTGTCCAACCACGTTTGCGAACTATGGGGCTGAAGCCTCTTACGTGGAGCTTCCTTCTGCAAGGCCGCTCTTGTGGGAGGAAAGCGTACAACCGAGCACTCGTGGGCAGGTACGGCAGGCGAAGGTCATTTCTGGCGAACCGACGAACATGCAGAGCTTCTGGACCTACACCCCGGCTGGATTCGACGAGGTCCGCGAACGCTTGCCATTGCTGATTGTCTTTGACGGAAAGCGAAATCTCTCATGGATACCAAAACTTCTTGATCTGCTCATCGCGCAACGCCTCATCCAACCGACCGTTGCAGTGCTCACGGACCAATCGATGCCTGGCATGCGGGACACAGAGCTTGGGTGCAGCGAGACTTACGCAAGCTTTCTCGCGTTGGAACTTGTGCCATGGGCGCGAGAGAACTTGCACGCGACGCTCGACAGAGAGCAGACCGTCGTTGCTGGTTCGAGTCTCGGCGGTTTGCAGGCTTTGTTTACTGCTGTCAGGCATCCTGAGATCTTTGGAAACGCAATCACGTTGTCGGGTTCGTTCTGGTGGAAGCCTACTGGCAGCGAAGGAAGGGAATGGCTGACCGGGGAGATCATGCGTTTGCCTCTGCTTCCGATCCATGTACATCAGGAGGTAGGCTTGATGGAGCCTTTCGAAGCGCAAGTTGAAACAAACCGTCACATGCGCGATGCCTTGACTGCAAAGCACTACGCCGTCTCTTATGCCGAATATGATGGCGGCCATTCATTTCTCAACTGGAGTGGTGGAATGGTAGCCGGATTGAAGGAGATGCTGGCCGACGGTCCAATTCACACCTCAGATAAGTAGCGAGAAACGCGCTTCTCGTCACTCAACACGCGGCTGATAAGAGGTTGAGTGCGGCAGGACCGTTCCCATTTCGCTGCACGCCTGTGTACTCTCCTTCGCTGGTCCGAATCGCGCAGGCCGCTATATTGGAAACAGCGCAGTTTACGCACCTGTAACACCGACCTTTAAGCCAGCCCCACCGAAGGAGCGCCCCCATCCTTTCCCGCGTCGCCGATTCGCTCTACTGGATGTCGCGCTACCTGGAGCGCGCCGAGCACACCACGCGCCTGCTCGAAGTGAACCTGAACCTGATGCTGGACGAGAGCTCCACCAGCTCCGACAGGCGCTGGCAGCGTGTGCTCCAGGCGCTCGGCAAGCCGCGCAAGGCGCAGTGGAACGGCAACCCGTACGAACTCGCGCGCACGCTGACCTTCGACACCGACCACAAGGCCTCGGTGATCAGCTATATCGTGCGTGCCCGCGAGAACGCCCGCCACGTGCGCGAGCAGATCAGCACCGAGCAGTGGCACCGCCTCAACTCGCTTTATCTTGAGGTCACGCGGCCCGAGCTCCAGACTGTGATGCAGACCGACGCGCTCAACGAGACAACCGGCTCCCCCGGCGCGTTCCTCCAGCAGGTCATGGAGGCCGTCCACCAGTTCCAGGGCGTCACCGATTCCACCATGAGCCACGGCGAGGGCTGGCAGTTCATCCAGGTGGGCCGCTACCTGGAGCGCGCCAACGCCACGGCCATCCTGCTCGAGGCTTACGCCGACGATCTCTGGTCTCAGCCCGAGCGCGTCGCGGAAGGCAATGAGTACCTGGAGTGGATGGGGCTTCTGCGCAGCGCCACCGCGTTCGAGGCCTACTGCAAGGTCTACACCGCCGACCTCACCCCGGAGCAGATCCTCGAGTTCCTGCTGCTGGATGTCGAGTTCCCGCACTCGCTGCGCTTTTCCATCGACGCCATGCAGCATTCGCTCGACGCCATCGGCCGCACCACCGGCGCCCTGCGCACCGAGCAGTTGGCCAAGCTTGGGGGCAAGCTGCAGGCCTCGCTCGCCTACACTTCGGTCGACGACCTCCAGGGCAAGGCCTTTGTTCCGTACCTGCGCGGGATTCAGCAGCAATGCTCGGCCATCCACGAAGCCATCTACCACTCCTACATCGACTACAGCATGCAGGCCGCGCTCACCGGCAGCAGCAACTGACGCGCCGCCACGCGCTCCATCCAGATTGTCATTCCGCAGCGCAGCGGAGAAAATCTGCTTCTGCTTCTGGTATCTCCTAAGCATGCGCACCACAGAGGTCCACGCCATGAACTATTCCGTTCGCCACCTGACCAAGTTCACCTACAAGACTGCCGTCAGCGAAAGCATCATGGAAACGCGCATGCACCCGCGTTCCGACGCCAACCAGCGCTGCCTCACATTCCAGCTGTCCGTCACGCCGCGCTGCCGCGTCTTCAGCTACCGCGATCACCTTGCCAACCATGTGCACCACTTCGACATTCCCGGGCAGCACGGGCAGCTTGTCATCGTGGCCGAATCTCTGGTGGAGATGCAGCCGCACCTGGACATCCCGCAGTCCCTCGGCAGCACGGCCTGGGCTGATCTCGACAAGCTTGTACACGAAGGCGACTTCTGGGAAATGCTGCTGCCTAGCGGTTTCGCCTGTCCCACGCCCGCGCTGGAAACGCTGGCCGCCGATCTCGATCTGCGCCGCGGCGCCGACCCGCTCAGCGTACTGCGCCGGCTCAATCGACAGCTCTACGAGTACTTCGACTACAAGCCGAAGTCCACCAAGGCGGACTCGCCCATCGACCTTGCCCTGAACACGCGCGCCGGCGTCTGCCAGGATTTCTCGCACATCATGATCGCGCTGGTGCGCACGCGCCTGCAGATCCCCTGCCGTTACGTCAGCGGCTACCTGTACCATCGCGGCGGCGAGAACGATCGCTCCGAAAGCGCCGCCACCCACGCCTGGGTGGAGTGCTTCCTGCCCGAGTTCGGCTGGCTGGGCTTCGACCCCACCAACGATCTCATCGCCGGCGACCGCCACATCCGCACCGCCATCGGGCGCGACTACTCCGATGTGCCGCCCACCCACGGCATCTTTCGCGGCCGCACCAAAAGCGAGCTGTCGGTGGCCGTGCGGGTCACGCCCAGCGAAGGGACGCTGTCGCTCGACACCGAGCTGCCGGTCCCGGAGGATTGGTCCATCCTGGTGGAAAAGGCGCAGGCTCTCCCCGATCAGCCCTCGGCCGCCCGCCGCCAGCATCAGCAGGCCCAGCAGCAGTAGACGTCCGCGAAGGCTGTGCGCCGGATGGGAACTCTCTGCTTTTTGTCTCCCGCTCCCCAAAAGTGGTATCCCCACCCGCTCTCGGCTTCGGGGTGTCGCTCGGTAAGCAACGTGTTTCCAACACTTCGTGCAAAAGACAGATTGGCCCTCAACGTGCTTCAAGTCGTCGGATCGAAGAATTCTAGAACCATTCAGAGAAACGCCCCCGAAATCCGTTCGGGCGGTCTCTGTTGCTGTTATTCCGAGGAGATCCTTCAATCGTGAGATGTAACTGGATCCGCACGTTCAGCTTTCTTGTTTTCGTTCTTTCCTGCTTCGCCGGCGCCCATGCTCAGGACAACGCGGCGATCACCGGTGTTGTGACTGATTCGACCGGAGCCGTGGTTCCCGGCACCGCCGTGACTCTGACCAACAGCGCGCGAGGTCTGAACTTCACGTCGAAGACCAACGGCGAGGGCGCTTACCGTTTTCCCAACGTCCCGCCGGCTCCAGGCTACAAGGTGAGCTTCTCCCACGACGGTTTCACCACCGTTACAGTGGAGAATTTCAGCCTCGTAGTCGGTGCGACGCGCACCCAGGACGCCAGGCTGCCTGTGGGCAGCAATCAAGCGGTCGAAGTTACTTCGAAGCAAAACGTGGAAACGCTGAACACGACGGATGCCAGCCTCGGCAACAATATCGACGTCGAAGCACTTAACGATCTGCCAGTTCAGAACCGCAACACTCCGCTGGCGCTCTTTGTGCTTCAGCCCGGTGTCACGCAGGTTGTGGCTGCCAGCGCCGGCACCCCTGCCATTTCCGTAACCGGCGCACGTACTGACCAGAACTCCATCACAGTCGACGGCATGGACGTCAATGACGCCTCCACCGGCAGCACGACGACAGTGGTTGGGCAGATCCCCGTCGACGCGACCCAGGAATTCCGTGGCACGGTTGCCGGCCTTACCACCTCGCTTGGCACGGGCAGCGGCGGTCAGTTCCAGCTCGTCACAAAGTCCGGCACCAACAGGTTCCATGGTGATCTGAACGAGTATCACCGCGACAACGCAACCATTGCCAACACGTGGTTCAACAACAACACGCTTCCCGTTACGCCACAGGTCAAGTTCATCCGCAATCAGTTCGGCGGCGCCATCGGCGGTCCGGTTCTCAAGGACAAGCTGTTCTTCTTTGCCGACTTCTATAACTCGCGCATCATTCAGGCGGCCAGCACCTTCCGCACGGTGCCTTTGGATTCCTACCGCGCCGGGAACATCTCCTACCTCAAAACAGGCTGCGCGTCTACGAGCCGTCAGACCAACAACCCTGCCTGCATCGGCACCTACACGCCGGACCAGGTGAAGGCGCTCGATCCGGCCGGCATCGGTGAGAGCCCCACAATCTTCAACCTCATCAACTCCCGCTACCCCCGCGCGAACGATCTTTCGGGCGGTGACGGCATCAATACCGGCTACTTCCGCTTCACGCAGGGCTACAGCACCATCGAGTACGACGGAGTCGCCCGCCTGGACTACAACCTGACCTCCAAGCAGCGCGTGTTCGTGCAGTTCCATCAGGGCTTCTCGGATGGTCTGCAAAGCCAGAACCGCTTTGCTGGGGACCCGATCACCCGTCCCAACCAGAACCGCAGCTACGGCTATGTGGCCAGCCACATCTGGCAGATCGGCAACAACAAAGTCAACCAGTTCTACTTCGGCGATAACGTCCAGGTCGTGAGCTTCCCGCTGACTTACAACCCGAATGGCGCCACCTACGTCAGCGGCTTCGGTCAGTTCACCGCTCCATACGACGAAGGGAACATCCAGCGTCGTCGTATTCCCATCCCGACCGTCCGTGATGACTTCAACTGGCAGATTGGCGCGCACACCATCGGTTTTGGTGGCACTTTCAAATTCATCAAAACCAGCAACCTGCTCGTCAACGATTACGATTTCTACACCCTCGGCATCGGCGGTAACACCACCGCTCTCAACGCCGGCCTCCGCCCCTCGGACATCAATACCGGTGCCACCTATACCACGCAGTGGGATAACGCCTTCACGCTGGCTCTCGGCCGCGTGGCGAACATTTCCAGCAACTACAACTACAACGCGTCGGAGCAGGCGACACCGCAGCCAAACGGCGCAACGCGTCGTTTCCGCTACTACCAGACTGAGCTCTATGTCGGCGACACCTGGAAGGTTCGCAAGGATCTGACGTTGTCTTACGGTCTCCGCTACCAGCTCTACTCGGTTCCCTTCGATGCACAGGGTGCGGAATCCATTCCGAGCATCAGTTTCAACGACTACTTCGCGGCCCGTTTGGCGCAGTCGGCTGCCAGCAACAACTCGGCTACCGGCGTCCCTTTCATCACGTACAGCCTCGGCGGTTCGCCCAACAACAAGCCCGGCTACTTCCAGCCGAACCTGCATGACCTCGCACCACGCTTCTCCTTCGCGTACAACCCGAGCTACGCGCCTAGGACCGTGATCAACGGTTCGGCCGACCTGCTCTATGACCGCACCATTGTCAACGCGATCAACTTCATTCAGAACCAGTCCAGCTATCTGTTCCAGGCAACGGCGACGCAGCCTTACGGCCAAACAGACCCTACTGCTGCGCTCAAGGCTGACCCGCGCATAGGCGGTACCCTTACCTCGCTACCCGCGCCTCCAAACGCTCCAACCATCACAACGCCCTACACGCCCTACGTTTCCGCGGCGGGTCTGCCTACCGGCCTTGCCAACGGCAACAGCAACAGTGCAATTGATCCGCACCTGCATGACCCCTACTCCATCGCCTACAACTTCGGCCTGCAGCAGGAGTTCCCAGGCGGGTTCATCATGCGTGCCTCCTACGTCGGCCGTCTTGGCCGTCGTCTGCTCGCGCAGGCGGATGCCTCGCAGCTCATCGACTTCCGTGACCCCGCGTCCGGACAGTACCTGTCCCAGGCGTTCACCCAGTTGGAAGGTCAGGTCCGCAGCGCTCCTGCCGGCACCAACTTCAAAACCGGCACCACCGCGATCCCGTTCTTCGAGAATCAGATCACGACCAACTTCGCCGGTTACTCCAACCGCACCGCCGTCCTGGCGGCTAACCAGACAGCGAACATTCAACTTGGTGACATCACCGATCCGATCAAGTTTCTGGCTGCCAACAAGATCATCAATTACAACGTTGGCGTGGCTTCTCAGTTCTCGTCGGATACCTTCTACACCAACAAGGGCTTCTCCAACTACAACGCCATGTTGGTGACGGTTGCCAAGAACCTGAACAACGGCCTCAAGTTCGACCTCAACTACACCTGGTCGCACTCCGTGGACAATGTGTCGGTTGTGGCCAACACCGTGGCTAGCGGTTCGGGCTTCATCTGCGATGTGCTCCACCCCCGCGCATGCCGCGGCAACTCGGACTTCGACGTCCAGAACATCGTATCTTCGAACATCGTGTATCAGCTGCCCTTCGGCCGTGGTAGGCGCTTCCTTTCCAACGCCCCTGTTGCTCTCAACGAGCTGATCGGCGGCTGGAGCCTGTCGGCGATTCCTGACTGGCAGAGCGGCCTGGCTTTTACCGTGTACACGGGTGCCTATTTGGCTGGCTATGCCACCAACGATCCGGCGATCTATGACGGCTCTCGTTCAGCGGACACGAAGACTCACCTCAACAAGAATGCGTCCAACCAGTTGCTCGCTTTCGCCAACCCGACCGCGGCTCTTTCGCACTTCAGCGCGCCTACCGGTATCCAGTACGGTAGCCGCAACAATCTGCGTGGACCTTCGCAAGTCTTCTTTGACGCTGGTCTCGGCAAGACCTTCCAGGTTCTTCCCGACAATCGCCTGAACCTCGTGTTCCGTGCGGACGGCTTCAACATCCTCAATCACCCCACGTTCGCCACTCCCACCGGAAACACCGCAACTCTCGCGGCGACCTCCACCTTCGGTGTGATCTCTTCGCAAACTATCCCGGTCGGCGGCTATGCCTATCGCACCGGTCAGTTCGCTCTTCGCCTGGAGTTCTAAACCTCGCGTCTCGCGAGAGGGGCGCATCACTGCTGCTTTGCTCTCGTCCGAAACGTAACGTATGCGAATCCAGGCCGCGGAGCCTTACAGGTTCATCTTCTTGAACCAGCGCTCCGGGATGGCACGCACCGCCGCCATGATCAGGCGCCACTTGCCGGGGACGTACACCACGTCGGCGCCCCGTTCGATCGCTTTCACCAGAGTTGCCGCTACGATCTTCACGTCGGCAAAGCGGGCCTTGTCCTTGAACCCCTCCGTCATGGCCGTGCGCACCGGGCCCGGCTTGATGGTCATGACCCGCACCCCTTCGCGGTCGATGCGGTTGCGCAGGCCGTCTACAAAAGCCGTCAGTCCGGCCTTGGACGCGCCGTAAACATAGTTCGACTTGCGCCCGCGATCCCCGGCCACCGAGCTCAGCACCGCAAGCGTTCCCGCGTGGCGTTGTGCGCAGTAATTCGCCAGCCAGGTAAGCAGGCTGGCCACGACCACCAGGTTCGTGTGCAGTATCTGGCCAGCCTCCTCAAAGTTGCGCTCCGCCCTGGCCTGATCGCCGAGCAGCCCCGCCGCAACAAACGCGATATCCAGCCCGGCCAGCGAGTTGATGGCGTGGGCCAGTATCGCGGGATGCGTGGAGGTGTTGTCCAGGTCGACGACGGCGGTGTCCACGTAGCTCGCGCCGCGCGTGCGCAGGTCTGCGGCGACCGCCTGCAGCCGCTCTGCGTTTCTGCCGACCAGGTAAAGCCGGTCGCCGCGTTCCGCCCAAAGCCGGCAGCAAGCCTCGGCAATCCCCGAGGTCGCGCCCAGCACGAGAATGCGCCTTGGCCCATGCGCGCCTTCCGCGTTCACGGCCCGCGCGGGTAGCAGCCCTTCGTTGACCCCGCGCATCCGCAGTACGGGTTCGGCCGCCGAGCTTTGCAGCGCTTCCCTCCGCTCGCCGCTCAAGCCGTCCCCTCCTGCGTCACGCGCTCCCAGAAACCCGAGGTCAGCGCCGGGTCCTTGTAGCGCGCCATCTTTTCCCACTGCGGGTAGAAGGCGCGGAACTGCGCGGCCGTCATGCGTGCGTCCTTGGCCGGGTACAGGCGGCCGCCGTACTCCTGCGTCATCGCGGCCAACCGGTCGAACAGCGCAAAGCTTTTGTCCGGCTTGATCGGGAAATCGAGCGCCAGCGTCACACCCGGGAAGGGAAAGCTCATCAATCCCGGCGAAGGCACATCACCGAACGCCTTCAGGACCGCCAGGAAACTGGCCAGTCCGGATTTCGCCACCTCGCCCAGCACGGCAGCCGTACCCTCGCGCGCCGACTCCCAAGGCAGGGCGTATTGGAATTGAAGCAGACCACGCTTGCCGTACATGCGGTTCCAGTGCAGCACCTTGTCCAGCGGATAGAAGAACGGTTCGTAGTCCTGCGGTCCGCTCACTCGCTTCTTCATCTGCTTGTGGAAGAACAGCGTGTTGAAGGCGCTCACCGAGGCACCGTTCAGCACCCAGCCGGGCAGCTCCAGGGGCAGCGCCAGCTTCGGCTCCGGAGAGCGCTTCAACTCGCCTGGCGTGGTGGAATGATCGCCCTGCATAAAGATCCCGCGCGCGAAGTTTTTGCCGGTCGAGGTCACATCCACCCAGCTCACCGTGTACTCGATGTGCTGCGCCTGCTCGGTCAGCTCCAGGAACTCGTCGATGCCGTGGAACTGGATGCCGGTGTAGTCCACGGTGCGGCTTACGATGGGCTTCATGCGCACCTGCACCCAGGTGATCACACCGGTCAGGCCCATGCCGCCGACCGTCGCGCTGAAGTAGTCGGGGTTCTCGGTCGGGCTGCAGTGCATGCGCGTGCCATCCGAGCGCACCAACTCGAACTGCGTCACGTGGCAGCCGAAGGTGCCGGCCACGTGATGGTTCTTGCCGTGGATGTCGTTCGCGACCGCGCCACCCAACGTCACGTACTTGGTGCCCGGCGTCACCGGCAGGAAGAAGCCGCGCGGAACCGAAAAGTCCAGAACCTCGGCTAGCGTTATCCCGGCTTCCGCAGTCAGCAGGCCGGTCTCCGCGTCGAAGCCCAGCAGCCGGTTCATCCCTGTGGTTTGCAGCAGCGTGCCATCATCCAGCAGGCAGACATCGCCGTAGCTGCGACCCATGCCGACCGGCAGCGCACCGCCATGCACCCCTTCGATGGCCCGCGGAAAGTCACCCTGCCAGTGCAGCGACTTCACAGTTGCCGGCAGCTTGGGGTAGCGCCCCCACGATTCGAAAACAGGCGCCTCGGCCATGGAGTTAACATCGGAACGCGCAGCGCGGTGAGTGAACGGCATTGCTTGAGTTTACCGGAGCCCCTTACGCTACCGGGGCTTCTGCCGGCCTTGCTGGAGCCTAGAAGTAACTCAGGAGCTGACACATGATCCAACTCCACGAATGGGTCCTCGTGGCGACTCCGCTGCAGCGCACCTTCGATCTGGCGCGCAGCATCGACGTGCATCTGCTCGGCAACACGCATTTCGGCGAGCAGGCCACGGCGGCGTTCGGTCCGGCCTGATCGGTCCTGGTGAGCAGGTCACATGGCAGGCCCGCCACTTCTGGATTCGCCAGCAACTTACCAGCGTTATTACATGCTTCGATCCGCCGAGCTATTTCCAGGACACGATGCTGCGCGGAGCTTTCCGCAGCATGCAGCATGACCACTACTTCCGCGAACTTCCGGCCACGCCAGACGGCCAGCCGCAAACCGAAATGCGCGGCGTCTTCCGCTTTGCCGCGCCATGGGGTCGGCTCGGCTGGCTGGCGGAGCGGCTGGTGCTTCGCAGGTACATGCGAAACCTGCTCGGGGAGCGTAACCGTATCATCCAGCGGGTTGCCGCCGACGGCTCCTGGAGTAAGTACGTACCGAAGTGAATCGCCACGACCTCGCGGAAGGCAGGCCGGCGACCCGGAGCATATCTCTGCAGGTCTTGCTTCGCGCTCAAAACGAGGCACATACCAGCCAGGCCGAAGATCTGGGCTCTGAGAAAGGCCTACGGTGCCGCCGAATTCTCCGCCATCGCCACCGCCTGCGCCACCGAGATCTCATCCGGCACACGCCGGAAGTCCGTGCGCGCCACATCCTGGCTGCGGCTCAGCGACTTGAAGAGCGCCGCTTTGCCGCGGATATCCGTCAGCGTCCTCACCGTACGCCACTGGCCTTCCATCGGCTGCTTGGTGGTCGCGAACCGTGAGCCGGCCTTGATCGTCGCCAGCAGGCCAAACCCGATGCTCAGGTCCTCCGGCAGCCGGCCCTCCACATGGTGGAGACGCATTTGCTTGCGATCCACTAGCAGAAAACCCACCATACCGTGCAGCACCTTCTCCTCTGTCGAGGAAGGCGAGTAAGCCTCGTCGGGCCGGAAGTCGATATGCCAGTCCGGCCCTTCGGCTCGTAGATTCTCCAGCAGAAAGCCCCGGCCCAGCAGACCCAGCATCTGTCCGGCATGCTCCTCATCCCCCTGCTCTTCCGTTTCGCGTTTGGCCATGCGCTCCGGGTGAGCTGCGTCGTCGGCCAGGCGGTCGCGTTCTCGTGCGGCCTGCTCCATGGTCAGGGGAACCCCATCGACCGCCAGCAGATCACGCACCCGGCCCGCCGTCGTCTCCACCACGCGCTCCGTCCACATCTGTCCGCGGGTCCGGTCGGAGCGCTCCCTGGACACGAACGCGAAGTGGCTCTTGTGCTCGGCTGCCGTGCGCTCGTTGCTCATCATCGTCAGCACAATGTTTTTTACGCTCTGGGCCTGGCTCTGGGCGGAGCTCTGCGCCGCGAGGGCGCCCGGCAGAGGCAAAGCGGCAGCCATGCAACCCAGACGCAGACCCCGGCAGACCGCGCGCTTCAACGGGGTCATGGACACTCCTGCCGCAGGAAACTCTACGCTTGTGATGCCGCGAAGCTCTCCACCCGCCGTACCTCCAGTCCGCCTCGGTGCTGCTGCCTTGGCTGCTGGGCAGCGTCTAACCCCTGTATGGCCTCGCATCCAGCACGCACCCGCACCGTCGCTCTCCTGCTTGCCTTGCCCTTTGCTCTGCTGCCGTTCTGCCCCACCTCCATCAGCACGGCGTGGCCGGTGCACGCCCAGACCGCGACTCCAGCCCCGGCAGCGCACCCCACCAGCACCCCCTACGCGGGCGATCTCAGCATCTTCGAGGACGCCGACCGCGATCAGAAGCTGCAGACACAGCGCATCCTTGATACCCTGCGGCTCCACCCCGGCTCCGTCGTGGCGGATATCGGTGCGGGTGGCGGCTGGTTCTCCGTTCGCGCGGCCAGGCGGGTAGCGGGAGGTCCCGGCGAGGGCGGCAAGGTTTTCGCCGAGGACATCAATCCGCAGGCCGTGGATGCCATCCGCGACCGTGCGCAGCGCGAGAGCCTGCATGACATCGAGCCCTTGCTCGGCACCCCTGACGATCCGCGCCTGCCTGCGAACTCCATCGACGTCGCGATCATGCTGCGCGTGTACCACGAGGTCGCCCATCCGGTCGTGCTGCTCGGTCACCTGCATGACGCCATGAGGACCGGAGGACGATTCGCCGTCATCGATCGTCCGGGCAACGGCGCGGACCACGGCATTGACCCTGACGTTGTCCGCGCCGAAGTGGAACGAAACGGCTTCCGCTTCGTTCATCGCTACGACTTCACCAGGGGCGATCAGAACGACTATTTCCTGATGTTCGAGAAGCGTTGAGACGCAAAGCGGCGCGCAGGCAGGTTTGAGCCTCTCCGCACGGTTGCGTTCATCGGCTCCTCTTGAATGAGGTGATGAGGTGGAACATCTGCTTGTTGCAGGTCTACCCCTTGCACCACCCCCAGCTCGCACTGGCTATCCTGAGGAAACGATGACTGTGCGGGAAGCCGTTGCCGAAGCCACGCTTTACATCCCCCGCCGGGATGCCGAGTTGCTGCTGGCGCATGTGGCGGGGCGGCCCCGTTCCTGGGTGCTCGGTCATCCGGAAGCCACTCTCGCCCCGGAGCTTGCCGTGAGGCTTACCGGACTCGTGCGCCGCCGCGACGAGGGAGAGCCGCTGCAGTATTTGGTGGAGCGGCAGGAATTCTTCGGGCTTCCGCTTCGCGTCACGCCGGACGTCCTGATCCCGCGCCCCGAAACCGAGCACCTGGTGGAAGCCGTGCTCGCGCACTTCGCCGCCTCGGCGGTCACCGGTCCGCGGCAACTTCCGCACTCTGAGGCTGTTCCGCTGCGGATCGTGGATGTGGGCACGGGTTCGGGCGCTATCGCCCTCGCGCTCGCCGCCCGCCTCCCCCAGATTGAAGTCCACAACGTGGCCCGGGGCATGACCCAGCTTCGCGCCGTCGAGATCACCGCACTCGATATCTCCCGGGCCGCGCTCGCCGTGGCCGAGGGAAACGCGGATCAGCTCGGCTTGCGCGCGCCTCTGCGCTTTTTGCATTCCGACCTGCTGAGCGCCCTCGAACCTGAAATCGCAGCCGGAAAGTTTCTCGATGCCGTTGTCTCCAACCCGCCCTATGTCGCGCTGGGCGACTCCGCCTCCATGCAGCGCGAGGTTGTGGAGCATGAGCCGCACGTGGCTCTCTTCGCGGGAGCGGATGGCCTGGAGGTCTACCGCCGCCTTATTCCGGCGGCTCACACCGCCCTGCGGCGCGGCGGTTTGCTGGCCATGGAGCTGGGCTTCGGCCAGAGTCACGCGCTCGCCGCTCTGCTGCGCCCCGGCTGGACCGCGGTTCGCTTCCTACGCGATTATGCCGGAATCGAACGGGTCGTCCTCGCCGAGAAGGTCTAGGGCACCGTTACGCCTCAGGACAGGTGGCGAGTCCACCAGGCGGCATCCTTCATCACGCCGATAGACAGTTCGTGCGCCGCGAAAAGCGCTACTCCCAGCGCCAGGGCCGACTCCAGGAGTGCTGCCGGCAGATCGCTGCCCAGGGCCCTGGCCAGCCGTGCCCGTACGCGGAACCCGCCCCACGTGCCGATGGCCGCACCGAGCAGACCCAGGATCACGCCTCCCACGGCCGGTTGATGGACGGCATTGGCTCCCAGCGCCCCGGCGAGTCCGCCCAGCACCAGACGCGAGACCGCCGGGCCGGCAGCTGTGCGGTTCGGTGTGCTTGGCAGCGTGTCACCCACGTACTCGCCCAGCGCCATCACGGAGAAAACGATGACCGAGACCAGGTAGCCCGCCCAGAACGCCCAGCCATGCAGCGGTGTCCGGCCCAGATACGCAAACCAGCACATCACTGCCACGCCGGTCAGCGCCCGCAGGCCGGTCGAAAGCCCCAGAAGAAGAAAGCAGCCCATCGTGTCTCCATGCTAGCTGTTCTTCCCATTCACACGCGTCAGGCGTCTCTTCCCGCGAAACCAGGCCTCCATCTCGCCGGTGAGGAGCAGGAACGCTTCGCTCATCGAAGCTCCGGAAGCTGGTGAGAAAAGAGACCTGCCTTACGCCCGCAGCCACCCATACAGCGGAAACTGTTCTGCCAGCTCCGACACGCGTCCGCGAATGTCACAGAGGCGGCCCTCATCCGAACGATGCTGCAGTGCTTCGGCGATCCATGTTGCGATAGTCCGCATCTCGCCTTCCCGCATCCCGCGCGTGGTCAGCGCCGGCGTCCCCAGGCGGACGCCGCTGGGCTTCAGCGGCGGATTGGTGTCATAAGGGATGGCGTTTTTGTTCACGGTGATGCCGGCTGCGCCCAGCGCGGCCTCGGCTTCTGAACCCAGCATGCCCGGACCGCCGGCAAACACGTCGATCAGGATCAGGTGCGTATCCGTGCCGCCGGAGATCACACGATAGCCCAGCGCCTGCATCGCCTCGCCCAGCGCCTTGGCATTGGCTACGGTCTGTGCTGCATACGCCGCAAACTCGGGCTGCAGCGCCTCGCGGAAGGCTACCGCCTTGGCGGCCATGACATGAACCAGCGGACCTCCCTGCTGCCCCGGAAACACGCTGCGGTCTACCCCGGCCGCGAACTCCCCCTGGCAAAGGATCAGGCCCGCGCGCGGGCCGCGCAGCGTTTTGTGCGTGGTCGTGGTCACGATATGGGCGTGCGGCACCGGCGAGGGATGCGCCCCGCCCGCCACCAGCCCGGCGAAGTGCGCCATGTCCACCACAAGGTGTGCGCCCACGCGGTCCGCGATCTCCCGCATGCGCTCGAAATCGAACCGCCGCGGGTACGCGGAGCCTCCCCCGATGATCAGCTTCGGCTTCTCGTTCTCGGCTATCGATTGGAGCTCGTCGTAGTCGATCACTTCGGTATCCTGCCGCACCTTGTAGCTGGCCACACGGTACAGCTTGCCGCTGAAATTCAGCTTGTGACCATGCGTCAGGTGGCCGCCGTTGGCGAGGTCCAACCCAAGGATCGTGTCGCCCGGCTGGATCAGCGTCATATAGGCGGCGGCGTTGGCCTGCGAGCCGGAGTGCGGCTGCACGTTGGCATGGTCGGCCCCGAACAGTTTCTTAGCCCGCGAGCGCGCCAGATTCTCGACTACATCGGCATGCTCGCAGCCGCCGTAATAGCGCTTCCCTGGGTAGCCTTCCGCGTACTTGTTCGTGAACACGGTGCCGGCCGCTTCCAGAACCGCGCGCGAAACGAAATTTTCGCTGGCGATCATCTCCAGGCCTTCGTGCTGGCGCGCCGCCTCGTGCGCTATCTCCGCCGCTATCTCCGGATCGCTGGCCCGGAGCGGCGCGTTCAGATCGATCGACATGAGAGAAGTTTACGCCGCCAGACCCGCGACGGACGAAGCCTGCGTACGAACCGGCAGCCGTCCGTTTCGCGTCACACAAAGGTTGCAACACCGTCCCCGGCGGGTGGAATGGAGCGGAGCCACGCCGGGCTGAGACTCTACTCCCACGAAGTAACCGAGCTCTGCAGTACGAAAGACTATAGGTGCCGCCCATGCATGACCTGTTCTATGTTGCCGCCTTTCTGAGCATGATCCTCGCCCCCTGCCTTGTGACCCTGGCCCGCCGCGACGAAGACGAAGCGTAAGACCTCCACGGGCGGAGGCAACCGGAACCTGGTGGGATAGCGACGTCCTTGTGCCAACGTCAACAGCGATGTGAAGATCACGTTCCCGGGTGGTGAACTCATTGTCGGTGCAGCCCTCGGGCTCGCCGGATGACTCGATCTGTCCCCACGTGCTGATGACGGTGAACGGCGCGACGACACAGGAGTTCGATGTGACTGGCACATCGTCACTGCGAGGCAGACGCCAAGTCGAACACCCACGTTTACGTCGCGGGCCATCCAGCCCTTTCGTGAGGTAGCCCGCGTCGGGTGCTCTTCGCAGGCGCCTTCAAATCGCCAAGCGCAGACGTGACAAGATCCGTATGTCCCCACCTTCGCGCGCGAGCAAAGCTGCTATCTCGATCGCATATCCTCGGAACCCTTCGGTCTGATGTTTTGATCAAGGACTCCATGGATCACGTCACCTACAAGCAAGACAAGAAGCATGGACCAGTCCTTTTGCTACATAGATTGGGGAGCCTGTGCCGGGGTTCTACCTGAGGCTCTGTCCGGCTTCCCTGTGGGCCTGCCCGCGCTCAAAACGACAGACCTTGCCTGAGTCGCTCCTGCCGGCGAAGCCGGTTCTAGCTGGGCTGGGAGTTCACGCCGCGAACGCAGACCTGCTCACGCGAACGCAGACCTGCTCAATGGAGCGAACCAAAGTGACACCTTTGGTTACCACTAATATGTTTCTTTAGTAGTGCTTTTGGGTAAGCTGGGGCTGCTTCTACCAGAGCCGGCCTGACCGGCAAATCTCCCAGAGGTTCTACCCCAATGGCTTTACGATTCGTTCTCCGCTTTGCCGGCGCTGCCCTCCTCACCTCAGGCGTTCTTTCCGCCGCTCCTGCTTTTGCTGAATCCATCACGATGGGCTCCGGCATGAGCAACACAGTCGTCCGCTACGACAACACAAAGAGCAATGCGCCGCAGAACACAGGCCTAGCCACGACGGGTGTCGCTTCGATTGTCACCTCCAGCGCCCTAAAGCCGATGACCGGCACCAGCTATATCTCGTATGCGCCGCTCACCGAGCGGTACGGCAGCCATAACGGCGTGACCGACTACACGACGACCTTTACGGGGAATTTCTCCGGCGGGCTCGGCACCATTTCCATGGCGGCGGACGACGCCGTGACGGCATTCCTGAACGGCGTGCAGATCGCCACGACAGTAGGCACGTCCGCCGATACGCTGGTGGGCCCCATCGGCTTTTCGAAGGCGCTGATCAACGGGACGAACACCCTGCTGCTCCGTGTCATCAACTCCGACTGCACCAGCAGCCCTACCAATCTCGACTTCAAGCTGTCGGTAGCGACTGCCGTGGCCCCGACTCCTGAGCCTTCTTCGCTGGCGCTGCTGGGTACGGGTCTGCTCGGTGTTGCCGGTGTGGTGCGCAGGAAGATGCTCAGCTGATCTTGCCGCCGCGAGGTTTTGCGGCAGGAGTGTTCTTCCTGCGGAGCTGAAGGTTTGTGGAAGAGACTCAGGGCTCAGGGTTTCCCGGAGGTGGACGCTCGCGTCCACCTCATTTTTCTGGGTGTGAGGAACGGGAGCCGCTCCTCACCTGCCGTCCCAGGACCGTTCGCTCAAGCCACCGGCTCCGGCTGCCGCTCGCTGACTTCCTTTTCCGCCGCGATCAGGCTCTCGGCGGTCAGTTTGTCTGCCTTACGCAGGGCGGGGAAAAAGACGCTCCACAGCCCGGTGACAGCCATGCTGGCGATGCCTCCAAAGACGACCGCGCGCACCGCGCCCCACCAGTGCGCGGTCAAGCCGCTTTCGTACTCGCCGAACTCGTTGCTGGCACCGAGGAAGAGCCAGTTCACGCTGCTGACGCGGCCGCGCATCTCCGGCGGCGTGGCCAGCTGCAGGATGCTGGAGCGGACCACCACGCTCACCATGTCCGTGGCGCCGGTGATGAACAGCGCGAGCAGGCTGAGCCAGAGCAGGTGGCTCAGGCCGAAGACCACGGTCGCCGCGCCGAACAGGCCCACGCAGAACAGCATGATCTTGCCTGCGTTCTTTCGGATCGGCACAGCGATGAGCAGCAGCGACACCAGCAGCGAGCCTGTGCTGGGTGCGGCGCGCAGTAGCCCGAGGCCATGCGGCCCTTCGTGCAGGATGTCGGACGCGAAGATGGGCATCAGGCTGACCGCGCCGCCGAGCAATACGGCGAACAGGTCCAGCGAGATGGAGCCCAGCAGCAGCCGCGTGCTGGCCACGTAGTGGATGCCCGCCAGCACTGTCTGCATGGTGAAGCCCTTCTTCTCCGTCGCCGCGAAGCTCGCGCGGATGCTGCTCATGAAGATGAGATAACAGGCCAGCGCGACCAGGGTGAAGCAGTAGACCAGCGGCGCGCCATTCCAGCGCTCGAGCGCCCCGGTCCTGGCCATTGCCACGGTAAAAAGAAAGCCGCCAACCATCGGACCGGTCGCATTGGCCACCTGGAAGATGGTCGCGCCCCAGGTAACGGCGTTCACGAAGTGCTCTTTGGGGACGAGCGTGGGCAGCAGCGCACTGGCAGCGGGCCCGCTGAAGCAGCGGCCTATCCCGATCAGAAAGAGCACCGCGTAAATCCACCACACGTTGCGTATGCCCTGGAGGCTCATCCAGAGCAGCAGAGCGGTCGCCAGAAACTGACCGATGTAGCAGGTCAGCAAGACCCTGCGGCGGTCGAAGCGGTCAGCCACGTGACCGGCGACGAGTACAAAGAAGATGCCGGGAAGAAACAGCGCGAGGCCGGTGTAGCCCAGCGCGAGGGGCGAGTGCGTGATCTGGTAGACCTGCCACGCCACGCCTACAGCCTGCGCCTCCGAGCCCATGACGCCAATGAAGCGAGCCGCGGAGTAGAAGCGGAAGTCGCGCGACTTCCACGCCACCGTGGCATGAAGGCTGGGCTGCGTGGTAACTTGCTTGTCGATTTGCCCTGGGATCGCAGCCGGGGTGCTCTTTGCGCTCGCGTCCTGCCCGCGACGACTGTCGCTCTCTGCCATTCTTCTATGGTCCCACACGCCTGCGTTCAGCAAGCCGCCGTCAGCGCAGGTCCAGGGTAGCGGACCGTTACGGCCTCGACGAGAACTCACTGGGACACGAGGCGGGACAGTGGGCGCAAACGCGATTCCCATCGTGAGCTCCCGTCCCTGCGATGCCGCTTTCTTGAGACTCAAGCCGTCGCTATCATCGTGGAGTGCCCATGCCAGTCAATGCGCCCGAATCGCTAGGTCAACTCCTGACCGAGGCGCGCAACCCGCGTAGCGAGCATTTTGACCAGCTGTCCACTCTGGACATGCTCACCGTCATCAACGACGAGGATGCCGGTGTGGCGCTGGCGGTGCGCGCGGAGCTGCCGCGGGTCGCGGCTGCGGTGGACGCCATCGCCGCGCGGTTCGCGGAGGGTGGGCGGCTGTTCTACCTCGGTGCGGGTACCAGCGGCCGGCTGGGAGTGCTGGATGCCTCCGAGTGCCCGCCCACGTTTTCGGTTCCGGCCGACTTGGTGCAGGGGCTCATTGCCGGCGGGGACCGGGCGCTGCGGCTTTCCAGCGAGCATTCGGAAGATTCGCCGGAGGAAGGCGCGCGGGATCTTGCCGCGGCGGGTTTTGCGCAGGATGGCAAGCCGGATACGCTGGTCGGCATCGCGGCCAGTGGGCGAACGCCGTATGTGCTCGGCGCGGTGGCGCATGCACGCTCGCTCGGCATGCTTACGGTAGGTTTGAGTTGCGTGCCCGGCTCGGCGCTGGAACAGGCCGCGGAAATGCCGATCACGCCCGCCACCGGTCCTGAGGTCCTCACCGGGTCCACGCGATTAAAGGCGGGAACGGCCACGAAGCTGGTGTTGAACATGCTCTCGACCGGCGTGATGGTGCGTACCGGCGCCACGTTTGGCAACCTGATGGTGAATGTGCGGCCCACCAATGCCAAGCTGGTGGATCGCGCGGAGCGCATTGTGATGGCGGCTGCCGGCTGTTCGCGAAAGGCGGCGAGGCAACGGCTTGCCGAGGCCGGCGATCAGGTGAAGCTCGCCATCGCGATGCAACTGCTGGGGCTGGACCGCACGCAGGCAGAAGAGAAACTGGCAGCGGCGGGTGGAGTCCTGGCGCGCGCCGTGGCTACATGCCCGTAGAGCCTTCCCCACAGATGTGGCTGGCAGGCTTTATAAAGCCCTTCGCTCTCCTCGGGCTCACGGCGCCCATATCCGGAGAAAGAAGCGCAGGATGACGAGTGAGACTCGTTGCATTTTCGGGGTCGGCAAGACGAACGCGAAGCTCGCGCCGGAGGATCGGTTCCTGGACGTCACCGTAAGGGGGCCGGCTGGCTTCGCGCATCCAGCTCCTTACAGCATGGGCCCCTGCCGCAGCATGAGCAGATGCTTTCTCCACGATGTCCGCCCGGGGGACCGCATGCGGCCTCCCGTCACCGCGACACCGGGCTCCGACAACGCGACACGGTTGCGGCCTTCGCGCTTGGCACGGTAGAGCGCATCGTCGGCGCGGCCCATCATCTCGGCCCAGGTGCGTTCGCCGGCCTGCATCAGGCTGACGCCCACGCTCACCGTGAGGCGCGCAAACTGGTCACCCTCGGCGAGGCGAAGATCCTCCACTCCGGCCCGTACACGCTCCGCCAGGGCGGCGGCTGCTTCCAGCCCGTACCCGGGCAATAAGACGGCAAACTCTTCGCCGCCCATGCGCGCAGTCATGGTTTCATCGCCCACCACCGCCAGGAGCAGCGAACCCATGGCGCGCAGCGCGCGATCGCCGAGGCCGTGTCCCCAGGTGTCGTTGAGCTGCTTGAAGTGGTCGAGGTCCATCATCAGCAGGGCGAGCGGCGCATCGGTGGCGAGATGTTGCTGCACCTGGCGGCCGGCGGTCTCTTCCAGGGCCCGCCGGTTGCGCAGGCCCGTGAGCGAGTCCACGCGGGTTTCTTCATGGAGGCGGCGGTTGGTTTCAGCCACAAACAGACCCAGGAACGAGAGTAGCAGCGGCGTGGTGCAGAGCAGGGTGGCGGACCGCGAGAGGTCCAGAAGCTGAGAAGCCTGCGGCGAGGGCGACAGCAGCGCGAGCAGCGTACGCGCCGCCAGGATAGCTCCAAGCAGGACCAGAAGCACCGAACTGATGCGCAACGGGAGACGCAATGCATACAGGCGCGAGGTCCACAGCATGCGCACCGTGAAGCTGATGATGGCCAATGCAAGTACCCGGGCCGCCAGTTGCCCGTCAATGGGGTTGATCCACGCCACCACGGGAACGCCGAGAAGGCAGAAGGCCAGCGCTGCCGGAACATAGCGCGTGCGCAGTCCGCGCCGCACCGCAAACCAGCGCAGGCCCATGTAGATGATGACGAACAACAGAGTGTCGAGGGTCGGCACCAGGGAATCCAGGAGCCACAGGGAAGGGCTCACCTTGATGCTGGTGACCATGAACTGCAGGATAGCGGCGCAGGCCAGCCAGGCCATGCCGCGGGTACGACGGTCACTCCAGGCCAGGAGCCCGAAGGTAAGTGCAAAGGTCGCCTGGGACACAAACCCCGCGATCGCTACTGTATGCGCGTCGATCATACCTTCTCCGCACCGCAAGGCTGCCGTCGGTCGGACATCCTTCCCAATTCTGCCGCGTACAGAAGGAGATTCCCTCCTATCCTAGAGCGAACGATTCATCGTGTCACAACAAAATTAGGGATTTCGCGTGCATGGACGCCAGATCGGCACTGCGCACCGCGTTCCCACCCCATGGTGAGGCTGCGGAACAAAGCGTTTCATTCGCTTGCCTAGCGTCTCCGCGTTGCACTGGACACATGTCCAGTGCCATCAACCGAAAAGCCCGGCGGAACGGCCGGGCATCTCCAGCCCGAGGTGCTGGTAGGCCAGCCGCGTCGCTACTCTCCCTCTGGGAGTACGATCCAGGAACCCGATCTGGATGAGGAAGGGCTCGTAGACTTCCTCGAGCGCGTCCTGCTCTTCCGCCAGCGCCGCCGCCAACGTGTTGAGCCCCACGGGTCCACCGTCGTACTTTTCGATGATGGTTCGCAGCAGACGGCGATCCAGCTCATCGAATCCATGGGCATCGACCTCCAGCATCTCCAGTGCGGCCATGGCGGTCGCGCGGTCGATCCGCCCCGCCGCACGAACCTCCGCAAAATCGCGCACCCGCCGCAGCAGCCGGTTGGCGATGCGCGGCGTGCCACGCGAACGCACCGCGATTTCGGCAGCGCCGTCGTGATCGATGGGGACGCCGAGGACCTCAGCGGAACGCTGCACGATGTAGCGCAGCTCGTCGTCGGTGTAGAACTCCAGGCGCAGCAGGATGCCGAAGCGGCTGCGCAGGGGAGAGCTCAGCAGACCGGGCCGCGTGGTGGCTCCCACAAAGGTAAACGGATCGAGCCGCATGACGTGGGTGCGCGCGCTGGGTCCCGTGCCGATCATGATGTCCAGCTGGTAGTCCTCGAGCGCGGTATAGAGCTTCTCTTCCATGACCGGCTGCAGCCGGTGGATCTCGTCCAGGAAAAGCACCTGGTTGGCGCGCAGGTTGGTCAGGATGGCGGCCATGTCTCCCTGCACCTGCAGGGCCGGCCCGCTGGTCTGCTGGAAGCCCACGCCGAGCTCATGGGCGATGATGGTCGCGAGCGTGGTTTTGCCGAGCCCCGGGGGGCCGAACAGCAGCACATGGTCCATGGCTTCGCCACGGCTGCGCGCGGCTTCGAGCGCGATGCTGAGCTGCTCCTTGGCCTTGCTCTGGCCGATGAACTCGGCAAGGCGTTTGGGCCGCAGCTTGAGCTCGGCCACATCGTCGTCCTCGACCCTGCCGGCAGAAACCAGGCGCTCCGCCGCACTGCTGCCGCCGCCATCGGCGGTCCCAGCCGCTCTCTTCTTTCCCGCGAACGGGCCGTTCGGGTTCCATCCGCTTGCCATGCTCAGCCGATGGTACGGTGTGGGTACGTGCTCCGGCAATGCGCTCACCGTCGCGCCGTCTAGGCCGGGTCGAGAAAATCCACCACGACCTTCTTCGTGCCAACCCATGGCGAAATGGACCATGGCGGCCTTACCGTGAAGGTCGCCGATGTCGCCCACACCGAAGCTCTTGTGCCTCCCGTCGTCGCCGGGTCTGAAAAGCTCCGGGACGGTGTGCGGCGAAGTTTCCGGACTGTTTGTGTGAATGACGCCGTGACAGTGTCTCAAAAGCACAAACTATCATAGTGATATCATTGCAATAGCAAGTCAAGGAGATGGCGTCATGCCCTCGCAACGTCCACAATCCTCACCAGAGGATCAGGCTTCGCAATTCCTCACCGGTACGGAGAGCCAGGAACGCATCGCCCGCGCCCTGCCCGGCGCGCCTGTACTGCTCCTGTTCTTCGTTGTCGTGATCGGAGCCGTCTGGTACCTCATCACGCAGCAGCCGCAGGGCCTCGAGGCAATCGGGCCTGTCCTGTTGCTCCTGCTCAGCTTCGTCTCGTTGAATGGGCTCTTTACGCTGCAGCCGAATGAAGCGCGGGTACTCATCCTGTTCGGCCGTTACAAGGGAACGGTGCGCACCAGCGGCTTTTTCTGGGTGAACCCGCTCTACAGCAAAGGCCGCGGTTTTCAGGGCATGGCCGTGGCCGCCACCCCACGCGCGAACGCCGCGGCGCGGATGGTGGTGCGCAACAAAATTTCACTGCGCGCGCGTGTACTCAACGGCGATCCACTCAAGGTCAACGACAAGCGCGGCAACCCGATCGAGATCGGCGCGATCATGGTGTGGCGCGTTGGCGATACCGCGCAGGCGCTGTTCGACGTCGACAGCTTCGAGAACTTCGTGCCCATCCAGAGCGAGTCCGCGCTGCGCCACATCGCCAACATGTACAGCTATGACGATGGCGACGGGCACGAAACCTCGCTGCGCTCGAACGTCGATGGCGTGAGCGCGGCCCTGCGCGCGGAGCTGCAGGAACGTTGTGCCAAGGCCGGCGTGATCATCGACGAAGCGCGCCTGAGCCACCTGGCCTATGCCCCGGAGATCGCGCAGGTGATGCTGCGCCGTCAGCAGGCGGAAGCGGTGATTGCAGCACGGCAGCGCATCGTGGAAGGCGCGGTGGGCATGGTGGAGATGGCCTTGCGCGAGCTCTCCGAGAAGTCTGTCGTGCAGCTCGACGACGAGCGCCGTGCCGCCATGGTCAGCAACCTCATGGTGGTGCTGTGTTCCGAGTCCGAGGTGCACCCGGTCGTGAACGCCGGCACGCTGTACAGCTAGGCCGCGCATGAAAGACAAGCCGGAAGCTAAGTCGGAGGTGAAGTCCAGGGAGCGTAAGCCCTTTCTGCTGCGCATCGACCCGGCGCTCTGGAGCGATCTGGAGCGCTGGGCCCAGGATGAGTTGCGCTCGGTCAACGGGCAGATCGAGATGATCCTGCGCCAGGCCGTGCAGAAGCGCAAAGGGGCAGCCAGGGAGAAAGCCTAGCCACTCTTTCCAGGTGTATCGACTTTCTGCGAGACGGGAGAGCCCCTGCTCTGCATGTTCCAATAAGAGGGACGAGGAAACCGAACACACATGCCTTTGAACTGCGGAATCGTGGGACTGCCGAATGTGGGCAAGTCCACCATCTTCAACGCGCTGACGGCTAGCAAGGCGCAGGCTGCGAATTACCCTTTCTGCACCATCGACCCGAACGTGGGTATCGTGCCCGTGCCGGATGAGCGCATGGACCGCATTGTGGGCATGGTGAAGCCGCACAGCATTGTTCCGACGACGATGGAGTTCGTCGACATCGCGGGCATTGTGGAGGGCGCGTCCAAGGGGGAGGGGCTCGGCAACCAGTTCCTCAGCCACATTCGCCAGACCGATGCCATTCTGCATGTGGTTCGGTGTTTTCACGATCCCGAGGTGATCCATGTCGCCGGCAGCGTCAACCCGCAGAGCGATATGGACGTGATCAACACCGAGCTGATGCTCGCCGACCTGGATACGGTGGAGAAGCGCTTCACCAAAGCGGAAAAAGCCGCGAGGTTCCCGTCCGCGACCCCGGCGCAGAAGGCGGAAGTAGCGGCGCTCGGCAAGCTGCGCGATGCGCTGGGCGCGGGCAAACCGGCTCGCACGGCCGATCTGACGGATGATGAAAAGCTGGCCGCGCGCGATCTGTTCCTGATCACCATGAAGCCGCAGCTGTATGTGGCGAACGTGGATGAAGGGGGCATCGCCGCGGGAAATGAGTACACCGCAGTCGTGGAGAAGCGCGCCGCTGAAGAAGGCAGCGAAGTGGTACGCATCTGCGGTGCGATGGAGGCCGAGATCGCGCAGCTGGAACCGGCGGAGCGGGCCGAGTTTCTGGAGGCTGCCGGACTTGCGGAACCGGGCCTGACGCGGCTGATCCACGCCGCGTACCGCCTGCTGGGGCTGATCACCTATTTCACGTCGGGCGTGCAGGAGGTGCGCGCCTGGACGATCCGGCAGGGCACCAAGGCGCCGGGCGCGGCGGGCGTGATCCACTCCGACTTTGAGCGTGGCTTCATCAAGGCCGACACGTACGCATCGAGCGACCTGTTTGCACTGGGCAGTGAACAGGCGGTCAAGGAGAAGGGTCTGCTGCGTTCGGAAGGCAAGGAGTATGTCGTAAAGGACGGCGACATCCTGTTCTTCAAGTTCAACGTGTAGCGGCATGCCTGTGTAAGCAAAACAAACATTAGAGAAGCCGCTCGTAGCGAGCTTCCAGTCTCGCGGCCAGGGCTGCGCCAAGGTCGATGAGCGGCTTCTCGATAGCGTGGTACGCCGCGACCGACCCTGCCGTTGTGACGAGCAGGGCGATGCTGAGTTGCAGGGCGAACGGCCTGCCGGGCAGGCAGGGGAAGCCCAGCACCAGCGCGAACGGATGTGTCAGGTACACGCCGTAGGAGTACTTCGCAATCGCGTGGCTGCTGCGGATGGCCCAGACGCCACGTATCTGATAGCAGAACGGCAGGAGCAGCCCGACCAGGAGCGCGAGAGCCCAGCCGTAATGGATAGAAGGGCGCAGCCAGAAGACACCGAGCAGCAGCAAAAGAACGAGCGGCAGCGACCAACCCGGCAAGCGCGGCCGGACTCTGTTGAAGCCGACGTAGGCCATCACTCCGGGTAAAAAGAGTGGAATGGCTGTCATCAGATTCAGGGCCGTCTTGGGAAAAGCCGCGGCGCATATCCAGACAACGAGACCCCACAGCAGAAGCAGAAGCGCCAGAACCCGATGGCGATATGCGGGTTGGTGGCCCGCCCACCGGACCAGGAAGAACAGCGCGGGCAGCAGGACGTACATCTGCACTTCGAGTGGGAGCGACCAAAGGACGTTCAGGACGGACGGCTGGCCGGTGAGGTTCTGGATCAGAAAGGCGTTGCTGACAAGGACCTTCGCGTTCAGTGGCGTGCGCTGGAACCACTGCTCCACCGTGCCGCCCACCGGTGCGTGCGTGAGGGCTGCGGTAGCGATGGCTGCGAGCGCCAGCGGGTAGATGCGGAACACGCGGCGGATGTAAAAGTCCAGCGTATGTGGCTTGCGTTCCAGCGACCACAGGAGCACCAGCGCCGTGTGAACAAAGAACAGGAACACGCCGGAAACGCCGATCCAACCGGCGGCGAACGGGCCCAGTTGCCTGCGGCCGGCGGAGAGCGCCACATGATCGACCACGACCAGCGTGATGGCGAGGCTGCGCAGCAGGTCGAGATTGGGCAGGCTGCGGGCAGACGGCGGCAAAGGCGTGCTCGACAGAAAAGATGGTGGATTCAGGTCCAGACTACGATGAAATCTTCAGGGGGTTAGGACGTCCGGAGAGAATGGCAACTGGCACGCCGCTTCGCCAAAAAGCGGGTCCGACTCGCCATTCGACGCAACTTTGTGCCAAACGAATGGTAAAAAGAAGGGAAACGCAGAAACCGCTGGTGCCCTAGCGCCAAGCGGAACGTTGTGCCCAGGACCCCTATGATCGCTGGACGCAGATATCGTTCCACTGGCAGCTATTCCCGCCTCTTCGTTCTTTCTGCGCTAGCGCTGCTCCATGGGTTTGCGGCGCATGCCTCCGTCGCCGTGCTGCTGGAGGAGCCGTATGGGTGGGCGAGCCACCTCGATCCCTCCGGCCATGTGGCGGTGTACCTCGATCACGTTTGCATGGCGACACCGGTGTTGCTGCGGCCCTGCAGAGCGGGAGAGCAGGGCACGGTCCTGAGCCGCTATGACGGCATCGACAATCGCGACTGGGTCGCCATGCCACTGATCGGGTATCTGTACGCCGTGGACCAGCCGGAAGAGATTCCCGTGTCGGTGAGCCGTGACGATGTTAACCGCATTCGCGACGCCTACCGGCGGCGTTACCTGCGCACCCTGGTGCCTGACCGCGTGAACGGCACAGCCCCGCATGGCAATTGGTACGAGCTGGCGGGAGCGTCCTTCGATCGCGCCATCTATGGCTTTCAGGTGACGTCCACGGCGGAGCAGGATGCCGCGCTCATCGCCTACCTGAACGACCACCAGAATCGCGATGTGTACAACGGCGCGTTTCGCAACTGCGCGGATTTCGTGCGGGTGACGGTAAACCGCTTCTATCCGAACGCCATTCGGCGCAACTTCATCGCGGACCTGGGCCTTACCTCGCCCAAGGCGGTGGCGCGCGGGCTGGCGCACTACGCGGGCAAGCACCCGGAAACCGGCTTCACGGTGTTCCGCGTGGACCAGATCAGCGGCGGACTGCCGCGCAGCCACCCCGCCGTGACGCTGACGGAAGGGATCGTCAAGGAGTTCGGCGTTCCGCTGGTGATCTTCGCGCCCGTCACCACGGGGCTGATCGTGGCAGCCTATGTGGGGCATGGCCGCTTTGCCGAGCCCCGGGAAGCGCCGGTCATGAATCTGCGCACCGATGTCGTCCTTCCGGATGGATTGAACCTGCGGCCCGGAGCGGCAAGCGAGCTCGCGGTGCAGATGATCGCACGCGGCCCGAATTAGGGAAGGCGCTTTCCGGTCCCCGCACAGGTCTCCAGCGGGTATCCACCTGGGTTCGTCACCGTGCGAGACACCGTGGATTCCGTTTTCGCCCGTTCGTTCCATCGGACACTGGAGCGGTGGCGGAGAAGATGACGAAGAAGAAGCTGCGTGTGGGTGTTTTGTTCGGCGGCCGGAGCGGGGAGCATGAGATTTCGCTGCGCTCCGCGCGGTCGATCCTCGGTGCAATCGACCGCAAGAAATACGCCGTGGTGGAGCTGGGCATCAGCAAGGGGGGCCGCTGGCTGCCGCCGGCGGGCGCAAAGGCGCTGCTGGGCGAAAGCGCCAGGGCAGACGGCGTGGAGCACGCGGACGATCACCGTGGGGATGCCGGCCTGACTCTGGCTTCCGCTGCGGCCGATCCGGAGACAGGCGCGGGCGTGGATGTCGTGTTTCCCGTGCTGCACGGCACGTTCGGTGAGGACGGCACGGTGCAGGGCCTGTTCGAGTTGGCGGACATCGCCTATGTCGGCTCCGGCGTGCTGGGCTCGGCCGCCGGCATGGACAAGGACGCGATGAAGCGCCTGTTTGGGGCCGCCGGCTTGCCCATGACGCCGCACGTCACGCTGCTGCGCTCGGAGTGGCAAGCCGATGCAAGGAAATGCATGCGGGCCATAGAGAAAGCGCTCGCGTATCCACTGTTCGTGAAGCCCGCGAATCTGGGATCGTCGGTGGGGATCAGCAAGGTCAAGATGCGTGCGGAACTCGCCCCGGCGATGGACCTGGCGGCGAGCTTCGACCGCAAGATCGTGATCGAGCAGGGCGTGGGTGGCCCAGGGGTGAAGCCCCGCGAACTGGAAGTGGCGGTGCTGGGCAACGACGCGCCCGAGGCCAGCGTGGTGGGCGAGATCGTGCCCGCCAAGGAGTTCTACGACTACGAAGCCAAGTATGAGCTGAACGGCGCAGATGAAAGCCTGAGCCTCATCCCCGCGAAGCTCACCAAAGCGGAAGAGAAGCGCATCCGGAGCATGGCGCTGGCCGCGTTCCGCGCCTGCGACTGCGCGGGGCTGGCGCGCGTGGACTTCCTGATGGCCCCGGCGCGCGCGAAGGGCGAGCCTGCGGAGATCGTGTTGAATGAGATCAACACCATGCCGGGCTTCACCAGTATCAGCATGTATCCCAAGCTGTGGGGTGCGAGCGGAATCGGCTACACAGAGCTGATCGACCGCCTGATCGCGCTGGCCATGGAGCGGCAGGCGGAGAAAAAGCAGACGCACTTCGGGCGGTGATGCTGTAATGGGTGCGTTGACGATTTGCGGCAGCCGCTTCTAGTCTGAGGGCATGACGGTGACCGCAGAGTACGCTGCCGAGCACTTCAAGGAGTTTACCGATGCGCTGGAACGCGGTGAGCAGGTGCGCATCGACCGTCCGGGCCGTTTTGCCCTTACACGTGACGGCAACGCCGGGTTCTACCGCTGCGAGTCGTCAGGTTCTTGGTCCGAACGGCAAGCGCATCCTTGGTACAGGAGCTCACTTAGTCTCGGGGGACTTCATGGAGCGCTGGGCTGAAATCGAGCGCGATTGGGACGAGAATGTCATTCCGAATCTTTGGATGAACACAGACGAGGAATAGTGCGACTCTCTTGCTCGATGGAAACGCGATTGCGCGAGCCATCTATAAGCCCGACATCCTCCCTCCGCATGCCAGTCATCTGCTGCAAAGACCCCAACCAACGAGCTCCTCGCAAGCTATCCAACAATCTGGGAGCTCTACGCCAAGATAGCGCGAGGGCAGATTCCGTTCATCGCAGAAGGGGCTATAGACACTCATGCTCGCGTCATGAACTGGGGGTGGAGTTCGTCACGCTGACCGAAGAAGATGTTCTCCTGAGCGTTAATTAGCCCGATCATCATCGCGATCCATTCGACCGAATGCTCGTGGCACTAGCCTACCGTTTGGACACAGCCATTCTTTCTTCGGATCGGCTACTCCCGCGCTACGGCCGGCCAATAGCTGCCATCTGATCAGCCCGCGAGCGGCTGTTCAGCGGCCAGCGGTACGATGAAAAGGTGAAGCCCAGTCTCGCCATTGCCGACATCCAAGCCGCACGGGAGCGCCTCGGCGCGGCGATCTACCGCACCCCTTGCGCGCGGTCGGAGATGCTGTCGCGGGTCACAGGGCAGAACATCTACCTGAAGCTCGAAAACCTGCAAATGACGGGCAGCTTCAAAGAGCGCGGCGCGCTGAGCAAAATCGCCACGCTGACGCCGCAGGAAGCTGCTCGTGGCGTCGTTGCGGCCAGCGCGGGCAATCACGCGCAGGGCGTGGCGTACCATGCGACGCGGCGCGGCATGCGCGCGGTGATCGTGATGCCGCTGACCACGCCGCTGGTGAAGGTGCAGGCCACGCGCGGGTTCGGCGCGGAGGTGGTGCTGCATGGCGCAAACTACGACGAAGCCTGCGCGGAGGCCACGCGCTTCTGCGAAGCCGAGGGCATGACCTTCATCCACCCCTTCGACGATCCGCTGGTGATGGCGGGCCAGGGCACCATCGGGCTGGAGCTGCTGGAGCAGGTGGACGGGCTGGAAGCGGTGGTGGTTCCGATCGGCGGCGGCGGATTGATCGGCGGCATCGCCTGCGCGGTCAAGGAGTTGGCTGCGCAAGGGGGCCGCTTCGTGCGCGTGATTGGCGTGCAGACCTCCCGCCTGGCTTCCATGCAGGCAGCGCTGCGGGAGGGCCACCCCGTGACGCTGGAGCCGGGAACGACCATCGCTGACGGCATCGCCGTGCGCCGCGCGGGAGCGGTGACCTACCCGGTGGTGGCGCGGTATGTGGATGAGATTGTTACGGTGGAGGAGGACGAGATCGCCAGCGCCATCCTGACCCTGCTGGAGCGCGAGAAGACGCTGGCCGAGGGTGCGGGTGCGACGGCTCTGGCGGCGCTGCTGCAGCAGAAGACAAGCCTGCCGCCGGAAGCGAAGACAGCCGTGCTGGTGTGCGGCGGAAACATCGACGTGACCTTGCTGAGCCGCATCATCGAGCGCGGCCTGGTGCAGGACGGCCGATTGATCCGGCTGCGCATCCACCTGCTGGACAAGCCGGGCGCGCTGCTGGAGCTCACCGAGATCATCGCCAGCCATCGGGTCAACATCGTGGACACGCTCTACAATCGCGCGTACTACGGCGTGAACCTGGGCGACACGGCGATCGACATCACCATGGAAACGCGCGGCCGCGAGCAGGTGGAGGAGCTGCTCGGTGTGCTGACGGCAGCGGGGTACCGGTATAGCCGGGTGCTGTGATCCTGGCCGGTCCTCCGTCATTCGTTCCCGGTTTGTCGGTGCCTCATGTCCACGTTTACCTCTTATTGAAGAACTAGCAACCAGGAACTGAGAACCCGATCCCTGATGTTCAGCACTCCTCTGCCAACTTCCGTCAATATGGTGCACATCAGCCGGCGAGCGGCGGAGCGTTTGGCGGGCGGACACCTTTGGGTGTATCGCAGCGAGGTGGAGCGCGGGAGTGAAGCCATTGCGCCGGGCGCGCTGGTGACGGTGCAGGACTCCCGCGGCAAGCCGCTTGGATCGGGGCTTTACTCGACAGCGTCGCAGATCGCGGTGCGGTTGGTCTCGCGCGTGCCGGGACTTGGGCGAGAAGCCTATCTGAGGGATGTTCGTGAGCGCGTGACTGTTGCGCTGCAACGACGCAGGCAGCTTGCGGGCGCGGAGCTCTTCAGCGAAACCATGTCTGCACTCCCGCAGGCGACTGCAGATCGCTCCGCTAGCTCCGGGCGGAGCTTTCCGGGCGCAAGAACCAGCAACGGGATGCGGCTGGTCTTCGCGGAAGCCGACGACCTGCCGGGCATGGTGATCGACCGGTACAACCAGCTCGCTATCGTCCAGCTCTTGTGTCAGGGCACGGCGCAGGATGATGTGCGCGGGGCGGTGGTGCGGAGTCTACGGGAGGGACTGGGTAAAGACCGGCCACTGACGATCTGGGAGCGGCCCGATCCGCGTATCCGCGAGTTGGAGCAGCTGTCCGCTCCGCCCGAAGGGCCGCTGTTCAGCAGCGAGGCGGAGCCTCCGACCGCGACTGTGGTCACGCTCAATGGGCTCCGTTTCGGCTATGACGCGGGTGCCGGGCAGAAGACCGGCGCCTTCCTCGATCAGCGCTTGAACTACGCGGCCGCGGCCCGGCATGTGTTTCAATCCGGACGCCGGGCGAAGGCGCTCGACGTGTGCACGTATCAGGGCGGCTTTGCGTTGCACCTCGCGCAAGTGTGTGAGCGTGTGACGGGCGTGGACCAGTCGCGCGCGGCGCTGGAGACCGCGGAACGCAACGCGGATTTGAACGCAGGGCTGGCGGGCAAGCTCGATTGGGTGGAGGCGGACGCCTTCGAGTTGTTGCGCGCCCTGGACGACGCGCGGCGCGGGCGCGGACGAAGTGAAGGCTTGCCTCTCGACGTGAGCGAGGCCATCGATGTCATCGTGCTCGATCCGCCGGCATTTGCGAAATCGAAGCGTGCATCGGAGGGCGCGCTGCGCGGCTACAAGGAGCTGAACCTGCGGGCCATGCGCCTGCTGGCCTCCGGCGGCACGCTGGTCACCTGCTCGTGCTCGCACCATGTTTCGCTCGCGGAGTTTACAGAGGTGGTGAGCGCAGCTGCCGTGGACGCGGGACGCCGTGTGCAGTTGCTGGAAACGCGGGGCGCAGCGCCGGATCATCCTGAGGTGCTGACTCTGCCCGAGACGCGCTATCTGAAATGCCTGATCTGCCGCGTGGAATAGCACGGAACCGAGCAAAGCGAAAGCAGCCGGAAATCCTCCGCCACAAGGCGAAAGAACAACCGGGAAAGGTACCCTGTGCAGATGAGACGTGCTCTCGGCTTTCTGCTGTGTTCCGGCCTGCTGGTTCGCACTGCGCCTGCACACGCGCAGGCCGCGAAGGACCCCCGCGCGGCCGGCCGGTCTGTCACCCGCGACATCGATCCGCGCGTTGCGCAGCTGCTTGCGCGCACGCCTGCCTTCGACAATCATGCGCATCCCATGCTGTCACCGCCGGCGGATGCAAGCGACCGGGAGTTCGATGCGCTGCCGGTGGACAACATGGCGCCGCAGACCGACCCGGTCGCGCTGCGGCCGGACTACCCAGGGCTCCACGATGCATGGCTGGCGCTGTACGGCGTAAATCTGCAGCCACCGCTCGACGCGGCGGCAATGAGGGCCCTTGATGCGGCGCGGGCCGGGGCCAAAGCTCGCGAGGGCGAAGACTACTCGAATTGGGTGCTCGACCGCGCTGGCATTGCCCGGATGACGGCCAACCGGGTGGCGATGGGCACGGGTGTCCAGCCGCCGCGCTTCCTGTGGGTGCCGTATGACGACGCGCTGCTGTTTCCGCTGAGCAACGCCACTCTCGCACGAGACACTCCGGACAAGGGGCTCTTTTTTCCGCTGGAAGACAAGCTCAAGGCACGGTACCTGCAGGCGAGCGGCCTTCGCAGCATGCCGGCAACGCTGGATGAGTACGTGGCGCAGGTGGTGCTGCCGACCCTGCAACGGCAGAAGCAGGGCGGCGCGATCGCGGTGAAGTTCGAACTGGCCTACTTGCGCGGTCTGGACATCGGCGACCCGGTTCACGAGCAGGCTGGCGCGGTGTATGCGGCTGGCGGCGCACCGGACGCTGCGGCCTACAAGCCGCTCGAGGATTACCTGTTCCGCGTCATCGCGCGGGAGTGCGGCAGGCTGGGCCTGGCAGTCCACTTCCATGGCATGGCCGGGGCGGGAAGCTACTTTTCGCAGGCCGGCGTGAACCCGATGAACCTGGAGCCGCTGCTGAACGACGAAACAATGCGCGGGACGAACTTTGTGATGCTGCACGGCGGCTGGCCCTATGTGCATGAAGCCGGGGCGCTGCTGCAGAAGCCGAACCTCTACCTGGATGTGTCGCAGCAGGCGCTGCTGTTTCCGGCACGGACGCTGGCCGCCTGGCTGCGGGAGTGGCTGGAGGTGTACCCGGAAAAAGTCCTGTTCGGGACCGATGGCTATCCGTATTCACCCGCGGAAGGCTGGGAAGAGTCGACCTGGCTCGCCTCGCGAAATGCGAAGCAGGCACTGGGCCTGGCGCTGACCGGCATGTTGCGCGATGGCGAAGTCTCGCAGGCGCGTGCGGAACAGATCGCGCACATGGTGCTGTACGGCAATGCGGAGACGCTGTACAAGCTGCAGGCAACAGGAAAGTAGGCGGCCGCTTACGTCGGCACCATGAGCGTCCGCGGCTCTCGCCCCTGACGCGCTTCCCGGCGCACGCAGCGGCAACTCCGAATCGGGTGTCCTGGCGAACAGCAACAAACCTGAGACAGGAAGTGATGGAACCCCGAAAGACTGTGCCTGAGAACGCTGCTGCGGCGCCAGGAATCGCACCGGAACCTACCACTTCGGTGGGACGCGGCGACCGAGGGTATCACCCACCGTGCGTTACAATCGTCACATACTCGGGACGATGTCGCTGGCACTCTTCGGGAGCGGGTTTCACGGTCGGGCAGCCCGTACCTTGTGTGTAAAGGGATGTACAAAGAATGCTTTCGGCGCCTGGCCAAGAATTTACCCTGCGAGACTTCGGCCGCCTTCTTCTTCGGCGTAGAAAGATTTTGATCGGGGTGGCGGTCACTGTTTTCGCCCTTTCCGTCGCTATCTCGTTTCTGACCAAGCATCGCTATACGGCTACCAGCACCGTCCAGATACAGAAGTCCTCCTCCGACGGCCTGAATCTCGAGAGCATGATGGGCTCCGCCGGCGGTGGCGCCACGGATTCACTCACCGTCAACCTCGACCTCCAGACGCAAGCCAGCATCCTTGAGTCCGACGGCCTCGCGCTGCGCGTCATCCAGGAGATGAAGCTCGAGCACAAGCCCGAGTTCAGCGAGCGCAAGAGCCTGATCAGCACGATTGTGGAGCTGTTCCGCAAGCTGCCGCCGCCGGAGCCGGACAGCGTGCCCTTGGAGAAGACCCGCTTCCGGCGAGACGCCGTGATCAAGACGTTCAACTCCCGGCTGCAGGTGCGCGTGGTTCCGGGAACGCGGCTTCTGCAGGTGAGCTACACCGACGTGGATCCGCAGATGGCCGCGGACGTCGTGAACCACCTGGTGCGCGCGCTTTCCGACTACACCTACCAAACCCGCTTCAATGCCACGGCCGATGTGTCCCGATGGCTCGGCGACCAGTTGGGCGACCTGCGCCGGCAAACCGAGGACCTGCAGGCCCAGGTCGTTGCGCAGCAGAAGGCGACCGGATTGTTCGGCGTCGGGGCTGTCGATGCGCAGGGCCGGCCGGTGCTCTACAGCCCGGCCCTGGATACGCTCCAGCAGACGACCAACGAGCTGTCGCAGACGCAGGCCAGCCGCGTCATCAAGGGAGCGATCGACCAGGTGGTTCGCTCCGGCAATGCCGAAATGATCTCGCAGCTCAGCGGCACCGCGGTGGCTGCCGGAGCGAGCCAGGGCGTGGCGAACAGCTTGTCGCTCATCCAGTCGCTGCGCACGCAGGAAGCCACGCTGCAGCAGCAGATCGATCACGACTCTTCGATTTTTGGACCGCGCTACCCCCGGCTTATCGAAGAAAAGGCTTCGCTTGCGGCTGTCGACCGGTCCATGCAGCAGGAAACCGCGCGCATGGCGACTCGAGCGGAGAACGACTACAAGGTGGCCAAGGCCGCTGAAGCCGGCGCGCGGCAGGCGTATGAGACCCAGCGCGCCGCCGCCGCCAAGCTCAACGACAAGACCATCGCCTACACCATCCTGCAGAAAGAGGCGACGCAGAGCGAGGAGCTCTACCAGGATCTACTCCGCCGCCTGAAGGAAGCGGGCATCCTGGAAGGCCTGCACTCTTCCAATATCACGGTGGTGGACAGCGCCCACGCCCCGGCCCTGCCGTCTCAGCCTAACCGCCGCCTCTATGTGCTGGCCGGTCTGATTCTGGGCCTGATTCTGGGCATCGTTGCCGCGCTGGCCTTCGACGCGATCGACAACCTGGTCCGCGGCATGGAGGAGCTGGAGGCCATCGGCCTTCCCGTCCTCGGCATCCTGCCCACTTTCGAAGCAGGCGGCCTGTCGCGTCTCACCGTGGCGGAAAAGCCGAACTCGCAGTTTGCCGAGAATCTTCGCAACGTCCGCTCCTCGCTGTTTCTTTCCCGCAGCGGCCAGCCTCCTCAGGTCATCCTGGTTACGAGCAGCACCCCCGGCGAGGGCAAGACCACTGTTTCGCTGAATCTAAGCGCCTCGCTGGCCCAGCAGAAAAAGAAGGTGCTGCTACTGGAGGCCGATCTGCGCAGGCCCACCATGCTCACCAAGCTGAAGATGCAGCCGCAGGGCACCGGGTTGAGCGAAATCCTTTCCAGCGGCGCGGTTCCGGTTCCTATTCCAGTGGAGCTGCAGCCCGGGCTCTTCATCCTGTTCGCGGGACCGGTTCCCCCCCTTCCCGCCGAGCTGATCGGCTCCACCAGCATGGAAAACCTGGTCCGCGAGATGCGCAAGGTCTACGATTTCATCGTGATCGATTCACCGCCCATCCTGCCGGTTGCGGATGCGCGCGTGCTGACGCGCTTGGCCGATGCCACCGTGATGGTGGCCCGTGCGGATCTCACGTCGCGTACCGTGCTGAACCGCGCCTTTGCTATCCTGCGCGCCAGCGTCGGGACGGCTTCGCATACGTTCATCGGCGGCGTCCTCAATGGCCTCGCGCCCAGCTCCCCGGCGTACTACGGCTACTACGGCAAACGCTATGGCGAGTACTACAGGGAAGGGGACAAGAAGTGATCTCGAATGGGCGGAGCGTGCCTGGAAAGCTGCTTCAACCCCGTGGCGTGCCTGCCCGGGTCCTTCGTGCCGGGCTTTGCATCGGTCTGGGCGCCGGGCTTTGCGCCAGTATGGGCATCGCGATGCCGCTCCGCGCGCAAGCCGCCGGGTCGGCGGCTGCGCCCGACAATGCGATGTCACAGCCCTCTTCGCAGCCGTCTTCCCAGTCCTCGATGCTCTCTTCTCCCGACAGCCTGACGATCGGCGGCGGGGATCTGCTGACCGTTCACGTGCTGGAAGCTCCTGACCTCGATCAGCGCGGACGCGTCACCGACGATGGCAGATTCCCGCTCATCCTTGGAGGCAATGTGCAGGTTCGCGGCCTCACGCCGGACCAGGCGGCTCGCGTCATCGAGCAGGCCCTGGTGAGCGGCAGCTACATGCTTTCGCCGCATGTCAGCGTGGGCGTGGAGCAATTTGCCGCGCGCGGCGTGACCGTGATCGGGCAAGTCAAGAACTCGGGAACCTTCCCCATCAACACGGCGCGCACCGTGCTCGATGCGCTCGCGCTTGCCGGCGGTCTGACCGAGCTTGCGGACCACAAGGTGACGATCCAGCGCCGCACGACCGGCGAACAAATTCCGTATCTCGTCTCCAATCGCGCCGATATCCTGCTGAAGGACCAGCCGCTGGTCTATCCCGGCGACACCGTTTTCGTGCCCAAGACCTACGTGGTGTACATCCTGGGCGACGTCTTCAAGCCGGGCGGGTACGCGGCCGCCACCAACGACAACACCTTGTCGGCGCTACAGGCGCTCGCGCTCGCCGGGGGCACGCCCCCGACTGCGGTTCCTTCACGGGCACGCCTGGTGCGCAAGACCAGCAACGGCGGCTACATGGAATCGGCCATCCAACTGAGCGCCATGCAGAAGGGCAAGCAGCCGGACTTCGTGTTGAAGCCCGACGACATTATCTTCGTGCCGTACAGCTATCTCAAGAACATCGCCGTCAGCGCGGGCCAGATCGTCGCGGCCGGAACCTCTGCCGCCATTTACACGCACTAACGGCATTGAATTCAGCCATAGCGTGGGGCAGAAGAGGTACGGTCTTCCATAAGCCCGTTCGACGAATGACGTAGTATGCACGAGCATCACGAAGCAGACAGCACCGGCACAGGGAAGGGGCTCACACATCGTGCAGGAACATCGTGCTCCCATCCTCGTGACCGGCGGCGCCGGCTTTATCGGCGCGAACTTTGTGCTGAACTGGATCGCTGCGGGACGCGGTCCGGTCGTCAACCTGGACGCCCTGACCTACGCGGGTAACCTCGGTAGCCTCGCTTCGCTGGCCGGCCATCCGGATCATCTTTTCGTCCGCGGCGACATCGGCGACCGTGACCTACTCGCGCGGCTCCTCGCGGAGCATCGCCCCCGGGCGGTGGTGAACTTCGCCGCGGAAAGCCATGTGGACCGGTCCATCGTCGGCCCGGAGGCGTTCCTCAAAACCAACATCCACGGCACTTTCGAGCTGCTCAATGGCTCGCTTGCCTATTTCCGGACTTTGGCCGGAAGCGAGCGTGAGCGCTTTCGCTTTCTCCACGTCAGCACCGACGAGGTGTACGGCACGCTTGCCCCGGACGCCCCCGCCTTTCACGAAGACACGCCCTTCGCGCCCAATTCGCCCTATGCCGCCTCCAAGGCCGCCAGCGATCACCTGGTCCGCGCCTGGGTGCACACCTACGGCTTGCCCGCACTCATCACCAACTGCTCGAACAACTACGGCCCGCTCCAGTTTCCCGAGAAGCTGCTGCCGCTGATGATCCACAATGCGCTCGCCGGCAAGCCGCTGCCTGTCTATGGCGACGGTCAGCAGGTGCGCGACTGGCTGTATGTGCTGGACCACTGCCGTGCCATCGAAACCGTGCTGGGCAGGGGCGTGGTGGGCGAGACCTACAACGTCGGCGGCGGCAACCAGCAGGCGAACCTGGATGTTGTACACCGGATCTGCGCCCTGCTGGATGAGCTGGCGCCGGACTCACCACACAAGCCGCACAACAGCCTGATCCGCTTCGTCGCAGACCGTCCCGGCCACGATCGCCGCTACGCCATCGATGCGCGCAAGCTGGAGCGCGAGCTAGGCTGGCGTGCGCAGGAGACGTTCGATAGCGGGCTGCGCAAGACGGTGGAGTGGTACCTCACGCATCGCGAGTGGGTGGAAGAGGTGACCTCCGGCGCCTACCAGCGCTGGGTGTCCACCAACTACGGGGACCGGCAGCCGGTCCGGTCTGAGCAGCAGGCGGTGACGCGGTGAAAGGGATCATCCTCGCCGGAGGCTCGGGCACACGGCTGCACCCGGTCACCCAGGCGGTGAGCAAGCAACTGCTCCCGGTGTATGACAAGCCGATGATCTACTACCCGCTGTCGGCGCTGATGCTGGCCGGCATCCGCGAGGTCCTGATCATCTCCACGCCGCAGGATACGCCGCGCTTCGAGCAGCTTCTGGGCAGCGGCGCGCAGTGGGGACTGAACATCCGGTACGCGGTGCAGGCATCGCCGGACGGCTTGGCGCAGGCGTTCCTGATCGGCAAGGAGTTTCTGGCGGGCGAAGGCTGCTGCCTGGCTCTGGGCGACAACATCTTCTACGGGCACGATCTGGCCAAGAGCCTGAAGGCCGCGCGGGCGCAGACCGGAGGCGCGACGATCTTCGCCTACGCGGTGCACGACCCCGAACGCTACGGCGTGGTGGAGTTCGATGCGGAGCGCAACGCCGTTTCGCTTGAGGAGAAACCCGAGAAGCCGAAGTCGCGCTACGCCGTCACGGGCATCTACTTCTACGACGGGCAGGTCACCTCCATCGCTGAGGGGCTCAAGCCTTCACCTCGCGGCGAGCTCGAGATCACCGACGTGAATCGCTGGTACATGGACCACGGCCAGCTGCGTTGCGAGGTGCTGGGTCGCGGCATCGCCTGGCTCGACACAGGCACGCACGACTCGCTGCTGGAAGCCTCCACCTTCATTGCCACGCTGGAGAAGCGGCAGGACCTCAAGGTCGCCTGCCCGGAAGAGATCGCGTTCCGCCAGCGCTGGATCGATGCGGAACAGCTGCAGAGACTTGCAGCCAGGCTGGGCAAGGCGAGTTATGGCGCCTACCTCAAGCGCCTGCTCACCGATGTCATCTACTAAGCTCCTGCGCCGCGCCGCGCAAATCCTGAGGATGGCTCAAAACATGGAAGTGATCGATACGACCCTGAACGGCGTGAAGCGGGTGCGTCCCAAGGTTTTGGGCGACGACCGCGGCTGGTTCGCGGAAGTATTCAACGCCCGCAGCTTCGCTGCCGCCGGCCTGCCCAGCCACTTCGTGCAGGATAACCAGAGCTTCAGCCGGCGCGGTGTGCTCCGGGGCCTGCATTACCAGCTTGGCGAGCCGCAGGGCAAGCTCGTCCGCGCCCTCGCCGGCCAGATCTGGGATGTCGCCGTCGACCTGCGGCCCGGCTCGCCGCAGTTCGGGGAGTGGGCGGGCTTCGATCTCAGCGGCGACACGCTGGAGTTCCTGTGGATCCCGGAAGGCTTCGGGCATGGCTTCCTCGTGCTTTCCGAGACCGCCAGCGTGCTCTACAAAGCCACGCGCTTTTACAACCCGGCAGGGGAACGCAGCGTGCTTTGGAACGACCCGACCCTCGCCATCCAGTGGCCCCTCCGAAGCATCGGGGAGCCGACGGTCTCCGGGAAGGACGCTGCAGGCAAGCTGCTGCAGGAAGCGGAGCTGCCGGAGCCGTTCCTCCCGCACCGTTGACGAGGGACTCTCGACTGCCGCCCTCAGGAAGTTGAAGCGCTCAGATGCTCAGTCATCACGTTCGTTACGGCATCCTGCCAGCGCGGCATCGTGAACCCGAATTCTCGTGCGAGACGGGTGCAATCCAGCCGTGAGTTCATGGGCCGCCGCGCCGGGGTGGGGTACTCGGCCGTGGTGATGGGGACGAGCTTGGCGAAGCGCTGCTCCGGCTCGGCCTTCGAAGCCAGGCCCACGAACTCCTCTGCGAAGCCGAACCAAGTCGATTCCCCCGCGTTGGCCGCATGGTAGACGCCCTGCCTGCCCCGCAGTGCTTCCGCGATCGTGCACCCCTCGGCCGCGGCTATTCCCTCGGTCTGCGCGATGATGTGAGCCACCAGCCGAGCCAGATCGCCGGCCGAGGTCGGCGCGCCGTGCTGGTCGGCCACCACCCGCAACTCTTCGCGCTCGCGGGCCAGCCGTAGGATCGTGAGCAGAAAGTTCTTCCCTCGCGGAGCATAGACCCAGCTGGTCCGTAGAATGGCATGCGCGGCACCGGTCGCGGCCAGCGCCTGCTCTCCCGCCAGCTTGGTGTTGCCGTAAACACCCAGCGGTCCGGTGGGGTCGGTCTCGGTCCATGGTGTGGTGCCGCTGCCGTCGAACACGTAGTCGGTGGAGAAGTGGATCACCGGCGCGCCCAGCCGCGCGGCTTCCACGCCCAGCGCCTCAGGCGCGGCGGCGTTGATCGTATGCGCCAGCGCCGGCTCGCTCTCCGCCTTGTCCACGGCGGTGTAGGCTGCCGGGTTCACGATCCAGCGCGGCACCGTCTGCCGGACAAACGCCCGCACGGCGTCCGCATCGCTCAGGTCCAGCTCGCCTCGCGTGGGGGCGATCACCTCACCGAACCGGCGCAACAGGGGTAGCAGCGCGCCGCCTACCTGGCCGCTGGCGCCGGTCAGCAGAATAAGCCCGGCCTGTGTGGTGGAATCGATGAAGACACTCCTTCGCAAGCTTCTTGAGGTTGCGCAGCTTCCTCAGGCGAGGCGCTGCTGGCTCGCCGCGCCGTCTGCCGCACCTTCGGATGCGACCTGCAGGAGCAGCGTGGTGATGTTGTCGCTGCCGCCCCGCTCCTTCGCCAGCGAGATCAGGTTGCGCGCCGAGCCTTCCAGATCGGACGATCCCACCAGCAGGCTAAGCTCGTTCTGTTCCACATACCGCGTCAGGCCATCCGAGGCCAGCAGCACCACATCGCCGGGGCTCAGCCTGACGGAAAAATAATCCGGGTTCACAGTCGGCTCCACCCCGATAGCTCGCGTGATGACCGTCTGCATGCCTCTGATGTCCACTGTGGCAGCGTCCTTGACATCGACGACGCCGGTCCGGATCAGCTCATTCAGGTATGAGTGATCGATCGTGATCTGCGTGCACAGGTGGTGCTGGATCAGGTAAGCCCGGCTGTCGCCCACGTTGCCGACGTACAGTTCAAGGTCCCGCACGCAGGCCGCAACCAGCGTGGTTCCCATGCCCTTGTGAGCAGGCATCTGGCCGGCCTGGTGCACGGCTCCATTGGCGGCGCGAATGGCCTGGTCAAGAACGCTCTCCGCGGATAGAGCGCCGTCGCTGGCGGCGACCGACTGCAGAAACGCGCCGACGGCCATCTGGCTGGCGACCTCACCGGCGGCCATGCCGCCCATGCCGTCGCACACCACGTAGGCCTGGTGTGCGGGATCGTAGCCGAAGGAGTCTTCGTTGTTGGTCCGGACACAACCGACGTCGCTGAGGGCGGCGACGAAAATCTTGTGGGTCACGCCATGGCTCCTGAAGCTCTCCGTCTGCTGGAAAACGGGCTGTAGTGCTGAGATGCATCCGCTGCCCTCCGGGCTGGGAAGGTGCGCGAAGATTCGAAAGATCCAGAAGGTTCGGAAGGCGGAAGCCTGGCGAGTTATTTCATCACCGTGGACACGCAGTGAAGTGGATGATGCATGAAGTCGGGGTTTCAGCAGCCGGGCTCCCGGTCCTCGATATCGAACTTTGTGATGATGTCTCCCTCGGGTTCGTTCCTGTATCGCCCAGCCAGGTGCGCAGGTCTTCACGCTGCGACATAGTCGTCTCGTGCTGGTCCAGAAGGTGGTTCAGGCTGCAGACCGACCCGCTTCAGCGGCTATGCACAAGCTCACCTACGAAGACGCTGTGCGGCGGCAGCGTGAAATGCTCCGTGTCCACCACCCCCGGCGCCGCGCTGCCGGGGAGCGCGGAGCGAAAGACCTCCGCGCGCAAACCGAGCCGTTCGAAATCTTCCTGCAGAGAAAGCGTTACGTCTCGCTCCCCGCAGTTCACTGCCACCAGCACAGGCACCACGGTCCGCGCGGCCGCCGGAGCCTGCCGCAGCCACACCACGGTGTCCGCATCCGCATGCACCACAAGGAGAGCCCCGCTGCGCATCGTCGCGTTGCCGTGGTGCAGCGCGCTGAGCCGCCGGTACAGGTTCAGCAGGGAGTGGGGGTCGCGCTCCTGCACTGCCGCGCTGCGAACCGGGCTGACCTCATCCGCGACGGATTGGTTGTCTCCGGCCTCTGGCGGCACCCTGGTTGAGAACCCCGCCAGCGTCGCCAGGTCGGGCAGCGCCGGATCGCCGTTTGCGGGCAGCGCAGCCGCCGCTTTGGGCTTGGGTGGCGGAGCGACGTAGGGCCGGTATGGTCCGTACACGATTCCCTTCGGCGTGTCCAGCATTGTTGGGGGGAGCCTCTCCGTGGAGGGCTTCTCCGGCTCAAGTGGAGGCTTCGGTGGGGGTTCGGGAGTGGCCGTCACATTCGTCGGCGTCCAGGGCATGCGGCGCGGCGTTGCCATCCCCAGCTCCTGCCCGTAGTCCAGCAACACGGCCGCGCGTTGCGTCAGCAGGAGCGCCGCACCTGTCTCCACACTTTTCCCCAGCGAAGTCGCGGCTCCGCCGGCGGCCGCAGACCGTAATTCCAGCAGGGGAGCACCCTCGTGCGCGTCCGGCTGATGCAGGGCCGCAGCCACGCCAGACGCATCCAGGCCCCCCGCCCCCCCCACTCCCTTGAGCAGGCTCTGCAACCCCAGCTGCGGCGAGTCCACGCGCAGCTCTCGCGTGCTGGCCCGCAGAGAAAGGGCTGCGTGGGCCGGACTACCCGGAACTATTCTCGCCGGAACCGTTCCCGTCCTCGCAATCACCACGCGCTCCCCCGGAAACTGCGCCGCAACCCGGCGCACGCCCTGGCGCAGCTCCTCGTCCTCGGCAGGTGTACCGGCTTTGCCGGGTAGCAGGATCCCGCCTGCGCCACGCGCCAGCCAGTGACGTGCCTGCCCCTGCAGGCGCTGGCTTGGCAGGTCTCCGCTCCCCGCCACCGCTGCGCCCGCATTACCGTCCAGCTCCACCACCAGACGCACATGCCGGCGGCTCGCCTCCGCTAGCAGGTCGTCGAAGCCGTCCTCGTCGAACGGCAGCTGCAGTACCACCGCGTCTACCCCGAGGGCCTGCAGGTAGTCCAGCCGAGCCGCGATCCCGCGCAGGTCGCCCACCCCATCGCCATCGGAATCCTGGAAGTGCTCCGGTGCAATTCGATAGAACACGGCGTTTCGCCACCACGGGTCCACCGTCATGGCGGATCCGGCCCAGCCCGGCCGTGCCAGCGTCTGCGCCGGGCACCCCGGCGACAGCGCGATCAGCAGAACGGCAGCCACCCAGGCAGGTAAGAAGCGCAAGCGCATGCAGGCTTTAGACGAGCGAAAGGGAGCAGGCGATCGATCCGGGGAACCGACGCAATCCTCCCCCTCGTCTTCAGCCGCTACACTGGTTCTTCAGGAGATCTGCATGCCCCGCGACATCGATTGGACCGACGTGCTCGAGATCGGCATTCAACTGCAGGAGACGCACCCTGATGTGGAGCCCTTCTCCGTGCGTTTCACCGATATGCACAAGTGGGTCACCGAGCTGCCCGGCTTCATAGGAGACCCGCAGAAATCGAACGAGAGCCTCCTCGAAGCCATCCAGCTTGCCTGGAACGAAGAGTACGAAGACGCCAAACTGGGGTAGGTCCAGCTCAGCTTCGCCGCAGCACCTGCCGCGGAAGCTCCGACCTCAGCAGAAGCAGCACCACACCCGCCGCTACCGCCCACGCCAGGGTTCCGCCCGCGATCACCAGCGCATCGCCTGTGTGCGTCTCCACCAGCGGCATTCTGCGCGCTGCGGTCCACGTCGCCCAACCGGCAAACAGCGCCGCCAGCAGGGCCTTGGAGAGCTCTCCAAACTCAAGGTGCAGCAGGCTTACCAGCCGCTTGCGATGCAGCAGCACCGCCAGCGCCACGGTCTGCACCGCGATGCCGACGTCCGATGCGACAGCCAGTCCTTGCATGCCCGCACCCTGGAAGAGCAGCCAGTACAGGGGAGCCGAGAGCATGACGATGATCGTGCCTGCGATGGCCGGCGTGCGTGTATCGCTGGCCGCATAAAAGGCGCGCGCGTAAATTCCCTGCACGGCCCAGAGCGCCAGCGTCACGGCGAGAACCTGAAACAGTCCGGTGGTCGCGATGGCGTCGCCGCGGTGGAAGCGGCCACCGCGAAAAAGGTCCATCAGCCACGGACCCAGCGCCACCATCCACGCGCTCACCAACATGCCCACCGCAGCCAGCCGCGACACCGACCGGCCCACCGACTGGGAAAAATCCCAGCTGCGGCCTTGCTGGTACAGCGACGCAAAGAACGGCAGCGAGGCCGCGCCCGCCGCCGGTCCAATCACGTTGAACGGCGCATTGAACAGGTCTTTGGCGTTGTTCAGCAGCGTGATTCCGCCCACCCGCAACGACCCGAAGTAGTTCAGGAAGATACCGTCGAACATGACCAGCGACACGCCGATCATCAGCGGCAAACTGAGCCGCAGCCACTCGCGAAATGCACGGTCCTTGAAGTCCACTCGCAAAGACAGCTGCAGCCCGGTGCGCCACGCCCCCAGCGAGTTCAGCATCGCTGAACCCACGATTACCCCGGCCAGCACGCCGACCGCAAGCGAATAGATGCCCATCGTTCCATGCAGCAGCCATGCCCCCGCCAGGATGCCGCCGTTGTAGAGCAGCGGAGTCGCGGCCTGGTACAGGAAGATCTTGCGCACCTGCAGGCGCGAGCTCATCACGCTGCCGATAAAGAAGAACAGCTGTGCTGGCAGCAGCAGGCGCGTCAGTGAGGCGCACAGCGCTGACCGCGCCGCGTCGTTCCGAAAACCCTTGTTGGCCAGCCACACATACCCCGGTGCGAACGCTTCCGCCAGCAGCACGCCCGCGCCCAGAACCACCAGCATCGTGCACAGAATCACACTGAGCGCGCGGTCGCCGCCCTCTTCATCGCCGCGCTCGCGGTACCGGTTCAGGATCGTGATCAGTGAGATCGACGCGGCCCCGCCGATCAGAAAGTAGTTCAGGAGGTCCGGCAGCTTGAAGGCCGCGCGGTACGCATCCTGCTCCACGCCCGCACCGAACAGTTGATTGACATACTTGATCCGCAGGAGCGCCAGCACACCGGAAAGCAGCGAACTCAGCATCAGCACCGCTGTGGCGGAGGCCACGCTCTGTGCTTTCATTCTGGACTGGCTCCCCGCGCCTGCCGTTGCCCCCAGGCTTGCAGCTTCGGCCCGCAACGCCGGCTCCTCGTGCACTTCCGGCGTCACCGCGACCAGCCGCTGGTCTGTGGGAAGCGCTGCATCGACTGAAGAGGCGTCTAGCTCAGGCTGCTCCGGCGAGAAGTGAGCGCGCCCGGGGTGAACCGGACCCGGCTCATCCTTGCGCCGCGGCACGCGCGCTGGCCGGCTCAGGGAGCGATCGAGGCCATCCTCTGCGCCGTGATTCATCAGGAAGCGGGAGGCGGCTCCGGCCATTCCTCATCGGCGGGTGCGCCGGCGAACAAATCGCGCTGCGCCAGCTGCAGCTTGGGCATACCTGACGAGCCGAAGCCCTCTGGGATGCCGCGTTTCAGCGACGTTCTCGGCTCCAGCACCAGCCGTGGACGCATGGCCTGCACCTTCGGCTCTGGCCTGCCCAGTGCTTGCCGCTCCGCAGCCGGCGCTTCGCCGGCCGGAGGCTCGCTCAACATCGCCAGCAGCGCGGCCATTTCTTCGCGCAGATTACCCAGCCGCACCCTCTGCCGCAGAACAGCCCCGCTGTCCTGCACTTCGAGCGCGGGGGAAGTTGCCTCGGTTGATGTTGCCGGAACAGGCAGCACCGCAGGCTCAGCCTGCGAAGCCGACCGTGCCGCCGCCTCGTTTTTGAACACCTGCCGCGCCCCGGGAATGGTGTAGCCCTGGTCGTACAGCAGGCTCTTGATGCGCAGCGCCAGTTCCACATCCCTGCGCCGGTAAAGACGCTGTCCAGTGCCGCCCTTGTTCGGCTTCAGCTGCGGAAACTCCGTCTCCCAGAAGCGCAGCACATACGTGGGCACCTCGCACAGTCTGGCGACATCACCGATGCGGAAATACAGCTTGTCCGGAATCTCCGGGGTGACGACCTTGCGGATTGGCTGTTGAGTTCCCATGAGAATCGTAGAATCTTCGCAGTATAGGCGTGGCACTCCGATCCGTTCCAGCACTTCTTCTCGAATACGGTGCCGGCCAAGGTTCCGCCATACAGCCGTGCGCGGGAACCACCATGGTTAACACCCGCTTCAACCTCTGCTTGAAGTCTCGGGACCGTACGGCCCGAGCGTGTTGCGTTTCCCCAGAAGTGATATCTTCGAAAGAGTCGCAGCGGGCACCTGTTGAAGCTGCTGTGGCAAACATGTTGAAGAGACTGATCCGTTGGGCTTGCACGATCTCGTTCAAGCCTGTACGCTAGAAAAGTCGTTGCAAGAAAGCTTCGCGCTGAAGCCGATCACTGTACTAGATCGAGCGTGGATGGTAAGCCGGAGCGCAGTCCAAGCGTTTGATCGCGGATAAGTCCGGGAAAGTTCCAGGCGCCGCACCCAAACCCAAGTCACTGCATTACAGAACAGGAGCCAAGTGCTCCGCAATCGCTTGTCCGATTGTCTGGTTGGTTTTGAAAGTCTGTGCTGTATGGCTGAAGATGCCGCGAGCTGCCTCTCCCGCCCGCCGCTCTGAAGGTTACGCACGCCCTGACGGGTACGGTTGCGGACGGGAGCGAACGAGGACTTGGGGAGAAGGGTTGACACGCGAGCGCATCTTCGATACTCTTGGAAAGTCGCGCAAAACACTGCAGCGAGGCCGGTGAGTCAAACCTGGCGCCTCCCAACAGTTCATACAGCGCATCAAGTTCGAGGACACATGGTTGTGCCGCCTTTCTAAGGCTAGCCGCCTGAGTCCTTGATCCAAAACTGCCCGCCGAGTGCGTGTGCAGTCCGGATCTTTGACAACATAGTTGAACGTGCCAGTCGTGAGATGACGCGAATATTTGGTTGAGTCATTCTCACAGTATTAACCTCCACTTCTTTCGAGTGAGTGGAGGCGCTTGGCCGGTCGGACCTCCGTCCTAGACCGTGCCGGGCAAACCAAGATTAAACGAGAGTTTGATCCTGGCTCAGAATCAACGCTGGCGGCGTGCCTAACACATGCAAGTCGCACGAGAAAGGGCTTTCGGGCCTGAGTAAAGTGGCGTACGGGTGAGTAACACGTGAATCATCTACCTTCGAGTGGGGAATAACCTAGGGAAACCTGGGCTAATACCGCATAACACTTACGAGTCAAAGCAGCAATGCGCTTGAAGAGGAGTTCGCGGCAGATTAGTTAGTTGGTGGGGTAATGGCCTACCAAGACGATGATCTGTATCCGGCCTGAGAGGGCGCACGGACACACTGGAACTGAAACACGGTCCAGACTCCTACGGGAGGCAGCAGTGGGGAATTTTGCGCAATGGGGGAAACCCTGACGCAGCAACGCCGCGTGGAGGATGAAATCCCCTGGGATGTAAACTCCTTTCGATCGGGAAGATAATGACGGTACCGAGAGAAGAAGCCCCGGCTAACTTCGTGCCAGCAGCCGCGGTAATACGAGGGGGGCAAGCGTTGTTCGGAATTATTGGGCGTAAAGGGTGCGTAGGCGGTTTGATAAGTTTGGTGTGAAATCTCTGGGCTCAACCCAGAGTCTGCATCGAAAACTGTCGGGCTTGAGTATGGGAGAGGTGAGTGGAATTTCCGGTGTAGCGGTGAAATGCGTAGATATCGGAAGGAACACCTGTGGCGAAAGCGGCTCACTGGACCATAACTGACGCTGATGCACGAAAGCTAGGGGAGCAAACAGGATTAGATACCCTGGTAGTCCTAGCCCTAAACGATGATTGTTTGATGTGGGGGGTACCCAATCCTCCCGTGTCGAAGCTAACGCGATAAACAATCCGCCTGGGGAGTACGGTCGCAAGGCTGAAACTCAAAGGAATTGACGGGGGCCCGCACAAGCGGTGGAGCATGTGGTTTAATTCGACGCAACGCGAAGAACCTTACCTGGGCTCGAAATGTACAGGAATCCGGTAGAAATACCGGCGTCCCGCAAGGGACCTGTATATAGGTGCTGCATGGCTGTCGTCAGCTCGTGTCGTGAGATGTTGGGTTAAGTCCCGC